>NC_019673.1:3790909-4422727 GCF_000328705.1 Saccharothrix espanaensis DSM 44229 | reverse complement strand
AGCAGCGGCCAGTAGCCGCAGTTCGCCGCGTTCTCCAGGTCGAGGCAGCCGACGCCGACCGACGTCTCGGTGACCGCCGCGTAGTAGACCAGCGCGGAGTTGCCCGGGTCGCGCACGTACTGCGGCTCCAGCGGGCTGGCGATGTCACCGGCGGAGCCGCCCTGCAACGGGCCGACCGCCGTGTTGAGCGTCTTGGGCCACGGGCCGCCGGCGCACAGGGCGCCGGTGGCCGGTTCGCTGCACACGACCTTCGGCTGGGTGGTGGCCGCGTGGTGGAAGATGTTCCACGCCTGCAACGACCCCGTCGCCGTGCGGTGCAGCAGCGGGGTGAACCCGTCGCCGCCGGTCGCGGTGGCGGCGGCTTGGACCGGCGGGGTGAGCTCGCTGGCCAGGGCGGTGCCGTCCGGCCGGGCGACCGGGTTCGCCGCGCGGACGGCGACCGTGCCGGACGCGGGCTCGGTGTCCTGGAAGGCGGTTCCGTTCGTGGACCACTGCGGCGTCCAGCCCTGCGGGGCCTTCAGCGAGCCGGGGACGTAGGTGTGCCCGGCGGTGATCGGGTCGGTGATCGTGGCCGCGCCGACGGCGGGCGAGTTGTTGTCGTAGGACAGCGTCCAGGACGCCGTCGCGCCGTGGGCCGCGGGGCTCGACGCGGTCCGCACGGATTTCGTCAGGGTGGACGCGGCGAGCGGCTGCGTGCTCGCCGGTGTGGCGGCCGGCACCACCACTCCGGCCGCGGCCAACAGGGGCACCAGCACTATCCGGAACGTTCTCGACCTGCCTCTTCGCATGGTCATGCCTCGTTTCTCGCCGTACCGGACGGAACCCGCACTCCCCAGTGGCAACGTAGGAACGGCGGGGCGGGCAGGACAACCGCCCTCACTCCGGTGCCGATCGGCGATGCCCCATCGGCGCAACCGCAGACCCGAATTCGCGGGACCGCGACACTTTTCTCTACGGTGGGGCGAGGACGATCACGCGATGTGCGGCCGGCGTCGCGATGCGGAGCAACCCGCCGTCCGCCCGGCCGGCGGCGATAGGGTTCGGCGCATGTACGTGAAGCTGTGCGGGCTGCGCACCGCCGCCGATGTCGAGGTCGCCGTGACAGCCGGGGCGGACGCGGTCGGGTTCGTGTTCAGCACCAGCGCGCGCCAGGTCGACCTGGACACCGGGCGGCGGCTGGTGCGCGAGGTGCCCGAGGGCGTGCTGACGGTGGGCGTGTTCAGCGGTGTGCCGGCGGCGGAGGTGCGCCGGGTGGCCGAAGCGTCCGGGGTCGGCGCGGTGCAGCTGCACGGCGAGTACCCGAGAGAGGCGTTCGACGAGGTCGCGGCAGCCGGCACCCGGCTGGTCCGGGCGGTGGCGCTGATCCCGGGCACCGACGTGCGGGTCGGCGCGTTCGGCGAGGAGATGCTGCTGCTCGACTCACCGGTGGCCGGGTCCGGGCACCGGTGGGACCTGGCGGCCCTGGACGGGGCGAGGCCCGCGGGGCGGTGGCTGCTCGCGGGCGGGCTCGGCGTGGCCAACGTCGGCGCGGCGGTGGCGCAAGCCCGGCCGTGGGGCGTCGACGTGTCCAGCGGCATCGAGTCTAGCCGGGGCGTGAAGGACCACGGCCTGATGCGCGAGTTCGTCGCCGCCGCCCGCGCCTGAGCCGGGACTCCCCCGCACGACGACGCGGGCGGTCCGGACCGGTCTCGGCCCGGACCGCCCGCGCGCCGGCCGGATCAGCCCTGCCAGACCAGCGGGGACTTGTCGTAGCCGTCGCCGTTGTTGTAGCTCGCCGACGGGGCCTTGGTGCCCTCACGGGTGCCCTGAAGGACGCAGGTCTCGTACTTCGCGCCCGCCTTGGTGAAGTCCTTGCCGGCGGTCTCCGACTCGCACTGGTCGGTGTCGCCGCTGATGATCACGCCGGTGCCCTTGCCGTCCGCGCCGAGCGCGCGCAGGCTCAGCGAGCTGTGCGCGAGGTCGGTGCCGCCGACGTTCTCCACCGTCACCCGGATGTAGACCGGCGTGATGCCCTTGGCCTTGTCGCCGAACTTGGCCAGGTCCGCGTTGGACCCCTCCTCGATCGCGGTGACCGTGAGGGCGATGGTGCCGGTCTTCTGGGTGCCGTACTTGAACGGCACGACGGCGCGGTCACCCACCTTGAGCTTGGTGCCGGGCTTGGTGACGTCCTCGGACACCTCGGCGGTCATGTCCGCGGAGCCGCTCTTGGTCGTGCTCGCGGCGGCGGAGGAGGTTTCGGCGGCGGAGGTCGCGGTGGCCGCGGTGGTGCCGGGCGTGGCGACACCGTCCGTCGTGCTGCCGCAGGCGGACAGCAGCAGGGCCGCCGCTCCGGCGGCGATGAACAGGGCGCCACGGGCGTGCGTCAAGGCATGACTCCTAATGGACTAGTGGGACCTGCCTCGCAAGCTAGCCCCGTCGGCCGGTCCGCGCTGTCGGTCGTTCGCACCACAAGCCGGTCACAGGTCGTCCACGCCGATCAGCCCGTCCTGGATCGCCCGCGCCACCAGGGCCGCCTTGGTCGGCGCCTCCCGGCCGATCAGCGCGTACTTGATCCGGATCCGCTCCAGGTGCGAGTTGACCGTGCTGACCGAGATGCCCAGCCGCCGGGCGACGAAGTCCTTGGACTCCGACTGGAACCACTCCACCAGCACCTCGGCCTCCCGCGCGGACAGCGCGGGCCGGGTCTCCGAGCGGTCCCCGGCCAGCGCGCCGGCCAGCGACGGCGGCGTGTAGGGCCGGCCCCGCGCCGCCGCGTGGGTGGCGGGCACCAGGTGGTCCGCGCCCTCGGCCTTGGTCAGGTAGCACAGCGCGCCCAGCTCCAGGCACTGCAGCGCGATCTCGTCGTCGGCCCGCATCGAGTAGACGACCACCCGCCGGCCCGCCTCGACCAGCCGGCGCAGGTCGCCCAGCACGGGCGTCGGCCCGCCCAGGTGCAGGTCGAGGATCACCACGTCGGCGTCCGCGCCCTCGTCCAGCCAGGCGACCCGCACGTCCTCGCCCTCGGCGACCACCCGGACCGGCGGGTCCCCGGAGGACAGCCAGTAGGCGACCCCGGCGCGCACGGCCGGGTGGTCGTCCACCACCACCGCGCTCAGCTCGTCCGCCATCGTGCCTCCATCCGGGTCTGCCCACCGTAGGTGTCGGACCGGACGTCGACCCGCCCCGACACCCCGTCCACGCCCGGGTCCACTTTCGGGTCCACTTCCGGGTCTGTCCCCGTGCCCGTCGCCGGGCCCGGACCGGCCTCGGGGGCCGCGTCGGCGATCACCGCGAGCCGCACCTCGCCGTCGGTGCGCAGCAGGCTCACCCGCGCGCGTCGACGGGCCGCCGACAGCGCCGACGCCACCGGTCCGGTCAGTTCGCGCCGCACCTCCGTGGGCACCGGCACGACCGACCCGCTGACCGCCAGCGACACCGACAGACCACGCCGCTCGGCCACGTCCACGCAGGCCGCCACCTCGTGCACCAGCGGGTCGGGCACCTCGTCGTGCTCGGCGAACAGCCGCCGCAACTGGGTCGCCGCGAACGCGCACCGCCGCCGGGTGTCCTCGGCCCGGGGGTCCAGCACGCCGTCGGCCAGGTCGGCGAGCAGCGGCAGCGTCGTGCCCAGCCCGCCCGCGAACCCGGCCCGCAGGTCCTGCGCCCACTGCTCGGCGAGCGCGGCCCGGGTGGCGGCCCGCTCCTGCTCCGCCGCCAGCTCGGCGGCCTGCCGCGCGGTGCGCAGCAGCACCCGGGCCAGCAGCAGGACGCCGAGCTGGAAGCTGGTCACGCCGAGCACGACCACGCCCGCCGCGCCGATCGACACCCGGTCCGGCGGGCCGGCCAGCACGAACTGCGCGATCCCGGCGGCCAGGTGCGCGCCGAACGCGGCCAGCAGCGCCGGCACCCGGTCCGCGAGCAGCATCAGCAGGTGCCACCCGACCAGCCCGAACGACCAGTGCGCGGCCCCGAAGTGCCCGTCGGCCGGCAGCGCGGCCGTGGCGAGCACCGACGCCCCCAGCACCGCCACCACCCCGCCGGCGACGACCACGCGCGGCAGCGGACGCCGCCGCGTGATCCAGCCCGCGCAGACCAGCGGGACCAGGGCCAGCACCACGAACGCCACCGACGCGCCCGGCCCGTGTTCGTAGGCCAGCAGTGGCGGCAACGACAACCCGAGCTGGAGCACCGCCACGGCGCCGAGCAGCACCAGCCGGATGCTCGCGAAGACCTGCTCGCCCGCCGTCACGCCGGCCACGCCAACCGCACGGTGGTGCCGCCCGCCGCCGACGTGACCGCCGCGACGCCGCCGACCCCGGCCATCCGGGCGACGATCGACCCGCTGATCCCGCGCCGGTGCCCGGAGACCCGGTCGGGGTCGAACCCCGGGCCCCGGTCGGCGACGGTGACCACGACCCGGTCGGCGGCGGCGCGGACGGCCAGTTCGGCGTGCCCGGTGCCGGCGTGCCGCTCGACGTTGACCAGCGCCTCGCGCACGGCTCTGACCATGGCCAACGCCACCGAGGCGGGAACCGTGGCGGGTTCGGTGCGGGTGTCGACGCGCAGTGGCGAGCGGTCGGCTACGGCTCGTAGCGACGTGCCGACGTCGACCAGGCTGTCCTGGGCCTCGGCGGTGCCGGTCAGCAGCGCGAGGTCGCGGCGCGCGTAGCCGGCGACCGCGTCGGGGTCGATGCCCTCCGTCGCGACCACCAGGAACGTGGCGGACGCGGTGTCGTGCAGCAGGGCCAGGTACTCGCGTTCGCGCGCCCGGCGTTCGGCGGCCAGCGCTTCGGCGCGCTCGGCCTCGGCCCGCCGCACGCGCGAGACGTCGACCCGCCGGGTGGAGCGCCGGACCACCACGAACGCCAGCCGGGCCAGCGAGCACTCCACGACCACCCGCAGCACCACCGCGCCGTCGAACCCGGCCCACCACAGCCACCCGCCGAGCAGCGCGGCGGTGACCGGCACGGCGACCTCCGGCCCCCACTCCCACTGCAGGGTGATGGCGGTGGTGGTCAGCACGTTCAGCGCCCACAGCCGGGCCTCGCCGCCGAGTTCGCCCTGCGCGGCGACCACCGCGACCACCCGGACCACGGCGAACACCAGCGCGACCCGGCGCCCGCCGACGAAGTCCGCGACCGCGCCCACGACCATCAGCCCGAGCAGGGCGAACGCGAGCGGCAGCCCGTCGTCGGCGGCCGAGGCCACGCCGAAAGCGCTCAGCAGCACCACACCGGCCCCGCGAACGGGTCCGGCGAACCGCCCGATAGCCGCCAGGAACTCCGCTTCGACCTGCCCCGCCACCGGCAGACTTTAACCCAGGAGCCGAACGACCCTCGGATCCACCGGTGCGGTTCACCACTGCCGCCCGTGCCCAGCCAGTCACGCGCGAATTGCACGACGCCACGGCGGATCGTCGCCCTGTACCGTCGCAGTCCCGTCCACAACGGACGTTCGCCACCTGCGGCACGTCGGCTGCCTGCCGGCCACGATCACCGACGCCCGGCGGAACGCCGAGCAGCGATCCGGCAAGCCGCCGAGCGCGCCCGACGCCGAGTCGGTCACCGAGGTCACCATCGCCGGCATGGCCGGCTGCGAACTGGTCGGCCGCAGCGTGCCGGCGGGGTCCTCACTCCTCGGGGTCGCGCTCGGCGGCGTGGAGATGGCCTGCCCGCCGCGCTGATCCGCCGCACTCCCGGTCCCACCGGGTGTTCCACCCAGCGGGAGACCGACCCGCCGCCGGATATACTACGCCCGTAGACTAAACCGCCGCACTCGGAGGAGCCCGATGCCCAAGGTCATCGACCACGACGAACGCCGCGAGCACATCGTGGACGTGACTTGGGGCCTGATCGTCCGCGGCGGACTGGAAGCCGCGACGATGCGGGAGATAGCCACCGCCGCCGGGTTCGCCAACGGCGCGCTGAAGCGGTACTTCGCCACCAAGGACGCGTTGGTGGAGGCCACTTTCGACCGCGCGCTGTCCATGATGCACAAGCACATGGCCGGCTCGCTGACCGACAGCTCGGGCGTGGAGGCGTTGCGCGCCATGTGCTACGGCTCGATGCCGCTGGACGCCAAGCGCGTCACGGCCGGCCGGGTGCTCATGGCGTTCTGGGAGATGTCGTTGTCCAACAAGCACCTCAACGCCCGCTACCAGGAGCACCTCAAGGTGTGGCGGGGTTTCCTGCACGAGCACATCCGGCGCGGCCGGGCCGACGGCGACATCCGCACCGCGACGCCGGACGACCAACTGGTGGACGAGATCGTGCTGGTGACCGCCGGGGCCAACGTGATGAGCCTGGTGGGACCGAAGTTCTCGACCCGCAAGCTCCAGCGGCAGCACCTGGACACGTTCTTCGCCCGGCTCGCCGCCGCCTGATCCCGCGCTGCCCGATCCTTTCGGGCCCGATCCCGCAGGCCCGATCCCGCAGGCCCGATCCCGCAGGCCCGGTCCTCGCGAGGCGGTGGAACGACGGCAGCGGGCCGGGTCGGGGGGACGGCCCGCTGCCGTCGGCTCAGAACACGCCGGTCAGGAACTCGACCACGTCGGCGTGCGACAGCGGGGAGGCCGGCAGATCCGGGTACAGGCCGTAGAAACCGTGGATCTGGCCGTCGTACTGCTTGTAGGTCGTCGGCACGCCGGCCCGCGCCAACCGGTCGGCGTACTGCTCCCCCTCCGACCGCAGCACGTCGTACTCGGCGGTCAGCACCAGCGCCGGCGGCAGGCCGGTGAGGTCCTTGGAGCGCGACGGCAGCAGGTACGGGTCGTCCAGGTCCCGGGGCGAGGACGGGTACTGCCGGAAGAAGAACCGCATCGAGTCGGCGGTCATGCCGAAGCCCCGGGCGCAGTCCGCGTAGGACGCCAGCCCGTCGTCGGCGGGGTGCGCGGTCACCGGGCAGACCAGCACCTGCGCGGTGATCCGGGGCCCGCCCCGGTCCCGGCTGAGCATGGTCAGGACGGTGGCCAGGTTGCCGCCCGCGCTCTCGCCGCCCACCGCGATCCGGGAGGCGTCGACGCCGTGCCGGTGACCGTTGCGCGCCAACCAGGTCAGCACCGCGTAGCAGTCCTCCGGCGCGGCCGGGTACGGGTCCTCGGGGGCCAGCCGGTACTCCACCGAGGCGACCGCGACGCCCGCGTCGCGGCACACCCGGCGGTTGGCCGCTTCGTTCTCCTCGATGCCGCCCAACGTCCAGCCGCCGCCGTGCATCCACACGAACAGCGGCACCGGCCCCGCGACCTCGGGCAGGTACAGGCGCACCCGGAGGTCGCCGGCCGGGCCAGGCACGGCCAGGTCGGTGACCGACCGCACCCGCGGCAGGTCCGCGGGCACCACGACCATCGCGTCGAACGCGGCGCGGATCTCGGCCGGCGTCTGCGGGGCCGCGCCCGCCGGCGGCTCGGGAGCCGCCGCGAGCAGTTCGACCACCGCGGGGTCGAGGGGCATCGGACCGGTCCTCCTCGTGCGGTAGGTGGTCACCAGGACCCGTCGGCGTTGACCTCGCGGTCGGTCCACAGCGGGTCGAGCTCGGCGCGCAGGTCCGCGCCGTGCTCGGCGACCAGGCGCAGCGCGCCCAGGTTGTCCTCGAGCTGGGCGAGCCTGCTGACGCCGAACAGCACGTTGGCGACGGCCGGGTTGGTCAGGCAGAAGGCGACCGCGACCTGGGCAGCGGTCGCGTCGTAGCGCCGCGCCACCTCGGCCACCCGGTCGGCCGCCTCGCGGATGGCGTCCCGGATGCCACCGGGGTCCGCGCCGATCTTGCGCTCGGGGAACTTGCGCCCGGCCAGGATGCCGCCCTCGAACACGTCGGAGGCCTGCAGCACCAGCCGGCCGGAGGTGAAGTGCTCGGCGTAGAACGGGCCCTCGGCCATGGACCGGCGGGCGATGCTGTACTTGAGCTGCGCGAAGGACGGCGGGGTGAGGCCCTCCTTGTCGGCGAACGCGAGCGCCGCCTCCAGGTCGCCGGCGACCCAGTTGTTCACGCCCCAGGTGTCGAACCTGCCGGCCTGGAGCTGCTCCTCGACGTCGGTGACGATCGACGGGATGTCGGGCGGGGACATGTAGTCGCCGACCACGACGCTGTCGGCCTTCGCCACGCCGATGCGCTCCAGCGAGGTGTCCATCTGCTGGGCGAAGCTGGTGGTCGGGTACTCCCAGAGCCACAGCTTGCCGCACAGGTGGTAGTCCTCGCGGGCGATCCCGGCGGCGCGCACCGCCTCGCCGAAGATGATGTCCGTGCGCGCCTGCTCGGCGTGCGGGCCCATGTTGTAGTGCGCGACGTCGAACAGGGTCACGCCGGCGTCCACCGCGTGCCGCAGGAGGGCGACCGCGTCGTCGAACTCCATCCGGTCCCAGGTGTTCCACGAGCC
The DNA here is from genome assembly GCF_000328705.1 of Saccharothrix espanaensis DSM 44229. NCBI lineage: Bacteria > Bacillati > Actinomycetota > Actinomycetes > Pseudonocardiales > Pseudonocardiaceae > Saccharothrix > Saccharothrix espanaensis. The sequence continues at coordinate 4,414,377 of NC_019673.1, read as the reverse complement.
GAGGCCGAACAGCGGCACCTGCGGGCCGCCGGGACCCAGCTGACGGACCGGAACGCGGGACGCCTCGCCCATGGACACTCCTCACTAGCGGCCGAAAAGTGGGTTTAGTCTACACCCATAGACGAAAAAGCGGCAGACCGCCGCCGACTTCACCCCCGGTGCCGGCCGCCCGGCCCCGACGAGCCCGGAAGCCCGCGCCGCACCGTTTTCCCGAGTACCCCACACCGGCGCGGGCAGGGGTCTATATGGTCCCGAAGGACATCGCTCACCCAAGGTGCCCAGAGGGAGACGTCCGGTGATCGGCCAGCCAGACGAGCAGGACCCGCGGCCTGGGCCGACCGCCTCGGACGCCGAGCTGATCACAGCGGTGCGCACCGGCACGATCAGCGCCTACGGGCAGCTGTTCGAGCGGCACGTGGACGCCGCCCGCAACCTGGCCCGCACGCTGTCCCGCTCCGCCGCCGAGGCCGACGACCTGGTCTCCGACGCGTTCGCGAAGGTGCTCGACGTGCTGCGCGCCGGGGGCGGCCCGGACGAGGCGTTCCGCGCCTACCTGCTCACCGCGCTGCGGCACACCGCCTACGACCGGACCCGGCGGGACCGGCCGCTGCGGCTGACCGAGGACGTGGCGGCGGTGTCCGGCGTCGAGCGGACCACCTCGGTGCCGTTCCACGACCCGGCGGTGGCGACGCTGGAGCGGTTCCTGGCGTCCCGGGCGTTCGCGAGCCTGCCGGAGCGGTGGCAGGCGGTGCTCTGGCAGACCGAGATCGAGGGCCAGTCCCCCGCCCAGGTCGCGCCGCTGCTCGGGTTGACCAGCAACGGCGTCTCCGCGCTGGCGCACCGGGCCCGTGAGGGCTTGAAGAAGGCGTACTTACAGGCGCACCTGGCGCACAACCCGTCGGGCCGCTGCCGGGCGACCGTGACCAGGTTGGGCGCGTGGACCCGGCGCGGCCTCACGCTGAGGGAGAACACCCAGGTCGAGGCCCACCTGGACGGGTGCGCGCAGTGCCGGGCGCTGGCCGCGGAGCTGGCCGACGTGAACGGCACGCTGCGCGCGGTCGTCGCGCCGCTGGTGCTGGGCGCGGGGACGGCCGGCTACCTGGCCGCGACCACCGGGGCGGCCAAGGCGGGCCCGGTGGCCGCGACGTCGCACTGGCTGGCCGCCGGCGCGGCCACGACGGCGGTGGTGACCGCGCTGGTGTGGGGTGCGGGCCCGGAGCCGGTGCTGCCGGAGGCCGGGGTGGACCGCCCGTCCACGTCGGCGCGACCCACCACGACCGCGCCGACGTCCGCGAACCCGGTGCCCACAACGGGATCGGCGGGCGTGACCACGTCCGCGCCGGCCTCGGGCACGGTGTCCCCCACGGCGTCCCCCACGGCGTCCGACGGACCGCCCACCACCACGACCGTCGTGCCGACCGCGCCGGAGTTGGTGCCGACCGCGCCGGAAGGGTTCGCGCTGGGCACCGGAGGGCCGCCGACCGACCTGCCGATCACCGTCCGCAACGCCGGGACGACCCCGGTGCCCGCGCCCGCGCTGGTGCTCGACCTGCCCGAGGGCGTGCAGGTGGTCGGGCCGGGCAACGCCCTGCGGCACGGGCCGCTGGTCGGGCTGGACGGCGCGCAGGCCCGCGTCGGCTGCCCGGCCGGCAGGGGCACGGTGACCTGTTCGGCCGGTCGCCCGCTGGCCGGCGGCGAATCGGTGGTGTTCGTGTTCCGCCTGCTGGCCGGGCCGACGGCGACCGGCGGACCGGTCACCGGCACGGTCGGCGCGGGGCCGGTGTCCGCGCCGGTCTCGATCCCGCTGGAGATCCGCCCGAAGTAGCCGGCCGACCGATTCCGAGCGCCGACCGGCGAATCGACGCGCGCCGAGCGACTTGATCGGCCGGAATGCACACGGTTCGCAACGCCGTCGCAGGTCGCGGTCCGGGAATGCGTTTTCCCAGCACGTGAAAGTTCTTCGGGGTCCTCTCGCCTCCCATTGACCGGCCGCCGATCGGCGTGCGCCAACCGGCCGATCCGGCCCACCGAAAACGAAACAGGGCAGATTTCCGACGCGTTCCACCCAATGCCGTAACAATCGGCTTTGTTCCGGACTACGCCTGTCGCAGTAGTACCGTCGCCTTCTGTCAATTGACGACTTCAGGCTCTTGACGGCCGTTCCGCGCGTCCCCGATGATCGAACGGCTTGCCCGGATTGCGGTCAGCGATTCCGCGCGACCGCACTGCCAAATCACCGACATCTCCAGGGGAGGTTTTCGTGCGCGCTCTCGCCCTGCTCGTCGCCGCGCTGCTCGGGACCTTCCTGGTGGTCGGGGTCGGGCACGCGGCCGCCGCCGGATCCCCCGCGGCCGCCGGGCACTACCTCCAGGTCGAGGTCAAAACCCTCCCGCACCCCCATCTCGACCTGGGCTTCGCGGACGAGGTCACCCCCGCCGCACCCGCCGTCGCGCTCCAGCGGAATCACGTCCGCTCGGCCGTCGCCGTCCCCGTGACGCCGACCGCCACCCGCGTCGACAGCCGGGTCGCCCGCGGACCGCCGACCGGGCGCTGAATCCCCCACCTCACCGCCGTCTAAAGGACGACCGCGGTGTCCCTGACGCGCCCAAAAAAGGACAAATCCGATGCCGGGCCAATCCCGTGGAACCAGGCAAACCGGTCGACCGCCCGCCCCGGCGACCCGCCGACCACCGAAATCCGACCTGAAGTCCGGTTTCCTGGTCGCCCTCATCGCCCTCCCGCTGTGCCTGGGCATCGCGGTGGCCAGCGGGTTCCCGCCGATCGCGGGCGTGGTCACGGCCATCATCGGCGGCGTCCTGGGCGGCCTGCTCGGCGGCGCGCCGCTGACCATCAAGGGCCCGGCCGCCGGGCTGATCGTGATCGCCGTCGGCAGCGTGCACGACCTGGGCCAGGGCGACCTGGTCGCGGGCTACCGGCGGGCGCTGGCGGTCGGCGTGGTCGCCGCGCTGGTCCAGATCGTGTTCGGCCTGCTCCGGGCCGCGGGCGTCGGCATCGCCATGTCGCCCTCGGTGGTGCACGGCATGCTCGCCGCGATCGGCGTGATCATCATCGCCAAGCAGGCGCACGTGGCGCTGGGGGTCAAGCCCACCGCCGACTCGCCGTTCGGGCTGCTCGCCGAGATCCCGCACAGCCTGGTGCACGCCAACCCGCTCATCCTGCTGGTCGGCGCGCTGTCGCTGCTGCTGCTGTTCGGGCTGCCGCTGGTGCGCGCCCGGTGGAGCAAGCTCGTGCCCGCGCCGCTGGTCGTGCCGGCGGTGGCCATCCCGCTGGGCCTCTGGCTGCACCTGGACCGGCCGCACGACTACACGTTCCTGGGCGCGGACCACCACCTCGGGCCGGAGCACCTGGTGCGGCTGCCGGGCTCGCTGCTGGACGCGATCACCTTCCCCGACTTCTCCCAGGTGTTCAGCGGCACGTCCCTCCAGTACATCGTGATGTTCTCGCTGATCGGCACCATCGAGTCGACGCTGACCGTGCTCGCGGTCGACGCGATGGACCCGGCCAAGCGCACCTCCGACGTCAACCGCGACCTGCTCGCGGTCGGCACCGGCAACCTCGCCTCCGCGCTGATCGGCGGCCTGCCGATGATCTCCGAGATCGTGCGCAGCAAGGCCAACCTGGACTCCGGCGCGAAGACGCGCTGGTCCAACGTCTGCCACGGCGCGATCCTGCTGTTGTTCGTGGCGCTGATCCCCGGCGTGGTGCAGACCATCCCGCTCGCCGCGCTGGCCGCCATGCTGGTCTACACCGGCTTCCGGCTGGCCTCCCCCCGAGAGATCCGGCACGTCGCCAGGATCGGCTGGGACCAGCTCGTGCTGTTCCTCACCACGCTGGTCGTCACACTGGCCACCGACCTGCTGGTCGGCGTGGCCTCGGGCCTGGCGCTCAAGCTGGTGCTGCACCTGGCGCGCGGCGTGCGGCCGGGCGCGTTCGTGCCCCGCCCGCAGGCCACCACCGTCGGGTCGGTGCTGCGGATCCGGCTGCGGGACGCGGCGATCTTCCCCGCGCTGCTGCCGGTGCGCAGGCTGATCGGCCAGGCCGGGCCGGAGATCACCGAGGTCGTCGTGGACGTCCGGGACGTCGCGCTGGTCGACCACACCTTCCTGGCCCGGCTGGACGAACTGGCCCGCGAGCTGCCCTCGGCGACGCTCACCGTCGAGGGCCTCGACGGGCTGACCGCCGCCTCCGACGATCCGCACGCCACCCGCCGGCGGCCGCGATGACCATCGCCGACCTGGTGGCCCGCGCCGCCGAGCTGCTGCCCGAGCAGGGACCGCTACAGGCGTTCGTGCACCACAACACCCTGCACGCGTTCGAGCACCTGCCCTTCCCCGACGCGGTCACCCGCGCGGCCGAGGTGTTCGGCACCGAGCCGTACCTGAGCGAGGCCGCGTTCCACGGCTTCCTGGCGGCCGGCCGGATCACCCCCGACGACCTGGACGCCGTGGTGGCGGCCGAGGTGGTGGACGACGGGGTGCCGGTGGTGCCCGGCGGGCCGACCCTGCGCCGCTTCCACGAAACCCGGCTGCGCCACCACGTCGAGGTGCCGCGCGGCCCCGCTCTGCACTGGCTGCTGGCCGAGACCGACGCCGTGGACGCGGTGGACCCGCGCTGGGACCTGCTACGCGGGGCGGCACCCGAACCCGCCGTGCCGGCGAGCCCGCCGCGCCCGCGTGACCGGGTGGTCGCCCGGACCGGCGTCGACCCGGACCACCTGGTGCACCCGCTGCTGATCCGGCTCACCGCCGCATTCCTGGACCAGGGCGTGGCCTCCTGGTCGATGCCCGAGCGCGAGAGCGGGCTGCTGGCCGCCTTCCGCGCCCTCTACGGCCGGGCGGGCGGCCCGCCGGACCCGTTCCTGCGCGGCCTCCCGGCGGGCCTGCGCGACCAGGCCGGCTGGTCGGCCGAGCGCACGGTCGCCTGGGCGCTGGACGCGCTCGGGGTGTCCGAACAGGACCGCGGCGCGGTGGTCACCGCCACCCTGCTGTCGTTGCGGGGCTGGGCAGGCATGGTGCGGCAGTTCGAGGTGCGGCCCGACCGCGCGCCGGTCGGGCCCCGGCCCGCCGCACTGGCCGACTACCTGGCCGTGCAGCTCACCCTCGACGTGTTCGCCACCCGGCACGTCCTGGCCACCGCCGCCCCGGTCGAGGACGCCGCGCCCCGGCCGGGGCTGGAGCTGGTCTACGAGGCGTTCGCGCTGGCCCGGCTGATGGACGTGCCGCTGGCCGACCACGACCGGGCCGCGACGTGGCTCGGCGTGGTGGACGGCTGCGACGAGGTCGAGCGCCGCCGGCTGCTGCACCTGGCCTACGAGCGGCGGCACCGGATCGGCGTGCTCGACGGGCTGGCCGCCCACCAGCGGCTGGCCGTGCCCGCCGGGACGCCCGCGTTCCAGGCGGTGTTCTGCCTCGACGAGCGCGAGGAGTCGGTCCGCCGGCACCTGGAGGAGTGCTGCCCCGCGGTGGAGACCTTCGGCTTCGCCGGGTTCTTCGGCGTGGCGATGAACTACCGGGGCGTGGCCGACGTCCGCCCGCGCCCGCTGTGCCCGGTGGTGGTCACGCCCCGGCACGCGGTGGTCGAGCAGCCGATCACCCCCGGCCGCGCACCCCGCCGGCTCAAGGCCCGGTGGACCCGGTCGGTGTCGGTCGGCAGCCGGACCCTGGCCCGGGGCGGGCTGGCCAGTGTCGCGCTCGGCGTCACCGGGCTGGCCTCGCTGGTCGGGCGCTGCCTGTTCCCGCGCGCCGCGCACCGCTGGTCGCACCGGCCCGCGCCGGCCGCGCCGACCCGGCTGGTGATGGAGTTCCCGCCCGCCGAGATGACCGACATCGTCTCGACCGTGCTGCGCACCACCGGGTTGAGCCGGGGGCTCGCGCCCGTCGTGCTGATCGTCGGGCACGGGTCGTCCAGCCTGAACAACCCGCACGAGTCGGCGCACGACTGCGGCGCGACCGGCGGCGGTCGGGGCGGGCCGAACGCGCGGGCGTTCGCCGCCATGGCCAACGACCCCGCCGTCCGGAGAGGACTGGCCGAACGCGGGACCGTGATCCCTGAGGGCACGTGGTTCGTCGGCGGCTACCACAACACGTGCGACGACACGATGACCTACTACGACGAGGACCTGGTGCCCGCCGGGCACGCGGAACCGTTGCGGGCGGCCAAGGTCGCGCTCGCCGAGGCGTGCGCGCTGGCCGCGCACGAGCGGTGCCGCCGCTTCGAGTCCGCGCCGCCGGACCTGGCGCCGGAAGACGCCCTGGCGCACGCCGAGACGCACGCCGTCGACCTGGGCCAGCCCCGGCCGGAGTACGGGCACGCCACCAACGCGGTGTGCGTGGTCGGCCGGCGCTCCCTGACCCGCGGCCTCTACCTCGACCGGCGGGCGTTCCTGGCCTCCTACGAGCCCGCCGCCGACACCGACGGCGGGCTGCTGGCGGCCCTGCTCGGAGCCGTCGGGCCGGTGTGCGCGGGCATCAACCTGGAGTACTACTTCAGCTTCGTTGACCCGGCCGGGTACGGCTGCGGTACCAAGCTCCCGCACAACATCACCGGGTTGATCGGCGTGATGGACGGGCACGCGTCCGACCTGCGCACCGGGTTGCCGTGGCAGATGGTGGAGATCCACGAGCCGGTGCGGCTGCTGCTGGTCGTGGAGGCGTCCCCGGAGCGGCTGTCGGCGATCGTGGCCGCCGACCCGGCGTTGGAGCGGCTGGTGTCCGGCAAGTGGATCCAGCTCGCCGCGTGGGTGCCCGAGCAGGACGCGGTCTCGGTGTTCCAGGACGGGGCGTTCCAACCGCACGTGCGGGAGCGCACCGCGTTCCCGGTGGTGGCGCGGTCGGTCGAGGTGTACGCGGGCTCCCGGGACCACCTCGGGTGCGCGCACGTGCTGGCGGCGGCCGACGTGCCGGTGCTCGTCCCGTGACCGGCGTCCTGGTCGCGGCGGCCGCGGTGCCGTTCGGCGCGTTCCTGCTGCTGGGACTGGTGTCCTGGCTGGACCTGCCGCTGGGCGAGCGGGCCGTGTCGGCGGTGGCCGTGCTGTCGGCCGCGGTGTCGTCCGGGCTGCTCGCGGTGGTGGCGACGGCGGGACCGGTCGAGGTGCCGCTGGGCGCCTGGTTCGACGGGTTCCCGCTGGTGCTGGTGGCCGACGGGCTGTCGGTGCCGGTCGGCGTGCTGTCCGGGCTGCTGGGCGCGCTGATCGGCGCGTTCTCCCGGCGGTACCTGCACCGCGACCCCGGCTACCGGCGGTTCCACCTGCTGCTGGCGCTGTTCGTGGCGGGCGTGCAACTGGTGGTGCTGGCGGGCACGCTGGACCTGCTGGTCGTCGGGTGGGAGCTGACCGGCCTGGCGTCCGCGCTGCTCATCGCGTTCTTCCACCAGCGGCGCGGGCCGGTCGCGCACGGGCTGCGCGCGTTCGCCACCTACCGGCTGTGCGACGTGGGGCTGGTCGGCGCGGCGGTGGTCGTGCACCACGACGGCCCGCCGCTCGCGGTCGGGTTGCTGCTGCTGTGGGGCTCGATGGGCAAGGCCGCGCAGTTCCCGCTGGGCGGGTGGCTGCCGCGCGCGATGGAGGGTCCGACGCCGTCCAGCGCGATCTGCTACGGCGCGATCTCGGTCAGCCTCGGGCCGTACCTGTTGCTGCGCACCGCGCCCGAGTGGTCACAGGCCCCGGCGCTGCCGGTGCTGATCGCGGTGGTCGGCGGGCTCACCGCCGTGCACGCCACCCTGGTGGGTCGGGCGCAGACCGACATCAAGACGACGCTCGCCTACGCCTCCACCACCCAGATCGGGCTGGTGCTCGTGGAGATCGGGCTCGGCTGGGAACTGCTCGCGCTGGTCCACCTGCTCGGGCACGCGGCGCTGCGCAGCGCGCAGATCCTGCGCTCCCCCAGCCTGCTGCACGACCACCACCACCTGGAGCAGGCGCTGGGCGAGCCGGTCGGGGGCGGCGGCGGGTTCTGGGACCGGGTCACGCCCCGGCCGGTCCGGCTGTGGCTGTACCGGTTCGCCCTGGAACGCGGGTACCTCGACGCCGTCGTGGTGGAACGGGCGGCGGGCGGGTTCGTGCGGCTGGTGCGGCGGTTCGCGGCGGCTGACGAACGCCTGGTGCGCCGGCTGGCGGTGGCCCGGTGATCGTGTCGGCGGTGGTCGTGTCGGCGGTGGTCGTCGTCGGGTGGCTCGTCGCGGCTGTCGTGGTCGGTCGGGAGGCGGACCCGCGCCTCGCCCGGCGCAAGGGCGTTTTCGGGGCCACGGCGGTGTTCCTGCTGTCGTTGGCGGCGTTCCCCGGCGGCCTGGTGTGCACCGCGTTCAGCCTGGCCGGGGTGCTGGTAACGGCGTTGAGCCCGGTCACCACGCACCCGCCCCGCGTGCTGGCGCGCGCCCTGGTGCTGGTCGGTCTGGCCTGTGCGTTCACCGTCGCGGACGCGGCGGCGGTGCACGCGGTGCTGTGGGCCGTGACGGCGGCCGTGGCGTGGTCGGCGGCCGGTGGCGGCCGGCTGTTCGCGGTCTACCACGTGCCCAGCGCGCTGGTGGTGGCGTCGGGTCTGCTGGTCCCGACGCCGGCGGGCGAGGTGCTGGTGCTGCTCGGGGTCGCGGTGCGGGCGGCGGCGGTGCCCGTGCACAGCTGGTTCCCGTGGTTCGTGGCGCGCACGCCGATGGGCGTGGTGGCGGCGTTCCTGCTGCCGCTCGGACTGGTCGTGCCGAAGATCCCGGCCGCCGCCGTGGTGGGCGGTGCCGCGGCCCTGCTCGGCGCGGTGTTCGCGGTGGTGCAGGCGGACGCGACCCGCGCCCTGGCGTTCCTGCTGGTCAGCGTGAACGGGGTGGTGCTGGTCGACGGGGTGCGGCCGGCCGCGGTGGTCGCGGTGACCGGCTTGGCGATGACCGTGGCCGCGCTGACCGCCCGCCGGGGCGCGCTGTCGCTGGGCACGCCGGCGGGCGACCTGGCCCGCACGCCCCGGCTGGCCGTGGCGTACCTGGGGTTCGGGCTGGTGCTGGCGGGTTTCCCGCTGCTACCCGGTTTCGCGAACGCCCACCGGCTGCTCGACCACCCCTCGCCGTTCGTCGTGGCGGCGCTAGTGGTGGCGGTCGCGGTCAACGGGATCACCGTCCTGCGCGGCTACCTCGGCCTGTTCGCGGGCCGCACCGGGGAGACCGGCGAGCGCGACCTGACGCCGTTGGAGCACTACGCGGTGGCGATCACGTTGTCGCTGCTGGCCCTGGGAGGTCTGGCGCCCGGTCTGACCGGGTGGTGACCGGGCGGGTCCGCCGCAGGAGCGCGGCGGGCCTACCCTCGGCCCGATGGGGCTCTTGTTCACGCGCGCGGACCGACCGACGTTGGCGTACACCGATTCCGGCGGCGCGGGGACACCCGTGCTCGCGCTGCACGGGACGTTCGGCCGCGGCGCGGTGTTCGCCCGGCTCGCCACCGACCTGGCGGGCCGGGCCCGCGTCGTCGCGCCCGACCAGCGCGGCCACGGGCACAGTGGACGGGCCGCCGACTACGGCCGGGACGAGTTCGTCGCGGACGCCGCGGACCTGCTCGACCACCTCGACCTCGGCCCGGCGGTCGTGCTCGGGCACTCGTCCGGCGGCATCACCGCCTACCAGCTCGCGGCGCGCCGGCCGGACCTCGTGTCGGCGTTGGTGGTCGAGGACGTCGGCCCGGTGATGGGGCCGCCGGAGGTGCCGCACCCGGTGCTCGACGTCCGGGGCCGGCCGACGTCCGCGCCGACCCGCGAGGGGCTGGCGCGCGCGATCGGGGCGCACGTGCCGGACAGCGCGTACTTCCTGGCGAGCGCGGTCGAGGACGGCTCGGGTTGGCGGCTGCTGTTCGACTGGGACGACATGATGGCCGTGCAGGAGGGCTGCGTCGGCGACTGGTGGCCGGACTGGCTGGGCTCGACCTGCCCGGCCCTCGTCCTGCACGGCGGCCGCAGCCCGCTGCTGCCCGGTCCACTGGCCCGCGACATGGTCGCCCGCCGGCCGGGCGCTCGCCTGGTCGAGTTCCCCGAGGCGGGCCACTGGATCCACGACGACGACCCGGCCGGCTTCGCCCGCGCGGTCGGCGATTTCCTTCGAAATATCCGATTGCGGACCACGCCCGCGTGATCGACCATGTGCCACCGGAGCACGACGGCGACAGTGGGGACCAGATGGCGGAGCACACCTACCGGGTCATGGTGCGTGGCCGGTTCACCGACCTCGACGACGCCGGGCGCGCCCGGCTGCTGGCCGAGGTCGACCGGCACGGCGTGCTCACCAACGGTTTCTCCGAGCAGGGCGCGCTGTCCTACGACCGCGCGCTCGACTTCTTCAGCTACCGCGTGCAGTTCCGCGCCGAGGTGGCCGACGACGACCGCGCGGTCCGTGATCGCGCGCTCGGGCTCGCCGCGCGGGCCGTCGAGGAGTTCGGGGTGGACTTCCGCGACCTGCGGGCGTCGGCGACCGACGTCGACCTGATGAAGGTCAACCGGCCCAAGAGGCGCGCGTGAGCGATCCCGCCGCGCCCGCCGTCCGCATCGTCCACCTGACCGGCCCGGTGTTCCAGGCCCTCGCCGAAGGCGACGCGGCCGGCGCGAACGCGATCGCCCCGGTGCCGCTGCCGGACTACTTCGCCGGGCCCGAGTGGCGCGGGGTGTGGCGGATGCGGCAGGAGCAGGCCGAGCGGGACCCGGCGAGCGCGGCGTGGGTGACCGGCGCGATCTGGGACGAGCGGCGGGAGCTGGCCGTCGGCCGGGCGGGCTACCACGGGCCGCCCGACGCGGCCGGCATGGTGGAGATCGGGTACGCGGTGCACCCGGAGCACCGCCGGCGCGGCTACGCCCGAGCCGCGCTCGAAGCGCTGCTGCGCCGCGCCGCCGACGAGCCCGAGGTGCGCACGGTCCGGGTCACCATCAGCCCGGACAACGACGCCTCCTACCGGCTCGTCGCCCAGTACGGGTTCGTCCGCAACGGCGAGCAGTGGGACGACGAGGACGGGCTGGAGATCATCTACGAGCGCCCAGCCAGCTAACGCTTCCGCGAAGCTGGTGTGGTCTAGGTTCTCCGGGACTGATCCGCGGGCGGGGTGCCGGTCCACTCAGGCGTCGTGCGTGCCTGTCAGCACGCCGCCGGCACCGGCCGCACGACCGCCTCCCACGCGGGAGCGGCCGGATCGCGCCGTGGGCGCGACCGTCCGCTGTCGCGCCCGGGTTCAGCTCACCATCACGTTGCCGGGCGTGCTCGTCTTGGCCCCGGTGTAGTAGTCCCGGATGCACTCGTACCAGACGTGCTTCGGGATCCGGTCGGCCGTCGCGCCCAGGGCGTCGAACAGCTCGCCGGACTTGTCCCGGTCGAAGCCCGCCGCGGTCGTCATCGCGACGAAGTCGGCGCGGGTCACGAAGTCGTCGCCGTCCGGGTCGCCGAACCGGCTGACCGCGTCGGCGTACTCCTCGATGACGTCGGCGAACTGGTCCGGCGAGGACACCGACGCCCGGAACTCGTCCAGCGTCACGGTGACGTCGTCATCGTCGTCGGCCTCGGCGGCCAGCGCCGCCCAGAACGATCCGCACGCCACGACGAGCGCCTCCCGGGCGTCCGGGCGGGCGCCGGGGACCGACCGGACGAGCCGGTCGGCCAGCAGCACGAAGTCGTGCGCGTCGATGTGGCCGTTGCCGTCCACGTCCAGGAGTTCGAAGAACAACTCGATGCGCCGGGCGGCTTCCGAAGACATGCTCCCCAGTTCCTTCCACTGTGATCCCACGTGCCGAGAGGTGCCATGGTTCACCGGCCCCGCGGTCCGCGCTCGGCCCGACTCGCCGCCGGCCCCGAGAACCCACCGGTCGGGTGAACTCCGCCGACGCCGCCCACTCGCGTGACCCCTCCGCACCACATCGCCGGCCACGCCACCCCTGCCGCGTGACCCCACCCGCGTGACCCGCGCCCCGCGCCCGTAGGTGCCCCTGCGGCCCGCGCTGCCCCACCCGCGCCGGCCGAATGGATCTATCGGTACGCCCGGAAGGATGCACCGACACGCCATACCTGTCCGCACTTTTGCGGTTGAGGGACGTACAGTCTGTCGTCACCCCGAGCACCGCAAGGCAGGAGCACCACCCGGCATGGCCAAGACCGTCGACCTCGCCCGCGTCGAGCAGGACGCCCGCGCCCGCTTCACCGAACTCCGCACCGCGGCACCCGACGGCCAGGCCGAGGAGCACGATGCCCGCTACGCCGACATCCTGCGCCGCGCCCGCCTGATCGCCGCCAGCGACGGTCTCGCCGACGCGGTCGCGGCCCACCTCGTGGGCAAGGGCATCGAGGTCCGCACCGACCAGGTCCGGGTCGACCCCGCCGAGAACGACCACCAGGTCATCGCCCTGGCCTGCACCGTCGGCGGCGCGCCCGCCGTGCTGCCGCTGCACCCCGGCGCGACCACGCTGCGGCTCTACCCCGCCGGCACCGACATCGTCCTGGCGCAACCGCCGCTGGTCACCGTCGACCTGCCCGCCGACGCCCGCGCCGGCGACCACTGGGTCGGGGCCGCCGCGATCGCCGACGCCCTCGAACCGCACCTGCGGTAGGCCCGGGTCGACTCACGGCCGCAGGCGGACCGGCAGGCTGTCGTGGCCGTTGGAGATGAACGACCGCACCGGGCGCAGGCCGCCGGGCGGCACGGCGAGTTCGGCGTCGGGGAACCGCTCGAACAGCGCGGGCAGCGCGATCTCGGCCTCCAGGTGGGCCAGCGGGGCACCCAGGCAGTAGTGCGCGCCGTGCCCGAACGCCAGGTGCTCCTTGTCGGCGCGGGCGAGGTCGAAGTCGTCGGCCGTCGGGCCGTGCAGCCCGGGGTCGCGGCTCGCCGCCGCGTAGGACGCCAGGATCGCCTCGCCGCGCCGGATCGGCACGCCGGCCACCACGAGGTCCTCCACCGCGTAGCGCAGCGGCAGGTGCGCGACCGGGGCCTGCCAGCGCAGCGTCTCCTCGACCACGTCGCGCCAGCCCCGTTCGCCGGACCGGACCAGGGCGAGCTGCCCGGGGTGGGTCAGCAGCGCGGTGATCGCGTGGTCGAGCAGGTTGACCGTGGTCTCGTGGCCGGCCGCGATGAACAGGATCAGGGTGTCCACCAGCTCGGTCTCGGTCAGCCGGCCGTCGCCCTCGTCGCGGACCGCGATCAGCTCGCTGGTCAGGTCGTCGCGCGGGTCCCGGCGGCGGGCGGCGACCAGGTCCTCCAGGATCCGGCGGACGTCGAACCGGTTGGCCGTCGCGAGTTCCGGGGTCACCGTGGTGTCGAAGAAGATGTCCACGGCCCGGCGCAGGCCGGGGCGGGCCTCGTCGGGCACCCCGATGAGCCGGCAGATCACCTCGATCGGCAGCGGGTTGGCGTACCCGGCGCGCAGGTCCACCAGGTCCGGTCCGGCGTCGAGGGCGTCGAGCAGGTCGGTCGCGATCGCCTGGACGCCGGCCCGCAGCGCGTCGGTGCGGCGCGGCGTGAACGCCTTGGCCACCAACGATCTCAACCGCCGGTGGTCGGGCCCGTACGCGGTGAACATGTTCTCCACGGACACCCAGATGTGCAGCGGCCAGTCGTCCGGCACCTCGGCGTCGCGCCACGCGGCCCAGTGCCGCCGGGCGTCCTTGGACACCCTCGGGTCGGCGAGCAGCCGCCGCAGCAGGTCGATCCGGTTGACCGACCAGGCGACCACGCCACCGGGCAGCTCGACCCGGGTCACCGGGCCGCGGTCGCGCAGCAGCGCGCCTTCGGCGTGGATGTCGTGCCCGGTCAGGTCTAAGCGATAGGGGTCCATCCACTCATGGTGACCACTCGGACACCCTCTGTACAAGCCCCCCGAATGCCGGCCTACCGCTGGTGGCCGGCGAGCAGCGATTCGCCCAGCACGGTCAGGGAGTGCACGGTCTGCGTGCCGTGCCGACTGGTCCGCAGCAACCCGGCCGCCCGCAGGACCCCGGTGTGCCGGCTGACCGACGCGGGCGACGTGCCGACGCGGCGGGCCAGTTCCGTCGTGCCCGCGCCGGCCCGCGCGCACTCCAGCACCGCGCTGCGGGTCGGCCCCAGCAGCGCGTCCAGGCTGCGCGGTTCGGCGCCCCGCCACCGGTCGCCGTCCTCCAGCGGGTACACCAGCACGGGCGGCGCGGCGGGGTCGGCCAGCGTGCACGGCCGTTGCCGGCCGAAGTACGACGGGACCAGCCGCAGACCGCGCCCCCGCAGCGGGAGTTCGCGCTCCTCCGGGTGGTCCACCTCCAGCACCGGCGGCTCCCACCGGGCGTACGGGCCGAGTCCGGCGAGCAGCGCGTGCACACCCCCGTCCACCAGGTCGCGGGCCCGCCGCGCGCGATCGGCGTTCACACTTTCCCGGATCACGTCGGAATACGGGGCGACCAGCCGGGAATGCAGGTGCCGCACCATGTCGGCGAGCACCGCCAACGCCCGCCGGTCACCGCCGGCCAACGGCTTCGTCCATTCCGGCAACGGCCGGAACCGGCTCAGCTCCGCGCGCACCCGATGCGCCGGGGTGGCCCGCAGCGCGGCCAGCCCCGCCTCCAGACCGGCCGCCGCCTCGGGCGGCGTGAGCAGGTCCGGAGCGGGCGAGAGCAGGTGCAGCACGCGCACCGCCGGGCTGCGGGAATCGAGTCTCCGGCGCATTTCCAGCGACCACTCGTGAAATGCGGCCGGGCGATCCCGGTCGCGCAGTCGACAACCGCCCAGCACCACCTCCCACAACGGGTCGGCGGTCGGTGCCACGGTTGTGCGCACCAGGTCGTCAGTCGTGAAGATGACGCGCAGCACGGAATCCCCCCGTGAGTAGCTTTCCCCCTTGCCGCACAGTGTTGTCGCGGATCTTCGCGGTGACGCGCCATCCCGCCGGCTGCACCCGCAGAGACGAAGGTCGACTCCGGCCCCCACCCCCGCACCTACAACGACCCGGCCGCCATCACGGTTCCCGCCCCGAACGATTCCCCTTCGCCGCAACTCACCGCGCCGCATCCCACCGGGCCAAGCCCTATCGGGTCGAATCGAGGCGGGCGGCCAACTCCGCCCGGGTGAACACCGTGCCGGGCGGCCAGTCCCGGTCGAAGTACTCGACCAGGCGACGCCGGGCCTCCGGAAGCCGGTCGGGCCGCTGTGCCGGTCCGGTGGCGTCCATCAACGACTCCGCCAGGGTCGCCAGCTCGTGCGCGGTCCACCGCCCGGCCGAGTTCCGGGGCGCGGGGTGGAGGGTCCCGGACGACCCGCGCACCCAGACCGCCTGCCGGGTCGCGGCCACGCTCCGGACGTCGGCCACCACGAGTTCCGCGAACACCTCGCCGGCCGGCAGCCGCCGCAGCAGGGCGGCGTGCAGGGTCCCGCCACGACGGCGGATCACCGGCGCGCCGCTCACCGGGTCCATCAGGCTCCGACCCGACCCGCGCCCCATGTCCACGACCTCGTGCGCCGCGGTCCGCGCGGCCGGGCGCAGGCGGGCCGCCCACTCCGCGCCCTCCCGGGTGGTGGGGTCGATCTCCTGCCACCCCCGGAACGGGAGTTCCCGGCTGCCCACCGACGCCAGGACCTCGCGCGCACACCGCACCGCGAGCCGGTCCCGCCGGCCCAGGACCTCCAGCCACCCGGCGCGGCGCACGTCCTCGGGGACGGCGGCGGGTTCCCGGTCCGGCCCCACGCCGACCAGCCAGTCCCGCCTGGCCAGGAAGTCCTCCACGACCCGGCGCGCGGGCGTGTCGCTGTCGTAGCCGGCCGCCAACCGGCGCAACGGCCGCACCGCGGCCTCCCGCACCATGGCCCCGCGAAACGCCCGGCCGACCACTTCGAGGTACTCCGCGCACCCGCACGCCTCGGGGTCGGTGGACCGGCACGGCCCGCCCAACGCCGAGTGCGCGGTGTACCGGTGCCGGCACCGCGCGCACGCCGGGGCGTCGGCCAGGCGCGCCCGGCCGACGAACCACCACACCCCAGCCGCGGCGACGAGCGCGACCAGGATTCCCACCGTGACCACGGTCGCCTCAGCCCCTGCCTTCCCGACCCTTGCCTTCTCGACCGCTGTCATCGGGGCCGCTGTCATCGGGAACCCAATGGCGGTCCTCACCGCGGGTCTCCCAGTGGCCCGGCCGGTGCACCCCGCCCGGCCGGGCACCGATCCACATCACCACCAGCACGACCAGCAGCACCGCGACCGCGCCCACGCCCACCACGGCGACCGGTTCACCGCGCCCGACCGCGTCCACGACCTTCGGGAACACCTCCCGCACCCCGCCGACCGCCTTCACCACCAGCCCGCCGATGGCGAACAGCAACCCGCCCGCCAGCGCCACCAGCACCACGACCAGCGCCACCTTCACCCCGAGACCCCCACTCCGCGGCCACCGTTTCCGCGAGCACCGGCTCCACCGGTACGCACCGGCCCCGATCATCGGTCCAGAAGCCCCTCGGACGGGAGCGTTGGCACGAACCTGCCCCCGCCGTGCGGCACAGGTCACACCCCACCCACGACAGTCCACTGTGGACTAGACCGCGGGCTTCCGCATGACAGCGGATATTTCGCGACGCAAGCCGCATACCACGAGACGTCTTGACAACCCTTGTGGTCGTGTTCGCGCCCTACTTCGAGTCCTGGACCGGCGAGAACCCCGCCACCCTGGCGCAGCAGTCCGGTGCCGAGTACCTGACCTTCAACACGCTGTCGTTCTGAGCCCTCCAGCGCGACAGCGGCGGCGGCCACGGCGGTGCCCGGCGACTACACCTTCACCGTGACCGGGGCCGGCCCGTCGGCCCCGCACTCCGCCACCTTCTCGGTCGAGGTCAAGGGCGCGGTGCCCGGCGGCGCGGTCGTCAACGGCGGTTTCGAGGACGGCGGGCTGACCCCGTGGACCGCTCCGGGCGACGCGATCGTCAGCACCGCGGCCCACTCCGGCACGCACGCGCTGCAGGTCACGCCGAGCGGGTCGGGCAATGGGCAGGCGTCCCAGCCGGTGACCCTCACGCCGGGCAAGTCGTACACGCTCAAGGCGTGGGTGCGCTGACGGAAAACAGCGGATGTGTCCGGGATAAGGGCACACCCGCCGTTTTCCGGTTATGTCCTTTTCCGGCCGGGCATTCCCTTTCACCAGTTCACAGTTCGTTTCGCCCGTTGGGACAACCGATTGCCACGGCTCCCTCACCGATCACCGTCGCCGCAGGTCAAATACTTTTCGACAGCCCGTCGATCACCCAGCGCGACTGACCATAAATGCGCTGGATGCCCACCTTGAATGACCTTCTCGGGCCGTTGACGCGCAATGGTTCAGAGGCGACCGGGTACGCGCCCCCGGGCCGCCCGCGCGAACCCGCCCTTCCCGGTGTCCGCGTGGTTCCTGCCGCGCGATCGAGAGGCAGACCCATGAGAACCGCCCGCCTGCTGAGCCGTGCCGCCTTCATCGGCATGGCCTTGGCGCTGGTGACCGGCGCAGGGCACGACGCCTTCGCCGCGCCCGACGACCCGCCGGTGGAGGTGCAGGTCATCGGCGGCCACAACGCCACCGAGGTCTACCCGTTCCACGCCCAGATGAGCAACGGCTGCGGCGGCAGCCTGGTGGCACCGCAGTGGATCGTCACCGCCACCCACTGCGGCAGCGCCGGCTCGGCCCGGCTCGGGTCCAACACCCGCAGCTCCGGCGGCGAGGTGCGCAGCGTCGACCGCGTGGTGAACCGCTCGGGCACGGACCTGACGCTGATGCACCTGTCCCAGCCCTCCACCCTGACCCCGGTCAAGATGGCCACGGCCAACCCGGCGGCGGGCAGCCCGGTGCGGCTGATCGGCTACGGCTGCACGAGCTGGCCGTCGTGCTCCAACCCGTCCACGCTCCAGGAGATCGACCTGACCATCCTGGCGTCCAGCCGGTGCGCGGCGGGCGGCGGCGCGTCCACCGACGTCTGCGTTTCCGGCGACCGGACGCACTCGGCGTGCCACGGCGACTCCGGCGGCCCGGCCCTGGTGGGCACGCGCGGCAACTGGACGCTGGTCGGCGAGACGCACGGTCCGGGCGACAACAACGGCGAGTGCGCCACGACGACCCTGTACACGGGCATCGCCGCGAACGTCGCGTGGATCAACCAGCAGACCGGCGGCACCACCCCGCCCGGCAAGAAGTTCGAGAACACCGACAACCTCGACATCCCGGACAACGGCGCGGCGGTGACCAGCCAGGTCACCGTCTCCGGCCAGGCGGGCAACGCCCCGGCCGGGCTGAAGGTCAACGTGGACGTCAAGCACCCGTACCGCGGCGACCTGGTGCTGGACCTGGTGGCCCCGGACGGCTCCACCTACCGGCTGAAGAGCTCGTCCGCCGACTCGGCGGACAACATCCTCACCACCTACACCGTCAACGCCTCGTCCGAGGTGGCCAACGGGGCCTGGAAGCTGAAGGTGCAGGACGTCGGCCCGCAGGACGTCGGCTACCTCGACGCCTGGAGCGTCGAGTTCTAGACCGCCGCGAGGCCCAGCCCGCCGTTCGCGGCGGGCCGGGTTCCCCTTGTCAGGCAACGCGAGTCCGCGAGGCGGCCGACAGGAACACCGCCACCGACGCGAACAGCGCCACCTCGCACCACAGCACGGCGGCGAGGTCCCCGGTGACGAGGTGGACCGCGCCCAGCCCGACCACGCCGAGCGCTCCCCCGAGCTGCCCGGCCGTGGCCACCACCCCGGAGGCCGCCCCGGCGTGCGCGAGGTCGACCTCCCGCAGCGACACCTCCACCAGCGTGGGCGCGACCAGCCCCATCCCGAGGCCCGCCACGAACAACCCCGGCACCAGGTCGGCCGCGCCGATCACCGGTCCGTTCGCGACCAGCAGCCCGATCATGCCCAGGCACATCACCAGCGCGCCCGCGACGGTCAGCCGCCGTCCCCACCGGGCGGCGAGCCTCCCGGAGAACGCCGACGCCACCGCGATGCCCGCCGACCACGCCACGAACGTCAGCCCGGTACCCCACGCGCTGAACCCGTGCACGGTCTGCAACTCCACCGCCAGCACCAGGAAGAACCCGGTGACACCGGCGTAGAGCGCGATCTGAGCGCATGCCCCGCCCACGAACCCGTGCAACCTGAACAGGCTCAACGGCACCAACGGCGACGGCGCACGGCGTTGCCACGCGACGAATGCCGCCACCACCGCCACCGAGCAGAACGGCAGCGCGACCGCCCACCACGGCCACCCGAGCCTCGGACCCTGGGCCACCGGGTGGAGCACCAGCAGGAGCCCGGCGGCGAGCAGCACGGTCCCGACCACGTCGAGCCGTCGCGCCCGGGGCGCGCGGGAATCGGGCAGGGTGAGCGCCGCGACGGCGAACGCGAGCACGCCGATCGGCACGTTGACCAGGAAGACCGACCGCCACCCGAGCCCGAGCAGGTCGGCCTCGACCAGCAGGCCGCCGAGCAGCGGACCGGACACCGTGCCGATCGCCGCCGTCGCCCCGTACGCGGCGAACGCCCCGGCCCGCCGGGCGCGCGGCACCGAGACCTGGATGACGGTCAGGACCTGCGGGATCATCACCGCCGCGGCCAAGCCCTGCACGACCCGCGCGCTGACCAGCACCCCGGGGCCGGGCGCGAGGCCGCAGGCGAGCGAGGCCAGGACGAACCCCGCCACGCCGGCCAGGAACACCGGCCGCCGGCCGAACCGGTCACCGGTCCGCGCGCCGGCGACCAGCCCGACGCCGAAGGCCAGCGCGTAGCCCGCCACCGACCACTCGACCTCGGCGGCGCTCGCGGCCAGGTCGGCCCGGATCGCGGGCGCGGCGACGGTGACGATCGTGGTGTCGATCAGGTCCATCGCCGCGGCGGCCAGCATCGCGACCAGCGCCCACCTCATCCCGTTGCGCTCCATCCACCCCTCCGAATTCAGTGAAGAGCTGAACCATACAGAGCTTCACCATTCAGGTCGAACGGGATTCGCGTAGGGTTCCGCGGCATGCGGGACGAGATCTCCGAGCTGGTGGACGAGCGGTTCTTCGCCTGGATGGCCACCTGGAAGGCGCAGACCCTGGCCGCGCGGCGGATCGAGGCCGTGCTGCGCGACCACGCCGGGCTCACCCTGACCTGGGGCGAGGTCCTCTCCCGGCTCGGCGCGGCCGAGGGCCACCGGCTGCCGATGAACGAACTGGCACAGCAGGTGTTCGTCTCGCGCAGCGGGATCAGCCAAGTGGTCACCGCGATGGCCAAGCAGGGCCTGGTCGAGCGCCAGGGCGATCCGGACAACCTGCGGATCACCTACGCGGTGCTGACCGACCAGGGCCGGGAGGTCCTGCGCGGCTCCACCACGACGTTCCTGGGCGCGATCCGCGAGGTGTTCGCCCGGCACGTGACCCCCGAGGAGGCCCGCGCCATCACCTCCGCGATGAACCGGGTGACCGAGGCTTTGGGCGGCGCCCCGGAACCGCCGGACGCCGAGGCGATGATCGAGAACCTGCTCCGCGTCGTGGGCGAGACCGGGCCCGCCTGACGACCCCGGAGCGGGTCAGCGGGCCTGCGCCGCGTCGGCCGACGCGCGGGCGTCGAGCACGGCGGGCATCCGGGCCTGCACGTGGTCGATGAACGCGAGCAGGTGGTCCGCCGTGCTCTCGCCGAGTTCGGTCAGCGAGTAGTTCACGCTCGGCGGCATGGCCGCGAGCACCTCGCGGCGCACGAAACCGTCGCGCTCCAGCGCCTGGAGGGTCTGGGCGAGCATCTTCTCGCTGACCCCGTCGACGCGGCGGCGCAGCGCGTTGAACCGGGCGGGCCCCTTGCGCAGGCCGGCCAGGGTCAGCACGCCCCACCGGCCGGTCAGGTGATCCAATACCGCACGCGACGGGCAGTCCTTGGCGAAGACGTCGAACTTCACCCGGACAGCTTACCGCCGGTGAGCGCTGCGTAAAAGTCAGTGCTGTGGAAACCACAGTGTAAGGTGGGCCGCGACCACCCCCGTGCTCTTGAGGAACAGTCACATGCGCGTTGAAATCTGGAGCGACCTCGTCTGCCCGTGGTGCTACATCGGCATCACCCGGTTCGAACGGGCCCTCGCCGAGTTCGGGCACGCCGACGACGTCGAGGTCGTGCACCGCTCGTACGAGCTGGACCCGTCCCGCGCCCCCGGCGCGACCGAGTCGGTGCCCGACATGCTCACCGCCAAGTACGGCCCGCGCGGCGCGACGATGGACGGCGAGGTCGCCGAGCTGGCCCGCGGCGAAGGTCTCGACTACCGGACCGACCGCGAGGTCGGCAGCACCGTCGACGCCCACCGGCTGCTGCACTTCGCCCGGGAGCAGGGCCTCCAGCACCGCCTGGTGAAGCAGTTGTTCACCGCGCACTTCGGCGAGGGCGCGTCGCTGTTCACCACCGAGTCCCTGGTCGCGCTCGCCAAGGACGCCGGGCTCGACCCGGTCGAGGCGCGCGGCGTGCTGGAGGACCCGCAGTCCCACCTCGACGCCGTCCGGGCCGACGAGGGCGAGGCCGCGCGGCTGGGCGCGAACGGCGTGCCGTTCTTCGTGATCGACCGCAAGTACGGCGTGTCCGGCGCGCAGCCCGTGGCGACCTTCGCCGAAGCGCTGACCACCGCCTGGGCCGACACCCACGCCTGAGTCCGGAGTTGCCCTGTCCGGCGGCGGCTGTCGCCGGACAGGGCACGCCTCGCGAACCTCCGCGTCCGCGCACAGCGACAACCCGGGGCCGGTGTAGAACAGCCCTCGGGCTCGGGCGTGCCTGACAAGCCCGCGACCACGATGACCGCCAGCAGCCGCCGGACGGCACCTACCGCGACGGGGAACAGCCCGCGCGCATGGCTTCGGGCTGCCGAAGCCGTGCCGCACCCGGCCTCGGATCGACGGTGGGAGCGGGCGGATCACGTGGTGCGCGACCGGCCGGTGCCGTGGTCGAGCAGCAGGCGTAGCGCGGGCGCGAAGTCAGCGAGTGTCGGGCGGGTCGGTGACACCAATACCTGGTGCAGCAGGCCGTTGAACAGGGCGGTCAGCGCGCGGGCCGTCGACGCGGGCAGGTGCCGGGCGAAGACGCTCGTAGGCCACCACCCCGGTCACGCGGTGCCGGCAGCACCAGGAAGTCCGACAGCTCGGCACTCAGATCCACTTGTGCGGTAAGAGAGTCTGCGCATCGACGCACTCGGGCCACGTTGCGCGTCGCCACCAGGCGCACCGCCGCCTCCACCAGTTCGTCCAGGTCGGCGAAGTGGTAGGTCGTGGATCCCAGCGGCACACCGGCTTCGGCCGCCGCACGATGCGTTCCCGCCGGCCGGGGTCACGGCTTCGCGCCGATGTCATGAGATCTCCTCCGGAGCAAGGCTTTCGTCGCGGGTGTCCACGGAGCGGGAATTTCGATCAGGCGATGTGCACTTCTGTACATTCACCGCCGACCACGATTCCCCGCCTCGGCACGGAGTTTTCCATGGCCCAGAAGGAAACGCGACGCGTCACGCTGTCCGCCACGCGCGCGGTCCTCGTCCGCGTCGCGGCGGTGGCGACGCTGCTCGCGATCTGGGAGTTGTTGGCGCTGGCCGAGTTCTGGCCGCCGGCGGTGCTCCCCGGCCCGGGGCGGGTGTGGGAGCAGCTGCTCGCCGCCTCCGACAGCGGCAACGGCCAGGGCGGGTACGCCGGGTCCACAGTGGTCGAGCGGCTCGGCGTGAGCCTGCGCCGGGTCGGCTACGGGGCCGGCTACGGGATCGTGGTCGGTGTCCTGCTGGGGCTGGCGATGGGGTTGGTCCCGCTGGTCCGCGCGGTGGCCGAACCGTTCGTGACGTTCCTGCGCGCGCTGCCGCCGCTGGCCTACCTCAGCCTGCTGGTCATCTGGTTCGGCATCGACGAGGAACCCAAGGTGTACCTGCTGGTGGTGGCGGCGTTCCCGCCCGTCGCGGTGGCCACGGCGGCGGCCGTGACCGGCGTGAACCGGCAGTACGTGGAGGCCGCCCACGCGCTGGGCGCGAGCAGGCTCGGTGTCGTCGGCACCGTCGTGCTGCCCGCGTCCGCGCCGGAGATCCTGACCGGCGTGCGGCTGGCCGTGGGCGTGGCCTACAGCTCGGTCGTCGCCGCCGAGACCGTCAACGGCGCGGACGGCATCGGGGGCATGGTCCTCAACGCCCAGCGCTACAACCAGACCGCGGTCGTCCTGCTCGGGCTCGTCGTCATCGGCGTGACCGGGCTGCTCATCGACACCGCCATCCTCGCGCTGCAACGCGCCGTCTCGCCGTGGCGGGGGCGGGCGTGAGCGCCGACACCGGGAGCCCCCTGATGCCCGTCACCCGCAGATCGGTCCTGTCGTTGCTCGCCGCCGCGCCGGTGCTGGCCGCGTGCGGGGTGGGCGGCTCGTCGTCGTCCGGTGCGGGCGGGCGGCAGGTCCGCATCGCCTACCAGAACTTCGCGGACAGCACGCTGCTGCTCAAGGACCAGGCGGTGCTGGAGAAGGCGCTGCCCGACCACCGGATCGCCTGGACGTCGTTCGACTCCGGCGCGAGCATCAACACCGCGTTCCTCGGCGGTGCCATCGACCTGGCCGTCATCGGCAGCAGCCCGGCCGCCGCGGGGCTGTGCCCGCCGCTGAACATCCCCTACCAGGTGGTGGAACTGCTCAACGTGATCGGCGACAGCGAAGCGCTGGTGGTGCGCAAGGGAAGCGGCATCACCGACATCAAGGGGCTGGCGGGCCGCAAGGTCGCCGCGCCGTTCAGCTCCACCGCGCACTACAGCCTGCTGGCCGCCTTCGAGCAGGCGGGCGTCGACCCGGCGTCGGTGACGCTGGTGGACCTCGAACCGCAGAACATCCAGGCCGCCTGGCAGCGCGGGGACATCGACGGCGCGTACGTGTGGACGCCGGTGCTCGGCGTGCTCCAGCAGGACGGGATCACCCTCACCGACAGCGCCCGGCTCGCCGCCGCCGGCAAGCCGACGCTGACCTTCACCGTGGCGCGCAAGGAGTTCGTCGAGCAGAACGGCGACGTGCTGGACAAGTGGCTGGCCGCGACCGACGACGCCATCAAGAAGATCAAGAGCGAACCGAGGGCGGTGGCCGAGGCCGTGGCCCGGCAGATCGGCGCGGGCGTGGACGACGCGCTGGCGCAGCTCAAGCAGAACATCTACCTCGACCACGCCGAGCAGCGCGCGCCCGAGTACTTCGGCACGGCCGAGGCGCCGGGCAAGCTCGCCGACCAGCTCCGGGCGGCGGCGGAGTTCCTGCACCGGCAGAAGAAGGTCGAATCGGTGCCGGACGTGGCGGCGTTCCGCGCGGCCCTGCGGGTGCCGCGTGGGTGAGCCGCTGGTCGACCTGGTCGGCGTGGAGCACCGCTACCGGGCCAAGAACGTGGACGTGCCCGCTCTCGGGCCGCTGGACCTGAGCGTGGCAGCCGGCGAGTTCCTGGTCGTGGTCGGGCCGTCCGGGTCCGGCAAGAGCACCCTGCTCCGGCTCGTCGGCGGGTTCGAGCGGCCGACCACCGGCCAGGTCCGGGTGCTCGGCGCGACACCGGTTCCCGGCCGCGACGTCGGCACGGTGTTCCAGCAGCCCAGGCTGTTCCCGTGGCAGACCGTGGGCGGCAACGTCGCCACCGCGCTGCGCTGGGCGGGCGTCCCGCGCGCCGCGCGGCCCCAGCGCACCCGCGACCTGCTCGACCAGGTGGGCCTGGCCGAACTCGGGCCGCGCCGCACGTGGGAGATCTCCGGCGGCCAGCAGCAGCGGGTGGCGATCGCGCGGGCGCTCGCCGCCCGGCCCCGGCTGCTGCTCATGGACGAGCCGTTCGCCGCGCTGGACGCGTTGACCCGCGAACGGCTCCAGGAGGACGTCCGGTCGCTGACCGACGGCGAGCGGGGCGTGGTGTTCGTGACGCACAGCGTGGACGAGGCCGTGTACCTGGCCAGCCGCGTGGTCGTGCTGTCCGACCGGCCCGGTCGGATCGCGCTGGACCTGCCCGTCGCGCTGCCGCGCACGGGTGTCTCCGCCGACGAGCTGCGCGGCTCGGCCGAGTTCGCCGCCCTGCGCGGCGAGGTGGCCGGCGCGGTCCGCGCCGTGGCGGCCTGAACCAGGGGGAATCGGGACCATGACGCAGATCGAGCCGCTCACGCCCGTTCTCGGCGCGCGGGTGACCGGCGTCGACCTCGCCGGCGTGCGGTCCGCCGAGGCGGGCGCACCGCTGCGCGCGGCGCTGGTCGAGCACAAGGTGTTGGTGTTCCCCGACCAGTCGCTGACCCCGACCGCCCACCGCGGGTTCGCCGCCGCGCTGGGCGAGCTGACCCCGGCGCACCCCGTCGTGCCGGGGCTGGACGCGGACCACCCCGAGATCTACGTGCTCGACGCGGGCGACGGCGGCAAGGCCCCGGTGTGGCACACCGACGTCACGTTCATGGCCCGCCCGCCGCTCGGCTCGGTGCTGCGGGCGGTGACCCTGCCGCCGACCGGCGGCGACACGTGCTGGACCGACCTGGAGGCGGCCTACCTGTTCCTGTCCGAGCCGCTGCGCGACCTGGCCGACAAGCTGACCGCGGTGCACGACGGGCGCAAGGACTTCGAGGAGTACCTGCACGAGCGCCTGGGCGGCGAGGGCAACACGTGGGAGGGACAGCGCATCCGTTCGCTGGAACCGGTCGAGCACCCCGTGGTGCGGGTGCACCCCGAGTCCGGGCGGCGGAGCCTGTTCGTCAACCCCGGCTTCACCACGCGGCTGCTCGGCGTGTCGGAGGCGGAGAGCCGGGCACTGCTGGACGTCTTCTTCGCCGCGGTCGGCCGACCGGAGTTCACCGTGCGGCACCGCTGGCGAGAGGGTGACGTGGTGGTGTGGGACAACCGGAGCACGGCGCACTACGCGGTGGACGACTACGGCGACCAACGCCGCGTGATGCACCGGATCACCTTGCGCGGAGACGTGCCGGTCGGGGTTTAGGTCGTGTCCTCGTCCGGGCTGACGGGCGTGATTCCCTGGCGAACCGGGCGCAACCACGCGAGCTCGCCGCCGAGATCGCGGGCGCGTCGGCGGGACCGTCTCACCCCGCAGAAGCTCCAGGTCGTCCGACCGGCGGGGGGCGGCACGAGCCCGCAGATCGCCACGCAGCTGTTCGTCAGCCCGCGCGCGGTCGAGCACCACCGGTATCGGTCGTTGCCGAAGCTCGGCGTCCGGTCGCGGCGCGCTCTGTCCACAGTGGACGTCGGCTGACGTCGCGGCCCCGAAGGCGAGCGCGACGACGGCGCACGGCGGAGTGCGGGTGCCGTCGAAGGGTCCTGGCTGCGGAGCAGGCCCATTGCCCGAAACGGCCGTTTCGGGCAAGGTGCCGGACTGCGAGTATCGCCGTCATGAGACCCCTCTTCCTCTCGGCCGTCATCGCCACGGCCTTGCTGCTGCCGGCGACGCCCGCCTCGGCGACGACCGACCCGGCGACCGCTCACCCGGCGACCGCCGCCGACTACACCGTGCCCCGGTCCGCCACGTCGAGCGCATCCGCGCGGGGCAGCGACGCGGCGATCGAACTCGCCGCCTCGTACGCGCGCGGCGCGGTCGTCGCCGTCGGCGTCGACTGCGTCGGCTGGCGGTACTCGATCGTCAAGCTCGTCGAGCACCCGAGCACGTCCCTCTACAGCGCGACCGTGGCCGCGAGCGCGACCTGCGTGCAGTGACCTGGTTCGAGACCGCACCGCCGTCCTGCTGACGGACCCGCTCCTCCCGGGCACGGGCACGACGCCGTTCCGCCGCCGGCGTCGGCCACGCTCGCCGGACCCCGCGCGGACACCACGGCCGGGCCGCCGCGACGACGGTCACCGCGTGGCGGGAGGTCGTGACCGAGTCCGAGAGCGCGTTCGGCGACCTCTACGCGCGGCTGGGCGTGCTGCTCACCCCCGAGGACTCGTCGGGAGTCGTTCTACGACCTGGCGCGAACGTTCACCGCGTTCTTCGAGTCGTGCCCGGTGCTTCACCCCGACGAGCCGGTGCGCGGCAACCGGGTGGCGCTGTGCCGGCTGACCGCCCGCACCCAGGGCCACGGGCCTGGGGCTGCTCGGCACCACCGCGCCGGAGCGGAGGTAGCGGACCGCCGTCGCCCCGGCGCGGGCCGGGGCGACGGCGGCGCGTCACAGCGCGCGCTGGAGGTGTTCGGCCAGCAGGCGGGCGAAGCGCGGCGGGTCGGCCAGGTCGCCGCCCTCGGCCAGCACCGCCGTGCCCAGCAGCAGTTCGGCCGTGCCGACCAGCGCCGAGTGGTCCGGCGAGCCGTCGAACGCCGCGCGCAGCCCAGTCACCAGCGGGTGCTCCGGGTTGAGCTCCAGGATCCGCTTGACGTGCGGCAGCTCCTGCCCCATCGCCCGGTACATCTTCTCCAGCTGCGGGGTCAGGTCGTGCGTGTCGCCGACCACGCACGCGGGCGAGGTGGTCAGCCGCGAGGACAGCCGCACCTGCTTGACCTGCTCCGCCAGCGTGGTGGTGAGCCACTCCAGCAGCCCGGCGAAGTCCTGCTCGCGCTGCTTCGCCTGCTCCTTCTCCTCCTCGGTCTCCAGGTCGACCTGCCCCTTGGCGACCGACTGGAACTCCCGCCCGTCGAAGGCGGGCACCGAGCCGACCCACATCTCGTCGATCGGGTCGGTCAGGATCAGCACCTCGAAGCCCTTGGCGCGCAACGCCTCCAGGTGCGGGGACTGCTCGATCGCGGTCCGCGAGTCGCCGGTCATGTAGTAGATGTGCCGCTGGTCTTCCTTCATCCGCTCGACGTACGCGGCGAGCGTGGTCGGCTCCTCGTCGTCGTGGGTCGAGGCGAACGACGAGACGGCCAGGATGGCGTCGCGGTTCTCGGTGTCGGCGACCAGGCCCTCCTTGACGACCGCGCCGAACTCCTTCCAGAACGTCCGGTAGGACTCGGCCTTGTCCGCCATCATCGTCTTGACGGTGGACAGCACCTTCTTCACCAGCCGCCGGCGCATCAGCTGGATCTGCCGGTCCTGCTGGAGGATCTCGCGCGAGACGTTGAGCGAGAGGTCCTGCGCGTCCACCACGCCCTTGACGAAGCGCAGGTACTCCGGCATCAGCTCTTCGCAGTCCTCCATGATGAAGACCCGCTTGACGTAGAGCTGGACCCCGCGCTTGCGCTCGCGCATGAACAGGTCGAACGGGGCCTGCGACGGCAGGAACAGCAGCGCCTGGTACTCGAAGGTGCCCTCCGCCTGCATCCGGATGGTCTCCAGCGGCGCGTTCCAGTCGTGGCTGACGTGCCGGTAGAACTCGGCGTACTCCTCCTCGGTGACCTCGGAGGCGGGCCGCGCCCACAGCGCCTTGCGCGAGTTGACGGTGGTGGGCTCGCCGCCCTCCTCCGCCGCCGCGAGCCGGATGGGCCAGGTGATGAAGTCCGCGTACCGCTTGACCACCTCGGTGATCTTCGCGGTGGAGGTGTAGTCGGCGAGCTGGTCCTCGGCGTCGGCGGGCTTGAGGTGCAGGGTCACCGAGGTGCCCTGCGGCACGTCCGGGACGTCCTCGATGGTGTAGGTGCCCTCGCCGGTGGACTCCCAGCGCACGCCCTCCACCGAGCGGGGGTGCTTGGTGACCAGGGTGACCTTGTCGGCGACCATGAACGTCGAGTAGAAGCCGATGCCGAACTGGCCGATGAGGTCCTGGGACGCGGCGGCGTCCTGGCTCTCCTTGAGCTTCTGGAGGAACTCGGCCGTGCCGGACTTGGCGATCGTGCCGATCAGGCCGACCACGTCCTCGCGGGTCATGCCGATCCCGTTGTCGCGCACGGTGAGCGTGCGCTGCGCGGGGTCGACCTCGATGGCCACGTGGAGGTCCGAGGTGTCGGCGACCAGGTCCTTGTCCCGGAACGTCTCCAGCCTGAGCTTGTCCAGGGCGTCCGAGGCGTTCGACACCAACTCGCGCAGGAACGTGTCCTTGTTCGAGTAGATGGAGTGGATCATCAGCCGCAGCAGCTGACGCGCCTCTGACTGGAACTCCAGCGTTTCCACGTTCTTCCTTTCGATCCGTGCACCGTCGACCAGCGATGGTAACGACCGGCGGCGGCGCGGTGTCGCGGAAATCCGTTCGATCACGCGTGTCGGTGCTCTCTAGGGTTCAGCTCGATTCCACCGGGCCGGTCGTGGGGAGGGGAAACGCCATGCGCACGCACTACCCGCGCACGCCGCACCTCCCGTGGTCGCCGGGCGCGTCGGCGGACGACGTGCGGGTCACCGGGCTGGACGGGCTGCGCGGCCGGGAGGTCGTGGTCACCGAGAAGCTCGACGGCGAGAACACCACGTTCTACGCCGACGGCCTGCACGCGCGGTCGCTGGATTCGGCGCACCACCCGTCGCGGTCGTGGGTCAAGGCGCTCCAAGGGCGGATCGCGCCGCACCTCGCACCCGGCCGGCGGATCTGCGGTGAGAACGTCTACGCGCGCCACTCCCTGCCGTACTCGGACCTGGAGAGCTGGTTCTACGGCTTCTCGGTCTGGGACGGCGAGCGCTGCCTCGACTGGGACGGCACGGTCCGGTTCCTGCGCGGGGTGGGCGTGCCCACTCCCCCGGTGTTGTGGCGCGGTGTCTTCGACGAGCGCGCGTTGCGCAAGCTGCGGGTCGACACCGACCGGCGCGAGGGGTTCGTGGTGCGGGCCGTCGCCGGGTTCGACCGCGCCGAGTTCGGGTCGCGGGTGGCGAAGTGGGTGCGCGCCCGGCACGTGCAGACCAGCACGCACTGGATGAACGCGCCGGTCGTGCCGAACGGGCTGGCCCCGGCGTCGGTGTTGTGGGACGTCCGGTCCGGTGCGCCGTTCGCCGTCGCAGACCTGATGGCGGTCGTCGGCGTGGCCGGGGACGCGGGGCCCGCCGAGCAGGTCGCCGCCGAACTCGGCGCGACCGGTGACGCGCGGCTGGCGGGCGTGCTGGCGGCGGCCCTGCACGGCGACCGGCGCGGACCGGTGATGTCGGCGCTGGCCGGCCCGGTCGGCGTCGGGGTCGCCCGGCGGGTCGGCGACCTGGTCGGCCTGCACCGGCTGCCGCACGAGCCGTTCCCGGACCAGGCGCGCCGCCGGGGCCTGCTGCGGCTGTCCACGGCGGTCGACCTGGCCGTGCTGCACGCGGTGTCGGCGGCGGTGCTGCCGCCCGGCGAGCGCGACGCGCGGGAGCAGGTGGCGTGGTCGGCGCTGCACGCCGAGGAGGTCGGCCGCTGGGACGGCCTGCGGGCCGCGCTGCACGGCCGCCGTCGGGCCGAGGCGCGCGACGCGAGCATCCGCGCCGGGCGGGTGCTCGACGTGGCCGAGGCGGAGGCGGTGACCTGGCGGTGGCGGTCCGGCGACTTCCCGACCCTGATCCAGACCTGCGGGTTCGCCGGCAGCGGCAAGTCGACCTTCGCCGCCGGGCTGCCCGACGTGGACGTCCGGGTGTCGCTGGACGACCTGCGCGAGGACGCCGGCGACCGGTCCGACCAGCGGGACAACGCCCGCGTGCTGCGGGAGGGCCTGGACCGGCTGGGCGCCGCGCTGCGCGCGCACCGGACCGTCGTGTGGGACGCCACCTCGCTCACCGCCGGGCAGCGGGTGGCCGTGCACGCGGTCGCCCGCCGGCACGACGCGTGGCTGACGCACGCCGTGCTGCTGGTCGGCGAGCAGGAAGCGGCGCGGCGCAACGGGTCGCGGGCGTGCCCCGTGCCGGGCCAGGTGCTCGCCGCGCAGGCCCGCCGGTTCGACCCGCCCTACCCGTGGCAGGCCCACCGCACCTGGTACGTGGGCGCGGCCGGCGAGATCGCCGACGAGGAGCCGTGATGCGCACCAGCGAGCAGGTCTACCACCAGATCCGCTGGGACCCGAGGCTGGACCCGGCCCGGTTCGTGCTCGGCGTCCAGCAGCGCGGGCTGCCGCCCAAGCGGGTCCCGCTGCCCACGTTCACGCCCGGCGGCGACGTGCCGTGGCACCGGGTGCTGTTCGTGGAGGCCGACGGCGAAGCGGTGTGGGACCGGGAGACCGGGGTGGACCGGGTCGGCGAATCGGCGGCGGGGCGGGTGCGCGCGCCGCGCCTGCTCAACCCGTCGGTGTTCACCGCGAGCACGCCGCACGCGTGGGACCCGGCGCGCGGCTGGGTGCCCGCCGAGCCGGGTGGCACCGAACTGGGTGATGCCGAACTGGGTGGCGCCGTGTCCCCGGCGGCGGTGCGGGTGCTGACCTGGAACGTCCTGTGGGACCGGTACGACCGGGAACTGGTCGACACCGCGCGCCGGCGGCCGTTGCTGCTGGCCGGGCTCGCGGCGGCGGACGCGGACGTGATCGCGCTCCAGGAGGTCGAGCCCGACCTGATGGCGCTGCTGCTGGCGCAGCCGTGGGTGCGGGCGGGCTACGCGCTCGACGTCGACCCGACCGCGCCGGACGTGGACCGCACCGGAGTGGTGGTGCTGAGCAGGCTGCCGGTGCTGGCGGCCGGGCGGCTCCCGCTGAGCGCCCACAAGGCGGTGGCCGCGGTCGTCGTGGCCACCGAGGCCGGCCCGCTGGTCGTCGCCGCCACCCACCTGACCAGCGACCACACCGCGAACGGTGCGGGCAAGCGGCGGGCCCAGCTGGCCCGGATCGGCGAGGCGCTGGCCGGCGTGGCCGGCGACGTGGTGCTGGTCGGCGACTTCAACGACGGCACCCGCCGGCCGGCCGCCGCGCTCGGGCTGCGCGACGCGTGGCTGGAGGCGCGCGCCGACGAGCCGCCGACCTTCGACCCGGTGGTCAACCCGCTGGCGGCGGTGTCGTCGCTGACCGGGCGGGCGGCCCGGCTGGACCGGGTTCTGGTGCGCGGGCGGCTGCGCTGCGCCGTGGCGGACCTGGTGGGCGACCGGCCGGTGGACGGGCGCTACGCCTCGGACCACTTCGGGGTGCTGGCGACGTTGGCCCCGCCGGCGTCGGCCGGGGTGCTCGACGTGGAGCCGACACCGCGCACCGCCGTGGTGTGGCTGCCGGGGCCGTGGGCGGAGGTCGAGCGGCTGCGCCGGGAGCACGACCCGTGCGCGGACCGCTGGCCGGCGCACGTGACGCTGCTGTTCGGCTTCGTGCCCGAGTCGGACTTCGAGCGGGCCGCGCCGCTGCTGGCCGACGCGGTCGCCGAGCTGCCGCCGTTCCAGGTGCGGATCGACGGCGTGCGGGAGTTCAAGCGTGACGTCGTGTGGCTCGACCCGGCCGCGGGGGGTGCCGCCCCGTGGACCGCGCTGCACGACGCGGTTCGCCAGCGCTTCCCGGGCTGCCCGACGCGCGACGGCTTCACCCCGCACCTTACGGTCGGCCGCTCGCGGCGGGCGGCCGAGCAGGTCGGCGCGCGGACCGACCGGGTGGACGAGGTGGTGGTGCTGTCCCGGCGCGGCGACGGCCCGATGCGGCCCCGGTTCGCGGTCGCCCTGGGCACCGGCGAGGTCCGCTGGTGCGCCGAGGAGGCCGACCCGCCGGGCCCGTCGCTGGACGCGGTGGCCGACCGGGTCGCCGGCGTGCTGGCGGCGGCGCTGGGCGAGGTGCACGTGGTCGGGTCGCGGCGGACGGGCTGCGCGCTGCCCGACGGCGACCTCGACCTGATCACCGTCGCTTCCGCCGCGGACGCTGTGGCGGAGCGGGTGCGGGTGGCGCTGCCGGCGGCGAGTGCGCTGCGACCGGTGGTCGGAGCGCGGTCGCCGGGGTGGCGGCTGGACGTGGGCGGGTTGGGGGTC
Organism: Saccharothrix espanaensis DSM 44229; assembly: GCF_000328705.1. Taxonomy (NCBI): domain Bacteria; kingdom Bacillati; phylum Actinomycetota; class Actinomycetes; order Pseudonocardiales; family Pseudonocardiaceae; genus Saccharothrix; species Saccharothrix espanaensis. Next base: position 4,381,752 of record NC_019673.1, on the reverse strand, counting down.
GACCTGACCGTGGCGGTGGCTGGCAACCCGGCGGCGTGGAGTTCGCTCGGCGACGCCGAGGCGGTCCTCGCCGCCGTGGGCGACCGGGTCGACCGGTTCCGGCGGCTGGCCCGGGAGGTGAAGGGGTGGGCGCGGGCGCGCGGGCTGGACTCCGCGCCGTTCGGCGGGGTCCCGGGCGTGGGCTGGGCGGTGCTGGCGGCCCGGACGGTGCTCGACGCCGGTGACGGGTTCGACGGCGGCGGGCTCGCGGAGTTCTTCGGGACGTGGGCCGCGTGGGACTGGCGGGACCCGATCGGTCTCGGCGCGGTGCCCGAGCGCACCGGGGCGCCCGTCACGATCATGACGCCCGCCGCCCCGGTGCGCTCGTGCACCGAGCAGGTCGGGCCCGGATTCCGGGACCTGCTGACCGCCGAGCTCTACCGGGCGTGGGAGGTCGTCGAAGCCGGCGGCACGGACCTGGCGACGCCGCCGGACCTGCACCGGGTGCACGCGGCGTGGGCCGTGGTGACGGTCCCGCACGACCGGGTCGGCCCGGTGCGCGGCCGGCTGCGGGCGCTGCTCACCGCGCTGGAGACGGCGGGAGTGGCGGACGCGGACGCGTGGCCCCGGCCGTTCGAGCGCGACCGGGACGCGGTGCGGTTCGCGATCGGGCTGGGCCGCCGCCCGCCGGACGTGGCCGAGCTGGGCCGGCTGGTCGCGGGGTGGCGCGCCGGGCTGACCGGGGTCGAGGTGGTCCGAGTGGCCAACGGGGACGTGCCGACCCTGCGCTGAGCCGCCGGCCACGGGCCTTCAGGGTGCGCTTACCGAGACGGCTCGCCGGTGCGACACCGCCCGGGGCGGAACTGCTCTCCTGCGGGCTGCCGGTGTCCGGGGTGGCCTCGTGGGCTGAGCGACCGCCGCGCTCAGGACAGGACGTCGACGGTCGGTGTGATCTCGCGCTTGAGGATCTTGCCGGTCGGTCCCTTGGGCAGGGCGTCCACGATCTGCACCGCGCGCGGGTACTTGTACGGCGCGACCTGGGACTTGGCGAACTCGCGCAACTCCTCGGGCGTGGTGTCCGAACCGGCCTTCAATGCCACCACCGCGACGACCTCCTCGCCGTGCAGCGGGTGCGGGACGCCGACCACGGCGACCTCGGCCACCGCGGGGTGTTCGTAGAGCAGTTCCTCGATCTCGCGCGGGTAGACGTTGAACCCGCCCCGGATGATCAGGTCCTTCTTGCGGTCCACGATCCGGAAGCAGCCGTCCTCGTCGCGCACGCCCAGGTCACCCGTGCGCAGCCAGCCGTCCGGGATCGCCTCGGCGGTGGCCTCGGGGTTGCGCCAGTAGCCCTTCATCACGTTGTGGCCGCGCACCGCGATCTCGCCGGTGTCACCGTCGGGCACCTCCCGGCCCGCCGGGTCGAGCACGCGCATCTCGACGCCGGCGACGGGCGTGCCGATGCTGCCCGCCTTGCGCGGCCGGTCGGGGTGGTTGAAGCAGGCCACCGGGGAGGTCTCGGACAGGCCGTAGCCCTCCAGCAGCGTGCAGCCGAACGCGTCCTCGAACGCCCGCAGCACCTCGACCGGCATGGCCGCGCCGCCCGACACGCAGACCCTCAGCGACTCGCAGCCGCCGCGCTCGGGCACGGTCAGCATCGCGCCGTACATCGTCGGCACGCCCGCGAACACCGTGACCCGGTCGCGGCGGATGATCTCCACCGCCTTGGCCGGGTCGAAGCGCGGCAGCAGGGTCAGGCCCGCGCCCGCCGAGATCGCGCAGTTCAGGCCGACGACCTGGCCGAACGAGTGGAACAGCGGCAGGCCGCCGAAGATCACGTCGTGCTCGCTGAGCCGCACCAGCGTGGTGCGGGTGACCTCGGTGTTGCGGGTGAGGTTGTCGTGGGTCAGCTCCGCGCCCTTGGGACGGCCGGTGGTGCCGGAGGTGTAGAGGATGACCGCCGTGTCCGACGGCTCGCGCGGCTCGACCCCCGGCAGCGGCGGCACCCCGGCCAGGACCTCGGCGAACCCGGCGGCCTCGACCGGCACGAACCGCGCGCCGGCCGCCCGCGCGCCCTTGGCCGCCTCCTCGGCGAACTCGTGCCACCCGAGCAGCAGCGCCGCGCCGGAGTCGGCCAGGTGGTACTCGATCTCCCGCGACTTGAGCAGCGGGTTCATCGGCACCACGACCGCGCCGGCGCGCAGGATCCCGTAGTAGAGCACCGCGAAGTGCGGCACGTTCGGCAGCAGCAACCCCACCCGGTCACCAGACTGCACGCCCGCCTCGCGCAGCAGCGACGCGGTCCGGGCGCTCGCGGCGTCGAGGTCGGCGTAGGTGAGCACGACGTCGTCCAGCTTCACGGCCGCGCGGTCGGGGAAGCGGGCCGCCGAGGCCACCAGGATCGAGGCGAGGTTCACGTCCGGACTGCTAATGCGCGGTCTCCTCCGACATCGCCGACACGCGGCTCAAGCGGTGCCTACCGATCGATCGGTTGGCTCACTTTTACGATAACATCCGTGTTTGACGCCACACCGCCGATCGATCGGTCGGTGTTGAACCAAGGAGGCGCACGTGGACGAGGGTTGGCAGCCGCGCCGGGTCGCGGCGGTGGCCGCCGAGCTGCCCGAGGGCGTGACCCCGGCGGGCACCCGCGGCCGGATCCTGAAGGCCGCGCTCGCCCTCTACGCCGAGACCGGCTTCCACGGCACGTCGATCCGCCGGCTCGCGGACCGGGTCGGCATCAACTCCGCCACGCTCTACTCGCACTACCCGTCCAAGGAGCACGTGCTCGCCGAGCTGGTCCTGATCGGCCACCGCGAGCTGCACACCCGGCTGACCGACGCGCTGCGCCGCTGCGAGGCCGACCCGGCGGCGCAACTGGCCGCGCTGGTCCGCGCGCACGTCCTGGCGCACGCCCGCTACCCGCTGCTGGCCGCGGTGACCAACAGCGAGCTGCACGCGCTGGCCCCGGCCCAGCTCGCGCCGTCGCTGGAGCTGCGCGAGGCGTGCCGCCGGTTGATGCACGACGTGATGGCGCAGGGCGTGGCCGACGGGACGTTCTCCGTGCCGGACCCGACGCTGGCCGCCATCGCCATCGGCGGCATGGACATGCAGGTCGCCCAGTGGTTCGGCCCGGACCAGCCGTACCCGGCGGACGTGGTCGCCGACCACTACGCGCGGTTCGCGCTGCGGATCGTCGGCCTCGACAGCTGACCACCCCGACCAGGCAAAGGAAGGCACCCCGATGACCACCGTCCAGACCAGCCACGGCGTCCTGCGCGGCACCACGACCGACGACGGCATCGCGGTGTTCAAGGGAGTCCCGTACGCCGCGCCGCCGTTCGGCCCGAACCGTTTCCTGCCACCGCGGCCGGTCCAGCCGTGGGAGGGCGTGCGCGACGCCGTCGAGTTCGGGCCCACCGCGCCGAAAGCCCCGTACACGCCGCCGTTCGACGCGCTGATCCCCGAGGTCGACATCCCGGGCGACGAGTGCCTGAACCTCAACGTCTGGACGCCCGACCCGGCCGGCCGGCGGCCGGTCGCGGTGTGGCTGCACGGCGGCGCGTTCGCCAACGGCTCGGGCTCGGTGCCGCTCTACGACGGCGGCCGGTTCGCCCGCGACGGCGTGGTCTGCGTGACGGTGAACTACCGGCTGGGCCCGGACGGCTTCCTGCACCTGGGCGAGCGCGGCGACCCGGCCAACCTCGGCCTGCTCGACCAGCTCGCCGCGCTGGCCTGGGTGCGCGCCGAGATCGCCGCGTTCGGCGGCGACCCGGACGCCGTCACGGTGTTCGGCGAGTCGGCCGGGGCGATGGGCATCGGCGCGCTGCTCTCCGCGCCGCTCTCGGCCGGGCTGTTCCACCGGGCCGCGTTGCAGAGCGGCGCGGCGCACCACGTGCTCGGCCCGGACACCGCCCGCGCCGTCGCCCACCGGCTGGCCGGGGTGCTCGGCGTCCCGGCGACCCGCGAGGCGCTGGCCGCCGTGCCGCTGGACCGGCTCACCGCCGCCGCGCAGGAGCTGCGCGGCCAGGTCACCCCGGATCCGGCGGAGTGGGGCGAGGTGGCGCTGAACGTGATGCCGTTCGAACCCGTCGTGGACGGCGACCTGCTACCCGTGCCGCCGATCGAGGCGATCGCCGCCGGCGCGGGCGCGGGGGTGGACGTCCTGGTGGGCACCAACCGCGACGAGTTCCGGTTCTTCACCGTGCCGACCGGGATGCAGGGCCTGATCGGCGAGCCGCTCCTGCTGGCCACCGCCGCCCGCTACGGCCTCGACCCGCAGGAGGCGCTCGCCGCGTACCGCGCGGAGGACGCCGACGCGTCGGCGGGCGACATCATGGCCGACCTGTCCACCGACTGGTTCTACCGGCTGCCCGCGATCCGGCTGGCCGAGGCGCGCGCCGGCGCGACCGGCCGCACGCACGTCTACGAGTTCGCCTGGCGACCGCCGACGTTCGACGGCCGGCTCGGCGCGTGCCACAGCCTGGAAATCCCGTTCGTCTTCGACAACCTGGCCGACCCGGCAGTCGCGCCGCTGCTGGGCGACGGGCCGCCGCAGGACCTCGCCGACACCGTGCACGCGGCCTGGGTGTCGTTCGTGACGACCGGCGACCCTGGCTGGCCCGAGTACGACACCGCGCGCCGCGCCACGATGGTTTTCGACACCCCGTCGACCGTCGTGGACGACCCCCGCCCTCACGCCCGCGCTTTGTGGGACGGCAAGCGCTAGTGCGGTTACCGCCGCTCCCCCGGAGTCTCCGCCGCCGCGAGAGCCCCGCAGCACGCGGACCCACTTCACGCCAGATCCGCGCGTTACGCCGGGTCCGCGTGGCGTGCCCATTCGCGGTAGAAGCCCTCTACGTGCCGGGTGACGCGTTGGGCCGCCGTGTCGCCGTCACCGGCTCGGATCGCCCGCAGCACGCCCCGGTGTTCACGGCGCAGCCGCACGGCGGTGCGGTTCCAGTCCGGGAGCGTGGCGACGGCGTCGAGCACGGTGGTGTGGATGGCGTCGCGCAGGGCGGCCATCACGGCGGTGTTCACCGCGTTGCCCGCCGCCGCCGTGAGCGCCACGTGGAAATCGGCGTCGAGCTGGTGGAACGCGTCGGCGTCCAGCTCCGGGTCGTCCATCCGGTCGAGCAGGTCGGCGGCGCGGTCCAGCTCGGCGCAGTCCCGGACGCCGGCGGCGGCCCGTGCCGAGTGGCCCTCGATCATCACCCGGGTGCCGACCAGGTCGGCCAGCGGCAGCCGGCGGGTGGCCAGGTGCAGCCGCAGCGCGGTGCCCAGGCCGCCGGCCGGGTCGGCGATGACGGTGGTGCCCGCGTCCGGGCCCGACCCGACGCCGCTGCGCACCACGCCGAGGGCCTGGAGCACGCGGATCGCCTCGCGCACGGTGGGCCGGCTGACGCCGAGCTGCTCGGCGAGCCGCCGTTCGGCGGGCAGCTGCCCGCCGACGGTCAGGCGGCCCGCCGCGAGCTGGTCCTCGACGTGCCGCAGCACGGCCGCGTAACCGTTCACCCGACGCCTCCTCCGTGTGGTCGGACCACAGCCCTGGTGTGGTCTGACCACACAGCCTAGTGTGGACGCCGTGAGAGTCGCGCTGTTCGTCACCTGCCTCGTGGACGGCCTGTTCCCGGACGTCGGCAAGGCCACCGTCGCGCTGCTGGAACGCCTCGGCCACGAGGTCGTCGTGCCGCGCGGGCAGACGTGCTGCGGCCAGATGCACGTCAACACCGGGTACGCCGGGCAGGCGCTGCCGATCGTGCGCAACCACGTGCGGGCGTTCGCGGACGCCGACGTGGTGGTGGCCCCGTCCGGCTCGTGCGCGGGGTCCGTCCGCCACCAGCACGCCCACGTGGCCCGTGCGCACGGCGACGCCGGCCTGGGCGACGAGGCGGAGCGGATCGCGGAGCGGACCTACGAGCTGTCGGAGTTCCTGGTCGACGTGCTGGGCGTGACCGATGTCGGCGCGTACTTCCCGCACCGGGTCACCTACCACCCCACGTGCCACTCGCTGCGCGTCCTGCGCGTCGGCGACCGGCCGCTGCGGCTGCTGCGCGAGGTGCGCGGCATCGACCTGGTCGAACTGCCGGCCGCCGAGACGTGCTGCGGGTTCGGCGGCACCTTCGCGGTCAAGAACGCCGACACGTCCACGGCGATGCTCGCGGACAAGATGCGGGCGGTGCTCGACACCGGCGCGCGGGTGCTCACGGCGGGCGACTCGTCGTGCCTGATGCACATCGGCGGCGGCCTGAGCAGGCTGCGCGCCGGAGTGCGTCCGCTGCACCTGGCCCAGGTCCTGGCGAGCACCGCCGACCGGCCCGCCGAGGTGGCGCGATGACCTCCCCCGCCGTGACCACCCCCCGCAGCGAGCCACCCCCGACCGCGCGCATCGGGAAGCGACCGGCGGAGGGGGCGCGATGACGTTCCTGGGCATGCCCACGCTCAGCGGCGAGCCGTTCCCGGTGGCCGCGCGCGCCGGCCTGGAGAACGCGCAGATGCGGCGCAACCTGACCAAGGCCACCGGCACGATCCGGGCCAAGCGGGCGGCGGTCGTCGCGGAACTGCCCGACTGGACGCGGCTGCGGGCCGCCGGCGCGGCGATCAAGGACTCCGTGCTGGCCGACCTGCCCACCCACCTGCTGCGGCTGGAGGCGGCGCTCACCGAGCGCGGCACCACCGTGCACTGGGCGCGCGACGCCGCCGAGGCGAACCGGATCATCACCGACCTGGTCACGGCGACCGGCAGCACCGAGGTGATCAAGGTCAAGTCCATGGCCACCGCGGAGATCGGCCTCAACGAGGCGCTGGCCGCGGCCGGCATCCGGGCGGTCGAGACGGACCTGGCCGAGTTGATCGTGCAACTCGCCGACGACAAGCCCAGCCACATCCTGGTGCCCGCGATCCACAAGGGCCGCGCGGAGATCCGCGACCTGTTCAGGCGCGAGATGCCCGGCGTGGACCCGGACCTGACCGACGACCCGCGCGCGCTCGCGGAGGCGGCGCGCAAGTACCTGCGGCACAAGTTCACCACCGTGGACGTGGCGGTGTCCGGCGCCAACTTCGCGGTGGCCGACAGCGGCGCGCTGGTCGTGGTCGAGTCCGAGGGCAACGGCCGGATGTGCCTGACCCTGCCGCGCACCCTGATCAGCGTGGTCGGCATCGAGAAGCTGGTGCCCACGTGGCAGGACCTGGAGGTGTTCCTGCAACTGCTCCCCCGCTCGTCCACGGGCGAGCGGATGAACCCCTACACGTCGGTGTGGACCGGCCCGACCGAAGGGCAGACCGGCCACGTCGTGCTGGTGGACAACGGCCGGGCGGCCACCCTGTCGGACCCGGCCGGGCGGGCGGCGTTGCGCTGCATCCGGTGCTCGGCGTGCCTGAACTCGTGCCCGGTGTACGAGCGCACCGGCGGCCACGCCTACGGGTCGGTCTACCCCGGCCCGATCGGCGCGGTGCTGTCACCACAGCTGACCGGCGTGGAGCACAACCGGACGCTGCCGTTCGCGTCGTCGCTGTGCGGCGTCTGCTACGACGTGTGCCCGGTCGCGATCGACATCCCGTCGATGCTGGTGCACCTGCGGGAGAAGGTGACCGAGTCCGAGGGCGTGAACGCCGAGGCGGCGGCGATGCGCGCCGTGGCGTGGGTGATGTCCGACGCGAAGCGGTGGCGGCGGGTCCTGCGCGCGGGCCGGTTCGGCCGGGCGCTGGGCCGCCGCCGCGACCGCATCGGACGGCTCCCCCCGCCGCTGTCGGCCTGGACCGACGCGCGCGACCTGCCCCGGCCGCCGCGGCAGACCTTCGGCGACTGGTGGGAGTCCCGGTGAGCAGCGCCCGCGACGAGGTACTGGCCCGCGTCACCCGCGCGCTCGCCGACCGCCCGGCCGCGCCGGTCGTCCCGCACGACTACCGCCGCGAGCGCGGGCCCGGCGAGGTCGAGCTGTTCGCCGAGCGGGTCCGCGACTACCGGGCCGAGGTCCACGCGGTGCCCGCCGCCGACGTGCCGGCCGCCGTCGCCGAGGCCCTGCGCGCACGCGGCGCGTCCGCCGTGGTGACCCCGCCGGGAGTGCCGGACGAGTGGGTGCCGGCGCAGGTGCGCACGTCGTCGGCGGAGGCGGCGGACGCCGTGGTCACCGGCTGCCACGTGGCGGTGGCCGCGACGGGCACGATCGTGCTCGACCACGACGCCCCCGACCAGGGCGTCCGGGCGCTGACCCTGCTGCCCGACTACCACCTGGTGGTCGTGCCCCGGGACCGGATCGTGGCCGACGTGCCCGACGCGGTCACCGCCCTGGCCGGGGTCCGCACCCAGACGTGGATCAGCGGTCCGTCGGCCACCAGCGACATCGAGCTGGAACGGGTCGAGGGCGTGCACGGCCCCCGCACGCTGGTCGTGGTCGTCGCGCTCTGACCCCACGGAAACCGGGGTGTCACCTGTCGGTGTCCCACCGGCCGTTCGCTCACCCCGCGCGACGAACCGGTTGCGACACCCAGGTGACGCCGTGCCACGGTCCGGCGAATCAACCCGCGCCGATCTGGGGTGCACCCAACCGCCCGTGGCACTGTCGACCGGCGGACGGAGCACGGTCGAGCCCTGGTCGGGAGAAGACAGCATGAGCCGGCACATCAGCGAGGAACGGCACCCTGGCCCGCGCAGCGCGACCACGGACGCGACGTGGCCTGATCCGCCGATCCCCGTCGAACCCGTCGACCACGGGCCGGCGCGCACCACACCAGTACCGGCGAAGCCCGTTCCGGACAAACCGCCATGGGACACCTCTGCGGTGGGCGCACCGCGAGCGCAGACTTCGACGCCCACCGCCCCGGCTCCCCGCAACCCCGACCCCGCCGCCGGAGGAACCCGCCCGGCGGACGGCGAGCCCGACGACGCGGAGTTCGAGATCCCCGCCGCAGGGCTGACCTCGCAGCAGCGCAAGCGCGCGCTCAACACGCTGGAGACGTACCTGGTCGGCAAGCACGAGCACATGGTGGGCTTCCAAGGCAACCAGGACATGGGGCACGCGCAGCAGGACCTCGCCCGGTTCCTCGACTTCCACCTCAACAACGTCGGCGACCCGTTCCAGCAGGGCAACTACAAACCCAACACGAAGGTCGTGGAACGCGCGGTGCTGGACCGCTACGCCTCGCTGTGGCGGGCGGAGTGCCCTTACGACGCCGAGAACCCCGACAGCTACTGGGGTTACGTGCTGACGATGGGGTCGACCGAGGGCAACCTGTACGCGCTGGCCTCCGCGCGTGACTACCTGTCGGGGCGCAAGCTGATCGGCGCGCCCGACGGCGGGTCCGACCCGTCGACGTCGCAGATGGTGTACGTGCAGGCCGCGCCGCCCGCGCGGCTGGTGCCGGCGGCCCGGGACGGCGACTCGCCGACGGCCGACCCGCGCAACGCCTACCGGCCGGTGGCGTTCTACTCCGAGGACACCCACTACTCGGTGATCAAGGCCGTGCGGACGCTGGCGATCGACACGTTCGGCGCGATCGGCACCACCGAGTACCCGGGCCAGTGCCCGATCGCCGACCGGTGGCCGATGGAGGTGCCGTCCAAGGGCGGCGCGGACGGCAGCGGCGAGATCGACGTCGACAAGCTGGAGGCGCTGGTCCGGTTCTTCGCCGAGCGCGGCCACCCGGTCCTGCTGCTGCTCAACTTCGGCACCACGTTCAAGGGCGCGTACGACAACGTCGAGAAGGTCGCCGCCCGACTGATCCCGATCCTGCGGCAGCACGGCCTGCTGGAGCGCGAGATCGAGTTCGAGCCGGGGCGCACCGACCGCCGGCGCGGCTTCTGGGTGCACGTGGACGGGGCGCTGGGTGCCGGGATCATGCCGTTCCTGCGGCAGGCGGCCGAGGAGGACCCCACCAGCGAACTGGCCATCGCGTTGCACCGGGAGCTGAAGGGCAAGGTCCCCGAGTTCGACTTCGGGCTGCGAGTCGACGGCGTGGACGTGGTCGGCTCGTTGGTGATGAGCGGCCACAAGTGGGCCGGCGCGCCGTTCCCGTGCGGCGTGTTCATGACGAAGAACAAGTTCCGCGTGGAGCCGGCGGCGACACCCGCGTACACGGGCTCGCCGGACACCACGTTCGCCGGATCGCGCAACGGCCTGTCGCCGTTGGTGCTGTGGAACCACTTGGCGTCCAAGTCCACCCGGGAACACGCGGCGGCCGCCGTGCGGGCGTTGCGCACGACCCGGTACCTGGAAAGCTCCCTGCGCGAACTGGAAGACCGCCTGGACCGCGAAGACCGCCTACCCGAAGGCGGCCTGTACGTGGACCGCAGCCCGATGGCCCTGACGGTCCGCTTCCGCCGACCGCACGACCGGCTCATCGAGAAGTGGTCCCTGTCGTGCCAGCCGATGAACACCAACGCGGGCGAACCACGCCACTACGCCCACGTGTTCGTGATGCCGTCGGTGACGGAGGACAAGGTCGACCTGCTCATGGAAGACCTCTTCACCGAAGGAGCCTTCGACCGCCCGACCCCCGTCCACCACCCACGCCCGACGACCGCCGCGACCGCGTTCGCCACCGACGTCCACCCACTGGCCCTGGTGCCGACCACCGGCCGCGGCTTCCAGTGATCCCGGACCCGGCCGACCAGGTCCGGGATCCCGGCGTTCAAGGGCGGGCGGCGACTGCTTCGACCTCGAACTTCATGTCGGGCAGCGCGAGCGTGGCCACGCCGATCAGGGTCTGGGCGGGTGGCTTGCGGCCCCAGATCTCGGCGACGGCGCCGGCCCACACGGCCAGCTTGTCCGCGTCGTGGTCGACGATGTAGGTGCCCAGGCGCACCACGTGGGCGTAGTCGAGGCCGACGGCGCGCAGCGCGGTGCGCAGGTTGGCCAGCGACTGGCGGACCTGCTCGGCGAAGTCGTCGGACGTCACCTGCCCGTCCGGGCCGGAGCCGTACTGGCCGGCGACGAACACCAGGTCGCCGGAGGTCGCGGCGACGTGGCTGTAGCCGAAGTCGACCGGGTCGTGCAGGTCGTCGGGGTTGATGATCTCGTGCGGCATCGGGGAGTTCCTCCGGGTCAGGTGGCGAACCAGCGCCGGGCCCGCTCCGGGGCGTCCGGCGCGGTGCGGTCGACGGTGGCCATCAGGTCGCTCAACGCCTGGCCGGCGAGTTCCCGCCGCCAGGCCAGCTCCGCGCGGCCCATCGCCTGGTCGACCGCGCAGCGGGTGTCGTCCACGGCGGTCGCGCCGGGGCCGCGCCGGCGGATCTCGGCGCAGCGGAAGGCCGGCTCCGGTCCCTCGATCGCGGTGACCAGGTCGGCCAGGGTGATCGACGCGGCGGGCCGCGCCAGCCGGAAGCCGCCCCGCGGGCCGGGGGTCGAGGTGACGATCCCGGCGCGGGCCAGGGCCTGGAGCTGTTTGTTGAGGTACGCGGCCGGCAGGTCGTAGTAGGCGGCCAGCCGGGTCGCGGTGAGCGCGCGGTCGGGGCCGGTCCACGCCAGGTTCAGGCAGCAGTGCACCGCCCACTCGACGCCCTCGCTCATCCGCATGTTCTGGATACTAGACATCCAGAATAGCTTCGGCAACGGGTCCCGCCCCAGGAGGCGAACAAGAAGCGTGAAAGAGACAGGCGGGCACGGAAGTGGACATAGCTCGCGGGTCGCCGCGTCCGGCCGGGCTCTCGCCGTGCGATGTCCGCCGACAGGCCGCACCGTGGAGGTGTGCTGCCGGCCACCGTCCCTCGCGCACCATTAGCCCGCGTCGTATAGTCCACGCGGAATAATCGGAGTGGGCGGGAAGGCGGGCGGATGGCGGCGGCCAAGTTGACGCCACTGGGGATCGCGGTGCTGGAGCTGCTGCACGAGCGGCCGATGCACCCGTACGAGATGGCGCAGCTGATGCGCGAGCGGTACGTCGACACGCGTGTCAAGGTGCGGGCCGGATCGCTCTACCACACCGTGGAACGGCTCCAGGACAACGGTTACGTCGAGGTGGTCGACACCCGGCGGGACGGTCGGCGGCCGGAGCGCACGGTGTACGCGATGACCGAGGCCGGCCGCGACGCGTTCGAGCAGCGCGGCCGTGAACTGCTCGGCGACGTCGTGCAGGAGTACCCGCTCTACCTCAGCGGCCTGGCCGTCGTGGACGAGCTCGGCCGGGACATCGCGCTGCTCGAACTGGAGCACCGGGTGTTGCGGCTGCGCGCGATGATCGCCTCCGACCAGACCGTCCTGGCCGGACTGGAGCAGGACGGCACGCCCCAGGTCTACTGGCTGGACTGGCGGTACGCCACCGCGCAGCGCGCGTTCGAACTCGCGTGGACCGAGCAGCTCATCGACGACCTGCGCACCGGCCGCATCCCGTTCCAGGAGTGCACGCCCACGCTCAGCCTCATCGTCAAGGAAAACAATGAACGCAAGACAAGCTAACCCGTGGGCCGCGCTCGGAGCGCTCTGCCTGGGCTTCTTCATGATCCTGCTGGACACCACGATCGTGTCCATCGCGGTGCCCGACATGCTGCGCGAACTCGACACCGGGCTCAACTCGGTGGTCTGGGTGATCAGCGTCTACCTGCTGACCTACGCCGTGCCGATGCTGTTCACCAGCCGGCTGGGCGACCGGTTCGGCCCCAAGCGGATCTTCCTCGCCGGCCTGGTCGTGTTCACCGCCTCGTCGCTGTGGTGCGGCCTGTCCGGCGACGTCTCGATGCTCATCGCCGCCCGCGCGGTGCAGGGCCTGGGCGCGGCGCTGATGACGCCGCAGACGCTGGCGTTCATCACCCACCTGTTCCCGCCCGCCAAGCGCGGCGCGGCGATGGGCATGTGGGGCGGCGTCGCCGGCCTGGCCACGATCACCGGTCCGCTGCTCGGCGGCGTGCTGGTGGACCACCTGGGCTGGGAGTGGATCTTCTTCGTCAACGTGCCCATCGGCGTGGTCGCGATCGTGCTGACCCTGCTGCTGGTGCCCGACTGGCAGCCGCGCCACTCGCACTCGTTCGACGTGCCGGGCATCGTGCTGTCGGCGGCGGGCCTGTTCTGCGTGGTGTTCGGCGTGCAGAACGGCGAGCACTACGACTGGGGCACGGTCGCCGGCGGGATCACCGTCTTCGAGATCATCGGCGCGGGCGTGGTGCTGCTGGTGGCGTTCGTCCTGTGGCAGCGCTACAACAAGAGCGAACCGCTGATGCCGCTGGCCGTGTTCGGCAACCGGAACTTCTCGGCCGGCACGCTGACCGCCGCCACGGTCGGCTTCACGATGACCGGCATGTTCCTGCCGCTGATCATCTACATCCAGACCGTGCTGGGCCTCAGCCCCACCATGGCCGGCGCGCTGACCGCGCCGATGTCGCTGCTCTCCGGCGTGGTCGCGCCGTTCGTCGGGCGGGCGTCGGACCGGGTGGACGGCCGGTACCTGGTGATGGGCGGCCTGGCGCTGCTCGCGCTGGGCATGGGGACCATCGCGTTGCAGGCCCGGCCGGACAGCAACCCGTGGACGTTCATCCCGGCGCTGCTGGTGTGCGGCGTGGGCATCGGCTGCATCTTCTCGCCGATGAGCAACCTGACGATGAACGGCGTGGAGCCGAAGCTGGCGGGCACGGCGTCCGGCATCTTCAACACCTCGCGGCAGGTCGGCGGCGTGCTGGGCAGCGCGGCGATCGGCGTGCTGCTCCAGGCGCGGATCAGCACGTCGGTCACGGACGAGGCGACCGCGGCGGCGGCGCAGTTGCCCGAGCAGTACCGGGCGCCGTTCGTCGAGGCGATCGCGAACACGGCGGCGGGCGCGGGCGAGTTCGGCTCCGGCAGCGGGCAGGCCGCGATCCCCGGCCTGCCGCCGGAGGTGGCGGAGCTGGCCGGGCGGCTCGCGTCGGGCGCGGTGCAGGCCGGGCTGACCGACGCCGCGCGCACCACCCTGATCCTGCCCATCGCGGTGCTGCTGCTGGGCATCGTGTCGGCGGCGATGCTGCGCCGGGTGACGCCCCGGCCGGAGGTCACGGCCCGGACCTGAGGCCGAGCCGGGGTCCCGCCGCCGTGGGATCCCGGCTTGACCTCACACCGGTGTGAAGGTCGATCATGGGCGCATGACTTCGTCGTTCGACCCCCGCGCACTGCTCGCCGAGAGCCGGCTCGGCGTCCTGGCCACGATCAAGGCCGACGGCCGCCCGCAGCTCTCCCCCGTCACGCCGTTCTACGACCGGTCGGCGGAGGTGATCCTGGTGTCCACCCGCGAGGGCCTGGCCAAGGCGGTGAACCTGCGCCGCGACCCGCGCACGGCACTGGAGGTCACCAGCGCGAACGGCCGGGCCTGGGCCACCGCCGAGGGCACCGCCAGGCTGAGCGGTCCCGGCACCGACCCGCACGGCCCCGAGGTCGAAGCCCTGGTGGACTACTACCGCGCCGCCGCCGGCGAGCACCCGGACTGGGACGAGTACCGCTCGGTGATGGTCTCCGACCGCCGGGTGCTGATCACGATCGCGGTCGAGCACGTGTACGGGGCGAAGCTCGACTGACCCGGCGGGCCGGCGGTTCGGAGCGCTCGCGGCGAACCGCCGGCGCGCCCTCACCACAGCTGGGCGAAGGCCCGCGCGCGGTCCGCGACCAGGACGACCCGGTCGCCCACCGAGATCCGCCCCGGCTTCACGACCGACGCGTACACGCCCAGCGTCATGTCGTGCAGGGTCGCGACGGCCCGCAGCACGGCCGGATCGCGCCGCCCGGTGTCCGGGTCGACCGACACCACGCCGCAGCGCCGGTCCTCGCGGTCCACCCGCAGCACGGCCTGCCCGATCGCCAGCGCCGCGCCGACCCACGCGGCTTCGGGGAACTCGCCCTCGGCGTCGACCAGCACGTTGGGCCGGAACCGGCGTTCGTCGGTCGCGCCGACCGCCGCCACGCTCCGCGCCGTGATCAACGACACCGGCGCGGAGTCGAACGCGCCCCGGTCCAGCTTCATCGGCCGGCCGCCGAGTTCGGCGGCCAACGCCGGGTCCGCGACGTCGTGCTCGTGCCCCGACGGTGTGCGCACGACCACAGTGCCTTCGGCCAGTCTCGGTCGGTAGCGCACGAGTTCGGGGCGTTGCCGCAGGGTGAGCCACGGGAAGCCGTTGCGCGTCTGGCCTTCCCGCACGAACCCCCAGCGCCGGTCCTCCGCGAGCCCGTGCCACGCCACGTCGGCGTGGTCCAGCGGCTCGCCCGCCATCGACTTGACCGGGTACCGGTGCAGTGCGGCGACCCGACCGACCACAGTGGACACAGTGGACACACCCGCCTCCCCCTCGCACGGAGGCGCCCTTCTTGCCCGGTACGGGGTCGAGCGTGGCGGACCAGGTCCGTCGCAGCGCCTCTCGACCCTCCCCCGGATGCTGGCACAGGCCGCGCGGGCCGGTCAACCGCCGGGCCGCGCGGCGGGCCCGGAGCGGTGCGACGCACCGCAGAAGTATCGGCGTCCGACACTCCACAGTGGATGATCTGTTTTCCGGAAGTTATTCCAAGGCAGGCAAGGCGAAGCGGCCTCGATCACACATCCCACGCAGTGGGAGTAGGTTCGAACCATTTCGAAGCGACCTAAGGTGAGCGGCATTCACCCGTTCGGCGAAGACAGGTGCACGTGTCCGAATCCCCTCCCGCCCCGGGCGTCCGCTCGTCCTGGTCGGCTGTCCGCTCGATGCTGCGCCGGGACCGCTGGGCGCTGGCCGGCGCGGTCACCATCGCGCTGCTGGCGCTGCTCGCCGTCGGCGCGGACCTCTGGACCGCGATCGAGGGCCAGGACCCCTACACCTACCGCACCGAGGCGCTGGACCCGGCGACCGGCGCGCCCGCCGGGCCGCTGGGCGGGGTCGGCGCCGACCACTGGTTCGGCGTCGAGCCGCTGACCGGCCGCGACCTGTTCGCGATCGTCGCGCACGGCGCGCGCACGTCGTTCCTGATCGGCCTGGCCGCCACCGCGCTGTCGGTGCTGATCGGCGTGCTGCTCGGCGCGACGGCCGGCTACCTCGGCGGCGCGCTGGACCGGGTGGTCACCTGGAGCGCGGACGTCATCCTCGGCTTCCCCTACCTGGTCTTCATGATCGCGCTGGCCGCGGTGGTGCCCGGCGAGGTGCCGCGCCCGCTGCTGCTGGTGCTGGTCATCGGGTTCTTCGGCTGGCCGTCGATCGCCCGGATCGTGCGGGCCCAGACGCTCACCCTGCGCACCCGCGGCTTCGTCTCGGCCGCGCGGTCGCTCGGCGCCGGACCGGCGCACGTGTTCCGGCACGAGCTGCTGCCCAACCTGTGGGGTCCGATCATCGTGGTGTCCACGCTGTCCATCCCCGGCAAGATCGGGCTGGAGGCGGCGCTGTCGTTCCTCGGGCTCGGCATCCCGCCGCCCACCCCGAGCTGGGGGCGCGCGATCAGCGCCGCCATCGACTGGGTGGCCACCGACCCGATGTTCCTGGTGTTCCCCGGCGCGGCCCTGTTCCTGGCCACCTGGTCGTTCAACGTGCTCGGCGACGGCCTGCGCGACGCCCTCGACCCGCGGACGGCGGTGCTGCGCTGATGGGTACCGCGAAGTTCGTCGGGTCCCGGCTGGCCGGGGCGGTGCTGGTGCTGTTCCTGGTGGCGCTGAGCACGTACGCGGTGTTCTACCTGGTGCCGGCCGACCCGGCGCTGCAAGCCTGCGGCCGGCCGTGCACCGACCAGAACCTGGCGCTGGCCCGCGAGTTCATGGGCTACGGCGACCCGTGGTGGCGGCAGTTCCTGGACTTCGCGGGCGGCCTGTTCACCGGCCGCACGTTCGGCTCCGGGCCCACCGCGATCCGCTGCGACGCGCCCTGCTTCGGCTACTCGTTCGCGCAGAACACCGAGGTGCTCACGCTGATCGGCGAGCGCCTCCCGGTGACCGTCTCGCTGGCGGTCGGCGCGGCGCTGCTGTGGCTGGTCACCGGGGTCGGCGCGGGCGTGGTGGCCGCGCTGCGCCGGGGCACCGCGTGGGACCGGATCGCGCTGGCGTCGTCGGTGGCGGGCGTGTCCGCGCCGGTCTACCTGGTGGGGCTGCTGGGCATCCTGCTGTTCGGGTTCACCCTCGACGTGGTGCCGGTGGGCGGGTACGTGCCGTTCACCACCAGCCCCGTCGACTGGGCGTGGCGGCTGGCCCTGCCCTGGGCGGTGCTCGCGTTCTCGCACGCCGCCGTCTACACCCGGCTGACCCGCGCGCAGATGCTGGACACGCTCGGCGAGGACTACATCCGCACCGCGCGGGCCAAGGGCCTGACCGAGACCAAGGTGGTCGGCAAGCACGCGCTGCGCAACGTCCTGCTGCCGATCGTCACCGTGTTCGGCGTCGACCTCGGCACGCTGCTGGGCGGCGCGGTGATCACCGAGCGGGTGTTCGGCCTGCCGGGCCTGGGCGGGCTGCTGATCGACGCGGTCGGCCAGCGGGACCTGCCGGTGCTGCTGGGCTGCACGCTGTTCGCCGCCTTCCTCATCGTCGCGGCCAACGTCGTGGTCGACCTCTGCTACGGCGCGCTCGACCCCCGGGCCCGCCTGACCTGACCGGCCCACCCCCGCCGAACGACCGCCCCCGACCACCGGCTCCACGAGAACCGGCTGACGAAGAACCCGAGGAGACACCCGACATGACCAGAAGTCGCTTGGCCGTGGCAGCCGCGTTGGCGGGGGCCCTGGCCGTGACCGCCTGCGGCGCCAACGAGCAGCCGCAGGGAGCCGGGCAGGCGGCCGCGACCCGCGGCGGCACCCTGCGCGTCCTGTCCGAGGGGCAGACGGTCAACTTCGACCCGGCCAAGAGCGCGAGCCTCGCGGTCACCTCGCTGGCCCTGGTGCACCGCAGGCTGACCGCGTGGCACAACAAGCCGGGCGAGCAGGCCAAGGTCGTGCCCGACCTGGCCGACGTCGGCAAGACCGAGGACGGCGGCAAGACCTGGACGTTCACCCTCCAGGAGGGCCTGAAGTTCAGCGACGGCACGCCGATCACCTCCGCCGACGTCAAGTGGGGCGTCGAGCGGTCCTTCGCCCCCTCGGTCTCCGGCGGTCTGGGCTACCACAAGCAGCTGATCGACGGCGGCGCGGACTACCGCGGGCCGTTCGAGGGTGCCGAGCTCAAGGGCGTGGAGACCCCGGACGCCAGGACCATCCGGTTCCGCCTGGTCCGGCCCTACGGCGACTGGCCGTGGGTGGTCAGCACGCCCGCGTTCGCCCCGGTGCCCAAGGGCAAGGGCGCGGAGCCGGACTACGCCGAGCACCCCGTCGCGTCCGGCCCGTACCAGCTCGCCAAGTACCAGAAGGGCGTCGAGGCGAAGCTGACCCGCAACCCGCACTGGGACGAGAAGACCGACCAGGTGCGCGCGGGCCTGCCCGACGAGGTGGTCTTCCAGCTCGGCCAGGACGCGTCGGTGGTCTCCCAGCGGCTCACCGCCGACTCCGGCGACGACAAGTCCGCGTTCGGCTCGTCGTTCGTGTCCGCCGCGCAGCTCGCCCAGCTGTCCGGCAACGCCTCGGCCAAGCAGCGCGTCGTCACGTCGAAGTCCGGCGCGCTGGCCTACCTGGCGCTCAACACCGAGAAGGCCCCGCTGGACAACCCGAAGGTGCGCGAGGCGTTCCAGTACGCGGTCGACAAGACCTCGTTCCAGATCGCGTCCGCGGGCAACGCCCAGCTCGCCGGTGACGTCGCCACCACGCTGATCACCGAGGGCATCCCCGGCCGGGAGAGGTTCGACCTGTTCCCGGCACCGCCCGCGGGCGACCCGGAGAAGGCGAAGAAGCTGCTGGCCGAGGCCGGGTTCCCGAACGGCCTGCAAAACCTCGACTTCCTGGTCGCCAAGACCAACAACGCCCCGGAGAAGGCGCAGGCGCTCCAGGCGTCACTGGCCCGCGCCGGCATCCAGACCACCATCCGCACCCTCGACGGCGACGCCTACACCGAGGAGACCAGCGTCGCCCCGACCGCGAAGTTCGACCTGACGCTGGCGTCCTGGCAGCCCGACTTCCCCAGCGCCAACGCCAACATCCAGCCGCTGTTCGCGTCCTCGGAGATCGGCGGCGGCGGGTACAACCTGTCCCGCTACCGCAACCCCGAGGTGGACAAGCTGATCGACGCCGCCCAGGCGACCGTCGACCCGGCCGAAGCCGGCACGAAGTGGGCCGCCATCGACAAGTTGGTGCTCCAGGACTCGCCGATCGTGCCGCTGATCTACACCCGCAACTCGTTCCTGCGCGGGTCGAAGGTCACCAACCTGTTCATCGCGGACTTCCCGGCCTACCCGAACTACCTCCAGGTCGGTCTGACCTCGTGACCGCACCGCTGCTGGCTCTGCGCGAGGTCACGGTGGAGTTCGGCGGCGGGCACCGGCCGGCGGTCAGGGGCGTCACGCTGTCCCTGGCCGCCGGCGAGGTCCTCGCCGTGGTGGGCGAATCCGGGTCCGGCAAGACCGTGACGGCCATGTCGCTGCTGCGGCTGCTGCCCGACACCGCCGTGCTGTCCGGGAGCGCCCTGCTGGCCGGGCAGGACCTCTACCGGATGAGCCCCGCCGAGCTGCGGGCCGTGCGCGGCGGCCGGGTCGGCGTGGTGTTCCAGGAACCCATGAGCGCGCTTAACCCCGTGTTCACCATCGGCCACCAGCTCGTGGAGGCGGTCCGGGCGCACCGGCCGTGGAGCCGGTCGCGCGCCCGGCGGCGTGCGGTGGAGCTGCTGGAACTGGTCGGCCTGCCCGATCCGGAGCAGCGGCTGCGCGCGTACCCGCACGAGCTGTCCGGTGGGCAGCTGCAGCGCGTGGTCATCGCGATGGCCGTGGCGTGCGAGCCCGCGCTGCTGATCGCCGACGAGCCGACCACCGCGCTGGACGTCACCGTGCAGGCGGAGATCATCGACCTGCTGCGCGACCTGCGCGACCGGTTGGACGTGGCCATCCTGCTGATCACGCACGACATGGGCGTGGTCGCCGGGCTGGCCGACCGGGTGGCGGTGATGAAGGACGGCGAGGTGGTCGAGCAGGGCGACGTGCTCGACCTGTTCGCCCGGCCGCGCCACCCGTACACGCGGGAGCTGCTCTCCGCCGTGGTGTCGCTGTCGCCGCTGGACGAGGCCGTGGTGTCGACGCTGCCGGCGGCCGTGCCGTCGGCGAAGGCGGCGCTGGTGGTGGACGACGTGACGGTGGTCTACGGCGGGCGGTTCGGGCGGTCCGCCGTGCGCGCGGTGGACCGGGTGAGCCTGCACGTCGAGCCCGGCGAGGTGCTCGGGCTGGTCGGCGAGTCCGGGTCCGGCAAGAGCACGCTGGCGTCGGTGGTCACCGGGCTGCGCTCGCCGACGTCCGGGCGGGTCGTGGTCGCGGGGCGGGACCTGTCGACGGTGCGGCGGGCCGAGCGCCGGGCCGCGCGGGGGCGGGTCGGCGTGGTGTTCCAGGACCCGACCTCGTCGCTCAACCCCCGGGCCACGATCGCCCGCACCATCGCCGAGCCGCTGCTGCTGCACCCCCGGGACGTGGACGCCGACCGGCGGGTGGACGAGCTGCTGGAACTGGTGCAGCTGGACGTGTCGCTGCGGTCGCGGTACCCGCACGAGCTGTCCGGCGGGCAGCGGCAGCGGGTGGGGATCGCCCGCGCGCTGGTGCTGGACCCGGCGCTGCTGATCGCCGACGAGCCGACCAGCGCGCTGGACGTGTCGGTGCAGGCGCGGGTGCTGGACCTGTTCCGGTCGTTGCAGGAGCGGTTGGGGTTCGCGTGCCTGTTCATCAGCCACGACCTGGCGGTGGTCGAGCGGCTGGCCGACCGGGTGGCCGTGCTGCGCGACGGCGAGATCGTGGAGCAGGGCCCGGCGGCCGACGTGCTGACCCGACCCCGACACCCCTACACGGCCCGCCTGATCGCCGCCGCACCGGTCGCCGACCCGGTGGTGCAGCGAGAGCGCCACACCCGGTGGCGGGAGCTCACCGGCTAGCCCGCGTCGAGCCGGGCGCGGACGGCGGCGGCGTACTCGGCCGGGGTCTTCGCGCCCCGGCCCGGCAACCGGCGGAGAGGTGCGCGGCGGCGATCGCCGTCAGCGGCAGCCCGGTCCGGAGGCCGGGCGACACCGGTCCCCGGTAAAGATCAGCACGACGCGGAGTGCGACCGACACCGCCGAGGTGGCGTGGCCGAGCACCAGAACGACACCCTGGGGCTGCCGGGGCGGGGCGGCGTCAGCTGTCGGCGAGGCGGTGCAGGAGTTCCAGGACGGTGGCGTCGGACTGGCCGAGCAGCTCGCGCTCGACCTCCGCCACCTTCACCGCCAGCCGCTTGTGCTGGGCCCGGCCGCGCGGGCTCAGGTAGACGCGCACCCGCCGGCGGTCCTCGGGGTCGACCTCGCGGTACACCGCCGCCGTGCTGACCAGCTTGTCCACCACCCTGGTCACGGTGGGGCCGCTGGCCGGGGTGCGGGCGGTCAGCTCCGTCATGGTCAGGTTGGGCTCCTCGGCCAGGGCCGCGAGCACCAGCCACTGGTCGAGGGTGAGCCCCTCGGGGCGCAGCACCTGCTCGACGTGGCCGGTCACCGTGCGGACCGCCCTGGTGAGCGCTCTGGTCAGCGGCTCGCCCACAGACCCTCCCTCTTGCGGAACTTGCGACCGATTGTAAGACTTTCAGCTGAAAGCAACAGCCGAGGGTCGAGAGTTGTCCGGATGGCAGGCATCGCCTCGCGAACCCGCGCCGACTGGCGCGTCGCCCTGGTGGTCCCCCTCCAGGGTCCGGCCGGTCTGTTCGGGCCGTCCTGCGAGGCGATCGCCGAGTTGGCCGCGCGCGAGCTCAACGCCGAGGGCGGCCTGCTCGGCCGCGAGGTCTCGGTCGAGGTGGTGGACGGCGGCGACGCGCCCGAGCGGGTGGCGGCGCGAATGCGCGACCTGGTGGCCGAGGGCCGGGTGGACGCGGTCAGCGGGTGGCACATCTCGTCGGTGCGCAACGCGATCGCGCCGGTCGTCGCCGGGCGCGTGCCCTACATCTACACCTCGCTGTACGAGGGTGGCGAACGCCGGCCGGGCATCTTCTGCTGCGGCGAGACGCCCCGCCTGCAACTGGCTCCGGCGCTGGAGTGGTTGCGGGACAACGCGGGCGTGCGGGACTGGTTCGTGGTCGGCGACGACTACGTGTGGCCGCACACATCGGCCGCGGCGGTCCGCCGGTACGCGCACGAGCTGGATCTGCGCATCGCCGGCGAGGCGTTCGTGCGACTGGGCACCGCCGACATGAGCCGGGTGATCGGGCAGGTCGAGCGGTCCTCGTGCGACGGCGTGCTGATGCTGCTGGTGGGCCAGGACGCGGTCGAGTTCAACCGGCGGTTCGCCGCGCGCGGCCTGCACGAGCGGCTGGTCCGGTTCAGCCCGCTGATGGAGGAGAACATGCTGCTGGCCAGCGGGTGCGACGCGACGCGCAACCTGTTCGTGTCGGCGGCGTACTTCCGGTCGATGGTCAACGCCGACGCGATGGACCTGCTGGGCCGCTACGTCGGCCTGCACGGGCCGGCCGCGCCGGCGCTGAACAACGCGGCGGAGTCCTGCTACGAGGGCCTGCGCACGATGGCGAGCCTGGTGCGGCGGGCGGGCACGGCGGGCCTGCCCGAGTTGAACGCCGCGATCGACGGCGTGGCCTACGACGGTCCACGCGGGACGGTCCGGTTCCGCGGGCCGCAGGCCGACCAGCACGTGCACCTGGCCGTCGCGGACGGCTACGACTTCGACGTGATCACCCGGCTCCGCCCCGGGCGCTGAACCCACCGCACCCCCTTGACGGACCCCGTGCGGCCATTTACGTTCACTTGAAAATATTACAAGTGGTGCTAATAGGGAGGCGCGATGAGCGATGTCGGCCTGCTCTACGTCGGTGCCGTGCTGCTGCTCAACGGCCTGGTGCTGCTCGGCCGGGTCCCCGCCCGCGCCGCCGCCGCGCTGAACCTGCTCGTCGGCGCGTTGCAGTGCGTCACCCCGACCGTGCTGATCATCCAGGCGGACGGGAACGCGGACGCGGTGCTCGCCGCGTCCGGGCTCTACCTGTTCGGCTTCACCTACCTGTACGTGGGCATCGGCGCGCTGGCCGGCCTCGAACCCGAGGGCATCGGCTGGTTCTCGCTGTTCGTGGCGGGCGCGGCCGTGGTGTACGCCGGGATCTCGTTCTTCCGCAACGGCGATCCGGTGTTCGGCGTCATCTGGCTGGCGTGGGCCCTGCTGTGGGCGTTGTTCTTCCTGGTGTTCGGCCTCGGTGAGCAGCGGCTGACCCGGTTCACCGGGTGGGCGGTGGTGCTGCTGAGCCAGCCCACCTGCACCGTGCCCGCGTTCCTCGCGATGACCGGTTCGCTGCGCTCGGACGCCGGCACCGGCGTGCTCGCGGCCGTGCTCGCCGTCGCGCTGGTGGCGCTGGCCGCCGTGCTGGCCTCGCGCGCATCTTTCGTCCCCCAACCCGTTCTAGCCAAGGAGAGCTGATGCGACACGGTGACATCTCCGCCAGTCCCGACACCGTCGGCGTCGCGGTGGTGAACTACAAGATGCCCCGGCTGCACACCAGGGCCGAGGTGCTGGACAACGCGCGCAAGATCGCGGACATGGTGGTGGGCATGAAGACCGGCCTGCCCGGCATGGACCTCGTGGTGTTCCCGGAGTACTCGACCCAGGGCATCATGTACGACCCGGGCGAGATGTTCGAGACCGCCGCCGCCGTGCCCGGCGAGGAGACCGACATCTTCGCCGAGGCGTGCCGCCGGGCCGACACCTGGGGCGTCTTCTCCATCACCGGCGAACGCCACGAGGAGCACCCGCACAAGCCGCCGTACAACACCCTGGTGCTGATCAACAGCGCCGGCGAGATCGTCCAGAAGTACCGCAAGATCCTGCCGTGGTGCCCGATCGAGGGCTGGTACCCCGGCGACACCACCTACGTCACCGACGGCCCGAAGGGCCTCAAGGTCTCGCTGATCATCTGCGACGACGGGAACTACCCCGAGATCTGGCGGGACTGCACGATGAAGGGCGCGGAGCTCGTCGTGCGCTGCCAGGGCTACATGTACCCGGCCAAGGAGCAGCAGGTGCTGATGGCCAAAGCCATGGCGTGGGCCAACAACTGCTACGTGGCGGTGGCCAACGCCGCCGGGTTCGACGGCGTGTACTCCTACTTCGGCCACTCGGCGATCATCGGCTTCGACGGCCGCACCCTCGGCGAGACCGGCGAGGAGGAGTACGGTATCCAGTACGCGCAACTGTCGGTGTCCGCGATCCGCGACGCCCGCCACTTCGACCAGTCGCAGAACCACCTCTTCAAGCTGCTGCACCGCGGCTACACCGGCGTGCACGCCGCGGGCGAGGGCGCGAAGGGCGTGGCGGACTGCCCGTTCGACTTCTACAAGACCTGGGTGAACGACGCGACCAAGGCCCAGGAGAACGTCGAGGCGATCACCCGCGACACGATCGGCGTGGCCGACTGCCCGGTCGGCGACGTGCCCACCTCCTGACCCCTGTCCGCGACGGACCCGGCAGTCCACTCCGGACGGCCGGGTCCGTCACGTCGCACCGGTCGCCCCTCCGCGCGGCACCACTCCCCCGTGCCACGTCGTCCCACCCCGCAGCCCCGCCCTGCGGCGCGGTGCCGCCTTCCGGTGCAGCCACACGACCAGCACCGCCCACTGCGCCAGCAGCGCGCCCGGCAGCCCCGCCGCGTCCAACGCCAGCTCCACGACGTCCACCGCCGCCAGCCGCTGCCACCACGACCGACCACCCCGGTCCCGGAACAGCGCCACCACCAGGGCGCGCGCCACGAAGCACCCCACGCCGAACTGCGCGAGCAGCAACTGCCAGCACACCACCGCGCACAGGTCCCACCGCCGCCGGACCCACACGTCGCACCCCCACGCCACCAGGTGCGCGAGCCGACCAGAGTTCGCCATGATCACGACGGTCCCGCCGACCGGCCCCGGCCAGTAGGTCACGTGACGCACAACGACCGCATTCACCCGGACAGCGATGCAACCACCCGGGCCGGATCGGCGTAGAAGGTCCGACCGGACTTGAGGGGACGAGGGATGCGACGGGACGACGAGTTCTCCCGGTTCTTCGCGAGCCGCTTCGACCAGGCCCGCCGCACGGCGAACGCGCTGTGCGGCAACTGGGTCGAGGCGGAGGAGATCGCGCAGCACGCGTTCGTGCGGCTGTACGCGCACTGGCCGAGGGTCCGGCCGGACAGCGCCGACGCCTACCTGCGGACCGTGCTGACCAGGGTGTTCCTGGACTCCCGACGGCGCGGCAGGCGTCGCGAGGAGGTGGTGGCCTCGCCACCGGAGGCCGCCGTGCCGCCGGACACCGCGGCGGCCGAGGAACGCCCGCCGCTGCTGGCCGCGCTCCAGCGGGTGCCGCCGCGGCAGCGGGCCGTGCTGGTGCTGCGGTACGTGCACGACCTGTCCGTGGAGCAGGTGGCGGAGGCGATGGACTGCTCACCGGGCACGGTGAAGAGCCAGGCGGCGCGCGGGCTGGAGACGCTGCGCACCGCCTATCACGGGGCCGCGGCCCCAGGAGGTGCGTGATGTGGGAGGACGAGGAGCGACTGCGCGCGACGCTGCGGACGGAGGTCGACGGCCCCGCGCCCGCCGCGCGCACCGACCTGGCCGACGTGCTGCGCCGGGGCCGGCGCCGGGTGCTCGTCCGCCGCGCGGGTGCGGTGGCGGGTGCGCTCGCCGTGGTCGGGGTGGTGGGCGGCACGGTGGCGCTGAGCGGCTTGGCCGCCCGGCCCGCCGAGCCGGCGTCCGGTCCGGACGTGACCACGACCGCTCCGCCCCCGCCGTGGACCACCCTGGACCGGGCCGCGCGGCAGCCGTACGGGACGTTCAGCCCGGCGTTCAGCGCCCCGCCCCCGGTCGACCGGGAGGTCAAGGCGGTGCCGCAGTGCGATCTGGCCTTCCCGGGGCCGGAAGTGTCGTGGTTGCACCCCGAACCCGGCGCGGCGGTGCAGAACGCCTGGTCGACCACCACGGGCCAGGTCGCCGCGCCGGGCCGGGCGAGCCCGGTGCACTCGCACCTGTTCCCGGCGAACCTGGCGAAGCGCCCTGATTCGGTGGACGGCCACACCCGCTGGATCGACCTGACCGACGACCGCGGCACCGGCAGCGTCTCGCTGGAGCGGGGTTCGGCGAGCGTGCCACCGCAGGCGGCGGCGGACGCCGAGCTGTGGGCGCAGGGCAACTGCCTGCCGCCGCGCCGGATGGTCCGGCCCAACGGCGTCCTGCTCCAGCTCTACCCGGTGCGGGTGAGCGAGCCGTTCCAGTCGTTGACCCAGGAACTGCGGGTGTACGCGCCGTCGGGTGAGGTGTACTCGATCTCCCTGCGGAACTTCGGCAGCCCCGACTTCCGCCCCCAGGCGGACGGCCGGGCGTTCGACCGAACCGGTCCGGGCCGCGAAACCCTGCCGCTGTCGGAGGACGGGCTGACCGCGATCGGCATCGCGGTGGCCGACGCGCTGTGACGCCGTACCCGGTGGACCGGGGGACGGCCGCCGTGGTCGAGTGCGGGTATGAGCCTGAACGTGCAGGTGTTCGTCTTCGGACCGGGTGACCGCGTGGAGGTGGTGGACACGCCGCCCGGCTGCGACGACTCCGCGGGGTTCGAGAGCTGGCGCACGAGGGTCTGGGGGTCGTCCGCGGCCCGTGGGCTGGGCTGCACGTTGCTGCCGGTCCTGGCCACCGGAGACCTCGTCGTCGCTCCCGACCAGGTGCCGGCGCTGGTGCGGGAGTGTGCCGTGATCCGCGCCGACCTGGCTGCGGTCACCCCCGGTCCGGACCTGCCTCGGGCCCAGGACCAGCACACCGACCCCGTTGAGCTGCGCCTGTCGAACATCGAGGCTGCCGCTGCCCGCGCGGGGGTTGTCGGCGGCGGTGTGATCATCTGGTAGGGAGCCGCCCGGTGGCGATGTGGCGGACGACCTCCGGCCACACACCATGCTCGGCCACCAGTGCCCTCGCCTGCGGACAGCTATATTTGCTATATTCTGAATATGGCAAATCTGACTGGGGTGTTGCGTCGGGACGGGGCGGTGGTGCGGTACCGCGACCTCGCGGGTGGTCGGCGGCCCGTCGTGTTCACGCACGGCGCGGGGATGGACCACCGGATGTTCGACGTGCCGGCGCGCGTCCTGCACCAGGCCGGCCACCGGGTGGTCACCTGGGACCTGCGCGGTCACGGCGAGTCCACTCTCGACGCGGGGTCCCGGTTCACCGCGACCGCCGCGTTCGACGACCTGGTCTCGCTGCTGGACCACCTCGGACTGGAGCGCCCGGTCCTGGTCGGGCACTCGTTGGGCGGAAACCTCTCCCAGGCGTTCGTCCGCCGCCTGCCCGACCGGGCGCACGGCCTCGTCGTCGTGGACGCGACGTGGAACGCCGGGCCGCTGGGCACGGCGGAACGGTTCCTGCTCGGGCTCGCCGCGCCGTCGTTGGCCCTCGTGCCGGCCTCCCGGCTGCCGGGCCTGATGGCTCGCGCGTCGGCCGTGACACCGGAGGGCATCGCGGAGTCCGAGGCGACGTTCGCGCGCATCCCGAAGCGGGTCTTCCTCGACGTGTGGCGGGCGACCGTGTCGCTGATCGCCCCCGAACCCGGCTACCGCACACCGGTCCCGCTGGGACTCGTCCGGGGCGAGCACGACCGCACCGGCAACATCGCCACCGCCATGCCGCGCTGGGCCGCCGCCGAAGCCGTGGCCGAACACGTCATCCCCGACGCCGGGCACAACGTGACGCTCGACGCGGCCGACGCGACCGCCGCGGTGATCCGTGACCTGGTCGACCGGTGGGAGGCTGAGGCGTGACCACGGGAGACGACCGTGCCGCGTTCGTCGCGGCGTTGGGCGACCTGCTCGCGTCGTGGCACCTGCCGCGCGCGACCGGCCGGGTGTACGGGCAACTGCTGCTCAACGCCGACCCGGCGTCGCTGGACGACCTCGGCACCACGCTGGAGCTCAGCAAGGGCGCGGTGAGCACGGCGGTCCGCGAACTCGTCTCGTGGGGCCTGGCCCGCACCATCCCGCAGCCGGGCAGCCGCCGCCTGCTGGTCGACGCGGCGGGTGGGTTCGACCAGCTCCTCGCCGCCTCCCACGCCCGGACCCGCGTCTTCGTCCGCGTGCTCCGGGACGGCACCCGACTCGCCGACGACGACCACGCCAAGTCCCGGCTGACCGAGGTGGCGGACTTCTTCACCGCCTACATCGACGCCGGCGACGCGATGCTCCGCGACCGGACGACCCACACCGCCGAGGGGACGCACGACCGCTGAGCCACCACCTGATCGACGCGCCCGGCCATAGGATGCCGGCGGTACGCGACGCCACGGAGGACTTTCATGACGACGCCGAACGACCCCCACGGCCGCCCACCCGTGGTCGACCTGGCCACCTGGCAGGCCGCCCGTGACGAACTCCTGGTCCGCGAGAAGGCCCACACCCGCGAAGGCGACGCCCTGGCCGCGGCCCGCAGACGCCTGCCGATGGTCGAGTTCGACGCAACGGCCGAGGTCGTCGGACCCGACGGCCCGGTGCCGTTCGTGGAGCTGTTCCAAGGCCGTGCCGAACTGGTGGTCTACAAGCACATGTGGCACGACGGCGCGCCGCACCAGGGCCAGTGCGAGGGCTGCACCACCATCGCCTGGCACATCAAGGACGCGGTCTACCTCAACGCGCGCGGCGTCTCGTACGCCGTCCTGACCACGGGAAGCTGGGACGAGGTGGCCCCGTACGTCGAGTTCATGGGCTACACCGAGCCCTGGTACTCGGTACGCGGCCTGGCCGCCCCGATCGGCGACCCCATGGGCCACCTCACCTGCTACCTGCGCGACGGCGACCGCACGTTCCTCACCTACGACACGACAGGTCGCGGCAACGAGCCGTTCAACCCGTCGCTCGGTCTGCTCGACCGAACCCCCTACGGCCGCGGTGAGAAGTGGGAGGACAAGCCCGCGACCTGGCCCGAGGGACAGCCCGCGTGCTGGTCGTGGCGCTCCGACGCGGACGGCAACGCCACCTGGGGCCCGACCAGCCGCCCAGTGCCGCAGTGGACCCGCCCCGGCGCGACCCCGGTCGACACCCTGGGCAGATTCGACCACTGATGCCGCCCGGCGGTCAGCCGATGTAGGCGGACGACCAGTCGTGGGGCGGCCGGATGCTGGTGTTGGCGTCGACCGTGCCGTGGTTGCGCATCGTTTCGCGTTGGTTGCGGTAGAACTCGGCGTCGGCCGCGATCCGGTTGTAGCCGATCGAGTGGCCGCCGGCCTTGCGGAGCGGTTGCTTGCCCTTCCTGGCCTGGGACAGGAAGCCGACCTTCGGGTCCGCGAGCATCTTCTGGATGCTCGCGCCGGCGGGCGCCAGGCGTTTCTTGGTCATGGCCAGCCACGTTCTGTCGTCCATCCGCTTGTTCGTCCGGCGCTCGGCGGCGGTGATCCAGCCGACCAGCCAGGTCGGCCAGCCGAAACGGGCGCCGGCCGCGGACGTCAGCTGGTGGTACTGGTGCCTGAGGCGGACCAGCTGCCGGCGGTCCGCGCCGGAGACCGCGCCGACGAACTTGCCGTAGAAGCCGAGGAACTCGGGGTCTTCGATCAGTGCCGCGCCGTGGGCGGCAGCCTGGGCGACTCCGGTGAACCCGCGTGCCTCCTTGATGTCGTGCCGGCCCTCGGCGTTGATGACCAGCAGTTCCAGCGCGCTCGCCTCGGCGTCGGTCTCCGGGAAGGCGTAGGCCTGGCGGTCGCCGGTGACGCCGGTGAAGTCGTTGACCGCCGCGCCCGGCGCGCCGTAGACCGGCATCCCCTCCTGGCGCAGCGACGCCAGGACGGTGGCCGTCACGTCCACCACCGACGACTTGAGCCTGCCCGGCTGGTCCACCGCCGCGTCGCAGCTGGCGATGTAGACGAACGAGGCGTGCTGGATGTTGCCCACGCGGCGCAGCGATCGGGCGATGTCCTGGGCGGAGCGGCCCTGCACGAGACCGGGCAGGCCGTGCCCGATGACGACCACGGCTTCATCCGGTTCGATGGCGTGCCGGAAGCCGGGGTGTTCCAGCGCGTCCAGGGTCAGCACGGCTCCCGCGCCGCGCGGCCGGGCACGTGCCATCGCCTGCTGGAAGGCCAGGTCGGCGGAGATCACGTCGTCGATCTCGGTGATCTGGTCCGCGTAGAGCACCAGCCGTTGCACGGCGGCCGGCGCAGCGCCCGGGGAGCGTGCGGTCAAGGCGGCCGTGACGGCTCGGTTGCCACCGGAGCGTTGCAGCGCCAGCACGCCGGAGGGGCCGAGTGCCGGGCCGGGGCTGCGGGCCGGGCGGGGTGGGCGTGGCTTCGGGAGGTGTGTGACAGGTTCGTCGTGTCGTCCTGCACCGGCCATGGCAGCCTCCCGATTTCTCGACGGCTCCCCGATTGTGCGGTCGTCGCCGGCCCCCGGCTCAGGGACGTTCGGGCGGCCGTTCGGGCGAACGGGGCCGCCCCTGCGGACAGTTGATCACCGGAGCCGGCCGCGTCGCCGGCCGCGTGGTGGCCACCGGCTGTCGGCCCGACCTCGAACCGCGCACCCCGTTCCGCGACACGTGCCCGTGAGCCGGCCTTTCCGCAGTACGGCGTGTCCGCGCTGGGCCAAGTCGGGCAACCCAGGCGGAAACACACGCCGGCGCACGCGGCTGCGGGACCATCGCCCGCGTGCGCCGTCCTGCCCCCGACCCGCCCGACGCGGCCCGCCCGGAATCGGGCGGGCAGCAGGCGTGCGCGTCGGACTCCGGGGCGGTCGTGCAGGCGGGGCGGGACGTGCTGGTCACCGTCGAGCAGCACCTCCACCTGCCCGGACGGTCGGCGTGGCCGGAGGGCAAGGCGCGCCAGGCGTTCCTGGTCGCCTCGGCGTTCGACCACAAGTACTGGATCGCCGAGCTGGTGGGCCGGATGCACCGCGCGCTCGACCGCGACGGGGTCGACCTGGTGCTCAAGCTGCCCGACCGGGACTACGACGCCGCCGCCCAGGCGCACCTGCTGCGCCGGGTCCTGGCGGCCGGCGGCGACTACGTCGGCGGGTTCGTCGTGCCGACCGAGATCGACCGGCTGCGGCCGGACCTGGTCGAGTTCTGCGCGGAACTGGGGCGGCCGGTGGTGTTCACCGACATCGAGCCGTTCGGCCCCGGCCACCACCACCCCGCCAACGCCGCCTACGTCGGCTACCTCGGCACCGCGATCGGCGCACTCGCCGGCCGGTGGCTGGCTGCCCACCTGGCCCACGTACCACGGCCGCGCGTGCTCATGATCGCCAGCCGCGAGCACCGGGACCGGCAGGACCACTGCGCGCGGGTGCTGCGAGAGGCGTTGTGCGCGGTGCGGATCACCGTGGACGACGGCTGCGCGTTCGACCGCGTCCGCGCCTACCGGGCCGTGTGCGCGCACCTGTGCGCGGAGCCGGTGCCGGACGCGGTGTTCTGCACCAACGACGAGATGGCGCTCGCCGCGGTCGACGCGCTGCGCACCGCCGGCTCCCCCGACACCGTGGTGGTCGGCGTGGACGGGGTGCCGGAGGCCCGCGACCTGATCGACAGCGGCACGAGCCCGTTGCGCGCCACCGTCGTGCAGGACTCGCACCGGCTCGCCCAGTGCGCCGTGCACATCCTCGAACGCATGCACGACGGCCGCGAGACGCCCCGGCGGGTCATCCTGGACCCCGAGATCCACCAGGCCGCGACCCGCCGGTGACAAGAGCCCCGCGTCGGTCGATCTCGGCGCGATGCCGACCCTCGGCCGCCACGGGGCCAGGTGCGGCCTTCAGCAGGTCGTCGGTCCTGACCTGGAATGCGGTCGCGAGGGTGTCAACGCCGGTCGTCACAACCCGTACGTCGACACCCTCGCGTCTCCAGGCACCTACTCCTTGCGTTAGATCATCTGGCCCAGGCGGGCCTCGATCGCCTCGATCACCTTCGGCCGCAGTTCCGCCGCGCGGACGACCGCGTCGACCGACCCGACCTCGACCGCACGGCGGATGTCGTGCACGCGGTCGAACTCGGCGGCCACCTCGCCCAGTTTCTCCGCCCGGACCGACGAGCGCACCTCGTCCAGCTCCGCGGCCAGCGCCGCCCGGTCGGCACCGGACGCGGCCGCCACCCGGGCCTCCAGGTCACGGACCCGCGCGTCGGCCGCCGTGCGGGCGTTGACGTCACCGGCGAACACCACCGCGGCGGCCGGTGCGCCGCCGAGCACCGAGGCGAACGAGCCCTCCAGCGCGAGCACCGTCATGTTCGGGTTCAACGCCTTCGAGAAGACGACGAACGCGCCGCCGTGGTACCGCGAGATCACGCAGAACACGATCGGCCCGCGGAAGTTCACGATCGCGCGGCCGATCTCCGCGCCGTACTCCAGCTGGAGCTTGCGCATCGACTCCGGCGAGCCGTCGAACCCGGACAGGTTCGCCAGCACCACCAGCGGCCGGTTGCCGCTGGCCGCGTTGATCGCCCGCGCGGCCTTCTTCGACGAGCGCGGGAACAGCGTGCCCGCCGTGTAGGTGTCCGGGCCGTCGGTGGGCGGGAAGCCGCGGCGCGGCACCGAGCGCGACTCGATCCCGAGCAGGCACACCGGGATGCCACCGAGGTGCACGTCCTGCACCGCCGCGGTGTCCGCGTCGGCCATGCCCGCCCAGCGCTCCAGCACCGGGTGGTCCTGGTCGGACAGCGCCCGCATGACGGTCCGGATGTCGAACGGCTTCTTGCGGTCCGGGTTGGCCTCGGCGGAGAAGATCTCGCCCACCGTGGTGAAGTCGCTGTCCGGCACGGCGTGCGGGAACCCGGAGATGTCCCGGTCGAACGGGTCCGAGGTGCGGGCGCGGCGCGGCCCGTTCTCGCCCGGTGCGACGTAGGTGTGGTCGTAGTAGGACATCAGCACGCCGCGCGCGGCCGACAGGTTCGGCGCCCAGTACTGGGCCTGGCCGTTCGGGCCCATCACCCGGTCGTAGCCGCCGATGCCGAAGTTGTCCTCGGCCGACACGCCGCCGGAGAAGTCCAGCGCCTGCTTGCCGGTCAGCACCATCGCCGAGTCCGGCGTCATCACCAGCACGCCCCTGGTGTGCATGAGCATCGTCGCCTCGGCGTTCCAGTACGGCTGCGCGCCGACGTTGATGCCGGTGACCACGATGTTGATCTCGCCGCCGTCCTGGGTGAACTCGACGATGCGCTTGAGCGCCGCCGCCACCCAGTCCATGTTCTCGGTGCCGGACTCCATCGAGATCCGGGCCCCGGAGGACAGCGTGTACCACTCGACCGGGACCCTCATCCGCTCGGCGAGGTCGAGGGCGGCGATCACCCGGCGGCACTCCGGCTCGGACAGCGCGCCCAGCGACTTGGTCGGGTCGCCCAGCAGCACGACCCGGGTGACGCCCTGCGGATGCCGCCGGGTCGGCGTGCTGACCACGCCCGCGACGATCGCCGCGCTGTTGCGGCCCTTCGGCCGGTCGACCGGCACCAGCGCGTGGTCGGCGTCGAGGTCGTGCTCGGTGAAGTCGCCGAGCAGCGCGGTCAGCTCGTACGGGTAGACCGTGTTGCGGCTGCTCGCCCGCAGCACCTTGAGCCGGTAGCCGTCGAGCGGTTCGAGCGGCTCGGCGGACGGCTCGCCGACCGACAGCGACGTGCCGCCCGCGGCGTCGAACGAGACCCGCACCGCGATCTTGGTCAGCTCGCCGGTCTTCGGGCTGCGCTGGCGCGCGATGAACAGGATCTCCTCCAGTCCCGCGCCCGCCGTCGTCGGCAGCACGCGTCCGGCGATCATCTGGAGTTCGGCGCGGGTGATGTCGCTGGGCGGCCAGACGTAGACGACGATCCGGTTGGTGGTGAACCGCTTGTTGGACGGCCGCTGCGACTGCGCGCGGCGGATCGAGTCCAGGCACATCGCCACGGTGTCCTCGGCGGTGGGCAGCGCGACCAGCCGGCCGTCCTGCTCGCGCAGCTCGGTCAGGTCCCGGACCTGCGCGAACGCCACGAGCCGGTCGTCGGCGGGGTTCTCCCGCGCCACGCACTGGAACAGGTAGACCTCCTCGTCGGACGACGGCAGCCGGGTGAGGTCGAACTTGCGCAGGCGCTCCAACTGCATCCGCTGCGCGATGTAGGGGTGCAGGCCGCGGATCAGCCGCTCCTCGGTCATCCCCGCGGTCGACGGGCGGAACGTGAAGTGGTGGTGCATCACCGCGCCGCCGCTGCCCGCCACCGTCGCGGTGACCCGGCGGACCTGGTGGGGCAGGGTGAACGCGCCGATCACGTCGGCCAGCGCCGCCGCCATCGCCTCGGAGTCCTGGGGCTGGTTCTCCCAGGCCAGGTAGATGTCGGCGTCGACGGCGTCCTCGCCGTGGGCCAGTTCGGCCAGCCCGCGCAGCGCGCTGCCCAAAGCTTCGAAGCCGACCGCGGTGGAGGCCACGCACGAGTCGGCGCGCCCGGCCACGACGAACGTGCAGCCGGCGACCTCGGTGGTGCGCACGCCGGTGAGGCCCTTGTTGCCGTAGTACCGGCGGGTCAGCACCTCCAGCATGATCGCGTTGTCGAGGTCCGCCCGGATCAGCCGCTGGCCGAGCAGCCGCACCAGGGGCTCGGTGCTGCGGACCATGTCGGCGATCCGCTCGGCGCGGTCCGGCGCGTCCGGGTTGGCGTCGAGGTGGCGCAGGTTCTTGCGGACGTCGGCGTAGACGCGGGCGCGGTTGCGGCGCAGCAGCGGCCGGCCGAACCAGGCGAACACCACGCCCCGGGCCAGGTCGGCGACCACCGGGAAGCGGACCTGGGTCGCGGCGACCAGGCGTTCCAGCGCGAGGCCGGCGGTCTCCCGCAACGCCTCGTCCGGCGGCAGTTCGCGCAGCCACGCGCGCAGCAGGGTGGTGACGACGGTGGCGTCGGTGGCCGCGCGCTGCTGGGCCAGGAAGATCCGGAACACGGCGGCTTCGAGCTCGGGCGTGCGCTCCAGGTCGGTGACGCCGTAGTGCCCGAGCGCCTTGGCGAGCTTGGCCTGGAACGACTCCGGCAGGCCGGCCCGGTCCACGTCGAGACTCTGGAGGTAGGTGTGGAAGTACTCGCGGGCGCTGTGCACGTGCCCGCCGCCCTCCTCGCCGGCCGGCCGGTTGCGGCTGAGCTCGGCCAGGTCGGCGAACACCGCGACCAGGCCGAGTTCCTCGGCGGGCGGGCGGTGGCCGTCGTCGGCGGCGGCCCGGCGCGCGGCGAGGTAGTCCTCCAGCACCCGGCCCTCGTCGTGCGGGTCGACGTCGAAGCCGAGCAGCAGGTCGCGCAGGTCCTCCTGGCCGCGGGTGACGCGCTCCAGCACCGGGCCGCGGTCGGGCGCGGCGGGCAGGTCCAGCTCCACGGCCACGCCGGCCGCGGTCTCCTCGACGTCGGCGTCGGCGACCGGCTCCAGCCGCAGCAGCGGCGCGCCGGTCTCCACCTGGCTGCCGACCGAGACCACGCACTCCTTGAGGCGGGCCTTGAACGGCGCGCGCAGCACCGTCTCCATCTTCATGCTCTCCAGCACCAGGACGGGCGCGCCGGCCTCGACCTCGGCGCCGACCGCCAGCGGCGTGGCGACGACCAGCGCGGGCGCGGGCGAGCGGACCACGCCGCCCTCGTCCCGGCTGACCCGGTGCGTGACGCCGTCCACCTCGACCAGGTGCACCGAGCCGAACGTGTCG
The DNA here is from genome assembly GCF_000328705.1 of Saccharothrix espanaensis DSM 44229. Taxonomy (NCBI): domain Bacteria; kingdom Bacillati; phylum Actinomycetota; class Actinomycetes; order Pseudonocardiales; family Pseudonocardiaceae; genus Saccharothrix; species Saccharothrix espanaensis. The sequence continues at coordinate 4,346,173 of NC_019673.1, read as the reverse complement.
GTGAGCAGGCGGTAGCGGGTGCCGTTGACCACGATCCGGCCGGTGTGCCGGTCGAAGCGGTCCAGCTCGACGTCGGCCACCCGGACGTCCTCGCCCGCCTGGACGCCGACCCGGAACCGGTGCGCGCCGACCCGGGCGACCCGCACCCGGTAGTCGGCGCCGCGCAGCTTGAGGTCCAGCGGCCGGCCGCTCTCGTGCCGGACCTGCGGGCGTCCGCCGAACGCGGTGGACAGCAGCCGCTGCCGCTCGACCCGCTCCTCCTCCTCGTAGGCCTCGATGGCGGCGGCCACCAGGGCGACCGCGGAGTGCCGGTGCGAGACGAGCCGGCCCTCGGCGCGGACCCGGTCGATCCAGCCGGTGTCGGCGCTGGCGTCGATCACCTCGGGCTGGTCGAGCAGGTCGAGCACGAAGCTCTTGTTGGTCGCGCCGCCCTCGATGACGACCGTGGTCTGGGCCATGGCCCGGCGCAGCCGGCCCAGCGCCTCGTCCCGGTCGCGGCCGTGGGCGATGATCTTGGCGATCATCGAGTCGAAGTCGGCGGGGATCGTGTCGCCCTCGCTGACCCCGGTGTCCACCCGGATGCCGGGCCCGGCGGGCAGGTCCAGCCGGGCGATCCGGCCCGGTGACGGCGCGAAGTCGCGGTCCGGGTCCTCGGCGTTGAGCCGGGCCTCGATGGCGTGCCCGCGCTCGGCCGGCGGCTCCCCCTCCAGCCGGCCGCCGGAGGCGACCCACAGCTGGGCCTTGACCAGGTCGAACCCGGTGGTCGACTCGGTGATCGGGTGCTCGACCTGGAGCCGGGTGTTGACCTCCAGGAACGCGAACAGCTTGTCGCCGGGGTGGTACAAAAACTCGACGGTCGCCGCGCCCCGGTAGCCGACCGCGACGGCCAGCCGCTCGGCGGAGGTCTTGAGCTCGGCGGTCTGCTCCGGGCCGAGCACCGGCGAGGCGGACTCCTCGATGACCTTCTGGTTGCGCCGCTGCACCGAGCAGTCGCGCACGCCCAGCGCCCACGCCGTGCCCTGGCCGTCGGCGATGACCTGCACCTCGACGTGCCGCGCGCCGGTGACCAGGCGCTCCAGGAACACCACGCCGCTGCCGAACGCCCGCGCCGCCTCCTGGCTGGTGCGCTCGTAGGCGTCGGCCAGCTCGGCGTCGCTGGTGACCACCCGGATGCCGCGCCCACCGCCGCCGGCCGTGGCCTTGAGCATCAGCGGGTAGCCGATCTCGGCGGCCGACGCGGTCGCGGCCTCCAGCGACTCGACCGCGCCCCGGCTCCACGGCGCGACCGGCACGCCGACCTCTTCGGCGATCAGCTTCGCGCCGATCTTGTCGCCCAGCTTGCGCATGGCGTCCGGGCTCGGCCCGACGAAGGTCACGCCGACCTTCTCGCACAGCTCGGCGAACGCCGGGTCCTCGGCGACGAAGCCCCACCCGACCCACGCGGCGTCGGCACCGGTCTCGACCAGGGCGCGTTCGAGCACCTTCAGGTCGAGGTACGGGCGCGCGGACGCGGGCCCGAGGTCGTAGGCGATGTCGGCTTCGCGCACGAACGTGGCCGTGCGGTCGACATCGGTGTGCAGCGCCACCGTTTCGATCGTGGTGGAGGTCTCCGCGGCCAGGTCCCTGACCGCGTGGATGAGCCGCATCGCGGCCTCACCACGGTTGACGATGACGACACGACTGAACACCGACCGAGCCTTCCTGTTGACTGTGCGCGCCCTCCCCGGGGCGGCCCCCACCGCGCCAGTACAGCCTTACTACTACTCGCCAGTAGGGGAATGTCGCAGAGGAAGCATGACACGGCTCCGCATTTGTGGAGAACGTCCAAAAGCCCAGGTGCGCGGACGCCTCGGTGCACGATGCGGTCGGACCACCCCGCTGTGACCTGCGCGATAGTCCGACCGGTGGACGTCCGACCACCGCGCCGGCCGGTCGCCCAAGGTCACCTGGTCGCGGGACATGCCCGCCGGTCCGACCGCCGTCGCGCCGGCCGCCGCGCCCGGCTCGTCCGGTTCCGCCGGGGCGCGCCGTCCGATGTGGACCGAGGCCGCGTCCGACGCCCCGGGCCCGCCCGCCGGGCCACGACCGCTGTCCCGCAACGGGTTCGATGTCGCCCTGGTCAGGAGTTCGCGGCGGCCACCAGGGCGGCGACCGCCGCCGGGTCGAGCGGGCCGCCGGGCAGCAGCCGGGCCAGCCGGTCCAGCGGCATCGCGGCGGCGATGGCGAGCAGCGCCGGGTCGACGGCCGGTGATCCGGGTGGGCCGGCCAGCGCCGCGCCGAGCAGTCGCGCGCCGCGCGGGTCGGCGAACCAGTCGGCCAGGCTGGAGCCGGCGGTGAGCGGGACGTGCACCTCGTCGCCCGGCACGTCGACCACCACCGTTGTGCGGAGGTCACGAGAGGACGCGCCGATCGAGACGTGCCACGGCCCGCCCTCGACCAGCCACCGGCCCAGTGCCACGTCCCAGTGGCCGAGATCATCACGGGCGACGTCCAGCACCACCTCGGCGGTCGCGCCGGCCGCGATCGGCACGTTCGCGAACGCCTTCAGCTCGCGCGGCGCGCGCCGGACCCGTGAACCCGGCCGGCTCACGTACGCCTGGACGACCTCGCGCCCGTCCCGGTCGCCGGTGTTGGTCACCTCGACCCGCACCCGGATCCCGGTGTCGTCGGCGGTCGCGGTGGCGGTGCCGTACTCGAACGTCGTGTAGGACAGGCCGAACCCGAACGGGTAGGCGACCTCCTGCTCGCGCGCGTCGAAGCCCCGGTAGCCGACGTGGATGCCCTCGCCGTAGCGCAGGTGCCCGTCGGTGCCCGGGAGGTCGAGGTAGGACGGGTGGTCGGCCAGTCGCAGCGGGATCGTCTCGGCGAGCCGGCCGGACGGGTCGACCTGCCCGAACAGCACGTCGGCGAGCGCGCTGCCGGCCGCCTGGCCCGGCAGCCAGCACTCCAGCACGGCCGCCGGCTCCGCGTCCCACGGCGTGGTGCGCACGACGCCGCCGTTGCACATCACGACGACCGTGCGCGGGTTGGCCGCCGCCACCTGCCGGATCAGGTCGACGTGGGCGGCGGGCAGGTCGAGGCACGTGCGGTCCCGTCCCTCGGTCTCCTCCGGCGTGCCGACGAACACCAGCGCCACGTCGCTCTCCCGCGCCGCCGCCACGGCCTCCACGATCAGCGCCGGGTCGGGCTCGGCCGGCGTCCCGTCCGGACCCGGCGGGCCGTAGCCGGGCGCGAACCGGACCGGGGCGGAGGTCGCGGTGGCGATGCGGGTGAGCGGGACGTCGAGCCTGGTCGGGGTGATGGCGGAGCTGCCGCCGCCCTGGTAGCGCGGGGTGCGGGCGTACTCGCCGAGCACGGCGACGGAGGTGTCGGCCGGCAGCGGGAGCACGGCCCGTTCGTTCTTGAGCAGCACCGTGCCGCGCGCGGCGATCTCCCGGGCCAGCGCGTGGTGGGCGTCGCGGTCGTACTCCCCCGCCTGCCGTGCGGCGGCCCGCCGGACCAGGGTGAGCACCCGGTCCGCCGCCGTGGCGAGCGCCTCGGGAGCCAGGCGGCCGCCGGCCACGGCCTCGACCAGCGCGCGGTCGCCCGTGTCGTCCGGTCCGGGCATGGCCAGGTCCAGGCCCGCCGCGACGGCCGCGACCCGGTCGACCACCGCGCCCCAGTCCGAGACCACCACGCCGTCGAACCCCCACTCGCCGCGCAGCACGTCGGTGAGCAGGAAGTGGTTCTGGCTCGCGTACACGCCGTTGACCTGGTTGTAGGAGCACATCACGGTCCACGGCCGGGCCTCGCGCACGACCCGCTGGAACGCGGTGAGGTACAGCTCGCGCAGGGTGCGCTCGTCCACGTCGGCGCTGACCGTCATCCGGTCGGTCTCCTGGCTGTTGACCGCGAAGTGCTTGACCGACGCGCCGACGCCCCGGCTCTGCAGCCCGCGCACCCACGCGGTCGCCAGCACGCCGGTGAGCAGCGGGTCCTCCGAGAAGTACTCGAAGTTGCGCCCGCACAACGGGCTGCGCTTGAGGTTGACGCCCGGCCCCAGCAGGACAGCGACGCCCATCGACCGCGCCTCGTCGCCCAGCGCCTCGCCCAGCCGGCGCAGCAGGTCCGGGTCCCAGGTCGAGCCGGTGGTCACGGCGGGCGGGAAGCAGGTCGCGGGCCGCCCGGTCAGCGGGTCGCCGGGCGTGCCGGCCAGCCGCACGCCGTGCGGCCCGTCGGTCAGCGTGATCGGCGGGGTGCTCGCGGTGTGCCAGAAGTCGGCACCGCTGGTGAGCGCGGCCTGCTCGGACGTCATGCGGACCCCTTCGCCGGCGGGACGGTCGGCCACGCAGCGCAACCTAACTCCGCTCCGCCGGGCCCGCAGGGGATGCGCCCGGGAGAGCGACCGTCAAGACATCCGGAGCTGGTCGCGCAAGGTCCGGGCGACGTGCGCCATCAACGCCTCCGCGCCGGGCTGGACGACGGCCGGCACGCGGGACTCGGTGAACGCCGCCACCGCGTACGCCGGCCCGCCCGCGTGCTCCACCACGCCGACCTCGTGCCGCAGGTTGAGCAGCGTCCCGGTCTTGGACGACCAGCGCGACGAGTCGGACACGAAGTCCGGGGCCAGCCGCTGGCGCAGCAGGTTGTCCCCCATCAGCCCGCGCACCCGCGCGGCGACCGACGGATCGACCGAGGTCGGCCGCCACAGCCCGCCGACCAGGTCCACGAACGCGCGCGGCGACCCGGTGTTGGCCAGGCTGATGTCGAGCTGGGGCACCGGGTGGCCCTGGCCCGCCGTGCCGGCGGTGATCGCCAGCGAGTGGGCCAGGTGCACGTCGGGCGGCGCGAACCGCTCGGCCGGGGTGTCGGTGAGGTCCGCCACCAGGTGCCGGACCGCGATGCCGTCGTAGCCGAGCCGGCGCAGCTCGGCGGTGACGGCGGCGGGCGGGGTCAGCGCGAACAGCGCGTCGGCCGCGACGCTGTCGCTGATCGCGGTGCTCAGGTAGAGCAGGTCGCCCAGCGCGATCGTGGCGGGGTGCCGGAACTTGCTCAGGCCGGTCGGCCCCGGCACGGTGCTGCGGCCGGGCCGCACCACGACCGGCAGGGTCTCGTCGAGCTCACCGCGCGCGACGCGCTCCAGCGTGGCGACCGCCAGCGGCACCTTCACCAGCGACGCCACCGGGAACTCGACGTCCGCGTCGATCCCCAGCTCGTCGCCGGTGTCCAGGTCCCGCACCAGGAACGAGCCGCGCAGCCCACCGGCCTCCAACGCCTCGCGCGCGTCGCGCAGCACCTTCGCCGTCATCCCGCCCCCACCCCCGGCGCGTGGTCGTCCACCGCACCGAGGCAGGCACCGATCAGGGCGGGCGGCAGGGCGCGGATCCGCTGGACGTCCTCGCGCGCCCGGGACGTCACGTCGTAGCCGCGCGCCAGGGTCAGCTCGCCGATCGGCCGCCAGTGCAGCCCCAGCTCGGCGGCCTGCCCCGGCGGGCAGAGCAGCAGGTCGGCCGAGCCCAGCACCTCCGCCGTGGCGGCGACCAGCGAGGCCGTCACCACCACCTGCGCGGGCAGCAGCCCGACGGCGTCCCGCAGCCGGGTGACGCGGTCCCGGACGTGCGGCACGTCGTCCTCCGCGTGGATCCAGACCCGGCGACGCCGGGCACGCCGGTCCACTCGGCCCGCGCGCAGCGTCTCCAGGTAGAGCGCGGACGTGCCGCCCTCGTCCGCCACGCCGGCCAGGCCGAGCGGCACCCGCCAGGCGCCCTCGTCGGGCGGCACGGCGACCACGGCCGCGCGCACCTCCAGCGTGCGGGCCAGTTCGGCGCGCCGGCCCGGGTCGGCCGGGTGCGGGTCGAGGGTGAGGCCGTGCCCGCGCGCGGCGGCGACCAGGCGGGCCAGCCGGTGCGGGGCGCACACGGCGGGCACCGCGATCCGGAACGGCCGGAGCCGGGCCTGCTCGGCGTCGTGCTCCATCGCCTCGGCCAGCTCGACCAGCCGGCGGGCGGAGGGCAGCAGCTCACGGCCGAACGGGGTCAGCGCGACGCTGCGCGACGACCTGGTCAGCAGGCGGGCCCCGAGGTACTTCTCCAGCGCCGCGATCCGCCGGCTGGCGACCGACTGCGGGATCCGCGCGACCGACGCGCCAACCGTGAAGCTGCCGTGCCCGCTCACGGCGACGAAGGCCCGACATGCCGCGACGACGTCCACGCCGGCCATCGTATGCCGAATCGGCATCGATGCGGCCGTTGGCGTCTTGGACGCGATGCACCGCAGGCTGAGAGGCTGTCGGGGACCAGACGAGGGGGACGATCCAGTGGAGGAGTCCAGGCCCGTGCGCGACGACCCGCCCACGGCCGAGCCGACCCGTTTCGAGGTCGGCGTCGCGGTGGTGATCGCCGCGTGCTTCGGCGTCTTCGTGTCGGCGGTGGCGGGCTTCGAGGTGTTCGCCATCGCCCTGTTCATGCTGCCCGTGGTGGGGTACGCGCTCGGCGCGGCGCTGCTGCTCGCGATGGCGCTCACCGGCGCGTGGTGCGCCGTGCGGGGTCGCCGTTCGTGGCGCGGCTTCGGCGTCGGCCTGGTCGTCGGCTGGGTGCTCCTGGCCGTCTGGACCTCGGGGCTGACCTTGGGCATCGCTCCCCTCTTCGACTGAGACCGGCCTGTCCGGAACCCGGGATCGCGCGGGTTCCGGAGAACCACAGGGGGAACACCATCGCACCGATCACCCGCCGCACCCTGCTGGGTACGGCCCTGCTGTCCCTGGCCGCGTGCGCGACGCCGGAGCCGGAGCCGCCGAGTCCATCCGGGACGTCCACTCCGGTCACCACGCCGACCACCGGGCCGACCACCACCGCCGTGCCGCCGGACGGCCGGTGGGCGGGGCTGGAACGGAAGTTCGACGCACGCCTGGGCGTGTACGCGGTCGCCACCGGCTCCGGTGCCACGTTCGCCTACCGCGCGGACGAGCGCTTCGCGTTCTGCTCGACGTTCAAAGGGCTCGCCGCGGCCGCCGTGCTCCAGCGCAACCCCTTGGCGCACCTGGACACCGTCGTCACCTACACCGACGCGGACCTGATGAAGAGCTCGACCATCACCCGCGAGCACGTCGCGACCGGCATGACGATCCGCGACCTGTGCGACGCCGCCGTGCGGTACAGCGACGGCACGGCGGGCAACCTGCTGGTCCGCGACCTGGGCGGGCCGGCCGGGCTCACCGCGTTCCTGCGCGGGATCGGCGACGGGGTGACCCGGGCGGACCGGACCGAGCCCGCCCTCACCGAAGCCGCCCCGGGTGATCCTCGCGACACCACCTCGCCCCGGGCGATCGGGACCGACTACCAGCGGATCGTGCTGGGCGACGTGCTGCCGGCCGACAAGCGGGCGTTCCTGCGGGACCTGTTGGAGCGCAACACGACCGGGGCGCGGCGCATCCGCGCGGGCGTGCCCCTGGGGTGGGTCGTGGCCGACAAGACCGGGACGGGCGAGTACGGGACGGTCAATGACATCGGCCTCGGGTGGCAACCGAACGCCGCCCCACTCGTCATAGCGGTGATGTCCAGTAAAACGACGACGGACGCGAAGTACGACGAAGCGCTCATCGCGGAGGCCGCGGCGCAGGTCGTGGCCGTGCTGACGTGAAGCACTGTCCCGTCGTCGCCGATTGGGGGGTTCTGTGTACCTGCGTGTGGTGGTTCCGCTGGTGGTGGCGATGATCGCGGCCGGGGTCGCGGGCGGGCTGGGGATGACCGGCCGCCTGCGGTTCGTCCCCGACCCGGCTCCGGGCCGGCCGCTGGCGATCCTGGAGGAGGTCCCGGGTCCCGAGACCGGCCCGGTGTGCCCGGTGGACGGTCGGTACGTGGACGAACCGGCCACCGGCCTGCACCCCGAGGTCCTCGCCGCGTGGCAGCGCCTGGTGGACGCCGCGGGCGCGAAGGGGGTCCGGCTGTGCCTCAACGACGGCAAGCGCAGCAACGGCCAGCAGCAACGCGAGTTCGACGCGTCGGTGCGGCAGCTCGGTTCGGCGGAGCTGGCCGCGCGGTACGTCCTGCCGCCGGAGAAGTCGATGCACGTCAAGGGCAGGGCGGTGGACGTCCAGCCGCAGGACTCGGCGATCTGGGTCGAGCGCAACGCGCCGGCCCTGGGGTGGTGCCGCCGCTACGACAACGAGTACTGGCACTTCGAGTACTCGCCGTCCTACGCCACGGCCGGCTGCCCCGCCCTGCTCCCCAGCGCCACCGGCTCCTGACCCCGGCCCGTGCCGCTCCCGCCGCGCGGCGGCCCGCCCACCGCGCGGCGGCCCGCCCACCGCGCGGCGGTCGTCGTCAGCCCACCGCGCGGCGGTCGCGGTCAGCCCAGCATGGCCGCGCCGGGCACGGCCGGATCGGCGGTGCTGAACAGCTCCTGGATCGCGGCGCGGAACTCGGTGAAGTCGATCACGCCGTCGCCGTTGGCGTCGATCCGCTCGAACGCCGTGACGGCGATGTCGGTGTCGACGTCGATCGCGGCGTAGAGGTCGAGGTACTCGCCCCGGGCGATCCGCCCGTCCCCGTCGCGGTCCAGGACCTCGAAGACGGCCCGCGCCACCGACGAGACCGCCTCCTCCAGGTAGTCCGGGTTGCCGAGCAGACCGCGTTCGGTGGCGGCCACGAACTCCGCCCGGCTCACCCGCCCGTCGCCGTCGAGGTCGGCGTCACGCTCGACCTGCGCCCACCACTCGCCGAACGCGGCCGTGACGCCCTTGCTCCGCTCCTCCTCCGCGCCGGGCAGGAGGCGGGCCGCCACCTGCTCGGCCAGGACGGTGAAGTCGTCCGCCGACAAGACGTCGTCGCCGGTCACGTCGAGCACGTCGAAGATCTTGCCGAGGTTGTCGTCCTGGATCACGGAACCACTGGTCACGAATGCCTCCAGTTCGTGGATTGACCTGTGAAGTCAACCGCTGCGGTCGAGCGGTGGGCCAGGGTGGTTCCGAAGTGCACGCCTTCAGGTGAACCAGGCACCCCGAAAGCCGTACCCGGCGGTTCCACGATCACCGGACCGGCGCACCAGCCGTCCCCCTTCGGCCTCGTCGGACGTGCAGCGCCCGCCGCTTCCGCAGCGCACCGGAATTTCAATTGCAGCGGATGCGGCCTGAAAAGAGCCGTCCACCCACCGCAATTCCCCCGCGGGACAGGACCGGATCGCCGGGCACGGGCCGCCTCGGGTCGGTCGGCGAATCCCGCGCCGGTAATCAATCTGCTGGCAATGGGCGCGCCCGCCGGCGAGAATCGCGGTCGTGACGATCACCGCGAACCGACTCCTGCGCTCGCTCGACCCGCTCCCTCACGGCTCGCGGCAGCGGCTGCTCGCCGGCACCGCGCGCGAGCTGGTCGGCACGCCCGCGCTGGACGGGCTGCTGCGGGAGCTGTCCGGGGGCGACCGGTTCAGCCGGGGGCTCGCGGTGCGGATCGCCCACGTCGCCGGGCACGGCGAGTTCGTCGTGCGGGCGGCGACCTGGCCGGAGACCGAGGTGGCCCGCCACGCGCTGGCCTCCGCCGGCCGGCTGGACCTGCCCACCACGGTCTTCCTCGACCTCCTCCCGCACCTGTCCACCGACCTGCGGCGGACGCTCTACCGCGCGGTGCGCCGGCGGAACCGGGGCCGACAGGTGGACGAGCTGCTGCCCGTGGTGCGCGCCGCGTACGGCGACGTGGAGGCGGCGGGGCTGTTGGCGTCATGCACGACGGAGACCGTGCGGGCCTTGCTGCCGGAGCTGGAGCACGCCGTCCGGAACTGGACCGCGCTCGGCCGCCGGCACCCGGAGGTGCTGCTGGACTTCGTGGGCGCCGAGCTGGACGGGTCCGCCCCGACCTGGTGGTCCGACGTGTGGGGCCGGGTGGCCGGAGGTGTCGCCGCCGCGGCGGCCACCCACCCGGAGCGGGTGCTCGGCCTGGTCGAACGGGTCCTGCCGCACGCGCCCCTGCCGTGGGCGTTGCACCCGGCCGCCGCCCGGCTCGCCCGCCACGACCCGCGCCGGCTCGCCGCCGTCCTGGTCGACCCGCGCCGCACCGGTCCGGTCCCGGCCCGGCCGGCGCTGTGGCGGGCGCTGGCGGCGCTGCCCGACGCCGACCTGGTGGCGGTGGGCCGGGTGCTGCCGGAGCGCGACCAGGGCACCTTCCTGCGCACCCTGCCGCCGTCGCGGCGGGCGGCCGTGGTCGCCGGCGTGTACGGCGACCGGCTCGACCTGCCGGCGGGGGTGCTCGACCAGCTCCCGGCCCCGGCGCGGGCGGAGTTCGGCCGGCGGCTGCTCGACCGGCCGGCCGTCGCCGACGACCCGGTGCGGCGGCTGGCCGCGACCGCGCTGCTGCCGTGGGCGCAGGCCCGGGACGCGCTGCTGGCGGCGACCCGGCGGGCCACCGCCGACGACCGCGCCACCGGTCACGAGCTGTGCGTGCGGGCCGCCGTGGCGACCCGCGACCCGGCCGTGCTCGCCGAGGTGGTGGCGAACTTCGCCCGGCTGGCCAACGACCAGGACCCGGTGCGCTCGCGAGCGCTGGCCGCGTTCGCGGAGGTGCCGTCGTGGCTGTTCCGGGTCGCGGACGTCGACGCCTACGGCAAGCTCATGGCCGACGCGGCGGACGCCCGGGACGCCTCCTGGCAGACCAGGTACGCCGTGCGCGGGCTGGCCCAGGCGCTGATCCGGGAGGGCGTGGTGGCCCGCCGCCCGGAGCTGGTCGACGCGGGCCGCACCGGGCTGGCCCGGATCGCCGAGCAGGCCGCGATCGGGCTGCACGGCATCGGCCGGGCGCTGCCGCGCGGCGCCGAGCACGAGGTGTTCGCCGCGCTGGAGCCGCGGCTGTCCCAGGACGCCCGGCGGGGCGAGTTCGACCTGCTGCTGCCGCTCGCGACCGGGCTCGGCCGACGCGCCTGGGACCTGCCGCGCCTGCAGGAGCTGCTCGACCGGGCCCGGTCGGCGAAGAGCGACCGGGTGGTGACCGCGGCGATCGGGCTGTGGCTCGCGCCGCCGCGCACCCGCGACGACCGGGTGCGGCGGGTGCTGGCCGACGACCGGTCCACCATCACCGTGGACGTCGTGCGGGAGGTCGTCGCCCGGCGCTGCACCGACCTGCTCGACCTGGTGATCGGCAAGCCGCTGCACGGCCGGTTCCTCAAGCGCGGCGTGCGGTACGTGCCGCCGTTCCCGGACTGCGCCGAGCGCTGGCTGCCGCGCCAGGTCGACGCCTACCGCGACCAGCTGCTGGACTGCGCCACGTCCGCGCGCGTCCCGGTGTTCGAGCGCGCGTCCGCCGTGGCGCGGCTGGGCCGGCTGCCCGGCTCGGTGGCCGAGGTCCGGGGTTTCACCACCGACCCGGACGTGCCGGTGGCCGAGGCGGCGCTGGCCACGCTGGCGTGGACCGACGACCCGGCCGACGTGCTGCCGGACCTGCTGGAGCACGTCGGCACCGACCGGGCCCGGGTCGCGGTCTACGCGCTGTCCCGGTGCGCCCGGTTCACCTCGCCGCGGCGGCTCGGCGAGCTGCTCGCCCCGCTGGTGACCGGCGGCAAGGTGACCACCCGCAAGGAGGCCGTGCGGCTGCTCGCCCAGCACCGGGCCCCCGGCGCGGTGGCGGTGCTCGCCGGGGCCTGGGACGGGGCGCACCGGGACGTGCGGCGGGCGCTGGTGTCGGCGACCCGCTGGTTCCTCGACGACGACACCGCGTGGGACCTGCTGACCCGGGCCACCGCCGAGCAGTGCGAGGTGGCCGCCGAGGTGCTCGAACAGCCGCCCGCCGCGGTGCCCCGCCGACACCGGGTCGGCTACGGGGAGCTGGTGCTCGCGGTCGCCGCGTCCGCCGACCCGGACACCGCCCGGCGCGGGCTGGCCGCGCTGCCGGCCTGGCTGCGCTGGGTCGAGGGCACCGCCGACCTGCTCGTCGGGCTCGTGGTCGACCTCGACAACACCGCCACCTGGGAGTTCGCCCTGTCCGCGCTGGTCCGCGCGGCGCGGGCGCAGGCCGACCCGGAACCGCTGCGCCGGGCGGTGACCGGGCTGCTCGCCGTGGCCGACCGGTACGACGCCGAGACCGACCGCGACCTGCCGGGCCGGCGGCGGATCGAGGCGCTGGTGCGCCAGGTCGCGGGCCAGGCCGACTCGGCGGGCCGGCGGGCGGAGGCGGGCGCGCTCGGGCCGGTGCTCGCGGCGGCCGGGCACCACCCGGCGGCGGTCCGGCTGGCCGTGCTCGCGGTGCCGTGGGGCGAGCCGGGCGCGGACCTGGCCGGGCTGCGGGACGTGGCGCGCGTCGCGGACCGGCCGGCGCTGCGCCGGCAGGCGTCCGAGGAGCTCGCGGTGGCCCTCTCCGGGGTGCTCGACCGCCTCCCGCCGGACCGGCCGCACGAACTGGCGGGCGTGCTGGCGGTGGAGTGCCCGGCGCTGGCGGTCGCCGTGGCGACGGCCGCGGGCCCGGCGGCGGGCTGGCCGGCGCGGTGGCGCGAGCTGGTGCGCGGACTGCGCCGGCACGACGACCCGGACGTGCGCGACGCCGCCCTGGCCGTCCGCACCGACCAGACGTGAGCGCGGCGGCGGCGGCCGTGCGCGCCGACCGGGCATGAGCCGGCCGCCGATCGGGTGAACCGGGGGCAACGCCGCACGCCGTCCCGGGTGGACCGGTAAGCCTGGTCGGGCAGCCGTGATCGCAGGGGGGACGGCGATGGCGACAGTGTTCACCTTGCTCGGCGAGGTGACCGCGCTCGTGGACGGCCGGCCGGTCGACCTGGGGCCCGCGCGGCAGCGGTGCGTGCTGGCCGCGCTGGCGGTGGACGCCGGGCAGGTGGTGCCGGTGGACCGGGTGGTCCAGCGGGTCTGGGGCCCCGCGCCGCCGCTGCGGGCCCGCGCCACCCTGCACAGCTACCTCTCCCGGCTGCGGCCCCTGGTCGGACCGGTCGGGCTGCTCCGGCGGGGCGGCGGCTACCTGCTCGACGTCGACCGGGACGCGGTGGACCTGCACCGGTTCCGCGACCTGTGCGCGCGGGCCCGCACCGCCGCGACCGACCAGGCCGAGACCCTGCTGACCGAGGCGCTGCGGCTGTGGCGCGGGGAGGCGCTGGCGGGCCTGGGCGGCGCGTGGGTGCTCGCCGAGCGGGGCCGGGCGGCCGGGGAGCGGCTGACCGCCGAGTGCGACCTGGCCGACGCCCGGCTCCGGTCCGGGCAGGGCGCGAACCTGGTGGCCGAGCTGGCCGCGCGGGCCGCGGAGCACCCGCTGGACGAACGGGTCGCGGCCCAGTACCTGCTGGCGCTGTGCCACGCCGGGCGTCCCGGCGAGGCGCTGGAGCACTACCGGGGCCTGCGGGCCCGGATGGTCACCGAGATCGGCACCGACCCCGGCCTCCCGCTGCGCCACCTGCACCAGCGGATCATCGAGGACGACCGGACGCTGACCGCCCCGGCCCAGCACGGGGACGTCGTCCCGGTGCCGCGCCAACTCCCGCCGGCACCACCGGGGTTCACCGGCCGGGCCGCGGAACTCGCCGCCCTCACCGCCCACCTCGACGGCGCCGCACCGGGCGGCACGATGGTGGTCTCGGCGGTCGCCGGGGCGGGCGGCATCGGCAAGACCTGGCTGGCGCTGCACTGGGCGCACCGGCACGCCGACCGCTTCCCGGACGGGCAGCTGTTCGTCGACCTCCAGGGGTTCAGCCCGACCGCGTCACCGGTGGACCCGACCGCCGCGGTGCGCGGCTTCCTCGACGCGCTCGGCGTCGACCCCCGGTCCGTCCCGCCCGACCCGCACGCCCAGGCCGGCCTGTACCGGAGCCTGGTGGCGGACAAGCGGGTGCTGGTCGTGGTGGACAACGCGCGCAACGCCGAGCAGGTGGTGCCGCTGCTGCCGGGCAGCCCGACGTGCACCGTGCTGGTCACCAGCCGGCACCGGCTCACCGGGCTGGCCACCGGTCACGGCGCACGCCCGTTGCGGGTCGACGTGCTCAGCGACGCCGAGGCGCGCCACGTCCTGGTGGACCGGCTGGGTGCCGCGCGGGTGGCCGCCGAACCCGACGCGGCCGGCGACCTGCTGGCCTGCTGCCACGGTTTCCCGCTCGCGCTGGCGATCGTGGCCGGCCGCGCGTGCGCCGACCCCGGCTCGCCGCTGGCCGCGTTGGCGGCGGAGCTGCACGAGGCGTGCCTGGACGTGCTGGACCACGACAACCCGGCCGCCGGTCTGCGCGCGGTGCTGTCCTGGTCGCACCAGGCGCTCACCGCCGAGCAGGCGCGCGTGTTCGCGTTGCTGGGCCGGGTGGCCGGACCGGACATCGGCCTGGCCGCGGCGGCCGGACTCGCCGGGCGGTCCGAGGCGGCGACGAGGTCCGTGCTGCGCGCTCTGGAGGACATGCACCTGGTGCAGCAGCGGAGCCCGGCGCGGTGGCACCTGCACGACCTGATCAAGCTGTACGCGGCCGACCAGGAGATGCCCGGGGGCGAGCTGGACCGGGCCCTGGCCCGCCTGGTCGACCACTACCTGCACACCGCCCGCGCGGCGGACCGGCTGCTCAACCCGCACCGCACGCCGATCCCGTTCGGCGAGCCCGCGCCGGACTCCCGGCCCCGGCACCTGCCGGACACCGGCGCGGCGCTGGACTGGTTCACCGCCGAGCACCGCACCCTGCTGGCGGTCACCCGGCACGCGTCCTCGGCCCGGGTCTGGCAGCTCGCCTGGGCGCTGGACACGTTCCTCTACCGGCAGGGGCACCTGCACGACGCGGTCCTGGTGTGGCGGGAGGGCCTGGCGGCGGCGGACCGGCACGGCGACCCGGCGGTCCGCGTGCTGGCGCACCGCCTGCTCGGGGCCGCGGTCACCTACGCGGGCCTGCACGACGAGGCCGCGGCGCACCTGTCCGAGGCGCTGGCGCTGGCCGAGGACCTGGGCGACGCGCTGGCCCAGGCCCACACCCACCGGTCCCTGGCGCAGATCGCCGAACGACTCGGCCACGACCGGCAGGCGCTGGAGCACGCCACCAGCGCACTCGACCTGTACCGGAGCCTGGGCCGGCCGGCGCTGGAGGCGTTGGCGCTCAACGCGGTGGGCTGGTACCTGGCCCGGCTGGGCGAGTACGGGCGGGCCCGCGCGCACTGCGAGGCCGCGCTGGACCGCGCCGGCCGCGAGGTCGACGCCGCCGCCCGCGACAGCCTGGGCTACATCGCGCACCAGACCGGCGACCACGCCGCCGCCGTGGCGCACTACGAGCGCGCTCTGGCCCTGTTCCGCGAGGACGGCGACGCGTTCAGCGAGTCGCACACCCTCGACCGCCTGGGCCACCCGTACCGCGCGCTGGGCCGGCCGGACGAGGCCCGCCGCGCGTGGCAGCGGGCCGTCCGGCTGTTCGAGGCCCAGCACCGGGGCGAGGAGGCCCGGCGGGTCCGGCTGCTGATCGCCGGGCTCGACGGGGCCTGAACGGACCCCTCGGGTTCGCCTGCCCGGCCGGTGGACCGGCGTGCCGGGCAGGAGGACACTTCGCGGTGGCTTTCCGGGCGTCGGCCGACAGGAGGACCGGTATGCGCGCTCATCAGCGGTTCGCGGTGGCGATGGCGGTGGCGGCGGTACTCGGTGTCACCTCCGTCGCGGCGGTGGTCGTGGGGACGTGGTCGGCCGATCGCGCCGGCACGTCCACGACCAGCGGAGCGGGCATCGACGACCCGCCCACGACCACGTCCGACCCCAAACCCGGCGAGTAACCCGCTGCCGGTTATCGAGTACCCGCTACGAAGGCAGGCCCACGGCGGCACGGGTCGCATGATCATGGCCGCCTGCGCGCGCCGCAGGTCGATCGCCGTCCCCCCGGTGCACGAAGCGCAGGTTCGCGGGTCCCGTCGCAACGGGGTGCATCCCTTGCGCCATAGAGGCTCCAACCGATCAGACGAGCCGTAACAGCGTTGTCCCGCACGCCGATCCCCGGCATGAAGCCGCGCCATCCCCAGGCCCGGCGGGGAGAGGTGGACTCATGTTCCCGAGCGATGCGGCCAGGCACAGACCCGGCACCGCACTGGTCCGGCTGGTCACCGTCCTGGTGGTCGCCGCCGCGCTGGTCGTCGCGCCGGTCGCCGGGCGCACACCGGTCGCGGTCGCCGCCACGACCACCGCGTTCACCGACGTCCCCGCGACGGCCGCGGTCGGCGCGCCGTACACGTTCGGCGGCACCGTCACCGACGAGAGCCCGGTCGCCGCGGTCGAGGTGTCCACCGACGCCGGTGTGACCTGGCGGGCCGCCGGGTGGCAGGCCGGTCAAACGACGTGGAGCCACACGTTCACCCCGGCCAACTCCGGCACCGCCCACCTGCGGGTCCGGGCGCTGGACGCCGCGCAGAGCCCGTTCAGCGCGGCCTCGGCCGAAACCCCCGTCGCGGCGCGGGTCTGCCCGTGCGGCCTGTGGTCGGACGCCGACGCGCCCGCGACCGCCGACGCCACCGACAACACCGCCGTCGAACTCGGCCTGAAGTGGCGGTCCACGTCGGACGGCCACGTGCGCGGCATCCGGTTCTACAAGGGACCCGGCAACACCGGAACGCACACCGGCACGCTGTGGTCCGCGACCGGCACGGCGCTGGCCACCGGCACGTTCCGCGCCGAGACCGCGAGCGGCTGGCAGACGCTGGTCTTCGCGCAGCCCGTCGCGGTCACCGGCAACACCACCTACACCGCCTCCTACCTCTCCCCCACCGGCCACTTCTCGGTCGACCAGGGGTACTTCGCCCGGTCCTCCCGCTACCTGGAGCCGCTGACCGGCCTCCAGACCGGGGTCGACGGCCCGAACGGCGTGTACCGCACCGGCGGCGGCTTCCCGAACACCGGCTCGCCCGGCAACGCCAACTACTGGGTCGACGTGGTGTGGGCCCCCGAGCCCGGCGCGGACGGCCGGGCCCCGGACCTGATCGGCACCACGCCGACCGGCGGCGCGGGCAGCGTCGCGCTCACCGCCCCGGTCAGCGCCGCGTTCGACGAGACGATCGCGCCCGGCTCCGCCCAGTTCACCGTCACCGGCCCGGCGGGCCCGGTCACCGGCCGGACCTCGTTGTCCGGCAACGCGAAGACCGCGCAGTTCGCCCCGGACGGCCCGCTGCCCGCCGGCACCGCGTTCACCGCGTCGGTGCGGGTCGGCGACGCGGCCGGCAACCAGACCGCCCAGCACACCTGGCAGTTCACCACCGGCACGCCGCGTGCGGCGGAGTGCCCGTGCACGCTGTGGGACGACTTCACCACGCCCGCCGTGACCGCCGCCGACGACTCGCGGCCGGTCGAACTCGGCGTCAAGGTGCGGTTCGCCGGCAAGGGCCAGGTGCTCGGCGTCCGGTTCTACAAGGGTGCCGGCAACACCGGCACGCACACCGGGTCGTTCTGGACCTCGACCGGTGTCCTGCTGGCGACCGGCACGTTCACCGGCGAGACCACGACCGGGTGGCAGACCCTGACCTTCGCCGAGCCGGTGTCCGTGCAGACCGGGACCACCTACGTGGTGTCGTACTTCGCGCCCGACGGCCACTACGCGGTCACCCAGAAGCAGTTCCAGGACCAGCCCACGACCTACGGCCCGATCACCGCGATCACGGACGGCACGGCCGGGGCGAACGGGTTGTTCCGCTACGACGGCGGCTTCCCCACCGGCGGGTACCTGGCGTCGAACTACTGGGTCGACGTCGTCTACCGCAACGGTCTCAACGGCGACACCGACCGGCCGACCCTCGACACCCGCACGCCCGGCCCGGACGCGACGGGCGTCGCGCTCGACCAGCCGGTGACGCTCGGCTTCAGCGAGGCGATCGACCCGGAGTCGGCGGTCGTCACGTTCTCCGACACCGGCGGCGGGACCTTGAGCGGCACGTCGACGCTCTCCGCCGACCAGAAGACGGTGACCTGGACGCCGAACGGCACGTACAAGCCCGCCACCAGGTACGCGGTGCGGGTGCAGGCGGCGGACGTCAACGGCAACACGATGACCGCGCCCGTCTCGTGGTCGATCACCACCCAGGCCACAGCGCCCTGCCCGTGCTCGCTGTTCAGCGACGCCACGGTGCCGAAGATCCCGTCGGCGAACGACGGCGGCGCGTACGAGCTGGGCGTGCGGTTCACCGTCCCGCGCGGCGGCTGGGTCACCAGCGTCCGGTTCTACAAGGGCGAGGGCAACAACGGCACCCACACCGGTTCGCTGTGGAACTCCAGCGGCCAGCGGATCGCGCACGGGACGTTCACCGACGAGACCGCGATCGGGTGGCAGGAGCTGACCTTCGCCGAGCCGGTGGCCATCGCGCACGGCGCGACCTACGTCGCCTCGTACTCCGCGCCCCAGGGCCACTACTCGATCGACCACGGGTACTTCACCTTCCGCAACCCGGTCGTCTCACCGCCGCTGGGCACCGCGGAGGGCGTGGCGGCGGGCGTGTTCGCCCCCGGCGGCGGCTACCCCAGCCTGACCTGGAACGGCAACAACTACTGGGTCGACGTCGACTTCACGCCCTACACCGACTTCACGCCGCCAGTCCACACCGGACACACGCCGGGTGACGGCGCGGTCGACGTCGGGTTGAGCGGCCCGCTCCACATCACCTACGACGAGCCGTTGAACGTCGCCGACTCGACGGTGCGGGTGAAGGACTCCCACGGCGTCACCATGCGCGGGACACTCAGCCTGACCGACGGCAACCGGACGCTGGTGTGGACGCCGGTGGCGCCGCTGGTCCGCGGCACGACCTACACCGCGAGCGCGCGGGCGGCCGACAGTTCCGAGAACATCGCGGTCGACACGGTCACCTGGTCGTTCACGATGGGCAACCCGCCGTGCCCGTGCTCGCTCTACAGCGAGGCGGCGGTGCCGGAGATCGCCGAGTTCGGCTACTACGGCGGCGCGGGCATCGGCGTCCGGTTCATCCCCAGCACCAACGGTTCCATCACCGCCGTGAAGTTCTACAAGGGGCCCGCCAACCGGCGGTACCACCACGGTTACCTGTCGCTGCCCAACCAGGAGACCCTCGCGTCCGGCGGGTTCGCCGACGAGACGCCGTCGGGCTGGCAGACGGTCACCTTCGCCAACCCGGTACCGGTCACCGCCGGCACCGAGTACCTGGCCTGGTACACCATGCTCGACGGCCGCTACTCGCAGACCACGAACTACTTCCGCAACGGCGGGACGGTCACGCCGCAACTGACCGCCCCGGGCGGTCCGGACTCCTACAACGGCATGTTCGGCCGGATCCAGGGCTACCCGTCGTTCCCCAGGGACGCCACCTACAACAACTACTGGGTCGACGTCGTGTTCACGACTTCGTAGTCCCGACGGGTGGCGCGGTCGCCGTCGACCGCGCCACCCCGCTCGCCGGTCAGCGCGCGCGTTCGATCAACCGGACCAGGTGGACGAACTCGCGGCCGTCGTGCACCAGCCGGGCGAACTCGCGCCGCGCGCCGTTGAACTCGACCTCGAACCGGTCACCGCCCAGCGGTGTCACCGGGATCGGCGCGCCGCGCTCCTGGCCCTTCACCGAGAACCGCGCGGCGAGCGACCCCGGGCCGCCCTCCAGCTCGAAGACCATCAGCGTGGACTCGTACCGGCCGAGCACGGCCGTGACGTCCGCGTCCGCCGCGTCGGGGTCCGGCACCGGGAGACCGGGCGTGAGCCCCAGTTCCGGCCCCAGCTCTGCCTCCACGGCGTCGGTCAGCGCCGACCCGTGCTCGGAGTTGGTGAGCACGCACAGCGCGAGCCCCAGCTCCGGGAACGTCCGCAGCTGCGCGATCTGCCCGTCGGTGTTGCCGCCGTGGTGGACCACCCGCACGCCGTGCCAGTCCGACAGCATCCAGCCCAGGCCCCAGCCGTCGTAGGTCGACAGCAGGTGCGACAGGTCGACGTGCTTGTCCCGCATCAGCCGGGCCGACCCGGGCGACAGGACCCGGCCGCCGTCGACGCCCTCGCCGTCGCGCAGGTGGGCGACGGCGAACCGCAGCAGGTCGCCGGCCGTCCCGGTGACCGACCCGGCCGGGCCGACCGACCTCGGCGACTGCCAGTGCGGCACCTGCCGCACCCGGTCACCGTCGACCAGGTGCCCCACGGCGGTGCGGAACAGCGGGGCGTCGTGCGGCAGGGTCAGCACGTGGGTCAGGCCCAGCGGCCGGGCGATCCGCTCGGCCACGGCCTCGTCCCAGGTCTGGCCGCGCAGCACCTCGACGATCCGACCCGCGACCACGAACCCGGAGTTGCAGTAGCTCAGCGGGCCGCCGGGCTCGGTGACCGAGGTGGCGCCGGCCAGCGAGGCGACGTAGCGGTCCAGGCAGTCGTCGCCGGGGCCGGTGTCGGTGAACAGGTCGCCGTCGATGCCGCTGGTGTGGGTGAGCAGGTGGCGGACGGTGATCCGCTCGGCGTAGCCGGGGGTGGCCAGGGTGAAGCCCGGCAGCACGTCCACCACGGGCGTGTCCAGGTCCAGCAGGCCGTCGTCCACGAGCTGGAGGACCAGCGTCGCCGTCCAGACCTTGCCGGCGGAACCGTAGTGGAACAGCGTTTCCGGCGTGACCGGCACACCGGTGCCCACGCCCGCCAGGCCGGAGGCCAGCACCCGCAGGTCGCCGTCGGCGGTCATCAGCCCCACCTGGCAGCCCGGCACGCCGTGCCGCTCGCGCAGCCCGTCCAGCCGCTGCTGCCACCCGGCACCGACCAGCAGGTCCTCGGCCAACGTCATCGTCCCCATCAGACTCCCTCCCGGATCTCCGGCCCACTGTGGCGGGGCCGTGGAAGCGGGGTCATCAGAGGTTGCGACCAATCCGGGGGCGCGGTGTTGTCGTTCCCGACAACGTGCGTCGCGGCCCGTCCGTGGTGAGGTGGGCCGCATGGTGCTGCTGCTGCGTGGCGGACGGGTGGTCGATCCCGGAACCGGGCTGGACGGGGTCGCGGACGTGCTGGTGCGGGGAAGCGAGGTCGCCGCCGTCGGCGCCGACCTGCCCGTTCCGGACGGCGCGGCGGTGGTGGACGTGACCGGCCTGGTCGTCGGCCCGGGGTTCGTGGACCTGCACAGCCACGTGCACAGCGTCGCCGGGCAGCGCCTCCAGGGCATGGACGGCGTCACCACCGCCCTGGACCTGGAGTCCGGGCTGCACCCCGTGGAGCGCGCGTACGCCGACGCCGCCGCCCAGGGCCGCCCGCTCAACTACGGGTTCTCCGCGTCGTGGGGCGCGGCGCGCGCCAAGGCCCAGTTGGGTTTCGAGGAGAACGCCGACCCGTGGGCCGGGATGAAGCTGCTGGACGACCCGCGCTGGCAGCGCTCGTCCACACCCGCCGAGCTGGTGGCCTGGCTGCGCGACCTGGAGCACGAGCTGTCGACCGGCGCGCTCGGCGTGGGCGTGCCGCTCGGGTACGCGCCGGAGACCGACCCGGCCGAGTTCCTGACCCTCGCGGCGCTGGCCGCCCGCGCGGACGCCCCGATCTTCACCCACGTCCGCGAGCTGGTCGAGACCGACCCGAGCACCCGGTACGACGGCTCCGCGGAACTCGTCCGGGCCGCCGTCGAGACCGGCGCGGCGATGCACCACTGCCACGTCAACAGCACGTCGCTGCGGCACATCGACCGGGTGCTGGACCTGCTCGCCACGACCCAGGCCGCCGGGTCGCGGGTCACCGTCGAGTGCTACCCGTACGGGGCGGGCAGCACCGGCATCGGCGCGTACTTCCTCGCGCCCGAACGCCTGGCGGGCCTGGGCGTCGGGCCGACGTCGATCACCATGGTGGAGTCCGGCGAGCGGGTCGCCGACCTCGGCCGGCTGCGGCAGCTGCGGGAGCTCGACCCGGCCGCCGGGTGCATCATCGCGTTCCTGGACGAGGACGACCCGGCGGACGCGGCCCTGCTGCGCAGGTCGATGGTGTTCCCGGACTCGATGGTGGCCAGCGACGCGCTGCCGATCCAGTGGCCGGACGGGAGCTGGGACACCTACGAGTGGCCGCTGCCGCCCGGTGGCCGCACCCACCCGCGCACGGCGGGCACCTACGCCAAGACGCTGCGCCAGATGGTCCGCGAGAGCGGCACGTGGACCTGGCTGGAGGCGTTCCGGCGCTGCTCGTGGCTGCCCGCCCGGACCCTCGACCCGGTCGCGCCGGCCGCGGCGCGCAAGGGGCACCTGGGGGTGGGGGCGGACGCCGACATCGTCGTCCTGGACCCGGAGCGGATCACCGACACCGCCACCTACCAGGACTCCACCCGACCCTCGGCGGGCGTGCACCACCTGCTGGTGGCGGGCACGTTCGTGGTCCGCGACCAGCGGATGCTCGACGCCCTGCCGGGCCGCCCGCTGCGCGGCTGACCGCCCCCGCTCCCCCGCCTGCCCGTCCCCGATCCCCTCGGCAATCCCCAAACTTGGGTGTTCCCGGACCACCGCCCGCGCGGCCACGCTCGTCCTCGGCAGGGTCGACACCTCTCGCGGAAGTGGGTCGTCGGATGGGGATCGGGGACAGGCGGCGGTTCCGGCGGGATCCGTACGGCTACATCGAGGACTTGCGCCGGCGCAGCCCGTCCGGGGTGATCCCGCTGCCGTGGGGCGGCTGGTGCGTCGGCGACCCGGACCTGGCCCGGCAGGTGCTGCGCGGGGCGGAGTTCAACGACGGGGCGTCCGACTTCTTCGGGCCGCTGCTGCCCACCCGGTCGGCCCAGGTCGCGGTCGGGCACGCGGTGCGCGACGTGCTGCGGGCCCACGCGCCGCAGTTCCGGGACCGGTTCGCCGCAGGCGTCGCCGACCTGTCCTCGGCCAGCCGCTGGCCCACGGCCGGGACCCGGCTGGTGCACCGGTGCCTGGCCGACCTCCTGCTGCACCCCGGGACGCCGGCCGGCACCCGGCGGCTGCTGGCGCGGGCCGTCACCGACGGGGTCGTGCTGCGAGCGCGACGGGTGTGGCGGCGGGCGCGGGCGGAGGTGCGGCGGGCCCGGCTGGTCACCGCCGTGGCCGCCGTGGTGCGCGACCGCCGGGAAGTCCTTGCCGGCGAGCCGCTCGACGTGCTGGACGCAGTGGTCGGTACGTGCCCCGAGGAGACGTCCGACCGCGCGGTGGCCGAGCTGTTCCTGGTGCTGTTCCGGTCGATCATCGCCCCCGTCGGCTGCTCGCTGGCGTGGGCGGTGCTGCTGGTCTGCCTGAACCACCCGGCGGGCCCGCCGTGGCCGTGGCCCGTCGACGCGGCCGTGCGGGAGGCGCTGCGGCACCGACCGATGGCCTGGATGGTCGGCCGCACGGTCCCCCGTCCCACCGAGGTCGGCGGCCTGCCCTTCCGGCCCGGCGACGTCCTGTCGGTCAGCCCCTACCTGCTGCACCACGACGAACGCCACTGGACCGAACCGGCCGCGTTCCGGCCCGAGCGCTGGGCCGAACCCGGCGGGCGCGGGCCGTACCTGCCCTTCGGCGCGGGCCCGTTCGCGTGCGCCGGGGCGTCCCTGGCCCGCGAGCTGACCGGCCTGGCCCTGGCCGCCCTCGGCCACGACGCCCGGCTGACCGTCACCGGCGGCGACACGCGCCCCGTCCTGGCCGACGGCGCGGTCCCCCGGCCCTTCGTCCTGCACCGGGCCCCCGCCCGGAGCGCCGACCGCACCGGGAGGAGGTGATCAGCCATGACCGCTGTGCTGCGACGCGTCCTGCGGAACAAGCCGAGCCGACGCTGGAACTGGGCGTAGGGACGGCGGCCCGGTGGTCCGGGAGCCTGGGCGGCGTCCGGACCACCGGGTTCCCGGTCAGCCGTGGTCGAGCCGGGCCGGCTCGGTCGCCACGACCTGCGCCGGGTGCGCGGGCAGCGACCCCGGCACGCCGGCCACCGGGGTCGTCCCGTCCAGCGGGAGGGTGACGAACGTCTTCGACAGGTCCACCGTGAGCCTGGGCGGCTGCGCCGGAGCGGACACGAACCCCGCGTCCGTCCCACCGATGATCAGCGCGAGCTGGTGCCCCTTCGGCACGACCTTGTCGGTGCTGGCCAACCGGAACGTCATCGTGTACGGGCGTCCCGGGACCAGCTGCTCCTCGCGGCTCAGCGAGCGGTGGTTGGCCAGGTCCGCCCAGCCCCGGCTGAAGATGTGCAGCCCGACGTTCGCGGTGTCGGTGGCGGCGATCCGGTAGCAGGCGTCGTCACCGGTGGTGCTCGCACCCCAGCAGTCCTCCGCCGACCCGAACTTGACGCCCTCGCCGGCCCCGCCGTAGTTGCGGATCGTCTGCCGGCCGTAGTCCACCAGCACCGCCGAGACCCGCGCGGTGGGCGTGCTCGGCGTGACGGTCACGGTGACCGTGCCGGTGCCGGACACGTGCAGGTCCTGCGCCAGCACCCCGGTCGAGTACAGCACCCGCGAGGTGGAGGTCGCGGTCGGCTGGGCGGCCCACGTCGCCTCACCCACCCGCCCGGTGTCGGTGATCGACGCGCTGCCCGTCACCGCCGGCCCCGAGGTCATCGTCCCGACCCCGGCCGTCGGCCCGGCGACCGGCCGCAGCACGACGTCCCGGGTGCCCGCCGCCGGCCACGCCGTCTGGTCCACCCAGACGTCGGGCTGCCGCTCCACGCTCACCCGCGGCGAGTTCCCGACCCCGTTGTCCAGGCCCAGCAGGTAGTGGTCGAACCACTGGTGCAGGGCCGCCACCCACTCCGCGCGCCGGAAGTCGAACGGGTCGACGTGCCCGGTCTGCGACAGCCACAGCTTGCGGTCCACGCCGGTCGAGGCCAGCGCGCTCCACCACTGCCCGAAGTTGATCGTCTTGACGTTGAGGTCGTTGACCCCGTTGACGGCGAACACGCTGGCCCGCACGTTCTTGGCGGCGGCGACGTGGTCGCGTTCCAGCCAGGCGGGCGAGTAGTCGCCGTTGGCCGGGAAGTCCTGCCGCAGCCGCTGGTTGGCGGCCGAGCAGTTCTGCCCCTGGTTGCGCGCCGAGACGGTCTGCGCGAGCCCGGCGGGCGAACCGGAGTTGCCCACCGCGCCGTCGGTCCGGTAGTAGTCGTACCAGCTGGAGATCGCCGCGATCGGCACGATCGTCTTCAGCCCGGCGACCCCGGTGGCGGCGACGCCGTTGGCGATGGTGCCGTCGTAGGACTTGCCGATCATGCCGACGTTCCCGGTGCTCCACGCCGCGCTCACGGCCGTGCCGCCGGTGGCCGAGGAGTACCCGGTGGCGCGCCCGTTGAGCCAGTCGACCACCGACTTGGCCGACCCGACGTCCGACACCCCGCCGACGTCGACGCACCCGCGCGACCGGTTGGTGCCGGCGAGGTCGACCAGCACGACGGCGTACCCGCGCGGCACGAAGAAGTTGTCGTAGTAGAGCGGGAACCCGACCGGCCGCCCGGCGCCGTCGTAGGTCTTGACCTCCTTCTCCCCACCGCGACCGCAGCACGAGTAGTACGGGCTGGCGTCCATGATCACCGGCACCTTGATCCCGCGGTCGGCGGCCTCCCGAGGCCGCACCAGGTCGGCCGCGACCCGGTCGTCACGCCCGTCCGCGTCCCCGTCCCGCCCGGTGTCGACCCACACCGTTTCCCTGATGGCCGAAGCGAAGTCGTACACCGGCTCACTGACCACCCGCCCCGCCGCCGAAGCGGTCCCCGGTACCGCGGTGCCGGCCAGGACCAGGGCCACCGTTAACAGTTTCACCAAACCTGAGCGCATGTGCGCCGCCTTCCCGACGTGAACCCCCGCCGATCGAGCTTGGAGGGAAAGGCGCAGCCCGCAGTAGGGCGGAACGTACGGGGACAACCGGGCTAAGATCCGGTGATCGACCAGGGGGCCGCAGTGGGAGCAGACACCACCCCGCCGCAAGGGGACATCTTCGAGGGCTTCGAGCAGTACCGGACGCCGCAGACAGAGGACTACCAGCGCGCGCTGGCCGAGGGCCTGGTCGTGCTGGACGCCAACGTCCTGCTCAACCTCTACCGGTACAACACCGGCGCCCGCGACGACCTGCTCTCGGTGATGGACCGCATCGGCGACCACCTGTGGGTCCCGCACCAGGCGATGCGCGAATTCTGGCGCAACCGCGACTCGGTCCTCGGAGCCTTGCGCGACGCCGCCCGGGAAGCCACCGCGACCCTGGAGAAGTCCTCCCGGTCCGCGGAGAACGCCATCTCGGTGTGGGCCAAGAAGTCGGCCCTGCCCGACAAGTTGCGCGACGACCTGCGAGCCGAGTTGGACCGCGCGTTCACAACCGTGCGCCAGGCCATCGACCGGCAGACCGACACCGACGCCTCCGCCCACACGTACGACACCGACAAGGACCACGTCCTCACCCGCCTGTCCGAACTCCTCGCCCGGCGCATCGGAGCGCCCCTACCGTCCGAGGAGCACGAAAAGGCGTTGCGCGAAGCCGAATCCCGCATCCGCGACCAGCAGCCGCCCGGCTACCTCGATCACGACAAGGACCCCGACCTCCGCGTAGGCGACTACCTGGTGTGGGAGCAACTGCTGTGCGAGGCCGCCGGCCGTGAGTGCGACGTTTTGTTCGTCACCAGCGACACGAAGGACGACTGGTGGGAACGCTCACGTGACGAGCTGCGCGGCCCGCGGCACGAACTGTCCGTGGAGTTCCGCGAACGCACGGGCCGACGGCTGTTCATGGTGCAACCACAGGACTTGCTCCGCCACGCGAACTCGTTGGACGTGGAGGTCGACCCGAAGTCCGCCGACGAGGTCGCACGGGTCCTGACGTCCTGGGGACGGGACGTCGAGGACTACCTGGACTACTGGACGACGGTAGCAGACCCGATCCGCGGACCTGCGTCACTCATCCGCGCGGTGTGCGGGGACGGATGGACGTTCGTGCCCGGCTCGCTCCGCGCCAGGCCGCCCGGTTGCCGCGTCACCGACGGCCGCTCGACCCACTACCTGTTCTGGGGACCACTACGCGACTTCCAGACTCTGTTGTGGGCCGCCATGGACGCCATCGACCCGCCGCTCGACATGCCGATCGTCGTCCTCCTGACGCCCGCCGGCGAGGCCATCGACACGGACCACAATCGCCGCGGCATGGCGATTGCCGAACGATCAGGTGTGCGGCTGCGCTACATGATCGTCTCGCCGGACCCGAACCAAAACTTCGAGGAGCACGAGGACTGATCTGCCCACCGCGTCGACGTGCCCGGTCACGGCGGTGACCGGGCACGCCGACAAGCGCATCACCCAGAGCGGCTGCCTTCCGGAACAGGTGCGGCGGACGGCGCACCGGTGCGGAAGCGGGTCATGCCCGGCACGGCCAACGTGCCGACGCACGCGACCAGCACCACCACCGCCGTGCCGACCAGGGCGTGCTGCACGCCGGACGCCTCCACCACCAGCGGCAGCAGCGCCAGGCCCAGTGGGCTCATCGAGTACGAGACCATGAAGTCCAAAGAGGACACTCGGGCTTGCAGCTCCGGCGGGACCTCGCGCTGGACCGCGCTGAACCACGGGACGTTGAACAACTCCATCCCCACCCCGGCCAGCACGTACGCGCCGACCACCGGCCAGGCGTCCGACGACAGCGCCAACGCCAGCGGGATCCCCGCGTACAGGGCCAGTCCGGACACCGCGACCAGGCCGGGCGACCGGGGTGTCCACCGCGTCATCACCGCACCGCCGGCCAGCGCCCCGATCGAGTACCCGGTCAGCGCCGCCGCGAACACCAGGTCGGTGCCGAACCGGTCCCGGCTGATCACCGGGAGCAGCACCATCTGCGACGCCTCCCCCACCGCGAGCACGAAGACCAGCATCACCAGTCCCGCGACGAACCAGCGGTGACGTCGGGCCTCGCGCACGCCGGCCATGAACTGCTGCCCGAACGACTCGTCCGCACGGACCCCCGACACCTCGTGCTCCGGCAACCCCCGCGCGGCCAGCGCGACGAGGCACCACAACGCGGCCGTGAGCAGGAAGACCGCCCACGGCCCGACCCAGATCACCGCCGCGGTGGCCACTCCCGGTGCCAGCACGAGCGCCAGCCGGAACGTGATCGTGGACAGCGCGTTGGCCGACTGCCGCTGCCGCTCCGGGACCAGGTCTCCCACCATGGCTTGGTAAGAGGGCCGGAACGCCCCCTCCCCCGCGCCGACCAGGAACACGCACAGCACACTGCCCCAGCTCGGCCCGGTCAACGCCAACGGCAGGGCCAGCGCGGCGACGACCCGCACCAGGCACGCCAGGAGGATCGCCTTGCGCCGGGACCACCGGTCGGCCAGCACGCCGCCGGGCACGGTCGCCAGCACGAACCCGACGGTCTTGGCCGCCAGCACCGGCCCCAGCACGGTCGCGCCGGAACCCTGGTGCACCAGCGCCAAGGTCACCGCCGCCGGCAGCAGCGAGACCGCCCAGGCGTCGGCGGTGTTGGCCAGCCACAGCCGGCGGAACGCCGGGATCGACCACGCCCCGCGCTCGACACCGGTGGTCATGACGCCGGCCGGCCGAGGTCGGCCGGCGCGTGCGGCGAGCCCAGTTCGCCGGCCAGCTCGGGCCGGTAGTTGGCGGTCTCCACCGGCTCGGTGCTGTGCGGCACCAGGTCCTCGGCCCGGCGGTGCAGCTCGTCCGGCGAGGTGTCGAGGGTCAGCCCGTGCTCCTTCATCCAGTCGTCGTTGTAGATCGTGTGCAGGTAGCGCTCGCCGCTGTCGGCGGCCAGCAGCGCGACCGAGCGACCCGCCCCGTGCTCCCGGGCCAGCCGCAGGGCGACGCACAGCGCCGCCCCGGTCGAGCCACCGACCAGGATCCCCTCGGCGCGGGCCAGCACGCGGCACGCGACGAAGGCGTCCTCGTCGGAGACCTTGTACACCGAGTCGAGCCGGGACAGGTCGTCCAGGTTCGCCGGCGTCCACCCGAGGCCGACGCCCGGGATCAGGTAGGAGTGCGAGTCGCCGCCGAACACGGCCGAGCCGACCGCGTCCACCCCGACCACGTGCACGTCCGGCACGTGCTCGCGCAGGTAGCGCGAGATGCCGCCGAGCTGGCCGCCGGTGCTCACGGTGGCCACCACGGCGGCGAGCCCCGGCCCGGTCTGGTCGACCAGTTCCACGGCGGTCCCGTGGTAGTGGGCCAGCGAGTTGAGCGGGTTGAAGCACTGGTCGGGCCGGAAGGACCCGGCGATCTCGCGGTGCAGCTGGTTGGCCAGCGCGATGCGGGTCTTGTGGTAGGAGCCGGTGTCGTCCTGCTCGTGGACGACGATCACCTCCGCGCCGAACGCCTGGAGCATCGCCAGGTTGGTCGCGGTGACCTTGGGGTCGACGATGACGATCACCCGGTAGCCGCGGGCCGCGCCGATCATCGCCAGGGAGATGCCGAAGTTGCCCGACGAGGACTCGATGACGGTTCCCCCGGGCCGCAGCAGACCTTCCTCCTCGGCGCGGCGCACGATGTACCAGGCCGGGCGGTCCTTGATGCTGCCGCCGGGGTTGCACCGCTCCAGCTTGACGACCACGGCCGCGTCGGACGTCCGGGTCAGGTGTCGCAGACCGATCATCGGGGTGGTGCCGACGGTGTCCAACACGGTCGGTAGGCGGCCGTCCGGGCCGGTGCAGGGATGCGGGACGTGTGCCATGCGAACTCCAAGAATCGTGCTCAGGACCTGAGCGCAGGGACGATTGCAACAGCAACCAGCGCGAAAAGGGGCGCACCGGGGGTGCGGCGGCACAATGCCCTCACACAGCGGAGGGCAGCCAGTGGCGATGTGACGGGATCGCGGTCGTCCGCGCACGGCGGGTCCCGGAACAACGGCCGGCGGCAATCCGCGCAAGGCGGTCGGCGGGCGGTGTCGGGGAAACGCGCGAACAGGTCCGGTACCGCCGAGGGGCGGCCGGGAACGTCACGGGAAAAGGTCGGTCAGGTCCGGGCGACGCACAGCGAGAGCAGGATCTCCCGCCCGCCCGCGCCGATCAGCGGCGGCGGGCGGGTGCGGCCGACGCCGGGCGGGCCCTGGCCGGTCGCCGGGCGCGCCGCGAGGTCCGGGCACAGCCACAGCGCGAGCAGGAGCAGCGCACCGGCGAACAGATCCCCGCCGACCAGCAAAAAGCAGTCGGAGTGCCGGATCAGCACGCCGAACCCGTCGGCGGTGCCGTGGTGGTGGTCGGTGGGCGACGGTGCCGCCATCGACACGACCGTGGTGGGCACCGGGGTGCCGGCGACGTCGTCGGTCGCGCAGATCGCCAGGTAGAGGTAGAGGAAACCCACCAGCAGCACCCAGGGCGCGGACCACCGCGACCACCGGGCACTCCGCCGGGTGCCGATTCCACCTTCCACAATCATGTGAACATACTGAACCCGGGGTGCAGGCGATACACCTGATCGTAGGTAGCGAATTGTCCGGTGAATGGCAACGGTCAACTCTGGATCCAGCGAAAGCCGGCCCGTCACCCGGCCAACCCCTTTCCCCTTTCCCGAATCCCGGTCGACGGATACCCGGCGCACTCGTGGAATCGTTCCCCGGACCGGTGGGCCCGGGAGGCGGGCCACTGATGGAGCAGTCCGGCGGTGAATCCCACCAGGCGATGACGAACAGTGACGATCCGCCCGTACCGGACCGGCGTGGTCCGCGGCACAACCCCGGCGGCGCGCGCCGGAGGTACCGTGCCGAACATGACCAACCCTCAGCCCGGCTGGTACCCGGAGGCGCCCGGTTCACCGGTGCTGCGCTACTGGGACGGCGCGCGGTGGACCGACCAGACCCGTCACCAGCGGCCCGGTGACGGCAGCCCGTGGGAGGTGCCCCTCGACGGCGCGCCGGACCCGGACCGGATCCGGGCGCAGCAGCGCGCTGCCGGGGTCGGCCAGGTCGGAGCGGGCGGCGGGACGCTGTTCACCGAGCCGGTGCTGGTGGTCAACCAGCGGGTGAAGCTGATCGAACTGGCCAACGAGTACGCCGTCCACGACCAGCACGGCCGGCAGCTCGGCAGCGTCGTCCAGGTCGGGCAGAGCGCGCTCAAGAAGGCCATCCGGTTCCTGGGCAGCTACGACCAGTTCTTCACCCACCGGCTGGAGGTGCGCGACGCGGCCGGCCACCCCCTGCTGCGGCTGACCCGGCCGGCGAAGTTCGTGAAGTCGCGGATGATCGTCGAGCGCGCCGACGGGTCCCCGGTCGGCGAGATCCGCCAGGAGAACGCGGTGGGCCGGATCCGGTTCGCGTTCGAGCGGGACGGGGCCCGGATCGGCGGCATCCAGGCGGAGAACTGGCGGGCGTGGAACTTCGCGATCTCCGACCACACGGGAACCGAGGTCGCGCGGATCACCAAGACGTGGGAGGGCTTCGCCAAGACCATGTTCACCACGGCCGACAACTACGTGCTCCAGATCCACCGACCGCTGCCGGACCCGCTGCTGAGCCTGGTCGTGGCGTCGGCGCTGACCGTCGACACCGCGCTCAAGCAGGACGACCGCGGCCTGGGCTGACCGGGCCCGCCGGCGCGGAGCCTCACCCCCGCAACGGGTTGAGGCTCTTGAGCTGGTCGAGCAGCGGGGCGATCAGGTCGGCGGCCCGTTCCCGCAGCGGCGGCACGAACAGGACCAGCGCCACCGCCAGCGCCACGTACAGCGCCATCCCGCCCCCACGTTTGCGCGCCACGCACGCCTCCCTCGTCCCGTCGCCCCCTCCACGATGGCACAGCCCGCGGCCGGCCATCACCCCTCCGGACCGACCTCTCGGCGGGAAGAGGCCGCCGGTGAGCCGGCAGCGGCTACCGGCCCAGCGGGCGGCTGCGGATCTTCCCGGCCAGCGGGCACTCGCTGCTGCTTACCCGACCGAACGGTCACCTGGCGGAAGTGTCACGGCACTGCGCGCGGCCGACTGGGCCTTACGGGTGGCCAGACTGGGCCGAGCGGGGGAGACCCCCGTGACCTAGGATGCGATCATCATCGGGCCGGCCTCGCCGCCGGTGTGGCTCGCACCGGCCCGCGGCACCAGCGGGGAGGTCGTCACGGCAGCCGCCGAGGTCTCGAAGGCACCGCGCCCGAACCCGGTCCGCCACGCCCTGGTCCGCTACCGCCGGTCGCTGAGCAGCGTCGGACTGGTGTTCGCCCTGGTGTTCTTCGCCTGGTCGATGACACCGTCGCTGCTGCCGCGCGCCTGGTACCTGCAAGGCGTCGCCACCGGCATCTGCACGGCCACCGGCTACCTGATCGGGGTCGGCGTCGCCCGGCTGGTCCGCCGGATCGGCTACCACCCGGACTGGTCCCCGCTGGCGCGGTACCGGGGCAACGTCGCGCTCGGGGCGGTGACGTGCGTGTACGTCCCGGTCGCGCTGGGCCTGGGCGCGCACTGGCAGGAGCAGGTCCGCGTGCTGGTCGGCGTGCGGGCGGACGAGGACTTCTACTACGGGCTGGTGCTCGCGATCGCGCTCGGCGTGGCGACGGCGCTGCGCGAGGTCGGCCGACTGCTGCTGGCCGCGTCACGGCGGGTGGGCACGTGGGGCGCGCGGTACGTCCCGGTGCGGATCGCCCGGCTGGCCGGGGTCGTCGTGGTGGCGGTGATGACCGTGCTGGTCGTCAACGGCGGCTTGGTGAACGGGTTCCTCGCCGTGGTCAACGCCATCGCCGCCCGGTCCGACAAGGGCGACTTCCCCGGCGTGGAGCAGCCGAACACCGCCGAGCGGTCGGGTGGCCCCGGTTCGCTGGTGCGGTGGGAGTCGCTGGGCAAGGAGGGGCGCGCGTTCGTCGCGGGCGGTCCGCGCGCTGAACAGCTCACGGCGTTCACCGGACGTCCCGCGCTCTCGCCCATCCGGGCGTACGGCGGGCTGTCGTCGGCCGGGTCGCTGCGCGAGGTCGCGGCGCTGGTGGTGGCCGAACTGGAGCGCACCGGGGCGTTCGACCGGGCGGTGCTGGCCGTCGCGACGACCACCGGGACCGGCTGGGTGGACCCGGCGATCGCCGAGGCGCTGGAGTACGTCGAGGGCGGCGACACCGCGATCGCCGCGGTCCAGTACTCCTACCTGCCGAGCTGGGCCGCGTTCGTGGCCGACCGCGACAGCCCGCGCGCGGCCGGCCTGGAGCTGTTCGACCAGGTCTACGCGGCGTGGCAGCGCCGGCCCGCGCAGCACCGGCCGCGGCTGGTCGCGTTCGGCGAGAGCCTGGGCTCGTTCGGCGGGCAGGCCGCGTTCAGCGGGTTGCAGGACATGACCACCCGCACCTCCGGCGCGCTGTGGGTCGGCACGCCGAACTCGACCGAGGTGTGGCGGCAGCTCACCGCCGACCGCGAGCCGGGCTCGGACGAGCGGCTGCCGGTGGTCGACGGCGGCGCCGCCGCGCGGTTCGCCGCCCGGCCCGACGACCTCGACCTGGGCACCCCGTGGGGGCCGCACCGGGTGGTGTACCTCCAGCACGCCTCCGACCCGGTCGTCTGGTGGTCGACCGACCTGCTGACCGGTCCGCCGGACTGGCTGGAGGAGCCGCGCGGCCCGGACGTGAGCCCGGAGATGACCTGGCTGCCCGCCGTCACGTTCTGGCAGCTCACCATCGACATGGTGTTCGCCGCCGACGTGCCGCCCGGGTACGGCCACCACTACGGGCCGGTCGAGGTGGCCGGGGCGTGGGCGCAGGTCCTCACCCCGGCCGACTGGTCCGCCGACGACACCGCGCGCTACCGGCAGCTCGTGGAGGCCCGGTGAACCCCGGTCGGGGCGTGAACCCGGTCAGGGCGTGAACCGCAGGACGGCCGCGACCTCGCCGCCGCCGGGGACGTCCTCCCGGCGCACCGCGAGCACGCGACCGTCGGTGAGCCAGACCCGGCGGGCGATCTCGTCCAGCACGCCGTAGTCGACGGCGTTCGGGGTGTCCCGGAACTCGACCGCGCCGGTCTCCTCGTCCACGAAACCGGGGACGGTGGTGTCGATGTCGACGAACAGCGTGTCGACCGCGCCGATGGTCGCCAGCCGGGCCACGTCCGACACGTCGGTGGCGGTGCGGCCCTGCGAGGTCCGCCGCTCGAACAGCTCGCGCAGCTCGTCCAGCTGCCCCGCGTGCACGCCGTCCAGCACGGCGCGGGCGGCGGCGACCAGCTCGCTGTCGGCGGAGGCCGTGCCGGGGGCGCCGACACCCGCCGGGATGCCGGTCGGCGCGAGCCCCGGGTAGCTGCACACCGAGCGGAAGATGCTGTCCAGCGGTTCGGCCGAGGCGAGGATCAGCGGCACGTCGTGCCCGGCCAGCACCGGCCGCAGCGCGCGGTCGACCTGCCGGGCGAACTGCCGCAGCCGGACCTTCTGCCCCTCGCCGCCCTGCACCCGGCCGGCCGGGGCCCGGTCGGCGGTGGAGGACTTGCCGACCGCGCTCGCCACGTCCGGGGGCAGGCCGGGCACGGCGACCTCGGCGGGCCGCAGGTCCGGCACGACCTCCAGCAGCCGCACCGAACCCTGGGTGAGCACCAGCAGGAACGCGGTCTGGGCGAAGGTGATCGAGCGCAGCAGCGGCTTGACGTGGAAGCGGTCGGACACCTCCGCGGCCGGCGTCAGGTGGTTGGGCAGCCGGAACGTGGTCAGCGACTCGGGCGTGACGAACACGGCCAGGCTGCGCGCCTGGAACCGCCAGAACTCGTCGTCGTCCACCAGGTCGGCCAGCTGCTCCTCGACCGCCGCCAGCGCCGCCCGCTCCACGCCGTTGGCGCGCAACTGGTCGGCCGCCTCGCCGGCGAGGTTCTTCAGCTCGATCCGCTCGGCGTCGCCGGAGGACTCGGGCCGGGTCGGCAGGTAGAGCGACACCCCGGCCGGCGTTCTCGTCGTGAACAGGCGGTCCACCTGGGCGCGCGTGGGGATGTCGGTGTGCAGGCCGGTCACGTGTCCTCCTCGGGGAGTGTCCACTTGGGAGGGTAGCGGCGCCCACCGGCTGTCGCCGTCGAAGATCCGCGCGGCTCGTCGCCGATCCGGTCGCCGTGCGTCAACCCGTTCGGAGTGATCCACCCCTTTCGGAGCAGTGGCACGTAAGCCGAAAGGAAAGGGGGACAACCCGGTGCGCATGGCGGCTGGTGCGGCGGTCTGCGGGGTCGTCTGCGGGGTCGTCCGCGGGACGGTGATCTGCGCCAGGTCGTGATCGAGTCTCGCGACCTTCGGTACCACCGATAGCTACGCGAGACGGTCCAGTTCCGTTAGATCATTCGGGCGAATTCAGGGTGTCGTGGTCGCGCTCTCGCAAATTCCGGGAGAACTTTCGGCAGAATCGAGAGTTCGCCGCCGCGGGGTTTCCGGGGCGGGCGGGTCGTGCCGACGTGGGCGCTGTGCCGCCCTCCCCCTTTTTGCGGAGATCGCCCCGGCGGAGCACCGGGCAGGAAGGGGAGCGGACCATGGCTGCGGGCGGGTACAGCGCGGTGCCGGAGGCACTGCGGGCGCACGGGAGTCATCTGGACGGCTTGGCGGACCGGTTGGGCACCGCGGCGGACGCGGCGCGGATCGCGGGCATGTCCGGCGACTCCTACGGGCTGCTGTGCGCGTTCATGCCGCTGATCGTCAACCCGATGGAGGAGAAGGCGGCCGAGGCGCTCGGCGCGGCGGTCGAGGGCGTTTCCGACATCGCGTCGAGCATCCGCGACACCGCGACGGCGTACGACGACCAGGAAGCCGCGCACGGCGAGACGATGACCGCGCTGCGCACCAAGTCCCTGGGCGGTGCCTCGTGACGCTGCCCGCGGGATTCGGCGAGCCGGCGCGCGACCCCGACCAGGCGGAAGCCCGGATGGCCGCGTGGGCGCAGGGCCTGGCCGACAAGGCGGCCCGCTACCAGGAGGTCGGTCAGCGCACCGAGGCGCTGCGGCTGACCGCGTCGAGCCCGGACGGGGCCGTGCGCGTCACGGTTCGCGCCGACGGCGCGCTGGAGGACCTGGAGTTCGGCGACCGGGCCCGCACCGTGCCGCTGGAACGGCTCTCCGGGCTGGTGATGGAGACCGTGCGGCAGGCGCAGTCCGGCATCGCCGACCAGGTCGCCGGCGTGATGGCCGAGGGGCTCGGCGACGAGGACGCGCAAACCCGGGCGCTGGTGCTGGACAACCTGCGCTCGCGGTTCCCCGACCCGGAGACCGCGGACGACGACGACGGTCCCGCGCCGACCGCCCGCGAGGCCGCGCCGGCCGACGACGACGAGGAGGACCGGCCGTGGTGAACCCGCTGGTCGCCCAGACCGAGGACTCCACCAAGTCCTACACCGGCGCGACCATGGTCGAGTCCGCGATCGGCCTGCGCCAGGCCATCGAGCAGGGCGACTGGGCCTCGATCGCGATGGGCGCGGTGGACGTCGGGCTGACCGCGCTGGGCGCGGTGATGGACCCGGTCGGCGCGGTGTTCGCGGCCGGCGTCGGCTGGCTGATCGAGCACGTCGGCCCGCTCAAGGAGGGGCTCGACCAGCTCGCCGGCAACCCGGACGAGATCAAGGCGCACTCCGAGACGTGGAAGAACGTCGCCGCCGAACTGGCCGCGATCGCCGGCGACCTGACCGCGATGGTCACCGCCGACACCTCCGGGTGGGAGGGTGCGGCGGCCGACTCCTACCGGGGCCGCGCGGCCGACACGGCCAACCTGCTCACCGCCGCCAAGGAGGGTGCGGACGGCGCGTCCAGCGGCGTGAAGACGGCGGGCGAGGTGGTCGGCGCGGTGCGCGGGCTGGTCCGCGACGTCATCGCCGAACTGGTCGGCCACCTGATCAGCTGGGCGTTGCAGGTGGTGGCCACGCTGGGCATCGGCCTGGCCTGGGTGGTGCCGCAGGTGGTCGCCGAGGTGGCCAAGGTCGCCGCGCTGATCGCCCGCTACACGACCCGGCTCGTGCGCGCGCTCAAGGCGCTGGTGCCGCTGCTCAAGCGCGCCGGCGACCTGTTCGACGACGCCGCGAAGTCGTTGCGCGGCATCAAGGCGCCCACCGGCTCCGCCCCGCCGCCGCCGACCCGGGGCGGCCCGCCGCCCGCGCACCACAGCGACGGCCCGAGCGGAGCCGGCGGCACCACCTCCACCGCCGGCTCCGGCGGCCCTCCCCCACCGCCCAGGACCGACCCGCCCCCGACGCCCAAGGGTGACGGGGGCACCACCTCGACCTCCGGTGCCGACGGCCCACCGCCACCGAGGACCGACCCGCCACCAGCGCCGAAGGGCGACGGCGGCGGCACCACGTCCACGTCCGGCACGGGCGGCCCGCCCAAGACCGACGCCCCGCCGCCACCGCCGAAGGCCGACACTCCGCCGCCGAAGACGGACGCCCCACCGCCGCCCAAGACCGACCCGCCGCCGCGCACCGACGCGCCTCCCCCGCCGCGCACCGACGGTCCGCCGAGGAACGACCGGGGCATCCGGGAGGACGCGACCCCCAAGGGGGCGCACGACAACCCGGTCGACAACCGGCCGACCTGCGGCGACCCGATCGACGTCACGACCGGCTGGATGATCCTGCCGCAGACCGACGTGCACCTGGACTCGACGCTCCCGCTGGTGCTGTCCCGCACCCACCTGTCGAACTACCGGCTGGGCCGGTCGTTCGGCCGCTCCTGGGCGTCCACCCTGGACCAACGGCTGGAGGTGGACGACGCCGGCGTGGCGTTCGCCGCCGAGGACGGCACGCTGCTGCTCTACCCGCACCCGGCCGAGGGTCAGGAGGTCCTGCCGGACAACGGTCCGCGCCGGCCGCTCACCCGCACCACCGCCGGCGGCTACGCGGTGCTGGTCGCCGAGCAGGACCTGATCCTGCACTTCGCCGCGACCACGGGCCGGGAACGGCTGCTCAGCGCGGTGTCCGACGCGAACGGCCGGCGGATCGAGTTCGGCCGTGACGCGCACGGCACCGTCGTGGAGGTGGTGCACTCCGGCGGCTACCGCCTGCGGGTGGACAGCGACGACGGCCTGATCACCGCGTTCTGGTTGGTACGTCAGGAGGAAGACGACGTGCTGCTCGCGGAGTTCCGCCACGACGCCGCGCGCCGGCTCACCGAAGTGGTCAACTCCAGCGGCACGCCGCTGACGTTCGAGTACGACGACCAGGAGCGGATCGTCCGCTGCGAGGACCGCAACGGCATGTGGTACCGCTACTCCTACGACTCGGCGAACCGCTGCGTGCGCGCCGAAGGTGCCGGTGGCTACCTGAACTACTCGATGGAGTACGAGCCGGGCGTCACCCGTGCGACGAACTCCTTGGGCCACACCACCGTCTACCACGTGGACGAGCGCTACCGCGTGGTGCGCGAGACCGACCCGCTGGGCAACGCGACGCTTTTCGCGTGGAACGAGCACCACCAGCCGCTGTCGCGCACGGACCCGTTGGGCCGCAAGACTTCCTACGCGTACGACGAGCGCGGCAACCTGGTCGCGGTCACCTACCCGGACGGCACCCGGTCGCTGGGCGAGTACAACGAGTTCGGCCGCTTGGTGTCCGCGGTCGACCCGGACGGCGCGGTGTGGCGGCGCGAGTACAGCCCCGCCGGCGCGCTGACCGCCTTGGTCGACCCGATGGGCGGCCGGACGGTCTACGGCTACGACGAGCTGGGCAACCTGCGCACGGTCACCGACGCGGCCGGTGGGACCACCACCTACGAGGTGAACCTGCTGGGCCTGGTCGTGTCGGCGACCGACCCGTCCGGCGCGACCACCCGCTACGCCTACGACGAGCTGGGCCGCAAGGCGCAGGTCGTGGACCGGCTCGGCGCGGCGACCCGGTTCACCTGGACCCCGGAGGGCAGGCCGGCGGGCCGGGTCGACCCGGACGGCACGCACGTCGTGCTGCGGCACGACGGCGAGGGCAACCTGCGCGAGTCGCGCGACGCCCTGGGGTCGGCGACGCGGGTGGAGATCGGCGTGTTCGACCTGCCGGTCGCCGAGGTGCGGCCGGACGGGTCGCGGCTGGAGTTCGCCTACGACACCGAGTTGCGGCCCACGGCGGTCACCAACGAGCAGGGCCGGGTGTGGCGCTACACCTACGACCCGGCCGGGAACCTGTTGTCGGAGGAGGACTTCGACGGCCGGCTGGTCCGCTACGCCTACGACGCCGCGGGCCAGGTCGTCGCGCGCACCAACGCCGCCGGCCAGACCGTCCGGTACGCGCGGGACGCGCGCGGCCGCGTGGTGGCCCGCAACCACGACGACGGCTCGGCCCGGCTCGCCTACGACGGCGTCGGCCGGGTCGTGCGGGCCACGACGTCCGACGCCGACCTGGCGATCTCCTACGACGCCGCCGGGCGCGTGCTGGCGGAGGCGGTGGGCGGGCGGGTCCTCTCGTCGCGCTACGACGCCCTGGGTCGCCGGGTCGGCCGCCGGACGCCGTCCGGGGCGCTCAGCGCGTGGGAGCACGACCCGGCGGGCCGGGTCACCGCCCTGCACACCGCCGGGCGCACCATCCGGTTCGGCTACGACGCCGCCGGCCGCGAGGTCGAACGCCGGGTCGGCGACGTGGTGCTGGCGCAGCGGTGGGACGCGGCGGACCGGCTCGGCGGGCAGACCGTGCTCGCGGGACCGTCGACGCTGCAACGGCGTTCCTACCACTACCGGCCGGACGGCCGGCTGGTCGCGGTGGACGACCAGCTCACCGGCGGGCGGGCGTTCGACCTCGACCAGGCGGGCCGGGTCACCGCCGTGCGCGGCGCGCACGGCACCGAGTCCTACGGCTACGACCCGGCGGGCAACGTGGTGCACGCCCAGTCGCACCGGGGAGCCGACGGCCACGGGCCGCGCGAGTACCGGGGCACGCTGGTGCTGCGCGCGGGCAACGTCCGGTACGGCTACGACGCCGAGGGCCGGATGGTGCTGCGCGAGGTGGCCCGGCCCGGCGGGTGGGTCGACACGTGGCGGTTCGGCTGGGACGCCGAGGACCGGCTGGTGTGGACCGACACGCCCGGCGGCCGGTGGCGCTACGGCTACGACGCGCTGGGCCGCCGGGTGTGGAAGCACCGGCTGGCCCCGGACGGCTCGGTGGTCGAGCGGGTCGACTTCACCTGGGACGGCACGACGGTGGCCGAGCAGGTCCGCGACGGCGTGGCGGCCGTGGTGTGGGACTGGGAGCCCGGCGGCCACCGCGCGGTCGGCCAGACCCTGCGCGCGACAACCGGCGCGCAGTGGGTCGACCAGCGGTTCCAGGCGATCGTCACCGACCTGGTCGGCACGCCGACCGAGCTGGTCGCCCCGGACGGCACGCTGGACTGGCACCAGGACACCACGCTGTGGGGCGGCGCGCCCAACCCGGCCGGGACGCCGCTGCGGTTCCCCGGCCAGTACCACGACGACGAGACCGGCCTGTACTACAACGTGCACCGCTACTACGACCCGCTGGTGGGCCGGTACGCGACGCACGACCCGCTGGGCCTCGCGCCGTCGGCCAACACCCGCGCCTACGCGGGCAACCCGACCTCGGCGGCCGACCCGCTCGGCCTGATGCCCACGCCGTGCCAGACGCTGAACAACCAGGGGCACTACCCGGGCGACAAGACCAACGCGTTCACCGGCTACAACCAGTACCAGAGCGGCTGGACGTCCCCGCCCGGCCGGTTCGACTCGGTGCCGCCGCAGACGATCATGAACAACTCGAACACGCCGTTCTCGCCGCACAACTTCGACGGCGGGGTCAACGGCCAGT
Organism: Saccharothrix espanaensis DSM 44229; assembly: GCF_000328705.1. Taxonomy (NCBI): domain Bacteria; kingdom Bacillati; phylum Actinomycetota; class Actinomycetes; order Pseudonocardiales; family Pseudonocardiaceae; genus Saccharothrix; species Saccharothrix espanaensis. Next base: position 4,305,723 of record NC_019673.1, on the reverse strand, counting down.
ACAACGCCTCGCACGCCGAGCTGCAGGCGTGGAACGGCCAGCCGGGCAACCCGATCGTCGTCACCCGGCCGATGTGCACGTCCTGCCAGCCGCAGTTCCAGGGCATCGCGAACGCCCACGGGTCCAACGTCCACGTCGGCTCGCCGGACGGCATCCACACGTTCACGCCGGGCGGCACGCCGCAGACCAGCCTCGGGCACAACCCGGTGCAGGGCGTCGACGCTCAGGGCAACCCGTGGACGATGACCCACAACCCGGCGGACGGCTCCACCACCCTGGTCACCAACCGGCCCAACGGCCAGATCACCGAGTCCGTGGTGCACGGCGACTACTCGGGCACCCAGTGGTACCACGACCCGAACGGCACCAGCTCGTACGCCGAGTACTACCCGAACCGCAACACCGAGGTCCTGACCGAGGACGCGAACCTGAACACCGTCGGCGAGACGCACATCGGACCGTCGAACGGCACCTACGACGTGATCGGCGGCAACCGCACGAACGTGCCGCCGGGCCAACGGATGTAGCCCGACGCCGCCCGCGCCCGGACAGCCCGGCGCGGGCGGCGCTCCGCCCACTTCAGTCCATTGTGGACTGTTGTGGGTGCCGCGCGCGGCTGCCTCGCGCCTCCGTCGCGCAAAGTCCCCGGCGTGACGGACGAGTGCGTCACCGCCATGTCGACAGGGCAAGAAGACACCGCGTGCGACGGGACGTGGGTCACATTGCGCGACTTCCCGAAGCGCGCTATGGTGTGGTTGTCCTGATGTGGATGTTGGCCAACGCCTCCCACCGGGATTCTCCTCCCAGGGTCCGGATCCGGTCTTCGGAGTTCCGCCCCTCTCCACTTTTCGCCCTTCGTCACGTTTCGCGTGGTCACCGGGCGCTCCGGTCCGGAAAGGACACCCACCATGACTGCCACTCTGCAACGCGGGGACAAGACCACCACCACGACGCACACCCCGGTGACCGGGGTCCTCGACGTCGTCGGCGCCAACGCCTTCATCCGCACGTCGGGCTACCTGCCCGGCCCGAACGACGTCTTCGTCCCCCCGTCCACCGCGACCCGGTTCGGCCTGCGCCGCGGCGACCTGGTGGCCGGCTCCACCGGGCCCGGCACCGGCCGCCACCAGCGGCCGCAGCTGGTCCAGGTCGACCGGGTCAACGGGCAGGAGGCCGGGAAGGCCCGGCACCGCCCCGAGTTCGCCGACCTGGTGCCGGTGCACCCCACCGAGCGGCTGCGACTGGAGACCCGGCCCGACGAGCTGACCACCCGGGTCGTGGACCTGCTCATGCCGGTCGGCAAGGGGCAGCGGGCGCTGATCGTCGCGCCGCCCAAGGCGGGCAAGACCTCCGTGCTGTGCTCGATCGCCCAGGGCATCAGCCGCAACAACCCCGAGTGCCACCTGATCGTCGTGCTCGTCGGCGAGCGCCCCGAGGAGGTCACCGACCTGCGCCGCACCGTGCCCGGCGAGGTGGTCGCCTCGACGTTCGACCGCTCCCCCGCGGACCACATCGCGCTGGCCGAACTGGCCGTGGAGCGGGCGAAGCGGCTGGTCGAGCAGGGCCGTGACGTCGTCGTGCTGCTCGACTCGCTGACCCGGCTGGGCCGGGCCTACAACCTGGCCGCGCCCGCCTCCGGCCGGACCCTGTCCGGCGGCATCGACTCCAGCGCCCTGCTGCCGCCCAAGCGGTTCCTCGGCGCGGCCCGCAACATCGAGGGCGGCGGGTCGCTGACCATCTTCGCCACCGCCCTGGTGGAGACCGGTTCCACCGGTGACACGCTGATCTTCGAGGAGTACAAGGCCACCGGCAACGCCGAGCTCAAGCTGGACCGCAAGGTCGCCGCCAAGCGGGTGTTCCCCGCCGTGGACGTCGAGCAGTCCGGCACCCGGCGCGACGACCTGCTGCTCTCGCCCGAGGAGCTCGCCGTCACGCAGACGTTGCGGCGGGCGCTCGACGGCCGTGACGTCGACATGCTGCTGGAGGGCCTGCGCAAGACCCGCACGAACTACGAGTTCCTCAGCCAGTTGTCGCGCCCCGCGGCGGCGTGAGCCCGGCTCACGAGCAGGACTGCGCCTCGACGTGCGGGTGCCAGGCGAACGGCGCGAGCGGTTCGTCCAGCGGCGCGCGGGTGAGCCGGTTGGCCAGGGTGGACATCGTGTACGCGCCGATGCCCAGCACGACCTCCAGCGCGTTCTGCGGGGTGTGGCCGTGGGCCAGGAACGCCCGCAGCGCGTCGTCGTCCACGGCCCCGCTGGTGGCGAGGACCGCCAAGGTGAACGTCCGCACGGCTTCGAGCCGGGCGTCGCTCAGCGGCCGCTGTTCCCGCAGCTCCTCGATCAGGCCGGGTTGCGCGCCCAGGCCGGTCAGGATCGCGGTGTGCATGGCCACGCACACCTCGCACCCGTTGCGGGTCGCGATGGTCAGGATCACGACCTCGCGGGCCGTGCTGTCCAGGGTGGCGGCCTCGAACAAGCCGCTGACCTTGAGGAACCCGTCGAGCAGGTGCGGTGAGGCGGCGAGCCGGGCGACCGGCGCGGGCAGGTAGCCCAGCCGGTCGGCGGTGGCCGTCATCGCGCGGCGGGAACCGGGCGGGGCGGTTTCCGGGGTGTGGTCGGGGAAGGGGGCTTCGACGTAGGTGGGCACCAGGCTCCTCGACTCGCATACTGGTCAACTGAGTTGTCTAAACGGTAAACCGAGTTGTCCGGTTCGGCAAGCGAGTGTGGTCGCCACCACCGCCGAGGCGAGGCTGACCAGCGCCGACACGCCTGCCCGGAATTGCCTGCGACGCGCTGTCGAAATAGCGTGCGGCCGTTCGACGTGGAGGTGGGGCCGGCCACCGGGCCCGGCACCGACCGAGGACGACCCAGGGAGCGACACATGCGGTTTCTGCTGATGCACCGGCTCGACGAGAGCGCCTCCGAGGCGTGGAACCCCTCCCCGGAGTTCGTCGCGCGGATGGGCGGGCTCGTCGAGGACTGGATCAACCGGGGAATCCTGATCACCGCCGAGGGCGTGCACCCGTCGGCGAAGGGCGCGCGGGTCCGCAAGGAGCACGGCGCGGCGGTCTCCGCCACGGACGGCCCGTTCACCGAGGCCAAGGAGGTCATCGGCGGGTTCGTGCTGATCAACGCGGCGGACCGGGCCGAGGCGGTGGCCCACGCCGCGCAGTACGCCGACCTGTTCGACGCGGTCGAGGTGGAGGTCCGGCAGGTCGTGGAGTTCGAGGACCTGCCCGCCTGACCGGATCACGCGCCGACCCCGGCCCGAACCGTGCGCGCGCGGCACAACAACCGGCACGCACGGACAACGACCGCCGGCGCGGGCGACCCTAGGTTCGACCACTACCCGCCCCGGAGAGGACGGCCATGGCCGACGACAGCGCCCTGACCAGCGCCCTGACCTTGGCCGACTGGTCGGACCTCGACCCGGCCGAACGCGACCGCCGGCGGGCCGGAGCGGTCGCCCGCGCCGGGGCCTCCGCGCACGGCGACTGGATCGGGCCCGTGCGTGACGGTTCGCCGGGCGAGGGCCCGCTGGCCGGGGTCCCGTTCTCGGTCAAGGACAACGTGGACGTCCGGGGAGTCCCGACCACCGCCGGCAGCCCGCTGCTCGACGACTCCCCGGCGGCCGTCGACGCGACCGTGGTCAGCGCGTTGCGGGCCGCCGGGGCGGTCGTGGTCGGCAAGACCAACCTGCACGAACTGGCGTTCGGGATCACCAGCAACAACAAGGCTTTCGGACCGGTGCGCAACCCCGCCGACCCGGACCGCAGCGCCGGTGGGTCCAGCGGCGGGAGCGCGGTCGGCGTCGCGCTCGGCGTGGTGCCGTTCGCGCTGGGCACCGACACCGGCGGCTCGGTCACCGTGCCCGCCTCGTTCTGCGGCGTGGTCGGGTTCCGCCCGTCCACCGGCCGCTACCCCGGCGACGGCGTGGTGAACCTGTCGACCAGCCGCGACACCATCGGCGTCCACGCCCGCGTGGTGCGGGACGTGCGGACCGTCGACCGGGTGATCACCGGAGAACCGGACGCTCCCCCGGTCACGCTCGCCGGCCTGCGCATCGGGTTGCCGCGCAGCCGTTTCCGGCACCTGGACCCGGAGGTCGCCGCAGCGGTGGACGAGGTGCTCTCCACGCTGGAACAGGCCGGCGCGCACCTGGTCGAGGTCGACCTGGGCGACGACGTGCAGGTGGCCGCCGGTGCGGGCAACGACCTGGTGTTCTTCGAAGCGCCCCGGCTGCTGGCCCGGCGGGTGCGCTCGGCCGTCGAGCGGTGGCCCGAGCGGGTCGTCTCGCCCGACGTGCGCGCGCTGGTCGGGCTGATGGCCTCGGCCCCCGTCACCGCCGACGCCTACGAGGACGCGCGGGCCGCCCGCTGGCGGTTGCGGCGCGCCTACGCCGAGGTGTTCGCCCGGGTCGACGTCGTGCTGGGGCCGACCGCGCCGGTGCTGCCGCCGCTGCTCGGCGAGGACGAGGTGATCACCCACAACGGACAGCAGGTGCCGGTGTTCCCGACCGTCACCCGCAACGTCGGGCCCGGCACGGTCGCCGGGCTGCCGATGCTGTCGCTGCCGGCGGGCCGCTCCCGCACCGGCTTGCCGGTCGGCGTGTGCCTGGAGGCGCACCCGTTCGGCGACACCCGCCTGCTGCGCGTCGCCGAAGCGGTGCAGGACGCGCTGCGGGAGGTGGTGGCCCCGCGCTGATCGTGCGCACCCTTGAGCACGCCGTGAGAAGACTTCGCCGCACCGCTGGGGCATCGTCGGACTGGACAACCGCCTGCGGGCTCCGCGTGGCCGGTGCGGTCCCGCCGGGTCCGAACGCATCCGGGCAAACTCGACCAGAGGACGTGCGCATGGACGTGATCACGGCGCTCCGGGCCACCGGCGACGACTTCGACCGGATGGTCGCCACCCTCGACCACGAGCAGTGGTCGCTGTCCACCCCCGCGCCGGGGTGGACCGTCAAGCACCAGGTCGCCCACCTCACGTCGATCTTCGGCATGGCCGGCATGGCCGCCGCCGAGGGCGACAAGTTCCGGGCGGTCCTGGCGACCCTGTCGGACGACTTCGACGCCAACGTGGACGCCTCGATGGCCCCGCACCTCGCGTTGGACACCGGCGAGCTGCTGCGGCGGTGGCAGGCGACGAAGGACGCCGCGATCGGCGCGCTGGCCGCCGTGCCCGCCGACGCGGTCGTGCCGTGGCTGGTGAACCCGCTTACGCCGACCGTGCTGGCCGCCGCCGGGATGATGGAGCTGTTCGGGCACGGCCAGGACGTCGCCGACGCGCTGGGCGTGACCCGCGAGTGGGACGACCGGCTGGGCTTCCTGGTCGGCTTCGCGGTGCGCACCAAGGACTTCGGCTACCTGGCGCGGGGCGAGCGACCGCCCGCCGACGAGTTCCGGTTCGAGATCACCGCGCCGTCCGGGCAGCGCTGGGACCACGGTCCCGAGGACGCCGCGCAGCGGGTGACCGGGTCGGCGGAGGACTTCTGCCTGCTGGTGACCCGCCGCCGGCACCACGCCGACCTCGACGTCCGGGCCGAGGGCGCGGTCGCCGGCCGCTGGCTGGAACTCGCGCAGGCCTACCGGGGCCCGGCCGGACCCGGCCGCGCGCCCACCCGGTCGCCGCTGCGCGCCGGGCGCTGACCGCGTTGCCCGCCACCGGTCGCGCCGGGGTGCGCCGGTGAGCCCACGCCGCGCGACCCCGCAGGCCCGGTCCGCCCTGGTGGACATCGCGGCGCGCCTCCTCGCCGAGGAAGGCCCGGCCGCGCTGTCCACCCGGCGGCTGGCCGCCGAGGCCGGCTCGTCTACGATGGCGGTGTACACCCACTTCGGCGGGATGAGCGGCCTGGTCCGGGAGATGGTGCACGAGGGTTTCGCGCGGTTGCAGGACTTCCTGACCGGGGTCGGGCAGACCGACGACCCGGTGGCCGACATGGCGCTGCTGGGGCGGGCGTACCGGGGCAACGCGCTGGCCAACACCCACCTGTACCCGGTGATGTTCGGCGGGCTCTCGCTGGCCGGGTACACGTTGAGCGAAGAGGACCGCCACCACGGCCGCTACACGCTGGCCAACGTCGCCCGCTGCGCGGGCCGGTGCATGGCGGCCGGCCGGTTCGCGCCGGGCGACCCGGACCTGGTGGCGCACCACATGTGGATCGCCACCCACGGCCTGGTCACGCTGGAGCTGGGCGAGTACCTGATCGAGCCGTTCACCGCCGACGGCGTGTTCGAGTCGCAACTGGTCGGCATGATGGTCAGCGCGGGCGACCGGGCCGAGACCGCCCGGCGGTCGGTGGCCGACTCGGCCGCCCGCCTCGCCGAGGTGGCCTGACCCCGAATCGGCCTGACCCGAATCGGCCTGACCCGGAGTGGCCTGCCCCGGAGTGGCCTGCCCCGGAGTGGCCTGATCCTCAGCCGCCCGCCTGCCGGGGCGTCACCACACCGGTCTGCGCCAGCCACCGCACCGTGTCGGCCACCGTGTTCGCGAAGGGTCGGGGCGCGAGCCCCAGCGTGCTCGCCGCCGGGTCGACGCGGGTGGCCGCGCCGACCGTGGCGATCGCGCCGTGCTCGGCCGGGATGTGCCAGGGCCACCACGGTTGCACCAGGTCGGCCAGCCGGCCCACCGGCAGCATCGCCGCGGCGGGCAGGAACACGGCGGGCAGCGCGCGGCCGGTCGCCGCACGCACCGCGCGCACGTACTCGGCCGTGGTGAGGTAGCGGCCGGGGCCGAAGTGGCGGCCGGTCACGTCCGGTGCGAGCAGCGCGGCGTGCAGCGCCGCCGTGTCGCGGACGTCGCCGAGCTGGAGACCGCCGGCCGGCCACATCGGCATCAGGCCACGCACCAGGTCGCGCAGCCGGGACGTCTGGTCGCCGATCTTCGGGTCGTGCGGGCCGAGCAGGGCCGGCGGGTAGCTGATCACCACCGGCGCGCCGCGCTCCTGGTGCCGGCGGGCGACCGCGTCGGACCCGGATTTCGTCGCAGCGTAGGGCTCACGGCTGGTGCCCAGCGGCGATTGCTCCCCGATCACCCGGACACCGGGGCCGAACAGCGCGGCGATGCTCGACACGTGCACCACCCGGCCGACGCCCGCGCGGAGCGCGGCACCGAGGACGACCTCGGTGCCGCGCACGTTGGTGCGCACCATCTCCTCCCGCCGCCGGCGGTCGAACGAGTACACCGAGGCGCAGTGCACCACGGCGTCCGCGCCGCGCACCGCCGGCTCGACCGACCGCTCGTCGGTGACGTCCCCGGCCACCACCTCCACCGCGGGCACCCCCAACGGGCGCAGTGCGCTGTCCACTGTGGACTCACTGCGGGCCAGGACCCGCACCCGGTGCCCGGCGCGGACCAGTTCGGCGACCGTGTGCGCGCCGACGAAACCGCTGCCCCCGGTGACCGTCACCAACATCGCTTTCCCCTCATCGGATCTGGTGGAAGTCGCTACCGTAGAACAGCAACGCCGGCGAGTCCGGCCCGCGCCGGCAGCCGAGCACCCGGCCGAGGAAGATCGTGTGGTCGCCACCCTCGTGCCACTGCGCCACCTCGCACTCCAGCCAGGCCAGCGCACCGGAGAGCAGCGGCGCCCCGGTGTGCGGGCCGGGCTGCCAGTCGACCACGTCGAACTGGGCCCGGCCGCGCGGGCGGCGCTTGTCCGCGAAGTACCGCGCGGTCCGCTCCTGGTCGCCGCCCATCACCGAGACCGCGAACCGCCTGGCGCCCTCGATCGCCGCGTGCATGGTCGCCTTGCGCGCCACGCAGCACAGCACCAGCGGCGGGTCGAGCGACACGCACGTGAACGCGTTCGCCGTCATGCCGTGCGTGTGCTCGCCGCCGACCGTGACCACGGAGACGCCGGTCGCGAACCGGGACATGGCGTCCCGCAGCGTGGTCTCCTCCATCGTGAGGGCCGAGTCGTACACGGTCATCACCCCAGCCCGGCCCGCGCCAGCTCCGGCGTCTCGGTGTAGGGCACCAGCGCCAGCCGCAACTCCTCCGGCACCCGCGAGGGGATCGTGTCGGTGTTGGGGCCGCGCATGCACGCCACGCGCTGCTTCCCGCGCGCCACCAGGACTTCCGGGCCGTCGTTGAGCTTGACGTAGTCGAAGCTGAACTGGATCTGCGTCTGGGTCATCTCGTCCAGCCGCATCCGCACCGACAGCTCGTCGAACGCGGTGATCTCGGCGAAGAACTCGCAGTCCACCTTGAGCGTGAACAGCTTGAGGTCCTCGCGCACCTCCTCCAGCACACCGGGTGCCTTGTCCCGCAGGAACAGCTCCCGGCAGCGGCCCTGCCACCGCAGGTAGTTCACGTAGTAGACGTTCCCGACCAGGTTGGTCTCTTCGAATCCGACGGTGTGGCGGATCTCGTAGTACTCCGGCATGGTCAGTCCTCCTTTCCGACGAGCACCGCGAACACCACGGGGTCGGGGCGTCCGGTCACGGTGGTGGCCCAGGTGGCGACCTTCGCGTCACCCGCCGACAGCACGGCCCAGCCGTCCGGGTGCACCCGGTCGACGGTGAGCGCCCGGCTGGTGGACCCGGTCTTGCGCAGGCACTCCAGCGCGCCCCACAGCCGGGTGCCCGTCACGTCCGGCGATTCGTCGGCCTCGGTGCGCAGCAGGTCCCGCACGGGCAGCAGGTCCGCGCCGAGCAGCCCGGCCCAGTCCGCGTCGGTGCGCGGCGCGGCGGACTCGACGTCGCAGCCCAGCCGGCCCGTGCCCGCCACCGCCAGGGTCAGCCCCGCGCCGTGCGACGCGGACACCGCCGCGCCGTCGACCTCGGGCTTGCCGTCGGGCCGGTAGCGCACGTCGACCCGGCGGTCGAGCGCCCGGCTCAGCGCCAGCGCGGTCTGCGCCCGCCGGTCCGGCGCGGTGTCGGCCAGGTCGGTCTCGGCGTGGTCGGGCTCCACGACGACCGCGCCCGCGCCGTCGAGCACGCGTTCCAGCGAGCGCTCCAGGTACGGGCCGAGCATGGTCGGCGTCCACGGCCCCGCGCCGTCGCGCTTGTGAACCGCCCGCAGCACCAGCCCCTCCCAGCGCTCGACCAGCTTCCCGGACGGGTCGCGGACGTCGACGTCGTAGGTGTAGCTGTCGCCCTCCTGGGACCGTTCGCGGGCGTCCAGCACGACGTACTCGGCGGACCGGTCGGCCGGGTCGGCCAGAATCAGCCGCGCCACCCGCTGCGGCAGCAGGGTCGCGTCCGGGACGCAGCACTGGATCGCGTGCATCATCACGTCCCGCGTGCCGGGGTCGGCGAGCACCCGGTCCTGCGGCAGGTACGGCGCGAACCAGGACGACACGGGCGTGGCCGCGACCTCCGCGACGGCGTGCCGCGCGGACGCCCGGCGGTAGCCCAGCAACCGCTGGAACCTCTTGCCCTGGAACAGGACGCCGCCGTACAGCTCGCCGACCGGGTCCACCGGCACCGGCGGCAGGCCGGGGTCCTCCAGCGGTGCCCCGGTCAGCTCGGGGCGCGGGAACACCAGCCGGGCGCGGAAGTGGTCCGCGCCGAAGCCGGTGTCCTCGGCCCGGATCACCACGTCGACCACGCCCGGCGCACGGACCTGCGCGGCGATCCGCACGGTCAGCGCGCCGTCCGGCCGGACGACGATCGGCCGGGGGAACTCCAGGTCCTCCAGCACCGGCGGCGCGGCGTTCCCGGTGAGCGCGCACGCCACCTGGGCCATCGCCTCCATCCCGAGCACCGCCGGGAACAGCAGGTCGCCGGCCAGCCGGTGGTCGGCCAGGTACGGGTCGCCGCCCGCCGACAGGTCGGCCTCGGTGACCAGCTCCACCGCCGGGTAGTGCACCAGCACGCGGTCGGCGAACCGGGTCAGCGGCAGGTCCGGGCGGTCGAACTCCAGCGTGGGCAGACCGGCCGCCCGGCCGCCGACCACCAGCACCGGGCCCAGCCCCGGGTCGGCGAGCACCTCGCGCAGCACGGCCACGCCCTCGTCGGTGGAGATCGGCGTGATGCCGTCGCGCACCAGCGCCTCGACCACGCCGAGCCGTTCGCCCATGCCCGCGCCGGACCACACCGACCACTCCAGGGCCAGCACGCGCGCACTCGGGTGCTCGCGGCCGAACTCGACGGTCAGCTCGCTCATCCAGTCGTTCGCGGTGGCGTAGTGAGCCTCGCCGCGCAGCCCGGCGCGGCCGATGATGCTGCCGAACGTGACCAGCAGCTTGATCCGGTCCGGGTCGACCGCGGCGAGCACCGTCCGCAGGCCCTCGACCTTGGGCGCCAGGGTCGCGGTGAACTCGTCGTCGGTCAGGCCGGTCAGCGCGCGCGGCTCGTTGCGGCCCGCGCCGTGCAGCACGGCGGTGATCTCGCCCAGCTCCTCGCGGAACCGGGCCACCGCCTCGGCGATCCGCTCCGGCGAGGTCACGTCGGCGCGCTCGTAGCGGAACCGGATGCCGGCGGCGGTCATCCGCTCCAGGTTCGCCGACAGCTCGGCGTCGTCGGCGGGGTCGGCGCGGCCGAGCAGCGCCAGTGCCGCGCCCGAGTCCTGCGCCACGACCAGCGCGCACTCCGCCGTGATGCCCTTGCCGCCGCCGGTCACCAGCAGCACGTCCTCGGCGTCCAGCGCGGTGCCCGACGCCTGGCCGGTCACGGCGCGCAGGACCGGGACGGTGCGGACGCCGCCGGCGTAGCGGACCTGGGTGAACCCGGTGGTGGCGGCGACCTCGGCGACGACGTCCTCGACGCCCGGTTCGCCGTCGACCACCGTCACCGGCACGTGCGGGGCCTCCAAGTGCAGTGTCCGGGCCAGCCCGGACGCGCCCAACCGCCCCTGCACGACCACGAACCGGGTCCCGTGCGGCGCGGCCAGCACCGCCCGTGCGGCGGCCAGGAACAGGCCCGGGTCGCCCTCCTCGGGCAGCAGCAGGACCCCGTCACCGGGCAGCGCGGCCCGCAGCGGAGCGGTCAGCGGGTGGTCGGGCCGTGCGAACACGGTCCACTCCCCCGGCCCGGCCGGCTCCGCGTCGGGACGCGGGCGCGGCACGTGCGTCACCGCGAACGGCCGCACCCAGGGCGCGACACCGGGCACCTCGCCCGGCCGCTCCTGTTCGTGCGCGGTGGACGCCAGCTCGTCGATCAGCCCGGCCAGCTCGCCCAGCCGCACGGTGGCGAAGTTCGGCGTGGCGGTCAGCGCGGGCCGGCCCAGGCTGCTGGTCACCCCGTTGACCAGCTGGCCCACCGTGATCGAGCTCAGGTGCAGGTCGTCCAGCGGGTGGGTGTCCGGGCCGATCGCGTCCAGCGGCAGCTCGGCCCGCTCGGCGGCCAGCCGGCGCAGCAGGTCCAGGGTGGACTCGCCCTCCGACGTGGTCACGGCGTCGGCGGCGGCCGGCGCGTCGGCGACCAGGGCCACGTCCAGCGCGGGCGCGGTCTCGCACGGGCTGGCCAGGAAGGTCATCGCGCCGTCCAGCGGTAGGTCGCGCAGCCCCCGGCCGGCGAACAGGGTCGATACCCGGACCGGCGCGCCGAGCGCGAACGCGGCGCCGACCGCGGTCAGCAGCGGGGCCAGCGAGGCGTGGTCGGTGTCCAGCGCGACGGCGGGCGTGCCCGGCGCGATGTCGGCCACCAGCCCGGTCAGCACCCGGCCGGGCCCGACCTCCAGCAGCAGGTCGGCGTCCGCCGCCGCCCTGGCCGCGGCGGCGTGGAACCGGACCGGCTCCAGCACCTGGTCGCGCAGCAGCCGGCGCAGGTCGGTGCCGGGGTCGAGCAGGTCCCCGGTGACGGTGGAGTGCACCGGCCGGGTCGGCCGGTCGAAGTCGTAGTCCGCCAGCCGCTCGCCCATCGCCGCGGCGGCGGGCTCGACCAGTGCCGAGTGGAACGCGTGCGAGACGGTGATCCGGGTGGCGTGCACGCCGGCGGCCTTCGCTGCGGCGCACACCCGGTCGACGGCCTCGGCCGGTCCGGACAGCACGGTCTGCGCCGGGCCGTTGTAGCCGGCGATCACCACGTCCTCGTCCCCGGCCAGCTCCAGCGCGCGCTCCGGCCCGGTCGCCAGGCCCGCCATCGCGCCGCCGCCCCGGCTCGCCGAGGCCATCACCCGGCCCCGTTCGGCGGCCAGCTCCAGCACCCGGTCCGCGCCCAGCGCGCCGGCCCAGTGCACGGCGGTCAGCTCGCCCAGGCTGTGGCCCACGGCGGTGCCGGCCTCGATCCCCAGCTCCCGCAACACCTCCAGCCCGGCCAGCGCGCCCGCGACGATCCGGGGCTGGGCGACCTCGGTGGCCACCTGGTCGCCGCCGGTCGGCAGGCCCGACCCGGCGAAGACCGCCTCGGCGGCGGCGAACCGGCGCCGGATCGCGCCGACCGCGCCGCGCCCGGAACCCTGTCCCGGGAACAGGAACGCGATGCGCGGCGGCTCGGCGCGGTCGGCCAGGAAGATCCCGTCCGCCGGGTCGGTCACCGGCCCGGCGCCGTCGAGCAGCCGGGTGAGCCGGCGCGCGGCCTCCTCCGGGTTCCGGGCGACGACCGCCGCCCGCACCCGGCCGCCGGTCAGCCGGCCCGCCAGCACGCCCGCCAGGTCGGCCAGCTCGGCGAAGGCCAGCTTGGGCACCAGCGCGGCGACCTCGGCCAGCCGGGCGCGCACCTCGGCGACGTCCGCGCCGTCGAACAGCAGCAGCTCGGCGTCCTGGCGGCCGGTCACCAGCGCGCGGGTCCGGTCGCCGAGCTCCGTGCGGCGGGCCGTGCCGGCGGCCTGCTCCAGCGTGATGTGGGTGTTGATGCCGCCGAACCCCATCGCCGAGACGCCGGCGCGCACCGGCCGGTCGGCGGGCCACAGCTGCGCGTCGCGCGGCACGTGCAGCACCGCGTCGTCGGCGGTCAGGCTCGGGTGCGGGTCGTGGTGGCCGGTGCCCGGCGGGATGACCTGGTGGTGCACGGCGAGGGCCGCCTTGATCAGCCCGGCGACCCCCGCCGCCGCCTTGGTGTGCCCGAAGTTGCCCTTGACGCTGCTCAGCGCCGCCGGCCGGGCGGCCGGGTCGGCCTCGCGGCGGGCCGAGGACAGCGCCTCGATCTCGGTGGCGTCGCCCAGCGCCGTGCCGGTGCCGTGGCCCTCGAAGTACGAGACGGACTCCACGCCGTAGCCGGCCCGCGCGTAGGCGCGGGTGATGGCCAGCCGGTGGCCGCTCGCCTCGGGCCGGGTGATGCCGCCCTTGCCGTCCGAGGACACGCCCCAGCCGGCGATGGTGGCGTAGGCGTCGAGACCGCGCTCGGCGGCGTCCCCGGCGCGCATCAGCACCAGCGCGCCCGCGCCCTCGCCGGGCCAGAAGCCGTTGGAGTCGCGGTCGTAGACCTTCATCTCGCCGGTGGACAGCGCGCCGGTCTTGGCGAAGCCGATGACCTCGAACGGGTCGATGGACAGGTCCACGCCGCCGGCGACCGCGACGTCCAGTTCGCCGTCGGCCAGGGACTTCGCGGCGGTCGCGACGGACAGCAGCGACGACGAGCACGCGCCGTCCACGGTGTACCCGCCGCCGCCGAGGTCGAAGTAGTTGCAGATCCGGCCGGCGATCGTGTTCGACAGCCCGCCCGCGAGCGAATCCTCGTCGATGGCCGGGAACGGCGCTTTGTACTGCACCTCCAGGTCGTGCAGGAACCCGGCGGTCTCGTCCTCCGGCCAGCCCTTGGCGGTCAGCGCGGCGGCCACCGTGCGGCGCACGTACGGCCAGCGCAGCCGCAGCACGTTGGCCCGGGAGAACTCGCCGGTCAGGCTGTTGCCCAGGACGACGCCGGTGGTGCGGCGGGGCAGGCCCTCGCCCTCCGGGAAGCCCGCGTCGGCCAGGGCGTGCGCCGCGACGTCCAGCGCCAGCCAGTGCGTCAGGTCGGTCGACCGGTAGGTGCTGCCGGCGACCCGGTAGCGGACCCGGTCGAACTCGAAGTCCCGCAGCACCGCCGCCTTCGCCGCGTAGAAGCGGTCCGGCGCGGCCGGGTCGGGGGAGAAGTAGTCGGCGTGGTTCATCCGCTCGTCCGGCAACCGCCGGAAGGCCCGGCGGCCCGCCAGCACGCTTTCCCACAGTTCTCCGGCAGAACCGGCGTCGGGGTAGCGCAGCCCGATGCCGACAATCGCGATCCGTTCACTGCCCATGCTTTCACCGTCTCCGCGACTCGAATTCGGACCTCGACGGGAACGCCATACCGGCGATATTCGGCACGGCACATCGAAGAATGCGTGCCCCACTATCGTGCCGGAGCGGTGGACCGGTTTGCTACTCCGATTATGCCCTCTGACCTGGAGCTTTCCATAACAGCGTGATTTTCCTTGACCGGTGGCCGGCCGGCAGCTCCGCCGACCACCGCCGTGCGCCACCCGGAGCAGTGGGTGCGCATCCTCGGAGAAGATTTCCCGGCGGACCCGGGCGGATGCTGGGAGCACAGTCAAATCCGACCGGCAGGCAGCACGCCCAGGCGTCCGCCGAAATCCGAGGAGGAGCAGATGGCGGGTATCGGGACCGCAGTCCGGGAGAGTCCGCCGGAGGTACTGCCGCGCCGCCGGTGGCTGGTCGTCGCGCTCGCCGCGCTGACCGGTTTCCTGCTCACGGTCGCGTGGTCGGCCGCGTTCGTGGACTCGACCATCGGCGACAACGTCGCCGACACGCTGCTCGGCCACGACGCCAAGGCGACCCCGATCTCCGGTGTCGCCGCGGGTGTCGTGTTCGCGTTCGTCAGCGGGCTCGCGGGCACGTTCACCGCGTGCAACATCGCGGCGTTCGGCGCGGTCGCGCCCATGCTCGGCACGACCGGCGGCCGCTGGGCCAGGCTGCGCGCCTCGCTCGCACCGCTGGGACTGCTGGCCGCCGGGATGGTCCCGGTCGCCGCGGTCTACGGGGCGCTGGTCGGCGTGATCGGCACCCGGATGCCGCAGTTCGACACCGCCCAGGCACAGGCCGGCACCCTCAACGGGCGCGCGGTCCAGTCACTGGTCGTGTTCGGCGTCATCGGGCTGGCCATGCTCTACCTCGGGCTCGCCGCGCTCGGCCTGGTGCCGGACCCGTTCCGCCGCCGCCCGGCCGCGCGGACGGTCTTCCTCGGCGTGCTGATCGGCGGCTTCCTGGTCGGCCGGCCGTTCCCGCTGTTCCGGCAGCTGTTCCGGGACGCGGCGGAGAGCGGGAACCCGCTGTACGGCGCGGCGGCGTTCGTCCTGCAGTCGGTGGGCAACATCGCCGTGATGGCCGTGCTGTTCCTGCTGCTCGGCACGCTCGCCGGCGGCCCGCTGCGGCGGTGGCTGACCGCGAAGCCGTCCCGCACGGCGGCGATCACCGCCGCGACGCTGATCGCCGCCGGCGTCTTCACCTTCCTGTACTGGGACGTCCGGCTGCTGGCCGGCCGGGGCGTCCTCCCGTGGTACCCGATCGCCCCGTGGGTGGGCTGACCCCGCGGAGCCCGAACCCCCTGGGGGTGCTCTTCACATGTCGACCACGCTGGGCTCGCTGCGCCGACTGGCGCTCGCCCCGTCGTTGGAGGAGGTGGCGTTCCGCGCGCGCGGCTTCCCCGGCGCGTCCTCGGAGTACGCCGCGCGACTGGAAGCCATCCCGCAGTCGGTCGTCTGCGGGTTCGAGTGGGGCATCGACTCGCGCGACGGGTGGGAGGTGGCGCGCCGGCTGGCGTTCGTGGAGCCCGGTCTGCGTGGTTTCGCCCACGAGGGCGCGGTCATGGCGTTCACCATCCGTGACGTGATGGGGCGCGGCACGCGGGTGCGCGACCTGCTGCGCGGCGACGGCGCGGACCACCTGTTCGTGGCCTACATCGGGATCGGGTTCGCGATGGCGCGCCTGCCGCGCGGCCTGTGGCGCAAGGTGATGCCGGACCTGTCCGGGTCGCCGTACCACCCGACCGTGAGCTGGCTGGCGGTCGACGGCTACGGGTTCGACCTGGCCTACTTCCACACCCGCACGTGGGTGGACCGGCAGCGCGTGCCCGCGCCGTACCCGTGGCAGGGCAACGCCGACTACTTCCCCCGCGCGGTCGACCAGGGCATCGGGCGGGCGCTGTGGTTCATCCACGGCGCGCGGTGCGAGGAGGTCACCGCGGCCGTGCGGCGGTTCGACCCGGCCCGGCACGCCGACCTGTGGAGCGGTGTCGGCCTGGCCGCCACGTTCGCCGGCGGCGGTACGCCCGACGAGCTCGGCACCCTGCCCGGCGCGGCCGGTGCGCACCGCGCCGAACTCGCCGTGGGCGCGGTCTTCGCCGCGCAGGCCCGTATTCATTCGGGATTCGTGCCGGAACACAGCACGATCGCGCTCGACGTGTTCACCGGCACCACTCCGGAAGCCGCCGCGGAACTGGTCGACGCGACCGCCGTCGAGCCGGCGGACAACGGCCCGGTGCCGGCCTACGAACGCTGGCGCGGCGGGATTCGTGCGCATTTCGCGGCCACCCGGCGAAACGTGCTCTCCTGATGCGCATTCGCGCGTAACCGGAGCGCACACCAGGAGTAGACCCTCCGCCCGGTCCGCTGCGACGATTTTCCCATCAGTTGTCCGGTCACCGGTTTCCGGACATTTGGAGGGACCAAGGTGAGTGCACTGCGCGCCTTGCGGCGCCGAGTATTGACTCCCGACATCGCCGAGACCTCGCTGGCCAAACGCGGGTTCCGGGTGAAGGACGAGACGTCCAGGGAACTACTGGAGACCGTCGGCCGGACGTTCCTGGCCGGGTACGCGCACGCCGTCGAGGCGCGTCACCCGCGGGACGCCGAGGACCGGCTCGAAACGATCCCGGCGCAGTTCCGGGGATTCGCCTACGAAGGCGCCGGCATGGGCTTCGCGGTGCTCGACGGGCTGCCGTTCGGCAGCGGTCGGCACGTCGAGGAGTTCCTGAAGGGCCGCGCCGCCGACCACGTCTACATGGTGTACGTGGGGATCGGCTGGGGCATGGCCCGGCTGCCCCGCTTCCGCTGGCCCGCCGAGGCGCGGACCGACCCGCTGCTGCGCTGGCTGGTGCTCGACGGCTACGGCTTCCACCAGGCGTACTTCAAGACCGAGCAGTACGTGCACCGGCAGTACGTCGACCCGCGCTTCCCGTGGCCGGCCGCCGGTCCGCGCTCGTACGCCAACCGCGCGCTGGACCAGGGCATCGGCCGCGCGCTGTGGTTCGTCGGCGGCACGGACGCCCCGCACGTCGCGGACCTGATCGACAGGTTCCCCGAGGACCGCCAGGAGGACCTGTACGCGGGCGCGGGCCTGGCCGCCACCTACGCGGGCGGGGAGTCCGAGGACGAGCTCGTGCTGTTCCGGCACCGCGCCGGGCGGCACTCCCCCATGGTCGCCCAGGCGAGCGCGTTCGCCGCCGAGGCACGGGTCAAGGCGGGCCTGCTGGTGCCGCACACGGCCGTGGCGACGCAGGTGTTCTGCGGCACCACGCCGGAGAAGGCGGCCCGGGTGACCCAGGACGTGCGCCCCGAACCGCCCGTCGTGGACGGCGCGGTGCCCGCGTTCGAGACCTGGCGGCAGCGGATCGCCCGGCAGTTCGTCCACCAGGAAGGAGTCGGCAGGTGAGCACCACGGCAGGTTGGCTGCGCAAACAGCTGCCCGGGATCATCGCGCTGGTGCTGGTCGCCGCCACCTTCGCGGTGGCCCGGCTGCCCACCTCCTCGGCCGCCGAGAAGCGCGACCTGGCCGCGCACTTCGGGTTCGCGGCCGAGTCGATCGCACTGCCCGGCGGCTACACCCAGCAGTCCATGCGCAGGGTCAACCAGGACTACCGGCACATCGACGCGTGGATCTCGTCGGTCGGCTCGGCCATCGCGCTCAACGACCTCGACGGCGACGGCCTGTCCAACGACCTCTGCTTCGTCGACGTCCGGATCGACCAGGTGATCGTCACCCCCGCGCCGGAGGCCGGCGAGCAGCCGCGCTACGAGCCCTTCGCGCTCAGTGCGGGCCCGCTGCCGACCAACGACGTGATGGCGCCGATGGGCTGCGTGCCGGGCGACTTCAACGAGGACGGCCGGATGGACCTGCTGGTCTACCTGTGGGGCCGCACGCCGATCCTGCACCTGGCCGCGAACGGCGACCAGGACCGCGCCGAGGGTCTGACCGCCGAGTCCTACACCCCGACCGAGCTGGTGCCCGGCGCGAGCGGCGGCCGGTACTCCGGTCCGGAGTGGAACACCAACTCGGCCACCGTCGCGGACTTCGACGGCGACGGCCACGACGACCTCTACATCGGCAACTACTTCCCGCACGGCCCGGTCCTGGACCCGTCCAAGAGCGGTGGCGTGGAGATGAACCACTCGATGTCGATGGCGTTCAACGGCGGCGAGGACTACCTGTTCCGGTGGACCGGCGGCACCTCGGGGCCCACCCCGTCGGCGAGCTTCGAGCGCGACGACAAGGCCATCCCGCAGGACGCGTCGAAGGGCTGGGCGCTGGCGTCGAGCTCCAACGACGTCGACGGCGACCTGCTGCCGGAGCTGTACCTGGCGCACGACTTCGGCCCGGACCGGATGCTGCACAACCTGTCCACGCCCGGCCGGTTCGAGTTCGCGCTGGTCGAGGGCGTGCGCGGGGCGACCGAGCCGAAGTCCAAGAACGTCGGCAAGGACTCGTTCAAGGGCATGGGGGTGGACTTCGGCGACCTCAACGGCGACGGCGTCTACGACATGTTCGTCAGCAACATCACCACCTCGTTCGGCATCGAGGAGAGCCACTTCGCGTGGCTGAGCACCTCCGGCGACACCAAGGCGGTCAAGGAGGAGCTGGACCGCGGCGTCGCGCCCTGGGAGGACGAGAGCGCGCCGCTGCACCTGGCCTGGTCGGGGTGGGGCTGGGACGTGAAGCTCGCCGACTTCGACAACAGCGGCGGGCTGGAGGTCGCGCAGGCCACCGGGTTCGTCAAGGGCGAGGTCAACCGCTGGCCCCAGTTGCAGGAACTGGCCACCGCCAACGACTCCCTGCTGTCGAACCCGCTGTGGTGGCCGCACATGACCGCCGGTGACGACGTGTCCGGCAGCCAGCGGTTCCACCTGTTCGTCAAGAACCCCGGCGAACAGCGCTACACCGACCTCGCGCCGTCGCTGGGGCTGGACGTCCCGGTGCCCACCCGCGGCATCGCGACCGGTGACGTGGACGGCGACGGCAAGCTCGAC
The DNA here is from genome assembly GCF_000328705.1 of Saccharothrix espanaensis DSM 44229. Classification (NCBI taxonomy): domain Bacteria; kingdom Bacillati; phylum Actinomycetota; class Actinomycetes; order Pseudonocardiales; family Pseudonocardiaceae; genus Saccharothrix; species Saccharothrix espanaensis. The sequence goes on along the minus strand of NC_019673.1, from coordinate 4,286,623 downwards.
ATGGCGGTCTCCCGGCAGTGGGCGGACCCGGTCTTCTACCACAACACCGGCGAGTCCGACCGCGGCTTCCTGGGCCTGCGGCTGACCCACCCGGGCAACGGCGGCAAGCCCGGCTCGCCCGCGATCGGCGCGCAGGTCACCGTGACCACGCCGGACGGGCACAAGCAGGTCAACCGGGTCGACGGCGGAAGCGGCCACTCCGGCAAGCGCAGCCACGAGGTCCACTTCGGACTCGGCGACGCCACCGGGCCGGTCGCCGTGCACGTCAAGTGGCGCGACCGCGACGGGACCGTGCACGAGCAGGAGCAGACACTGTCCGCGGGCTGGCACGACCTCCAGCTCGGTGACCAGGCCGAGGAGAAGTGACATGGCCGAGACGAAACCGAGCCCGCCGCGCCACGACCCCAAGGTGGTCACCGCGCTGCGCCGGTTCGCGATCTCCATCACCGTCTTCAACATCCTGGGCTACACGGTCCTGGGGTTCGAGCAGCCGTGGCTGTGGCCGTTCATCGCGCTGGCCACCGGGTACACCGTGGAGATCTTCCTGGAGGTGGTCGCCGCGCGGCAGGAGGGCCGGCCGCCCCGGTTCGCGGGCAACGGCTTCCGCGGCGTGATGGAGTTCCTGTACCCGGCGCACATCACCAGCCTCGCGATGAACATGCTGATCTACGTCAACGACAACGTGTGGGCGATGATCTTCGGCGTCACCGTGGCGGTGGGCGCGAAGTGGGTGCTGCGCGCCCCGGTGCGCGGCCGGTTGCGGCACTTCATGAACCCGTCGAACTTCGGCATCACGATCATCCTGCTGGTGTTCCCGTGGGCGTCCATCGCGCCGCCGTACCACTTCACCGAGCACGTCGGCACGTTCGTCGACTGGCTGATCCCGGTGATCATCGTGGCCGCGGGCACCATGCTCAACGGGATGCTGACCGGCCGGCTGTGGCTGATCATGGCGTGGCTGGTCGGGTTCGCGCTGCAGGCGGTGATCCGCGGGATCCTGCTGGACGTGTCGATCCCGGCCGGGCTGGGCATGATGACCGGTGTCGCGTTCGTGCTGTTCACCAACTACATGGTGACCGACCCGGGCACGAGCCCGTCGCGCCCGGTGTCGCAGATCGCGTTCGGCGGTGGCGTGGCGGCGGTGTACGGCGTGCTGATGGGCATGAGCATCCCGTACGGCATCTTCTTCGCCACGGCGATCGTGTGCCTGATCCGCGGCGGGTTCCTGTGGGCGCTGCACATCGTGGAACGCGCGCGGCTCGAACGCGAGGAGCAGCAGAAGGCGCGGGCCGCCGAGGAGCCCGAGCCCGAGGTGTCCACTGTGGACCCGTCGCGCAACGGTGTGCCCACGGGCAGCGAGGTCGTGCGGACATGACCCGCAGCGCGACCTACCTCCGGCGGACGCCGCCGGGGCCCCCGCGCAGTGCCACCTTCGGCCTGCTCAAGCAGCTCGCCGGCGACCGGTTGACGTTGATGACGTCGGCGGCGCGGGAGTACGGCGACGCGGTCCGGATGGCCATCGGGCCCAAGACGCTGTACTTCTTCAACAACCCCGAGCACGCCAAGCACGTGCTCGCCGACAACGCGGCCAACTACCACAAGGGTATCGGCCTGGTGCACGCCCGCCGCGCGATCGGCGACGGGCTGCTCACCAGCGAGGGCGAGCTGTGGCGCAAGCAGCGCCGGGCCACCCAGCCGGCGTTCCAGCACAAGCGGATCGCGCGGCAGGCGGGCGCGGTGGCCGAGTCGGCGGGCCGGCTGGTCGACCGGCTGCGCGCCGGGATCGGCGGGCCACCGGTCAACCTCACCGAGGAGGTGACCGGCCTGACCCTCGACGTGCTGGGGCGGACCCTGCTGTCGGAGGACCTCTCCCGGTTCGAGCACATCGGCCACTCGTTCGAGGCCGTGCAGGACCAGGCGATGTTCGAGATGGTGACGATGAGCGCGGTGCCGATGTGGGTGCCGCTGCCCCACCAGCTCCGCTTCCGCAAGGCGCGCCGGGAGCTGCGCCGGGTCGTGGCGGAGCTCGCGGCCCGGCGGGTCGAGCACGGCGGCCATGACGGCGACGACGTGCTGTCCCGGGTGCTCGCGTCGGTGGCCGAGGAGCGCGACGAGGCGGTCGGCGACCGGCGGCTGCACGACGAGCTGGTGACGTTGATGCTGGCCGGGCACGAGACGACGGCCAGCACGCTGGGCTGGGCGTTCCACCTGCTCGACCGGCACCCCGAGGTGAAGGAGCGGGTCCGCGCCGAGGCGCGGGCCGTGCTCGGCGACCGCACGCCGGTCTACGAGGACCTGCGCGCGTTGCGCTACACCGCGATGGTGGTGGACGAGGTGGTGCGGCTGTTCCCGCCGGTCTGGATCCTGCCCCGCGCGGCGCAGGCCGACGACCACGTGGGCGACTGGTTCGTGCCGGCCGGCGCGGACGTGCTGATCTGCCCGTACACCCTGCACCGGCACCCGGGGTTCTGGGACCGGCCGGACCGCTTCGACCCGGACCGGTTCGACCCCGCCGCCGCGACCGGCCGGCCGCGCTACGCCTACCTGCCGTTCGGGGCCGGGCCGCGGTTCTGCGTGGGCAACCACCTCGGGATCATGGAGGCGGTGTTCACCCTCGCGATGATCACGCGCGAGCTGGACCTGCGGTCCGTGCCCGGCCGCGACGTGGTGCCCGAGCCGATGCTGTCACTGCGGATCCGCGGCGGCCTGCGGGTGACCGCGCACCCCGTCGGCTGACCGGGCGGCGGCGCGACGTGACAAGGGGTTGCCCTCCCGTCTCCGGAGGACAACCCCTTGTCGCGTCTCGCGCCCACCCGGTCAGGCACTCGCGTTGGCGCTCACGCCCAGGGCGTGCGTGCGGACGTCCAGCAGCGCCAGCAGGACCGGCGGGTCGAGGTTGCAGATCGGGCGGAGGGTGAGGTCCGCGCGCTCGACCGGCCGGCCGGGCCGGATGGTGACCGGGCCGTGCGACGCCACCGACAGCGCCAGGTCGTGCGCGAACGGGCCGTCCCCCAGCATCGACTCGCGCCCCAGCGCGACGGACTGGGCCAGCAGGTGCCACGTGCCGGGCGGCACGCAGCTGAGCAGGTAGGACCCCGGGCGGCGCAGCACGGTGCACCGGATCGGCGCCCCCTGCGGGATCCCGTCCTGGAACAGGCCGATGAACAGCAGGCCGGGCGGCCCGGCCGGGGCCGAGATCTCACCCTGCACGACGGCCGTCCGCGCGTCCACGGCGCGTCGGGCCATCGGGATGTGCCGGGTGAAACCGCCGGATTGCCGGAAGGTCGTCGGTGACACCCCGACACTGCTCCGGAAGCGCGAGCTGAAAGTGCCCACGCTGGTGTAGCCGACCCGATGGCTGATATCGGTCACGGTCAGTGAAGTCGCCACCAGGAGGCGTTTCGCCTCCTGCAACCGGATAGCCGCCAGGAATCGCCCCGGCGACACCCCGGTCACCCGCTGGAACGCCCGCGAGAAGTGAAACTTGCTGTAGTTCGCGGTCCGCGCCATGTCGTCTATAGTGAATTGTTCACCAATGTTCGCGTGCATCGAATCGATGACTTGTCCTACCGCACGTTCGATAACCTGCACCACAAGTCGAACTCCATTCACGGTATCTAGCGCAGAGTGTTACCCGGCAACCGACAAGCCGACTCCAGGCACCGTGGGGAAGCTCGCCCAGTCACCATGACCAGCGCGCTCTCGCGCTTTCCCGAGCAGCACTGCCCCCAGGCCCTCGAATCGTTCTCTTTCGCAAGCTACCAGCCTGCCAACAGCCCACGCAAGCTGTCCGGACAGGCCCTGACGTGGCCTTTCAAGATCGTTGGAGGGATCTCCACAAGATCATCAAAACGATGTTTGAAACGATCGCGGACGGTCAATACGGAGTACCCCGGGAGGGCATAATATGATCGCCCGCCGGCCCGCCGCGGCTCATTTGTCCGATCAGCCGCCTTACCCCCGTCGGCCGCAGCGCGGTGCTGCATCCAGCCGCACCGGACCTGCCCCCGCCAGTCCTTCGGGGGTCCGCACCCGGCCCGGCCCGGCTGATCACGGCAGATCACGGCACCCTCGGAGAAGCGCACACCGGATCCTCCGGGAGACCATGGGACGAACGTTCGGGCGAGCCCGCCGCAGAGCGAAACGGCCCCGCAGGACGCGGCCGCCCGCGCCGCCCGCCGACAATTCCCGCTCGGAGAGAGGACCTGCCGTGGAATCGGACACCGCAGCGGATCGCGCCGTCCGCACCATGACCCTGGAGGCATTCGCGGACACGATCGTCCCGGGCGCGAAACGGTCGCCGGAGGATCGCGCCGTCGCGGGTGCGGCCACCAGCGGCGGGGCCGTGGAAGCGGGCGCGATCGCATTGTTGGAGACGCCCGCGGCCGGCGTCGTGGACGGGCTGGACAGCCTGTCCGAACTGCTCAACAACCACGCCCGGGACTACGCCGACCGGACCGGGACGGCACTGGACGGGACCGTTCCGCCGTTCGTCGCACTGCCGTTCGCGCAGCGCACCGGGCTCGTCGCGGAACTGGTCGCGCCGGGCCACCCGGAGAAGGACGGCTGGGTGGCGCTGGCGCTGTTCAGCAACATGGCGTTCGACACCGGCGCGCACCTGCACACCGCCGAGGCGATGGCGGCGGGCCACCCCGGGCTGCGCGCCATGCGGTTCGCCGAGCCGGACGCCGACGGGCTGTGGCGGTTCCCCTCCTTCTCCTACCGCAGGCGGCTGGCGCGGACCCACCCGGGCACGACGCCGGCCGGCGACCCGGCCTGACGAGGGGAGTGTGCGATGACGAGCACCGAGAGCACCGACGTGCTGATCGTCGGCAGCGGGTTCGGCGGCGCGATCGCCGCCTACCACCTGGCCGCCGGCGGGGCGAAGGTCACCGTGCTGGAACGCGGTCCGTGGCTGGAGGGCGAGGACTTCGAGCACGACTTCCTGCTCGGCTCCTCCTACACCCGGATCTTCGACTTCGTGGTGGGCGACGGGATGAGCCTGCTCGGCGGCAACTGCGTCGGCGGCGGCAGCGTGGTCTACTTCGCCGCGATGCCGCGCGCGCCGCGGTTCGTGTTCGACCGCCAGGGCGGCCTGGGCCGCCGGATGTGGCCCGAGGCGGTCACCCGCGACACCCTCGACCCCTGGTACGACAAGGTGTGCGAGGCGCTGCCGGTCACCCGGCAGAGCTGGGACGACGTGACCTACGCGGGCGGGCTGTTCGCCGCCGCGTGCGACCACGCCGGCCGCACCGCCAACCCGGTGCCGGTCGCGATCGACGGCGACAAGTGCACCAACTGCAACTGGATGATGTCCGGCTGCCGGTTCGACGCCAAGCGGTCGCTGCTGCTCAACTACCTGCCGGCCGCCGTCGCGCACGGCGCGCGGATCCGCCCCCTGCACGAGGTGCAGCGGCTCGGCCGCACCGACGACGGCGGCTACCGGGTGGACTACAACGTCATCCACGACGTCGACTACCGGATGAGCGTGGGCAGCGGGTCGATCGACGCCAAGGTGGTCGTCCTGGCGGCGGGGGCGGGCGCGACGCCGGTCATCCTCCAGCGCTCCGAGCCGACCCTGGGCCCGATGCCGCACGCCGTCGGCCGGTACTTCTCCGGCAACGGCGAGCGGCTCAACACCGCGATCATCGACGAGGACAAGGCCCTGCGCCTGCTCGGCCTGAGCCGCGCGGAGGGCCTGGCCTACGCGGCCAACCAGATCGGCAAGGGCCCGTGCGTGGCGAGCTGGGACAACCTCGACCCGGCGAGCCCGGAGTTCTCCCGGTTCTGCCTGGAGCAGCTCTACTTCCCGCCCGGGTTCGGCACCATCCTGGCGCAGGTCCCGGACGCGACCGGGCCGACCTGGTTCGGCACCGAGAAGAAGCGGATCGTCGAGCAGTGGCAGTCGTGGCTGACCATCTTCGCGATGACCGAGGACGACAACGAGGGCGTGTTCGGCCCGCCGCCGCCCACAGGCAACGCCGTGCGGATCTCCCAGCAGATGCTCGGCCGCGGGCCCATCTCCTACCGGCCCACCGAGAACACCCTGTCCGGCTGGCGGCAGTCCGACGCGGCGGTGAAGGACATCCTGGAGCGCGACGGGCTGTCCAAGGTCATGCCGTGGACCAACGACGTCGTCGGCGCGTACACCGTGCACCCGCTGGCGTCCTGCCGGATCGGTGACGACCCGCAGACCTCCGCGCTGGACGACCGGCACGAGCTGCGCGGCCACCCCGGCATCTTCGTCACCGACGGCTCGGCGGTGCCCGGCGCGGTCACGGTGAACCCCGCGCTCACCATCGCCGCGCTGGCCGAGCGGGCGATCCCCGGCATCGTCGCGGCGCTGCGCGACCGGGGCGTGGACGTGAGCTACGGCGCGCCCTCCCCCGACGGCGGGACCTCCGGGCGGCGCGCCGTCGCCCAGCTCGTCCGCGACTGACCGCGACCGACCGGGACTGACCGGGACCGACCGCGTCTGACCGGGACCGACCGGGACCGACCGGGACCGGCGCGATCCGAGCAAGCCAGGAGATGCGCCGGTCGGGCCCGAGCGGGAGGGTCGACGGTGAGCACCACGGCAGCCCGGCGCGTCCGCCGGACGGGTCGGCGGAGTCGGCCCGACGACCAGGAACCGAGGAGAGGCATGACGACCGACCAGCGCATGACCGTCCACACCGGACCGAGCAAGGCCGACCAGGCCGCCATCGCGGCACTGCCCCAGCGGATGATCGCGGGCTGGGCGCTGCACGACGCGAGCGCCATCGCGGACCTGTTCACCGAGGACGGCGTGATGATCCTGCCCGGCCTGTACCGCAAGGGGCGCAACGAGATCCGCGAGTTCATGGCCGCCGCGTTCGAGGGCCCGTACCGGGGTACCACGGTGGCCGGCACCCCGCTGGACCTGCGCCTGTTCGGCCCGGACTTCGGCATCCTGGTGACCGAGGGCGGCGTCCTCGCGCCCGGCGACACCGAGGTCACCGCCGAGCGCGCGATCCGCGGCTCCTGGGTGGTCGTCAAGCAGGACGGCGAGTGGCGGCTGGCCACCTACCAGAACAGCCCCGCCAACACCTGACCCGACCGACAGCACCTGACCCGACCGCCGACGCCCGACCGCGAACCACGACCGGAAGGCCGCCCACCGCCGAGGTGGACGGCCTTTCCGCTGTGCGGGGCCGGATGCCGCACGCAGGGGCCGATCCAGCACGGCAGAGGATGCCGGCGGCCCGGTGCGGGTGTGACGATGGTCTCCGGGCGTCAGGAGCCCGGAGAACCTCTCACCGCAGAGGAGGCGCGGCACCGTGGACGAGCCGGCACCTGGTGGCGCAGTGCCACCGCTGCGCGAGGAGATCGACCGGCTGGACGGCGAGATCGTCCGCCTGGTGACCGCACGCGTCGACTCCGCGGCGAGTCTGGCCGACGCGCGACTCCAGGCCGGCGGCACCCGCGCGGTGCTCAAGGACGAACTCGACGTCGTCGCCCGGTTCGGCGCGCTCGGCCACGAGGGTCACCGACTCGCGCTGGTCCTGCTCGCGTTGTCCCGCAACCGGTCCATGGGTTCGGCCGGGCGGCGTGGTGCGTCGTGACCGCGACCATCGGCAGGGCACCCGAGGTCACGGCGCTGCGCGCGCGGGCCGCCACCGTCGTGGAAGCCGAGCTGGCGCGGTTGCGCGGCCGGCTGCCCACCGTGGACGGCCCGCTGCGCGAAGAGCTGGAGGCGACCGTGCAACGGGTCGTGGACCACCTGCTCCGCCTGCCCGCGTCCCGCGTCGAGCAAGCGGGCGGGACGGACCTCGCCGACGCCCTGCGCGAGCTGTTCGGGCTCGCCTGAAAGCCATCTCCCGGGTTGCGGGATCAGCCGCAATGTCGGAGGTGCGCGGCCGATTCCGCCGGTGCCAGGCTGGGAACGTCCGCCCGAGCGCACGGCGGCTCCGCGACCGAAGTGGAGTTACTCCATGACCATCGTCCCCGCCACCGGGCGCTCCGCGACGCGATCCGGCCGCGCCCCCGACACCGCGGGCGACGAGCCCGACCCCGTGCAGCTGCTCACCCCGTCCGGCGAGCGTGTCGAACACCCCGACTTCCCCTTGGACATCAGCGATTCCGCGATCGCCGACCTGTACCGCGACCTGGTCGTGGTGCGCCGGGTCGACACCCAGGCGCTGGCGCTGGCCCGGCAGGGCGAACTCGCGGTGTGGGCGTCGCTGGCGGGCCAGGAGGCCGCGCAGGTCGGCTCCGGCCGGGCGCTCGCGCCGGGCGACATGGCGTTCCCCACCTACCGCGAGCACGGCGTGGCGTGGTGCCGGGGCGTCGACATGGCCGAGGTGCTGGGCCACTTCCGCGGCGTCTACCACATGGGCTGGGACCCGCGTCGGCACAACTTCCACCTCTACACGATCGTCATCGGCGCGCACGCCCTGCACGCCACCGGGTACGCGATGGGCGTGAACCGGGACAGCGGACGGGACGCGGTGATCGCGTACTTCGGTGACGGCGCGATGAGCCAGGGCGACGTGAACGAGGCGTTCGTCTGGGCGAGCGCGCAGCACGCCCCGATCGTGTTCTTCTGCCAGAACAACCAGTACGCGATCTCCGAGCACGTGCGCACGCAGTCGGCGATCCCGTTGCGCCGCCGCGCGGACGGGTTCGGCTTCCCCGGCGTGCGGGTCGACGGCAACGACGTGCTGGCGTGCCTCGCGGTGACCCGGCAGGCCATGGACCGGGCGCGCGCGGGCGGCGGGCCGTCGCTGGTGGAGGCGTTCACCTACCGGATGGGCGGCCACACCACGACCGACGACCCGACCCGCTACCGGTCGGCGGCCGAGGTCGAGCGGTGGCGGCGCAAGGACCCGATCCACCGCGTCCGCGCCTACCTGACCCGGAGCCGGTTCGCCGACCGGGACTTCTTCGCCGCGGTCGACACCGAGGCCGACGACGTCGCGGCCGACCTGCGCCGGCGGGTGATCGCGCTGCCGGAGCCCGCCGTGGAGTCCATCTGGGACAACACCTACGCCGCCGAGCACCCGGCCGTGGCCGCCGAGCGCGCGGACTACCTGGCCTACCTCGACACCTTCGAGGACCAGCGGTGACCGCCGCCATCGGGTTGGGCAAGGCCATCAACGAGGGGCTGCGCCGCGCGCTGGCCGACGACCCCTCGGTGCTGGTGATGGGCGAGGACGTCGGCGCGCTGGGCGGCGTCTTCCGGGTGACCGACGGCCTGCAGGGCGAGTTCGGCCCGGACCGGGTGGTCGACACCCCGCTGGGCGAGTCGGGCATCGTCGGCACGGCGATCGGGTTGGCGCTGCGCGGGTTCCGCCCGGTGTGCGAGATCCAGTTCGACGGGTTCGTGTTCCCGGCGTTCAGCCAGATCACCTCGCAGCTGGCCAAGATGCGGTCGCGGTCGCGCGGCCGGCTGGAGCTGCCGGTGGTGATCCGCATCCCGTACGGCGGCGGCATCGGCGCGGCCGAGCACCACGGCGAGTCGCCCGAGGCGTACTTCACGCACACCGGCGGCCTGCGGGTGGTCACCTGCTCCAACCCCGCCGACGCGTACGCCATGGTGCGGCGCGCGGTGGACTGCCCGGACCCGGTGGTGTTCTTCGAACCCAAGCGGCGCTACTGGGACAAGGGTCCCGTCACGCTCGACGAGCCCGTGGACGCCGGCGTCGACCGGGCGACGGTGGTGCGCGACGGCACCGACGTGACGTTGTTGACCTACGGGCCGAGCGTGTCGACGTGCCTGCTGGCCGCCGAGGCGGACGAGGAGCGGTCGATCCAGGTGGTGGACCTGCGGTCGCTGAACCCGTTGGACGAGGAGACCGTGGTCGCGGCGGTGCGGTCCACGGGGCGGTGCGTGGTGGTCCACGAGGCTCCGGTGTTCGGCGGTTACGGCGCGGAGTTGGCGGCACGCGTCACCGAGCGGTGCTTCGGCGTGCTGTCCGCGCCGGTGCTGCGGGTGGGCGGGTTCGCCGTGCCCTATCCCCCGTCGCGCTTGGAGGAGCACTACCTCCCCGATCTCGACCGGATCCTGGACGCGGTCGACCGAACCTTCCGGTGGTGACGAGTGGGTGAGCAGAGGCAGTTCCGGCTCCCGGACGTCGGCGAGGGCCTCACCGAGGCCGTGGTGGTGGCGTGGCGGGTGGAACCGGGCGACGTCGTCGCGGTCGACCAGGTGGTGGTCGAGGTCGAGACGGCGAAAGCGCTGGTCGAACTGCCGTCGCCGATGGAAGGCACGGTGGTCGAGGTGCTGCACGGGGAAGGGACGACGGTCGACGTCGGCGCGCCGCTGCTCACCGTGGACGTCGGTGGCGACCCGTTGCTGGTCGGTTACGGCGTCAAGGAGTCCCGGCCCGTGCGGCGTCGGCGCAAGGCCGTCGTGGACGAGGAACGGGTGCACGCCACCGGGGTCCGCGCCCGGACGGCCGCCGCGATGGTCAAGTCCGCGTTCACCGCCCCGCACGTGACGACGTGGTTGCAGGTCGACGTGACGCCCACGATGGAGTTGGTGCGGGAGTTGCGCGAACGGCCCGAGTTCGCCGACGTCCGGGTGTCGCCGCTGTTGCTGGTGGCACGGGCCGTCGTGCGGGCGGTGGCCGACCACCGCGAGGTGAACGCGTCGTGGGACGACGACACCGGCGAGATCGTGCTGAAGCGCCCGGTGCACCTCGGGGTGGGCGTGGCGACCGACCGGGGGTTGTTGGTGCCCAACGTGAAGGACGCGCACACCCTGTCCCTGCCCGAACTGGCGCGCGCCTTGTCGGACCTGGTCGGGCGCGCGCGTGAGGGCACCACCGAGCCGCACGAACTCGTCGGCGGCACCCTGACCATCAGCAATCCCGGGATCTTCGGCACCGACGCCGGCACGCCGATCCTGGTGCCGGGCGAGACGGTGATCCTCGCGCTGGGCCGCATCGCCGAACGGCCGTGGGCGCACGAGGGCCGGCTCGCGCTGCGCCAGGTGGTCACGCTCGCCCTCTCCTTCGACCACCGGGTGATCGACGGCGAACTGGCCTCCCGGTTCCTCTCCGCTGTCGGCTCCGACCTGGAATCTCCCTCCGACCTGGGCTGATCCCCCGGTTCTCCGGCTGCTCCGAACGGTCGTGGACGACCGTTCAAACCACACGATCGCATATGCCGACGCCGCAGGGGCCGGCCTAGCGTTGATCAGGGGGAGCGAGGAGGAGACGCCAAGTGGAGGCTACGGAACAGGCCACCTGCCCGGTCCGCGACTACACGACCTTGCGCCCGCCGGCGCCCGCCATGACCGCCTTCGAGGAGATGGACGAGCACCGGGCGCACGCGCGACCCGCCCTGCACACCGAGGACGCGCAGGGCTACCGGGTGTTCACCGACCACGACGCCGTCGCCGACGGACTGCGCCAAGCCGATCTGTGGTCCAGTTCCGCGGTGTTCCCGTTCGAACCCGAGCCGGACCGGGTCATGGTGCCCATCCAGCTCGACGGCGACCGGCACACCGCCTGGCGGCGACTGCTCGCCGCGTGGTTCACCCCCGGCCGGGTCCGCGCCATGCGAGACGACCAGCGCCGGCTCGCCGCGTCCACAGTGGACGGTGTCCGACCGCGCGGCGAGTGCGACTTCCTGGCCGACGTGGCGAAGGTGTTCACCTCGGCGGCGTTCCTGCCGATCATGGGCGTCGCCCCGGAGGACGTGGGGCGGTTCCTGGAGTGGACCGACGGGCTGCACTTCCGCGGCGACGACCCCGAGCAGGCCAGGAAGACGCAGCAGACCGCCGCCGCCGAGATGACCGGTTACCTCGGCGAGCTGCTGGAGCGCTGCCGGCGGCACCCCGACCCGGCGCGCACCGACATCGTGGCCGCTGCGGCGTGCTGGCGGATCGACGGGGTGCCGCCGTCGGACGAGGACCTGGTGAACTGCCTGATGACGGTGCTCGGCGCGGCGCTGGAGACGACCGCGAGCCAGCTGACGTGGACGGCGTTCCACCTGGCCACCCACCCGGACGACCGGCTGCGGCTGGTGCGCGACCCGTCGCTGGTGCCGGGGATGGTCGAGGAGGGCATGCGGGTCTACCCGATCGCCACGCCGACCCGCAAGGCCACCCGGGACGCCGAGTTCCAGGGCTGCCCGGTGCGCGCCGGCGACGTCGCGGTGTTCTCGCTGGCGGCCGCCGGGCGGGACGAACGGGCCTACCGCCACGCCACCGAGGTCGACCTGGACCGGCGGGGCGCGCGGCACCTGTCGTTCGGCGCGGGCCGGCACACCTGCCTGGGCGCGCACCTGGCCCGTCAGGAGATGGCGCTGCTCCTCCAGGAGTGGCACCGGCTGATCCCCGACTACGAGCTCGCCAAGGCGCCACAGGAGCGGGCCACCATGATCTGGTCGCTGGACGAGCTGCGGCTGCGCTGGGGATGAACCCGGTGCGGCGAACCGACCTCCGCGAGCCGGCCTCCGCAACCAGGGAGATGCGACGGCGGCGGTGCGAGTGGGAAGGTCGGGAGGTCCTTCGGGCGGCGAGCGCCGGAACGGCCACAGTCCCCCATCCGAGCTCCCCAAGGGAGGAAATGGTGTTGACCAGCGAGATTCCGACGAAGGAGGACCTCGTCGGCCGTGCGGCGGACCTGGTGCCGCTGCTCCGCGAGAACGCCGCCTGGTCCGAGGAGAACCGGAGGCTGCACGACAAGTCCGTCGACGCCCTGGCCGACGCCGGCGTGTTCCGGCTGCGGGTCCCCCAGCGCTACGGCGGCTACGAGGCCGACACCCGCACCCTGGTCGAGGTGGCCACCGAACTCGGCCGCGCGGACGGCTCGGCGTCGTGGACCGCCTCGGTGTACTGGATCCCGACGTGGATGACGTGCCTGTTCCCGGACGCCGTGCAGGACGAGGTGTTCGCCACCCCGGACGCCCGGGTGTGCGGCACGCTGAGCCCGACCGCGACGGCCACCCCGACCGACGGCGGCATCGTCGTCAACGGCAAGTGGGGCTTCATCACCGGGGCGTGGCACAGCCAGTGGCAGGAGATCATCGCGATCCTGCTGGACCCCGACGGCGAGCCGGCCCCGATCATGGCGCTGGTGCCGATGTCCGACCTGAAGATCGTCGACGACTGGCACACCACCGGCCTCAAGGGCACCGGCAGCGTCAGCACCATCGCGGAGAACGTCTTCGTGCCGCGGGAACGCGTCCTGCCGCTGGGCGCGGTGCTCCAGGGCAGCCACGCGTCGGCGGCCAACGCCGACACCCCGATCTACCGCGCTCCCCTGCTGCCGGTCGCCGCCGCGTCGTCGGTCGGGACCGTGGTCGGGCTGGCCAAGGCCGCGCAGGAGGCGTTCTTCGAGCGCCTGCCCGGCCGCAAGATCACCTACACCGACTACGACGACCAGCGTGCCGCGCCGATCACCCACCTGCAGGTCGCGGAGGCGGTGATGAAGGTGGACGAGGCGCAGTTCCACGCCCACCGGCTGGCCGACCTGGTGGACGCCAAGGGCGTCGACGGGACACCGTGGACGATCGAGGACCGGGCGCTGGCCCGTGCCGACCTGGGCGCGGTGTGCAAGCGCGCCAAGGAGGCCGTGGACATCTTCGCCACGGCCAGCGGCGGGTCCTCGATCTACAGCGACGTGCCGATCCAGCGCATCCACCGCGATGTGGAGGCGGTGAACCTGCACGCCCTGATGCACCCGAACACCAACGCCGAGCTGTACGGCCGCGTGCTGTGCGGCCTGCCGCCGAACACCCTCTACATCTGATCCGAAACCCCAGTGCGGTCCGGGCTCCCCCGCCCGGACCGCACTGCCGTGCGTTCGCGAGGGTTCCGCGCGCGAACGCCGCCCGCCGCAGCGCCTGGGGCGGTGCGGCGGGCGGTCGGTCGTGGTGGTGTCAGCGCAGGGTGATGACCGTGGGCAGCTTGCGGAAGCCGCGGACCGTGCTGCGGTGCACGCGCACCAGCCCGTCCGGGTCGAGGTCGTAGTCCGCCACCCGGTTCACCAGTTCCTCCAGCACGATCCGAGCCACCCGGCGGCCCATCAGGTTGCCCAGGCACAGGTGCGGGCCGCGGCTGAAGCTGAGCAGCTGGCTCGCGTCCCGGGTCAGGTCGAACTCGTCCGCGCCGGGGAACTCCGCCGAGTCGCGGTTCGCCGCGCCCATCAGCATGAGCACCTGCGCGCCGGCCGGGATCTGCACCCCGTGCAGCTCCAGGTCAACCTTGGACTTGCGGATCACCATCTGCACCGGCGAGTCGTAGCGCAGGGTCTCCTCGACCCAGCCGTTGACGTCGCCGGCCAGCGCCGCCTGCTGCTGGTCGGGGTTGCGCCAGGCCCAGTACCAGGCGTTGCCGATCAGGTCGATGGTGGTGACCGTGCTGGCCCCGCCGAGCAGGTGCAGGAACGCCAGGACGTCCTGCGTCTCCAGCGGCTTACCGTCGATCTCCGAGGCCAGCAGGTCCGAGATCAGGTCCTCGGCGGGTTGCTTGCGGCGCTCCTCGACCAGTTCGGCGTAGTACCCGCTCAGCGCCTGGAACGCCTGCATCTGGGCCGGTCCGATGGTGGTCGCGCCGTCCTCGCGGTGCACGGTGCCCTCCAGCAGCCGCTGCACCTCGGGCCGGTCGGCCTTGGGCACGCCGACGACGATGCCCAGCGCGTCCATCGGGATCGGGTAGATCACGTCCTGCATCACGTCGAACGTGCCGCGCTCCACGGCGGCCTCGACGGCCAGCCGGGACAGCTCGCGGACCTGCACCTCCAGCCGGCCGATCGCGCGCGGCGAGAAGCTGCCCGAGATCAGCCGCCGCCACCGCGCGTGGTCGGGCGGGTCCATCGCGACGATGGAGTGGTGCCGGGCCGAGTCCGGCTTCCAGTACTCGCGCTCCATCAGCGGGCCGTTCTCGTTGGAGAACCGGTCGGAGTCGCGCAGCGCGGGCGCGACGTCGGCGTGCCGGGACAGCGCGAAGAAGTCCAGCTTCTCGTTGTAGTACACCGGCGCTTCCGCCCGCAGCCGGGCGTAGTAGGGGTAGGGGTCCTCCTGCACGTCATAGTCCAGGGGGTTGTACTCCAGGTCCATCGGGACTCCTTCGGTGCGTCTCGGATCCGCGCGACGTCGTTCCCTCCCGCCACCCTTCCGCGTCCCGCGCCGCGCGGCACCTCCGTGTTTGCGGTCCTTCGGCGGATTCCGCGCACGCTGGAAGATGCGCCGGTCACCGGGCCGCTGGAAGCATTCCGGAGGTGCGACGACACCCGGGAGGAGCAGCCGCTGCGGACCAGTCGGTCCGGAGTGGACAGTGCCGTGCCCAGCGGCGGGCCGTGGTCCGGGCGGCGTGCGGCCGGGAGCGGACATGACCGAACCGATCGCGGTGGTCGGCGTCGGGTGCCGCTTCCCCGGCGGCGCGGACACGCCCGAGGCGTTCTGGGAACTCGTCCTCGCGGGCCGCGACACCTCCGGCCCGGCGCCCGCGCACCGGTGGGACTGGTACCGCGACCTGAGCCCGGCGCACGAGTCGGCGTTGCGGCGCACCACCGCGCGCGGCAGCTTCCTCGACGACGTGGCCGGGTTCGACGCGGCCTTCTTCGGCCTGTCCGGCCGCGAGGCCGAGCTGATGGACCCGCAGCAGCGCGTCCTGCTGGAGACGGCCTGGGAGGCGCTGGAGCACGCGGGCGTCCCGCCGCACTCGCTCGCGGGCACCGACACCGGCGTCTACGTGGGGTTCTGCACCGCCGACTACGGCCGCCGGCTGCTCGAAGACCTGCCCGGCATCGAGGCGTGGACCGGCATCGGCGCGGCGACGTGCGCACTGGCCGACCGGATCGCCCACGCGCTGGACCTGCACGGGCCCAGCCTGGCCGTGGACACCGCGTGCTCGGCGTCGCTGGTCTCGCTGCACCTGGCCTGCCAGGGCCTGCGGGCGGGCGACTGCTCGACCGCGCTGGCCGGCGGGGTCAACCTGGTCGTGTCGCCGGGCGAGACGCTGTCGCTGGACGCGGCGGGCGCGCTGTCCCCGGACGGCCGGAGCAAGCCGTTCGACGTCGACGCGGACGGCTACGGCCGCGGCGAGGGCTGCGGCGTCCTGGTGCTGCGCCGGCTGTCGGACGCGCTGCGCGCCGGTGACCGGGTGCTCGCGGTGGTCCGGGGCAGCGCGGTCAGCCAGGACGGCCGCACCGAGGGCATCATGGCCCCCTCCGGCCCGGCCCAGGAGCAGGTCATGCGTCGGGCCTGCGCGAACGCCGGGATCGACCCGGCGACCGTCGGGTTCGTCGAGGCGCACGGCACCGGCACGCGACTGGGCGACCCCGCCGAGGTCGCGGCGTTGAGCGCCGTCTACGGCCGCGACGAGCCGTGCCCGATCGGCTCGGTGAAGGGCAACATCGGCCACCTGGAAGGCGCGGCCGGCGTCGCGAGCGTGGTGAAGGCGGTGCTCGCGCTGGAGCGCGCGATCGTGCCGCCCGGGGTGGTCCGGCGGCTCAACCCGGACATTGCCTGGGGCGTCAACGGGTTGCGCGTGGCGACCGAGACCGAGCCGTGGTCCGGCGGGCCACGCCGCGCGGCGGTATCCGATCTGCCGCGCCGCGCGGCGGAGCCCGATCTGCCGCGCGGCGCGGCGGTATCCGACCAGCCGCGCCGCGCGGCGGTGTCCGGTTTCGGGTATGGCGGCGCGATCGCGCACGTCGTGCTGGAGCAGGCGCCCGACCGGGAACCGGTCCCGACCGGGCCGGACGTGCCCCGGCTCTACCCGTTGTCGGCGGCTTCGCCGGAGGCGCTGGCCGCTGCGGCGGGTCGGTTGGAACGGCGGCTGGCCGACGACGTGCCGCTGGCGTCGGTGGGACACACGCTGGCGCTGCGCCGGTCCCACCTGGCCCACCGGGCGGTCGTGCCCGCCACCGGCCGGGACGACCTGCGCGCGCGGCTGCGCGTGCTGGCCAACGGGCAGGCCGTGGACGGCGTGACGACCGGGCGTCCGGTGGGCGGCCTCGGGCCGGTGTTCGTGTTCTCCGGCCACGGGTCGCAGTGGTCCGGGATGGGCCGTGACCTGCTGGCGCACGAACCCGCGTTCGGCGCGGCGCTCGACGGGGTCGAAGAGGTGTACCGGCGGGAGATGGGGTTCTCGCCGCAGGAGGCGTTGCGGGACGGTGATCTCGGCGACGTCGCCCGCACCCAGGCGTTGATCTTCGCCGTGCAGCTCGGGCTCACCGCCGTCTGGCGGTCCTACGGCGTGACGCCGGCGGCGGTGATCGGGCACTCGGTGGGCGAGATCGCGGCGGCCGTCGCGGGCGGCGGGCTGGACCCGGTCGACGCCGCCCGCCTGGTCTGCCGCCGGTCGCTGCTGCTCCGGCGGGTCGCGGGCCGGGGTGCGATGGCGATGGTGGGGCTGCCCTCCGACGAGGTCGCCCGCCGGTTGGCCGGCCGCACCGACGTGGTCGTCGCGATCATCCCATCGCCTGCGTCCACGGTGGTGTCCGGCGAACCGGGGGCCGTGGCGGAGTTCACCGCGGGCTGCCGGGACGCCGTGGTGCGCGAGGTCGACTCGGACGTGGCCTTCCACAGCCCGCAGATGGAACCGCTGCTGGCGGACCTCAAGGCGGTGGAGGTCCTCGCCCGGGAGCCGACGATCCCGGTGTACCGCACGGCGCTGCGCGACCCCCGTTCCCGGCTGGCACCGGACGCGGACTACTGGGTGCGCAACCTGCGCGACCCGGTGCGGTTGAGCTCGGCCGTCGCGGCCGCCGCCGACGACGGGTATCGCGTGTTCCTGGAAATCTCGGCGCACCCGGTCGTCGCGCACTCGGTGACCGAGTGCCTGTCCGGGCTGGACGACCCGGCGGCCGTCGGCTGGACGCTGCGCCGCGACCGCCCCGACCACCGGGAGTTCCTCGCGGCGTTGGGCCAGGCGCACTGCCACGGCGTGGCGGTCGACTGGGCCCGGGTCCACCCGTCCGGCGACCTGGTGACGCTGCCGCCCGTCGCCTGGCAGCACCGGCCGCACTGGCGCACGCCCCAGCCCGTCACGGGCACGCGGGGGCACGACGTCGACGCGCACACGCTGCTGGGCGCACGGACTTCGGTCGCGGGCAGTGCCGTGACGACCTGGCGGACCTGGCTGGACGACGCCAACCGTCCCTACCCCGGCAGCCACACCGTGGGCGGCGCGGAGATCGTGCCGGCCGCGGTGCTGGCCCAGACCTTCCTCGACGCCTGCGACGGGCACTCCGTCGCCGATCTCGTGATGCGGCAACCGTTGCTGACCGCGCAACGCCGTGAGCTCCAAGTCGTCCGTGATGGGCGGCGCTTGCGGTTGGCTTCCCGGACCGACGCACCGGACGCGGACTGGGCCGTGCACGCCGAGGCCGACATCCCGACCGAGAGGCCGACGACATCGGTGCCCCGCAACGCGAACCTGGTACCGGTGGACACCGATCTCGTGCGACGCAGGCTCGACGCCGTCGGCGTGCCGTCGACCGGGTTCGACTGGACGATCGGGCACTTGGCGGCCGGCCGGGGGCGGATGCGGGCGGAGGTCCGGATGGCTCCGGGGTCGACGTGGGCCCCGGTGGTGGACGCGGTGATGACCATCGCGCCGGCGTCGTTCGAGGGCGAGCCCGAGCTGCGGATGGCGGTGCGCGCCGAACGTCTGGACGTGATCGGTGCGCCGCCGGAGGCGTTCGTCGTGGACGTGACGCCGGCCGGGCCGGACACGGTCGACGCGGTCGTGTCGGTGGACGGCGCGGTTGTCGCGGTCGCGTCCGGGTTGCGGTATCCGGTGATCGGGTGTGCGGGCCGATCGGTGCACCGGCGTGTGTGGCGTCCGGTGGAACTGACTGCTCCCCGTGACGAACACCGGGTGGTGGTCGTCGGACGGCCGGACGCGCTGCGCGACACTGTGACCGAAAGTTTGGCCTCCGCCGGAATCCCCTGGCACAGCGTGGAAGGGCCGACAGAATTCGGCCCGCTCGACGGGATCACGGACGTCGTGGTGGTTCCCGACCTGGCGACTGGGCACACGGTGCTGCTCGACGCCGCTGCGGCGGCCAAGGGCGTTGCCCGGGTCTGGTGCGTGACGGTGGGTGTGCGCGAATGCGCCGACGACGCCCGTCTGGCGCAGACTCCCTTGTGGGGCATAGCTCGCGCACTGCACGCGGACCAGCCCGTGACGATCCTGGACGTCGACCCGCGCCGTTCGTGGGCGTCGCTGCTGCCCTCGCTGCTGGGGACGGATCTTCCGGACCCCGTTGTCTCCCTTCGCGAAGGTTCCGCTGCCGCACCCCGGCTCGTGCCCGCGACGACCCGCACCCCCGTGCCGTGCCGACCGGACGGGACGTACCTGGTCACCGGAGGTCTGAGCGCGCTGGGACTGGCCGCGACCCGTGAACTCGTCGCCCGAGGTGCACGACGGATCGTCATGGTGGACAACGAAGTTCTCCCCCTCCGCGCGGAGTGGGACGACGTTTCGGATGCGGACGTGCGGCGGCGGATCGACGTCATCCGGTGGTGCGAGGAGCGCGGGGTCACCGTCCGGCTGACCGAAACCCTTGTCCCGCTTGACGACTTGCCGCCGGTGCGCGGGATCGTGCACGCGCAGGGTGCGGACGGGGACGTGCTGAGCCTGCACTCCCTTTACCCGCCCGGTAGTCTGGACTTCCTGGTCCTGTGCACGCCGGGGGCCGCGTTCCTCGGCGCGGGGCCGGTCGACGTGACCGTGGCCGGCGCGGAGCACGAGGGGCTCGCGGGTCTGCGCGCGGCCGACACCACCGTGCTGACGTGGGCCGGTGTGACCGCCGAGGAGGCGATCGCCGCCTGGGACGGGCCGGGGTTCACCGCCGTCGTGTCCGATGCGGACGCCATCCCTGAGTTCTTGCGCGAGAAGGCGATCGAAGAGGCACCGGACGACCACAGCGCCGAGGTCGTGCCGGAGCGGCTGTGGGAGCACGTGCGGCGTGAGGTCGGCGTGCAGGTCGCGGCCGAGATGAGACTCGCGGAGGACAGCCTCGACCACCGGCGGCCGTTGGTGGAGCAGGGGCTGGACTCGGTGATGGGCGTGCTGGTCCGGCGGCGGCTGGAGAAGAGGTTCGGGCACGACCTGCCGGCGGTCCTGCTGTGGCAGCGGCCGACCGTCACCGCCCTCGCCGACCACCTGGTGGGGCTGCTGGGCGCCGGCGGCCCGTCACGACCACGAGACCCCGGGCGGGACCGATGAAACTGGAACTGACCATGACGGAGGCGTTGCACGACTACGTCACCGCGATATCGCCGCCGGAACCCGAGCCGCTGCGCGCGGTGCGCGAGGAGGCGGGCTACCTCGGGGCCGGGATGATGCAGGTGCCGGCGCAGGAAGCCCGGTTCCTGGCCACCCTGGTCAAGGCCGTGGGTGCGCGCCGGACGCTGGAGGTCGGCGTGTTCACCGGCTACAGCCTGCTGGCCACGGTGCTCGCGCTGCCGCCGGACGGACAGGTCGTCGCGCTGGACCTCAGCGAGGAGTGGACATCGCTGGCGATGGCGCACTGCCGGCGCGCGGGCGTCGCGCACCAGGTCGACCTGCGCATCGGCGACGCCCGCGAGACGCTCGCCGCACTGGTCGCCGAACAGGGCGCGGCCGGGTCGTTCGACTTCGCGTTCATCGACGCGAACAAGGAGGGCTACGCCGACTACTTCGACGGCGCGCTGGCCCTGCTCCGGCCGGGCGGCGTGATCGTGGTGGACAACGTGCTGTGGCACGGCGCGGTGGCCGACCCCGACGCGACCGACTCCGAGACGGCGGCCGTGCGCGCCTTCAACGAGCGCGTGCGCAACGACAAGCGCATCGACTACGCCGTGCTGCCGCTGGCCGACGGGATGACCGTGGCGGTCAAGCGGTGAGCGCGGACCAGCCAGGAGAGGAGAGGGCATGACCTCGATCAAGTCGGTGACCCGCGAGGAGTGGGCCGCCGCGCGCAAGGAGCTCTACGACCGCGAGGCCGAGCTGATCCGGGTCCGGGACGAGGTGAGCGAGCACCGCCGCGCGCTGCCCGGCGTGCTGGTCGACCAGGACTACGTCTTCGCCTCGGAGCACGGCGAGCGCACGCTGCTCGACCTGTTCGACGGGCGGCGGCAGCTGATCGTCTACCACTACATGGTCCCGATGGAGACCGGCCGGTTCTGCACGTCCTGCGCGTTCTGGATCGACAACGTCGGGCACCTGGCGCATCTGTGGGCGCGCGACACCAGCTTCGTGGTCGACTGCCCGGTGCCGCTGGACGAGGGGCTGGCGTTCAAGGACCGGATGGGCTGGCAGGTCCCGTGGGTGTCGTCGCACGGCACCTCCTTCTACCAGGACCACTTCGTCGACTTCGCCGACGGCGAGCGGATCCAGCCCGGCGTGAGCGTGTACTTCCGGGACGACGACGACCGGATCCACCGGACCTACTCGACGTTGATCACCGGCGGCGAGATGTTGAACTCCACCTACCACTACCTCGACCTGACCCCGCTGGGCCGGCAGGAGGAGGGCCTGGGGTTCAAGCACGACTGGGTCCGCTACCACGACGACTACCACGCCTGAGTCCGACCGCCCGAGTCCGTTCGCCCGGGTCCGTTCGCCCGAGACCGTTCGCGCGGACCGGGTCGTCCGGGTTCGACCCGGGCCGCGACCGGGACCTGCCAGGGAAGGGATCGAGAGCTGTGGCCGAGCAACCAACGCGGGAGACCCGCCCGCTCACCGGCGAGGAGTACCTGGCCGGTCTGCGCGACGGCCGGGAGATCTACCTGTACGGGGACCGCGTCAAGGACGTCACCGAGCACGCGGCGTTCCGCAACCCCGCGCGGATGACCGCCCGGCTCTACGACGCCCTGCACGACCCGGCGGCGAAGGGCGTGCTGACCCGGCCCACCGACACCGGCAGCGACGGCTACACCCACCCGTTCTTCACCACCCCGCGCAGCGTGGACGACCTGGTCGCCGACCAGCGCGCCATCGCCGAGTGGGCCAGGATGAGCTACGGGTGGATGGGCCGCAGCCCGGACTACAAGGCCTCGTTCCTGGGAACGCTCGGCGCGAACGCCGACTTCTACGCGCCGTTCGAGGACAACGCCCGGCGCTGGTACCGGGAGTCGCAGGAGAAGGTGCTGTTCTGGAACCACGCGATCGTGCACCCGCCGGTGGACCGCGACCGGCCCGCCGACGAGGTGTCGGACGTGTTCGTCCACGTGGAGAAGGAGACCGACGCCGGGCTGGTGGTCAGCGGCGCGAAGGTGGTCGCGACCGGGTCGGCGCTGACCCACTACAACTTCGTCGCGCACTGGGGCCTGCCGATCAAGGACAAGCGGTTCGCGCTGGTGGCCACCGTGCCGATGAACGCGGCGGGCGTGAAGCTCATCTGCCGCACCTCCTACAGCGCCAACGCGGCGGTGACCGGGCGGCCGTTCGACTACCCGCTGTCCTCCCGGCTGGACGAGAACGACACGATCCTGGTGATGGACAAGGTGTTGATCCCCTGGGAGAACGTGTTCATCT
Source organism: Saccharothrix espanaensis DSM 44229 (assembly GCF_000328705.1). NCBI lineage: Bacteria > Bacillati > Actinomycetota > Actinomycetes > Pseudonocardiales > Pseudonocardiaceae > Saccharothrix > Saccharothrix espanaensis. The sequence continues at coordinate 4,264,179 of NC_019673.1, read as the reverse complement.
ACGGCAACATCGGCAAGGTCCAGGCGTTCACCGGGCAGTCGGGGTTCAACGAGCGCACCACGTTCCACGGCTGCGTCCGGCTGGCGGTCAAGCTGGAGTTCATCGCCGGGCTGCTGGCGCGGGCGCTGGAGATCACCGGGGCGCGGAACTTCCGCGGCATCGAGACCCGGCTGGGCGAGGTGCTGGCGTGGCGCAACCTGTTCTGGGGGCTGTCCGACGCGTCCGCGCGCAACCCGCTGCCGTGGCGCAACGGCGCGCTGCTGCCCAACCCGGACTACGGCATGGCCTACCGGTGGTTCATGCAGCTGGGCTACTCGCGGGTGCGCGAGATCGTCCTCCAGGACGTGGCCAGCGGGCTGATCTACGTCAACTCCAGCGCCGACGACTTCAAGAACGAGGACCTGCGGCCCTACCTCGATAAGTACCTGCGCGGCTCGAACGGGGTCGAGGCCGTGGACCGCGCCAAGGTGATGAAACTGCTGTGGGACACCGTCGGCACCGAGTTCGCCGGGCGGCACGAGCTCTACGAGCGCAACTACTCCGGCAACCACGAGAACGTGCGGATCGAGCTGCTCAACGCCCAGGTCTCGTCCGGGAAGCTGGCCGGCTACCAGGAGTTCGTCGAGCAGTGCCTGTCCGAGTACGACCTCGACGGCTGGACCGTGCCGGACCTGACCTCGGTCGCCGACCTCTCGCACATCCGCGACGACATGGCCACCGGCTGACCACACACCACACGGGAGTTGCCCAATGCACACTGTCACGTCAAAGGACGGGACGCCCATCAGCGTCGACCGGTTCGGCGAAGGGCCGCCGCTGGTCCTGATCGAAGGCGCGCTCAACGACCTGGCGACCACGGTGCCGTTGGGCACGCTGCTGTCCTCGCGGTTCACCGTGTTCGCCTACGACCGGCGCGGGCGCGGCGCGAGCGGCGACGTCCAGCCGTACTCGGTGGACCGCGAGATCGAGGACCTCGACGCGGTGCTCGCCGAGACCGGTGAGCCGCCGTACGTGTTCGGCAACTGCTCGGGCGGCGCGCTGGTGCTGGAGGCGGCGGCGCGGGGACGCGAGTTCGCCGCGCTGGCCCTGTACGAGCCGCCCTACTCGCTGCCCGAGGACCGCAGCCTGCCGGCGCGCTACTCGGCGCGGCTGGAGTCGTTCATCGCCGAGGGGCGGCGCGGCGACGCGCTGGAGCTGTTCATGAAGGGGTGCGCGGACCTCACCGACGAGGCCGTCACGCAGGTCCGGAGTTCGCCGATGTGGGCGGGGTTGGAGACCCTCGCGCCGACGTTGCGCTACGACGACGCGTTGATGGGCGACTGCTCGCTGCCGGTGGAGCGGCTGTCCAAGGTGCGCACGCCGACGCTGGTGATCGACGGCGGCGACAGCCTGCCGTGGGCGCGCAACGGGGTGCAGGCACTGGCGGACGTGCTGCCCAACGGGCGGCGGCACTCCATGCCGGGGCACACCCACCTGCTCGTGCCCGACGCCGTCGCTCCCCTGCTGGTCGACTTCTTCACCGGCACGCGCGTCTAGGCTTCCCGCCGGCGCACCGACGGGCCGGTCGCGTGCTCGCGACCGGCCCGGTTCGCTGTCAGGAACGGAAGTCCGGTGCGGCCGGGTGGGTCTGCGGCACCCGGCCGGTGGGCTCTTCCCAGTCCTCCTGGCGCCCCAACGCGGTCAGGTCGAGGTAGGCGTACGCGCCGAGGTTCATCTCCGTGCCGCGACCGTAGGCCGAGTAGGTGTGGAAGACGTCGCCGCCGGCACGCAGGAAGCAGCTCAGGCCGGGCTGCTCCGACGGCTGCTCGCCGACGAAGTAGTAGCCGGTGCCGTCCGCGCGGTGCTCGGGGATGGTCTTGTAGTTGTACTCGGCGGGCAGCACCGAATCGTCCATCGTCACGTGGAAGTCGTAGTTGAAATCGCTGCCGAACGACGAGTACCACGGGAAGTCCCAGCCCTTGCGCTCCTTGTAGGCCACCAACTTCGCCAGCGGCGCGCGGGAGACGTACACGAACGCCGTGTCACGGGACCGCAGGTGTCGCAGCCTGCCGGCGGACATGTCGTCGGCCCCGGCCGAGCAGCTGGAGCAGCCCTCGTCCCAGTCCGGGTTGAACATGAAGTGGCTGACGATGAGCTGGCGGCACCCGTCGAACAGGTCGGGCAGCGTCACCTTCCCCTCCGGCCCTTCGAACACGTACTCCTTGTCGACGCGCACCATCGGCAGCGCGCGCCGCTCGACGCTGAGCGCGTCACGGGCCTTGGTCAGCTCCTTCTCCTTGCGCAGCAACTCCTTGCGCGCGTCGACCCACTGCGCGCGGGACACCGCGGGTGGCAGCACCATCACGTCACCTCCATCGTTTCGATTTGTCGATTAGACCCGACATCGCCACGGAATTCGTCGCTACTCCGCGAATGCGCAGGTGGCGCACGCCGGGAGATGCCCGCCGCCGCGCGGTCCCGGGAAGGTGGTGGGCAGACGGCTACCCACCCGGTGACCCAGATTGGACCCCAGTCATGGACTCTGCTTCCATCCAGGCACGGTTCACCGCGCAGGCCGCCCGCACGCCGGACGCGCCCGCGCTGTCCCTGGCCGGTGTCAAGACCGGCTACCGGGACCTGGCCGAGCGCTCCGACCGGCTGGCCCGGCGACTGGTCGCGCTGGGCGCCGGACCGGAACGGCCGGTGGTGGTGCTGGTGGAACGCTCGCCGGAGCTGGTGGTGGCGACGCTGGCGGTGCTGAAGGCCGGTTCCTTCTACGTGCCGCTGCACCACGCCCACCCCGCGCACCGCCGGCAGCAGGTGGTCGACCGGTTCGACCGCCCGCTGCTGCTGGTGGACGGTCCGTCGTCGCGGGGCGGGGTGCCGGAGCGCTGTCGCGTCGTGCTGACAAACGACTCCGCCGACCCTGGTGACGTCGACTTTGGTGACGTCGAGCTGCCGGCGGGCGATCCGGATCGGGCCGCGTACGTGATGTTCACGTCGGGCTCGACCGGCGAGCCCAAGGGCGTCACGGTCACCCACCGGGGCGTGCTGGGCCTGGTGTCGGACCCGTTGTGGGACTCGGACGCGTACGAGCGGACGCTCATGGTGTCCCCGTACGCGTTCAGCATGTCGACCTTCGAGCTGTGGGTCCCGTTGCTGCACGGGCGGGAGATCGTGCTCTACCCCGGTGCCGACCTCGACCTGGCCGCGCTGGGCGAGGTGATCGCCCGGGAACGGGTCACCGCCGCGCACATCACCGCCGGGCTGTTCCGGGTGCTGGCCGAGGAGTCGCCGCGGCTGGTCGCCCCGCTGCGCGAGGTGATGACCGGCGGCGACGTCGTCTCGCCGTCGGCCGTGGCGCGGGTCTTGGACGCGTGTCCCGACCTCGTCGTGCGGGTGATGTACGGCGCGACCGAGACGAACCTGTTCGTCACCAACGCCCCGATCACCGCGCCCTACCAGCCGGAGGCGCGGGTGCCGATCGGGACACCGTTGCGGGACAAGCGGGTCCACCTGCTCGACGAGCAGCGGCGACCGGTCGCCGACGGCGCGGTGGGTGAGCTGTTCGTGGCCGGCGAGCTGGCCCGCGACTACCTGGGGCGACCGGGCCTGACCGCCGAGCGGTTCGGGCCGGACCCGTTCGCGGGCGACGGCGGCCGGCTCTACCGCACCGGCGACCTGGCGCGGTGCCGGCCGGACGGGCGGCTGGAACTGCTCGGCCGGGCGGACGACCAGCTCAAGGTGCGCGGGTTCCGGGTCGAGCCGGGCGAGGTGGAGGCGCTGCTGGCGGCGCACCCGGCCGTCCGGCACGCGGCGGTCGTGCCGCGCGCGGTGTCCGACGACAAGCAGCTCGTCGCCTACGTCGTGGCGGCCTCCGAAGTGACGCCCGCCGTGCTGCGCCGGCACGTGGCGGCCCAGGCGCCGGACTACCTGGTGCCCGCGGCGGTCGTGCTGCTGCCGGAGCTGCCCCTGAGCCCCAACGGGAAGCTGGACCGCGCCGCCCTGCCCGATCCGTCCACAGTGGAGCACGACGAGACGCCGGGCTCGGAGACCGAGGAGTACCTGCGGGCGGTGTTCGCCGAAACCCTCGACCTGCGGTCGGTCGGTCTTGACGACGACTTCTTCGACCTGTCCGGGCAGTCCATGCAGGCCATCCGGATGATCGCGCGCATCGAGCGCAAGACCGGGGTCTCGGTGACCATCGCGACCTTCTACGACAACCCCACGCCCGCGATGCTCGCCGAACAGATCGACAAGGAGCGCGCCACCGGCTCCCCCGTGTCGTGACACCCGCCGGCCGGCGACCCGACGGACGGCGACCCGGCTGGGCACCGATCGACAACACCGACCACCACAGGGAGGAGTGCCGGCATGAGTGCCTCGCCGGTCGAGCAGGAGACCACCGCGCCGCTGTCGTTCACGCAGGAGTTCCTGTGCATGTTCGGCACCGACGAGACCGCCGGGCCGTTCGGACCCCGGTACCACACGGTGCGCGGCTGGCGGGTGCGCGGACGGCTCGACGTCGACGTCCTGCGCGCCGCGCTGCTCGACGTCGTCGCCCGGCACGAGACCCTGCGCACGGTCATCGTCGCGGAAGGCGAGCCGCACCAGCGGATCCACGGCCCGACCGCGCCCGACGTGCGGGTGGACGAACTCGGCGACCTGCCCGCCGCGCAACGCCACGGCCGGGCCGAGGAGTTCCTCAACCGGCTGGAAGGCGAGGAACTGCCCGTCCGGCACCTGCCGCACCTGCGGGTCGTGCTCGGCCGGTTCGACGGCGAGGACTGGGTGGTCGGCCTGATCGCCCACCACGTGGCCATCGACGGGTGGTCGATGGAACTGCTCATGCGCGACCTGGTCGCGTGCTACCCCGCGCGGGCCGCGGGCCGGGAGCCCGACCTGCCGCCGGTTCCGCAGTACCGCAAGCACGCGGCGTGGCATCGCGCGCACCTCACGCCCGCCGTGCTGGCCGAGGCCACCGCCTACTGGCGCGCCAAGCTGACCGGCGCGCGGATGCTCGGGCTGCCGTCGGACCGGCCCCGGCTGCCGGACGCGAAGCGGGTCACCGCCGCGCACCGCTTCCACGTCGAACCGGACCTGGTGGCGCGGGCGCTCTCGTTCGCCCGGACGCACCGCGCGTCGGCGTTCATCGTCACGATGACCGCGCAGAACCTGCTGGCGCACCTGCTGACCGGGCGGACCGACATCGTCGTCCCGACCATCACCTTCGGCCGCAACCACCCCGACTACGAGCGGACGGTGGGACCGTTCTTCAACTTCGTGCCGCTGCGCACGGACCTCGCCGGGTGCGGAACGCTGCGCGACGTGTTCGACACGACCAGGCGGACGTGCCTGGAGGCGCAGAGCCACGAGGTGCCGTTCGCGTTCGTGCTCGGCGAGGCCCCGGACCTGATGGCGACCTTCGGCGACCCGGCCGTGTCGGTGTGCGCGTTCCAGGTCTTCCAGTACCCGGCGACCAACGTCGGCCGGATGGGCGGGCTCGACTACGGCGAGATCCGGCACCGCACCCGGTCGCACGAGGTCGGGTCGGACATCCCGGACGGGACCCTCGCGACGCTGGAGGTCGACCAGGAGGCGGGCGCGTTCGGCAACTTCCGCTACGACCGCGCGGAGTTCGACCCGGCCACGCTCGACCGGTGGGTCGGGTCGTTCCGCCGGCTGCTGCGGCTGGTCGTCACCGCTCCGGACACGCCGCTGGACGCCGCGCTGCGCGAGGCGCGGCAGGCGTGAGCACGGCGGTGCCCCCGGCCGGGTGGTCGGGGGCACCGCCGGGTCGCGGGTCAGGCGTCGAACGGCGGACCGGACTTGGCCACGTCGTGCTTGTACATCGAGCCGTCGTTGATCTGCACGTCGCACTTGGGCGGCGGCGCGACGGACCGCCAGTCGTCCAGCGTCTGCGGCGACTCCCAGTGCTCGAAGATGTTCACCCGGCCCGGGTCGAGGGGGTCCGGGGAGATGGACAGGTCGACGCAGCCGGGGGCCTTGCGGGACTCCTCCACGATGTGGCGGTGTCCGCGCAGGAATTCCTCCCGGTCGTCCGGGGCCATGGTCAGGTGTCCTGCGACGATCACTGTCAAGGCTGATTCCTCTCTGTTCCGGGAGGTGGGGCGACCACCTCACCGGGTCGTGCGCCGGAGGTCTCGCGTCCTGGCGGATCGCATTCGACCGTACCAGTGGCGACCACCTCGCACAGTTCACGCGGCTGCGGATTCAACCGCGCCATTCCTCGGTTTCCCGATTCCTTTCCGCTCGAAACGGTTATTCGGCCGGGCTGTCCGCGAGTTCGCGTTCGGACCGCTGTTCGGCGGACTTGCCGCGCAGGAACGCCAGGGCGACCGCGGCCAGCACGACGAAGGTCGCGCCGCCGACCGCCGCGCCGACGTGCAGCGCGCTCATGAACGCCTCGTGCGCGGCGCGGGACAGCTCCTCGGCGACGCCGCCGGACAGGTCCTGGGCGACCGCCGTGGCTCCGGCGAGGCTCTCCCCCGCCACCTCGCGGGCTTCGCCGGTCACGTCGGCGGGCACGGTCACCGCGCCTTGGTAGACGGCGGTGCCGATCGCGCCGAACGCCGCGATGCCCAGCGCCACGCCGAGCTGGTTGCTGGTCTCCGAGACCGACGCGGCGGCTCCGGCCTTCGCCGGCGGCACCGACCCGACCACCGCGTTCGTGCCCAGCGCGATCGCCGGGCCGGCACCGATGTAGAGGATCACGATGCCCGCGAGCAGCATCGGCAGCCCGGAGGACTCGCCGATCAGCATCAGCAGCACGAACCCGACCACCGAGACCAGCAGGCCGGCGGCGATGGCCACGCCGGGGCTGAGCTTCTGGCCGAGCTTCGGCCCGACCATGGTGCCGACCGCGATGGACAGGCCCACCGGCATCAGCCACAGGCCCGCCTCGGCCGGCGACAGCGTCTCCACCAGCTGCACGTACTGGCTGACCAGCAGGAAGATGCCGCCGAGCGTCGCGCCCGCGATGAGCAGGATGGTCAGCGCGGCGCTGAACGACCGGCTGGCGAACAGCCCGAGGTCGAGCAGCGGGTGCTCCAGCCGGCGCTGCCGCACGCCGAACAGCCAGCCGAACACCACGCCGACCACGACCGCGACCAGCGGCAGGACCTCCGGCCCCACCCGGGCGATCTCCTTGACGCCCCAGATCACCGGCAGGATCGCGGCCAGCGACAGCGCGACGCTGACCAGGTCGAGCTTGCCGGGGTCGGGGTTGCGGAACTCGGGCAGCAGGAACGGCCCGGCGACCAGCAGCACGGCCAGCACCGGCACCGCCATCAGGAACACCGCGCCCCACCCGAAGCCCTGGAGCAGCAGGCCGCCGACCACCGGGCCGAGCGCGCCGCCCGCCATCATGCAGCTGGCCCACATCGCGATGGCCGTGCCGCGCTGCTTCGCGTCGTGGAACATGTTGCTGATCAGCGCCAGCGTGGACGGCATCAGCGTCGCCCCGGTGACACCCATCAGCGCGCGGGTGGCGATCAGCATCTCCGCGCTGGTCGAGTAGGCCGCGACGACCGACGCCACGGCGAAGATCGCGGCTCCGATCAGCAGCAGCCGCCGCCGGCCGACCCGGTCACCGAGGTTGCCCATGGTGACCAGGAACCCGGCGAGCAGGAACGAGTAGATGTCCAGGATCCACAGCTGCTGGTTGGCGCTCGCGCCCAGGTCCGCGCTCAGGTGCGGCAGGGCCAGGTACAGGACGCTGATGTCCATCGACAGCAGCAGGGTGGGCATCGCGAGCACCGCTAAACCGGCCCACTCCCGGCGTCCTGCCCGGTTCGTGTCGTGCATGGGAGGTCCTCTCCGATTGGACGGGCATCGCCAGGTAGACGACGCCCGCGCCGAAAAGTCGTCGCCGGGCCGGCACCTTTTTCGGCGGCGGTCCGGTTTTGCCTGGTGACGGGCGGCAGTGGCGGTGCGTGTTCACCCGATGACACCCGGTCGGACTACGATCGGGGGCAGGCCACGCAGGAGGACCGCAATGACCACGGTGCACGGCGGCGAGACGGACGAGGACTTCTTCCGGCTCGCCGACCCGTACCGGCGGGAGCTGTTCACGCACTGCTACCGGATGCTGGGCTCGGTGCAGGACGCCGAGGACCTGGTGCAGGAGACCTTCCTGCGCGCGTGGCGGGCCTACGAGCGGTTCCAGCACCTGTCGTCGCTGCGCACCTGGCTCTACCGGATCGCCACCCGGGCCTGCCTGACCGCCCTGCACACCCGCGCCCGCCGGCCGCTGCCGGTCGACCTGGGCGGCCCGGCCGCCGACTTCGCCGACCCCGGCCCGGCCCGGCACGACGTGCCGTGGCTGCAACCGGTCCCGGACGCCGCCGTGCCCGGCGGCCCGGACGACCCGGCGGGCATCGTGACCGCGCGGGAGAGCATCCGGCTGGCGTTCGTCGCCGCCCTCCAGCACCTGCCGCCGCGCCCGCGCGCGGTGCTGATCCTGCGGGACGTGATGGGCTGGCGCGCCGCCGAGGTGGCCGACGTGCTCGACACCACGCCGACCGCCGTGCACAGCTCGCTGCGGCGTGCCCGCGCCCAGCTCGAGGAGGTCTCGCCCCGGCGTGACCGCACGGTGGAGCCGCCCGCCGCCGAGCAGCGCGAACTGCTCGACCGCTACGTCACCGCGTTCGAGAACCACGACGTCACCACCCTCGTGGAGCTGTTCACCGCGGACACCACCTGGCAGATGCCGCCGCAGCCCACCTGGTACCGGGGCGCGGCGACCATCGCCGGGCACCTGGCGACCTGGTGCGCGGGCGGTCCGGGCGACGTGCGGCTGGTGCCGACCAGGGCCAACGGCCAGCCCGCGTTCGCCACCTACCGCCGCGCCACCCCCGGCGACCGGCACCGCATCACCTGCCTCCAGGTGCTGACCCTGACGTCGACGCACATCACCCAGGTCGTCACGTTCGCCGACCCGGCGCTGTGCGCGTCCTTCGGTCTCCCGGAGACGTTGCCCGCCTAGTCCGCGGCCGGAACCACGCCCCGGCACCCGCGTAATCAGCGATACGCGCCGGCTGTTCGGCGTGCACCTCCATTCGTGCTTTTCCGCCGATTCTTCTCCGAATGTGCGCCATGCCGCCGTGATCGGGTCGATCGCACTCCGGGAGATGCGTCGACCGTTTCGGCCGGCCGATGCTCGCGGTGCCGGGAATTCGTGCAATCGCCCGGCCCGTCGGGCAGCCGGACAGCGAGGATGCGATGAGGCCGTTCACGATCGATGTCGCGCAGGAGGACCTGGACGACCTGCGGGCCCGGCTCGCCCGCACCCGCTGGCCGGACTCGCCCGGCGGGACCGGGTGGGAGCGCGGGGTGCCCCTGGCCGAACTCCGCGAGCTGGCGGAGTACTGGCGCACCGGGTTCGACTGGCGCGCCGAGGAGGAGCGGCTCAACGCGTTCCCCCAGTTCGTCACCGAACTCGACGGCGCGCCCGTGCACTTCCTGCACGTCCGCTCGCCGCGCCCGGACGCGCTGCCGCTGCTGGTCACGCACGGCTGGCCGGGCTCGGTGCGGGAGTTCACCGGGGTCGCGGGCCCGCTGGCCGACCCGGCGGCGCACGGCGGGGACCCGGCGGACGCGTTCCACCTGGTGATCCCGTCCATCCCGGGTTACGGCTTCTCCGGCCCGCCGCCGGACACCGGCTGGGACGTGCCGCGCATCGCCCGCGCCTGGCACGAGCTGATGACCCGGCTGGGCTACCGGCACTACGGGGTGCAGGGCGGTGACGCCGGCTCGCCGATCTCGCTGGCGCTGGGCGCGATGTTCCCCGACCACGTCGTGGGCGTGCACGTGAACATGCTGATGGCCTTCCCGTCGGGCGACCCGGCGGAACTGGCCGCGCTGGACGACGAGGGCCGCCGCCGGCTGGGCCTGCTCCAGGAGTTCGACCTCGACCGGTCCGCCTACATGAAGGTGATGGCGACCCGGCCGCGGACCCTGTCCTACGCGCTGACCGACTCGCCGGTGGGCCAGCTCGCCTGGGTCGCGGAGAAGTTCCACGAGTGGACCGGCGGGGCCGACGCCGTCGACCGGGACGCGCTGCTGGCGATCGTCTCGATCTACTGGCTGACCGGCACGGCGGGCTCGTCCGCCCAGTTCTACTACGAGGGCGCGGCGGCCGTGCGCGCCGCGGCGTCCGGCTCGCCACCACCGCGGGTGCCGGTGCCGATCGGGGTGGCGGTGTTCCCGCACGACCTGTTCGTGCCGGTGCGCGCGTTCGCCGAGCGCGACCACCCGTCCATCGTCCGCTGGACCGAGTTCGACCGCGGCGGCCACTTCGCGGCCCTGGAGCAACCCGACCTGTTCACCGGCGACGTCCGCTCGTTCTTCCGGGAGGTCCGATGAGCACCACCGACCCGACGACCCACGACCGGAGCGCCGGCGCCCCGGCGGCCGCCGACGGCTGCCCGGCCCACGCGCCCGCGGCCACCGGCTGCCCGGTCCTCGACCCGACCGGCCGCGACCTGCACGGCTCGACCGACGACCTGCGCGCCCGAGGCCCGGCGGTGCGGGTGGTGCTGCCCGGTGGCGTGCACGCGTGGGCGGTCAACGAGCACCGGACCATCCGCAAGGTGCTCACCGACCCGAGGGTGACCAAGAGCGCGCGCAGCCACTGGCCCGCGTTCATCGAGGGCCGGATCCCGCCGGACTGGGAGATGATCAGCTGGATCGCCATGGACAACATGGTGACCGCGCACGGCAAGGAGCACGTCCGGCTGCGCCGGCTGGTGGGCAAGGCGTTCACCGCGCGGCGCACCGAGGCGATCCGGCCGTGGATCGTCAAGCTCGCCGACGAGCTGGTGGACGCCCTGGCCGACACCGACCCCGGCGAGGTGGTGGACCTGCGGGAGCGGTTCGCCTACCCGCTGCCCGCGCGGCTGGTCGCCGACCTGATCGGGATGTCCGAGGACGCCCGCGCCAAGACCGCGAAGGTGATCGACCTGATGGTCGACACGACGGTCACCCCCGAGCAGGCGCAGGGCGTGCTGGCGGGCTGGCGCGGCGCGATGGCGGAGCTGATCGCAGAGAAGCGCCGGTTCCCCGGCGAGGACATCACCAGCGACCTGGTGGCGGCCCGGGACGAGGACGGGTCGCGACTGTCCGAAGAGGAGCTGACCGACACCATCTTCGCCATCCTGGGCGCGGGGTCCGAGACCACCATCAACTTCTTCGACAACGCGATCACCGCCCTGCTCGTCCACCCCGGGCAGCGCGCGCTGGTCACCTCCGGCGCGGCGTCCTGGGACGACGTGATCGACGAGACGCTGCGCGTGCAGTCGCCGCTGGCGAACCTGCCGCTGCGCTACGCCGTCGAGGACGTCGAGCTGGACGGGGTCACCATCCCGAAGGGCGACCCGATCCTGGTCAACTACAGCGCCTACGGGCGCGACCCGGGGCTGCACGGCGCGGGCGCGGGCGAGTTCGACCTGTCCCGCGCCGACAAGGAGCACCTCTCGTTCGGCCTGGGCCCGCACTACTGCCTCGGCGCGGGCGTGGCCCGCTCGGTGGCCTCGATCGGGCTGTCCACGCTGTTCGGCCGGTTCCCGGAGATGGCCCTCGCGGTCGAGCCGGGTGACCTGGAACCGCTGCCCACGTTCATCATGAACGGCCACCAGGCCCTGCCCGTCCGGCTGCGCCCGGCCGGGAACTGAAGGAGGGACCATGGTTTCCGCCAACGGTCGACGGGCGGTGGTGCTCGGCGGCAGCATGGCCGGGCTGCTGGCCGCCCGGGTGCTGGCCGACCGCTACGACGAGGTCCTGGTGGTGGACCGCGACCGGCTGACCGGGGTGACCACCGCCCGGCAGGGCGTCCCGCAGGGCCGGCACGTGCACGGCCTGCTCGCGCGCGGCCAGCAGGTCCTGGACGAGCTGTTCCCCGGCTTCACCACCGAGGCGGTGGCGGCCGGGGTGCCCACCGGGGACCTGGGCGAGCTGCGCTGGTTCTTCAACGGCCGCCGGCTGGCCCCGAAGTCGACCGGGCTCACCTGCGTCTCGGCCGCCCGCCCGGTGCTGGAAAGCCTGGTGCGCAACCGGTTGTTGGCCATCCCGAACGTCGTGCTGGCCGAACGCCACGACATCCTCGGACTGGTGACGACGCCCGACCGCGGCACGGTGGTCGGCGTGCGGGTCGCCCCGCGCCCGCCGGAGCCCCAGGCGGAACGGGTGGTGGACGCCGATCTCGTGGTGGACGCGACCGGCCGGGCCACCCGGACCCCGCTGTGGCTGGAGGAGATCGGCTACGCCCGGCCGCCCGAGGACCGCATCCGGATCGACCTCACCTACACCACCCGCCGCTACCGGCTGCCCGACGAGTCGGTGCTCGACGGCGACCTGTCGATCAACCCGGTGTCCACGCCGAGCCACCCGCGCGGCGCGTTCTTCTCCCGGGTGGAGAACGGCGACAGCATGTTGTCGCTCACCGGGGTGCTGGGCGACAGCGCGCCCACCGACGACGAGGGGTACCTGGCGTTCGTCCGGTCGCTGCCGGTGCCGGACGTGTACGACGTGATCAAGGACGCGCGGCCGTTGGACGACCCGGTGTCGTTCCGCTACCCGGCGAGCGTGCGCCGCCGGTTCGAGGCGCTGGACCGGATGCCCCGGCACTTCGTCGTGCTGGGCGACGCGGCGTGCAGCTTCAACCCGGTGTACGGGCAGGGCATGACGGTCGCGGCGCTGGAGTCGCTGACCCTGCGCGACCACCTGGCGGGCGGCGGCGCGCCGGATCCGCTCGCGTTCCAGCGGGACGTCTCGGCGGTCATCGACGTGCCGTGGGACATCTCGGCGGGCGGCGACCTCGGGTTCCCCGGCGTGACCGGGAAGCGGACGCTGGCGACCCGGATCGGCAACGCCTACAGCAGCCGGATGCAGGCCGCCGCGGTGCACGACGGCGAGGTGACCCGGACGTTCATGCGGGTGGCCGGCCTGGTGGAGCCGCCCGGCGCGCTGATGCGCCCGAGGATGCTCCTGCGCGTGCTGGGCCGCTCCGGGCGGACCGCGCCGCCGCGCGAACCGGCCGACCACCAGGTGGCCTGACCGCGGTCGGGAGGTGTACTTCCGGCTGATCCGGCGGGGTGCGCCGGCTCGTACCATGAGCCGGTGCACACCCTCCTCCGCTCGGTGTGGCGAGAGCCACGACCCACCCCCGGACCACCACGGGTGTGGTGGGACTGGGCGCTGGTGGGCGCGTTCGCGCTGATCGGCGTGGTGGAGGCGGTGAGCCGGCCACTGGCCGACCCGGTGCTGTCGGCGGCGGTGACGGTCGGGCTGACGCCGGTGCTGCTCCACCGGCGGTCCCGGCCGCTGGCGGCGATCGCGGTCGCGTTCGGACTGTCCGCCGCGCTGACCGTCGTGCTGGGGCGGGAGTTCCCCGAACAGGGCGCGATGGCCTACCTGCTGCTGCTGCCGTTCGCGCTGTTGCGGTGGGGCTCCGGTCGGGACGCGGTGCTCGGGACCGCGCTCATGCTCGGCAAGGTCGGGCTGTCGGCGGCGCTCGGCCACCTGCCGCCGGCCGACGCGCTCGCCGGAGCGCTGGTCCTGGCGCTCGCCGTGGCGCTGGGCGCGGCGGTCCGCTACCGGTCGCGCGCGCGGAGCCGGGAGTTGGACCAGGTGAAGCTGCTGGAACGGGAACGGCTCGCGCGCGACCTGCACGACACCGTCGCGCACCACGTGTCGGCGATGGCGATCCGGGCCCAGGCGGGCATCGCGCTCGCGCCGACCGACCCGACCGCCGCCGTCGAGGCGCTGCGGGTGATCGACGCCGAGGCCGCGCGGGCGCTGGACGAGATGCGCGGCATGGTCCGGATCCTGCGCCGGGAACGGCCGGACCTGGCACCCGGCGCGGGGCTGGCCGACCTCGACCGGCTCGCCTCCCGGACCCGACCGGTGGTCGAGGTGGAGGTGGTCGGCGACGCCGACGACCTGCCGGCACCGGTCGGCGCGGCGGTCTACCGGCTGGCCCAGGAGGCGGTCACCAACGCCCGGCGGCACGCCCGGCACGCCACCCGGATCGACGTGCGGGTGGAGGTCGGGGCGACGGCCGTGCGGCTGCGGGTGCACGACGACGGCGCGACCCGCCCGGCCGGCCCGCCGGGGTACGGGCTGACCGGCATGATCGAGCGGGCCGACCTGCTCGGCGGCACCTGCGAGGCGGGCCCGGACGCCGGGCGCGGCTGGACCGTGACGGCCGTGCTGCCCACGACCGCGGCGGCGGTGTGAGCACCCGGGTGCTGGTCGCCGACGACCAGGAGATCGTCCGCACCGGCCTGGCCATGATCCTCGACGCGCAGCCCGGCATCACCGTCGTCGGCACCGCCGAGGACGGCCGGCAGGCGGTGGACCTGGCCCGCCGGCTGCGCCCGGACGTGTGCCTGTTCGACATCCGGATGCCCGTGCTCGACGGCATCGAGGCGACCCGCCTGCTCGCCGGCCCGGCGGTCGAGGACCCGCTCGCGGTCGTCGTGATCACCACGTTCGACCACGACGAGTACGTCTACGCCGCGCTGCGCGCCGGGGCACGCGGGTTCCTGCTGAAGAACGCCGGGGCGGACCTGCTGGCGCAGGCCGTGCACGCCGCCGCCGACGGTGACGCGCTCATCGCGCCCAGCGTCACCGCCCGGCTGCTGGCCGACTTCGCCGCGACCGGGTCGGCGACCCCGCCGGTCCAGCCGGTCGACCCGCTGACCGACCGCGAGGAGCAGGTGCTGGCGGCGGTGGCGCGCGGGCGCACCAACAACGAGATCGCCGACGAGCTCCACGTCACGCTCAGCACGGTCAAGTCGCACATCACCAACCTGATGACCAAGCTCGGCGCGCGGAACCGGGTCGAGATCGCCATCTGGGCCTACGAGACCCGGCGGGTGCGCGGCGGTGCCCGACCAGCCGGAAGTACTACGCCGGGACCGGACTTGCGGACAGGGCGGTTCCGGCCCGGGGTCGGATGACCCGCACGGCTTTGACCAGCACGATCACCGTATGACAAGACGAACCCGGCAGTGGCCGGTGCCCGCCGGCCTGATCGCGCTGAGCCTGGTCCCGGTGGTGGCCGGCGGCGTGCGGCTCACCCAGCTCACCGCCGGCGGGCCGGTCGGCCCGGACAACGCCCGGTTCTTCGCGATGCCCGTGCCGGTGGTGCTGCACATCGGGTGCGCCACGGTGTTCTGCGTGCTGGGGGCGTTCCAGTTCGTGCCGGCGCTGCGGCGACGCCCGTGGCACCGCAGGGCGGGCCGCGTGGTGCTCCCGTGTGGACTGGTCGCGGCGCTGTCCGGGCTGTGGATGACGGTGGCCTACCCGTGGCCGGCGGGCGACGGACCGGTGCTCTACGGGTTGCGGCTGCTGTTCGGCACGGCGATGGCGGTCGCCCTGGTGCTCGGGTTCCGCGCGGTTCGTCGGCGGGAGTTCGCGGCGCACAGCGCCTGGGTGATGCGCGGGTACGCGATCGGGATCGGCGCGGGCACGCAGGCCGTGGTGACGGCCGCGTGGTTCATCCCGTTCGGCGCGCCCGACGAGACCACCCGCGCCCTGTTGCTGGGCGCGGGCTGGCTGATCAACCTCGCGGTGGTCGAGTGGCGGCTGCGCCGGGTCCGCCCGGCAGCCGCGTCGAAGCTCAGGTCTGCGGCCACATCGAGTAGATGACGTCCGCCCCGTCGGTGCACACGACCTGCGGCAACGCCGGTTCCGGCACCTGGTTGCAGGTCATCCCGGCGACCACCAGCGGCGGCCGGCCCGCGGTCGGGTCGTGCCGCTCGGCGTAGTAGTCGACCAGGACCGCGCCGGCCTGGTCGCAGTTCAGCCGGCCGGACGGGGTCTCGACCACGGCGGCCAGCATCGGCTTGCCGAGCGCGCCGGTGAAGGGCTGGTCGCAGAACCGGGTGGGCGCGGACTCGTCGATCGGGGGCAGCGGCAACGGGCTGTCGGTGGGTTCCTCCGGACTGGGCGTGTCCGGCGCGGACGTGTCCGGGTTGGTCGGTTCCGGGCCGGTCGACTCGGGGCCGGTCGATTCGGGGCTGGACGTCGCCGTCGTGGGCAGGGCGGCCGTGGTGCCGGTGGAACTGCTGCCCGTCACGTTCACGGTGCAGCCCGCGAGCAGGACGAGTGCGGCGAAGAGGACGATTCTCACGCACGTGGACTCGTTTCGGCGGGGTGATCCGTTAGCAACGGCAGCGTGGCCACCAGCAGGGCGCCGGTGTCGCTGTCGGCCACCCGCAGCGTCCCGCCGTGCCGCCACGCGATCCCGCGCGCGATGGCCAGGCCCAGTCCCGACCCGCCGGTGTCCCGGGCGCGGGCGTCGTCCAGCCTGGTGAACCGCTCGAACACCCGCTCGCGCTCCTCGGGCGGGATGCCGGGGCCGTCGTCCAGCACCTCGACCACGGCCTCCGACCCCGCTGCCCGGACCCGGACGGTGACCTGCGAGCGGGCGTGCCGCTCGGCGTTGTCCAGGAGGTTGCGCAGCAACCGGTCCAACCGCACCAGCCGGCCGCGCACGAGCACCTCCCCCTCGGCGGAGCACCGCACGAGCGGACCGCGTTCGGCGGCCTGCTCGTGGGCGAGCACCGCGAGGTCGACCTCGACCGGCGGCACCGGGTCGCCCGCCTCGCTCTCGGCCAGCAGCAGCAGGTCCGCGACGAGGTCTTGGAGGCGTTGGACGTCGCCCAGCGCGCGGCTCGCGGTGCGCGGCCAGTCGGCGCGGTCGGCGTGCACCAGCGCGACCTCCAGCCCGGCCCGCAGGTTCGCCAGCGGGCTGCGCAGCTCGTGACTGGCGTCGGCGACGAACCGCTGCTGCCGGCGGTGCGCCTGTTCCAGCCGGTCCAGCGTGGCGTTGGTGGTGTCCGCGAGCCGGGACACCTCGTCACGGGAGGGCGGCACCGGCACCCGGCGGTCCAGCGCGTGCTCGCCGATCTCGGCCATCTCCCGCCGGATCGCCTCGACCGGCCGCAACGTGCGCCCGGTCGCCAGCCACGCGACCACCATCACGAACAGCACCGCCAACGGGACGGCGTGCAGCAGCAGCTGGCTGACCCCGCGCATCGCCGACTGCGCGTCCCAGGGCAGCACGAACAGGTAGGCGGTGAGCCGGTAGCGGCGGGCGTCGTCGGTGCCGGCGAGGCCGTCCCACGGGGTCGACGCGGCCCGGCCCAGCGGTTCGACCAGCGCGGCGGGCACGTCCCGCGCCACCGCGCCCAGCACCGTGTACGAGCGGTACTCCCGCCAGTCCGGGTGCTCGCCCGGCCGCAGGTCGGTGGTCGTGCGCGTGCTCCAGTCCGCCGGCGCGCCCGCCGGGGCCGGCGGCAGCGCACCCCGGGCCGGGTCCAGCCGGGCCAGGGCGGCACTGCGCACGACGACCTCGCCGGTGTCGGTGACGATCTCGAACAGCGCGTCACCGCTGAGGCCGCCGCCGGCGGCCGCGGGCGGCCGGCCCGACCGCAACGAGTCGACCACCCGACCGAGTTCCGCGCCGGCGGTGCTCTCCGCCGCCCGGAGCTGTCCGTTGTAGACCACGGCCCGCGCCGCGAGGCCACCGAGCCCGAACACGCCCGCGCACGCCAGTCCGGCGGCCAGCGCCGCGCTCGCGCGCAGCGACACCGGCCACCACCTAGGCATCGGCGACCAGCCGGTAGCCCACGCCGCGCACGGTGCCGATCGTGCGGCGGCCGAACGGCGCGTCCACCTTGCGGCGCAACGCGCTCACGTAGACCTCCACGATGTTCGGGTCGCCCTGGTAGGCCATGTCCCAGACCTGGTCGAGGATGTCCGTTTTGGACACCACCTGCCCGGCGTGCCGCGCGAGGCACTCCAGCACCGCGAACTCCTTGGCGGTCAACGCGATCGGCTCGCCGGCCCGCCGGCAGGTCCGCCGGCCCGGGTCGACCACCAGGTCCCCGACCGTGATGACCGGCTCGCGCCCGGCCGCCCCGCGCCGCAGCAGCGCCCGCAGCCGCGCGGTGAGCACCGGGTAGGAGAAGGGCTTGCGCAGGAAGTCGTCGGCCCCGGTGTCCAGCGCCTCGACCTCGTCGTACTCGCCGTTCTTGGCGGTGAGCATGAGGATCGGCGTGGTCACGCCGAGCCGGCGCAGCTCCGCGCACACCCGGTAGCCGTTGAGCACCGGGAGCATGATGTCCAGCACGATCGCCTGGTACGGGTGCTCCTGGGCCAGCCGCAGGCCCTCGCCGCCGTCGTGCGCGAGGTCCACGGCGTAACCGTCCGCCTCCAACCCCCACTGGAGCGTCTCGGCCAGCCGCCGCTCGTCCTCGACCACCAGCACCCGCACGTCCGCCATCCTGGCAGACCGGCGCGACCGGACCTGAAGCGATCTTCAGACCGCTTCAGGGAGCGCTCAGCGCGGTCCTGCCAGCCTGGGCGCGGGCCCGGGGCGGACACCGGGCCGGGACGGACGCGAGGAGAGCAGCACATGGTGGAACTGGTGTCGACACCCCGGCCGGCGGGCGTGCGCACCGCTGTGACCGCCCGGAACCTGGTGAAGGTGTACGGGAGGGGCAACGCCGCGGTCCGCGCGCTCGACGGTGTCGACGTGTCGTTCGAGGCCGGTCGGTTCACCGCGATCATGGGGCCGTCCGGCTCCGGCAAGTCGACCCTGATGCACTGCCTGGCCGGGCTGGACGCGGCCGACTCCGGCACGGTCCACCTCGGAGGGACCGAGCTGACCGGCCGGTCCGACCGGGAGCTGACGCGACTGCGCCGCGACCGGATCGGGTTCGTGTTCCAGGCGTTCAACCTGCTGCCCACGCTGACCGCGGAGGCGAACGTGCTGCTGGGACTGGAGCTGGCCGGGCGCGAGCCGGATCGAGCCTGGTTCGACACCGTCGTGGCCGCGCTGGGCCTGCGGGACCGGTTGCGGCACAAGCCGGCCGAGCTGTCCGGCGGCCAGCAGCAGCGGGTGGCGTGCGCACGGGCGCTGGTGGCCCGGCCCGATGTGGTGTTCGCCGACGAACCCACCGGCAACCTCGACTCCCGGGCGGGTGCCGAGGTGCTCGGGTTCCTGCGCACGTCGGTGCGCGACCTCGGGCAGACCGTGATCATGGTGACGCACGACCCGGTCGCCGCCTCCTACGCCGACCGCGTCGTGCTGCTGGCCGACGGCCGGCTCGCGGGCCAGGTCGAACGGCCGACCGCCGACTCCGTGCTGACCGCGCTGAAGAACCTCGGGAACGTCTGATGCGGCGCACGGTCCTGGCCGGGCTGCGCGCCCGCGTCGCACGCCTGGTGCTGTCGTCGACGGCGATCGTGCTGGGTGTCGCGTTCGTCACGGGCTCGCTGGTGCTGGCCGACGCGGCGCAGGCCGGTCTGCGCGACGCCTACGCCAAGGCCGCGCGCAACGTCGACGTCTCGGTGACCATCGCCACCGGCGCGTACCGCCCGGACCACCCGTTGGACCGCCGCACGGTGGACGCGGTGCGGGCGGTGCCGGGTGTGGCGGCGGCCGAGGGGCGCGAGTCGGCGGCGGTGCCGCTGGTCGACCCGAAGGGCAAAGCCGTCACCGCGGTCGTCGTGGCGCTGCCCGCCGACGAGCCGCTGCGGCCGTTCGACCGGGCAGAGGGGCGCTACCCCGGCGACGACACCGAGGTGGCGTTGGACGTGGACACCGCCGCCAAGTCCGGGTACGCGCTCGGACAGCGCGTCACGCTGCTGGGCACCGACGACCGGGAGCGGGAGTTCACGCTGGTCGGCACGTTCCGGCCGGCGGTGACCAGCGGGGAACTGGCGGCCGGCACCGAACTGGTCGTGCTGCCCGGTGCGCTGCGCGCCGTCGCGCCGGACCGGGGGTTCACCGAGGTGGTGGCGCGCGCCGAACCGGGCACGGACCAGCGGCGGCTGGCCGCGGCCGTCGCCGCCGCGCTCGACCGCGCCGACCTCGCCGTGGCCACCGGGGAGGAGTCGATCGCGGCGCTGGTGCGGCAGACCGCGCCCCAGTCGGGCGGCTTCACCCGGTTCCTGACCGCGTTCTCGGTGGTCGCGCTGCTCGTAGCGGCGATGGTCATCGCGAACACGTTCACCATCCTGGTCTCGCAGCGGACCCGGGAGCTGGCGCTGCTGCGGTGCGTCGGCGCGGGGCGCCGGCAGGTCTTCGCCAGCGTGCTGGCCGAGGCGGGTGTCCTGGGGCTGGTCGCGTCGGCGCTCGGCCTGCTCGGCGGGCTGGGGGTCTCGGCGCTGCTCCAGGTCGGCATCAGCTCGTTCAGCTCGCGCGGCGCGGACTTCACCGTCCACCTGCCGGTGTCCTGGCGGACGGTGGCCGTCGCGTTCGCGGTCGGGGTGCTGGTCACGCTGCTGGCGGCGGTGCTGCCGGCGCGCAAGGCCACCCGCGTGCCGCCGATCGCGGCCTTGCGCACGGCACCGGACGAGGCATCGAGCGGCCGGATCGGGCGGGCCCGGGTCGTGACGGCGGCGGTGTCGGCGGTCGCCGGGGTGGTCGCAGCGGTGATCGGGGTGCGAACCGGCGACCAGGAGGGCGCGGTGTTCGCCACCGTCGCGTCGGCCGCGCTGCTCGGCGCGGTGCTGGTGCTCGGGCCGCTGCTGGTCGGCCCGGTCATCGGCGCGCTCGGTGCGCTCCCCCGCGCCCTGTTCGGGGTGCCGGCCAAGCTCGCCGCGGCCAACGCCCACCGCAACCCCCGGCGGACCGCCGCCACGACCGCCGCGCTGACCATCGGCCTGGCCGTCGTCACGCTGGTGACCAGCGTCGCCGCGGCCGTGCAGAACAGCGCCGACCGCACGGTCGAAGCGCAGTTCCCGTCCGACTACACGATCTCCAGCGCCGTCCACAGCCGACCGCTGACCGATCCGCTGGTCGACGGCCTCGCACGCCTGCCGCAGGTGGCCGTGGCCGCGCCGCGCGACATGGTCAGCGCCGACGTGGGCAGCACGCCCGCCCAGCTCACCGCCGTGCGCGGCGACGCGATCGGCACCGCGGTCCGGCCCGCGCTGCTCAGCGGGGCACTGGACCGGCTGGGGCCGGGTGAGCTGGCGCTGAGCCGGGAACTGGCCGAGCAGACCGGGCTGGCGGTCGGTGACACGGTGCCCACCACGTCCTACGGCGACGAGCGGGTGACGCGGGAGCTGAAGGTCGTCGCGGTGTACGACAAGACCGACGGGCTGGACCTCGGGCTGGTCGAACTGGGCACCTGGCGGCAGTTGCGGCCCGAGGCGACCGGGTACGCCGAGATCCTGGTCAAGCTCAAGCCCGGGGTGTCGGCCGCGCAGGGCCGGGAGGCCGTCGACCGGGCCGCCGCGGCGTCACCGCTGGCACAGGTGGAGAGCTCGGCCGAGGCCCGGGAGCGCAGCGGTGAAGGCGTCCGGCGGATGTTGACCTTCCTCTGGGCGCTGGTCGGCCTGGCCATGCTCATCGCGGTGTTCGGCATCGCCAACACGCTGTCGCTGTCGGTGCTGGAACGCACCCGTGAGTCCGCGCTGCTGCGGGCGCTGGGACTGACCCGGGGTCAGCTGCGCGGGATGTTGGTGGTCGAGTCGCTGCTGATGGCCCTGATGGGCGCGCTGATCGGGACGGCGCTCGGCGTCGGCTCGGCGTGGCTGCTCACCGGGGCGGTCGCCACCCCCACCCAACCGCTGGACTTCACCGTCCCCTTCGGCCAGGTCGGCGCGATGGTGGCGGTGGCGGCGGTCGCAGCGGTACTCGCGGCACTCGTCCCGGCCCGACGGGCGGCACGCACGGCGCTCGTTGCCGGGCTCGGGGACGGCTGAGCCGGGCTCCATGCGTGACGACCTGCGGCCGCCGCGCCGGCGGTCGCGGCGGCGGCGCGCACGACGGTCGTCACCGGGCTTGGGAACGGCTGAGACAGCACCGCGCGTGACGACGGGGCCCACCGCGCCGCCGTCGTCACGCGGGCCGGGTCAGGACCGTTCGTAGGGGGTCAGCTCCCCCGCCTCGACGTCGAACGGCAGGCGGTTGCCCTCCGGCGGCAGGGGGCAGGTCGCGTAGTCGGTGAACGCGCACGGCAGGTTCACCGCGCGGTTGAAGTCGAGCACGACGGTGCCGTCCGCCGCCGGGGCGTCCACGGCCAGCGACCGGTTCGCCGCGTACGTCGTGACGCCGCTGGTGCCGTCGGTGAACAGGATGCTCAGCCCACCGGACGTCCCGTTGAACGCCGTCAGCACGTGCTCGTCCGCCCCGTGCCGGAACCGCACCACGCCGGGCGCGGTGTAGACGTGGCTGAGCCCCTCGACCACCGCGCCGACCGTCGTCGGGCGCGGCTCGTCGAACGGCTCGAAGGTGCCGGTGAGCACCCACTCCGGCTGCGGCCGGTAGCTCGGCACACCCCGGAACGCGCCCAGCGCGGGAGCCGCCGGGTCGTGCACCCGGATCAGGTAGCCGCCCCGGCGGGCCACCTCGATCTCCACCTCACCGGCCACCACCCGGGTGGTGGGACCGCTCTTGACCAGCTCGAACCGCAGCGGACCGGTGACCGGCGCGCCCTCGTGCACGACGTCCGCGCCCTGCGGGTCGAAGTGGGCCGCGTCCTCGTCCTGCCACCAGACGCCGGGCAGGCCGGGGTACGCGCGGGGCGTGTCCGCCAGCCAGTCCAACGACACCAGCGCCAACCAGCCGTGCGGCTCGGCGAGCCGCTGCTCGCGCTCCCGCTTCCACTCCTGCCACCGCTCCGCGAACCCCACGGCCTGTTCCTGGACCACACCGCTCACCGCGCACCTCATTTCGCGAAAAACCGTCGCCGGTGCCAACAAGGCTGCCGCGCGACTATTCCGCGTCCCACCTGACGGGATTTCGCGGACGTGCCGCGGTGCGGGATCGCCGAGGCCGCGATCCCGCACCGGGTGTGCTCCGGCAGTCTTGTTCAGCGAAGTGTCGGTAACCGCCGAATCACACCGGGATGTCCCCGCCGACGCCCCAGGCGGTGGCGAACAGGCCGTTCGCGTACCAGACGCCGTTACTGGGTCGCCACACCGTGTAGTCGGTGCGGTTGTCGCCGTTGAAATCACCGGAAACGGGGATGTCGCCGCCGACACCCCAACCGACAGTGGCGATGCCGCGCACGTACCAGGTGCCGTTGCTCGGCCGCCACACGGTCAGATCCGAGGTGTTGTCGCCGTTGAAATCACCGGTCACCGGGATGTCGCCGCCCACGCCCCAGGCCACCGTGGCGATGCCGCGCACGTACCAGGTCCCGTTGCTCGGCCGCCACACCGTGTAATCGGCGCGGTTGTCGCCGTTGTAGTCGCCCACGACCGGGATGTCCTCACCGCTGCCCCAGTCGACGGTGGCGATGCCGCGCACGTACCAAGTCCCGTTGCTCGGCCGCCACACCGCGTAGTCGGCACGGTTGTCGCCGTTGTAGTCGCCGACCACCGGGACGTCGCCGCCCACGCCCCACACGGAGGTGTCGATTCCGCGCACGTACCAGGTTCCGTTGCTGGGCCGCCACACCGCGATGTCGGTGATGTTGTCGCCGTTGTAGTCGGCGGCCACCGGGATGTCGCCCGCGACTCCCCATTGCACCGTGAACAAGCCCAGCACGTACCAGGTGCCGTTGCTCGGTCGCCAGACCGCGACATCATCCGTTCCGTCACCGTTGAAGTCACCCACCACTCTTTGGGGTGACGAGTCGGAAGCGGCCGAGTAGCTCCGGATCTCGTCGTCCGGTGTGGCGGCCGCTTGTCCCGTGGACAGGCCCAGCACAAGCGAAGCGACCGCGGTCGCACCGGCCAGGAGTCGTTTCCCTAAATTAGGCATGGGGACAGTCTGCGACCGGAGAACACCCCCGAAATCACTCGTTCCGCTCAGTGGACCGGAAAGGAACTTCCGGTTGAATGGCGACCCGAGGGGGTGCAATACGCATGAGCCAGACGGAGTTGGAACGTGGCGTGCTCGGCCGGGCGTTCACCCTGTTGGACGCACTGGTGATCCATCCGGATGGAGCCGGACCGACCTGGATCGCACATTATTGCGGAATACCCAAAGCCACCACCCACCGGTTGCTGCAACAACTCGAAGCGCTGGGCGTGGTCGAGCGGTCCGAGGGCCTGTACCGGCTGGGCTCGCAGGTGTTCCGGCTCGGCCAGGCGTGGGAGCCCTACCCGCACCTGCTGGCCGCGGCCCGGCGGCCGCTGCACGACCTCGCCGCGGCCACCAGGTGCAGCGCCGTGCTCACCGTGCGCTGCCGGCGGGAGGACCTGATCGCGGCCACCAGCATCGTCCGACCCGAGGACGTGCTGCTGCTCAGACCCGGCGGCACCGTGCCGCACGACCTCGACTTCATCGCCGGCCCGGTGCTCACGCCGACCGGGCGGCAGGTCGGCGTGGTCGGGGCCGCCGCGCCCGATCTGCGCCGCCGCGACTTCTTCGGCGACGCCGTCCGGCACGCCGCGCGGGCCGTGAGCGCCGCGCTCGGCCGCGCGCCCAACCCCGTCGGGTGACCCCGGCGCTGCTCCGTTCGGCGACGCCGGCCGCGCGACCGGCCCAGCGGCCCTACAGCTCGTCCAGCCGCACCAGGCCGTCCTGGATCGCGCGGGCGACCAGCGCGGCCTTCGTCGGGGCGGGCCGCCCCGCGTTGGCGTAGCGGATCCGGACGCGGTCGATGTAGCTGTTCACCGTCCGCACCGAGAGGCCGAGCTTGCGGCCGACCATCTCCTTGGACTCGCAGGCGAACCAGTTCACCAGCACGTCGGTCTCGCGCGGGGTCAGCCGGGGCCGCTCCGGGCGGGTGTCGGTGCTGATCGCCCGCGCCATCGCCGGCGGCGTGTACGGCTGGTCGCGGCCGGCCGCGCGGATCGCGTGCACCAGGTGGTCGGGCCCCTCGGTCTTGGCCAGGTAGGCGAACGCGCCCAGGTCCAGGCACACCAGGATGGTGTCGCGGTCCTCCCGCATGGTGTAGACGACCACCCGCCGGCCGGCGTCGACCAGCCGCCGCAGGTCCGCGTAGGCCGGCACCTGGCCGCTCAGGTGCAGGTCGAACACGATCACGTCGGCCGCCAGCCCGGGGTCGGTCCACGCCACCGCCGGGGTCGCGCCGGAGTCCAGCACGTGGACCGGCGGGTCGGCGGCGGCGCACCACGCCTCCAGCCCGGACACGATCGCGGGGTGGTCGTCCACGACCACCACCGTGGTCAGTCCCCCACTCGCCACGTGGCCTCCACCCAGACCCGCGCCCCGTCCACCAGCCGCGTCACGGTCACCCCTGCCGTCCCGATCTCGGCCGTCCCAACCTCACCCGTCCCGATCTCGCCCGTCCCGATCTCGGCGGGTGCGGGCCCGGCCGGCGTGTCGGCCAGCACGCTCACCGCGACGCCCGTCGGCGTCCCGAGCACGGTCACCCGGGCCCGGGAGGCGGTCGCCATGATCCGCAACGCGGGCTCGGTCAACGCCCGGCGCACCTCCAGCGGCGGCGTCGGCCGCTCACCGCACGTACCCAAGTACACCGCGACCCCCTGCCGCTCGGCCAGGTCCACGCACGCCCGCAGCTCGTGCAGCAGCGGGTCCACCACGTCGTCGTGCTCGGCGAACAGCCTCCGGTGCCGGGCCGCCGCCACGGCGTACGCGGCGCGCACCCCGTCGTCGGACAGGTCCGCCGCGCCGGTCGTCAGGTCGGTCAGCAGCGGCACGGTCGTGCCCGCGAGGTCGGCGTAGCGGGCCTGCCGGTCGGCGTGCAGGTGCTCGGCGATGGCGTCCGCCGTGCGCACCCGCTCGGCGCGCAGGGAGGCCGCCGCGGCGGTGGCCGTGAGCCCGCGCAACGCCGCCACCACCGCGACCACCGGCAGTTGGCAGCCGAGCACGACCGTCGTGACGACGACCAGGTCGGCCACCTCGTCCGCCGGCCCGACCAGCAACAACTGCCCGAAGCTCACGACCGTGTGCACGCCCAGGAACACCACCGCCGCCACCGCGCCCCGGCCCACCAGGACCAGCAGCACGAACCAGCCGATCACGCCGTAGGACCACTCGGCCTCCCACATCAGCCGCTCGGGCGCGATGCCGGTGGTGGCCAGCCCGGACGCGGTGAACACCACCGCGACCTGGACCCACCGCGACCGGCCGGGGAACCGCCGGCGCAGCACGTGCCACCCGGACACCAGCAGGACGCCGGTCAGCAGCGCGAAGGCGACCACCTGCCGGGTCAGGTCGCGGTAGACCTCCGGATTGGCGGCCAGCAGCGGCAGGGCGAACCCGCCGAGCGTGGTGGTCGTGATGGCCAGCAGGGCCAGGCGCAGCCGGTGCAGCAGCCGGTCGGTCACGAGGTCGGTGTCCGGTTCACCCATCCGGCCACTCCAGGCGGACCAGGGTGCCCGCGCCGGGCGCACTGGTCACGACCGCGCGCCCGCCGACCCGGTCCATCCGCTGCCCGATGGACCGCGCCAGCCCGCGCCGGTGCGCCGGCACCGCGTCCGGCGCGAATCCCCGGCCGTGGTCCACGACTTCCACGACCACCACCCCGTCCGCCCTGCTCAGGACCACCTCGGCCAGGTCCACCCCGGCGTGTCGGCCCACGTTGGTCAACGCCTCGCGCACCGCGGCGCCCACCGCGGCGGCGGGCACCGCGGCCACCGGCACGGGGCCCGGTGACCGGGTCCGCACCGCGACCGGCGCGTGCCGCGCGACCTCGTCGAGCAGCAGCGCCAGGTCCACCTCGCCCTCGGGGAAGCCCGGTTGCGAGGCGAGCACTTCCAGGTCGCGCACCGCCTGGTCGGCGAGCCACGGCTCGCCGGGGCCGACCATCCGCGACCCGACCGCCAGCAGGGTCGCCGCCGCCGTGTCGTGCAGCAGAGCCAGGTGTTCGCGCTCGTCGTCGCGCCGGGCCGCCGCGACCGCCGCGTCCCGGCGGGCCGAGGCGCTCTCCGCGATCGCCCGGTCGGCGCGCCGCGAACCCTGGAGCACCAGCAGGAACAGCAGTCTCGACAGGCCCGCCTCGCCCAACGACCACAGGCCGATCGGCACCGCGTCGAACCAGCCGTCCGGCGCGGCCAGGAAGTTCCCGGTCAGGTGGGCGGCCACGACGATCGCGGTCAGCAGCGCGCCTGTGCCCGCTGAGGTGAGCCACTGCTGCGCGACGACCGTGCACGACACGACCGCGAACACCCAGTTCGTGCTGTCGCCCAACGACTCCGGCGGCACGAGCCAGCGCTGTGACAAGCACAGCGCCAGGACCACGGCCGTGTCGACCAGGAGCAGGCGACCGCCCCACCGCACGTACACCGCGCTCCACAGCCAGAGCCCGGCGACCACCGACGCCACCACCGGCCGCTGATCGGGCGCGGCCTGGCAGACGGCGGCACCACTCGCGCACAGCAGCACCGCAGCCCGCATCAAAACTGCGTAACGGCGGCCTGTCCGGTGCAGCCCGTCCTCAGTCGCGGCGACTGGAGCTTCCATCCCACCCCTCGACCGGCGAACGTGATCGCGGCGCCCGAGTCTCCCGCACTCCCCCAGCGCGCGCCGGGCACTGCGGGCACTCCACCCGGACAGAGCAACGACACCTTGGCAGCACTCGGACCGACGAAACCCGACATTTGCGGGAAAGCGGCTGGATCCTCGGAGTTCCCACTGGTCCAAATGGTCGTCGTCACGACGAACGGCGGTCGACATCGCGCCGGTGGTCCCTAACGTGCGGTGAATGACCCCGCAGGGACGTCCGCCCGCGCCACGCAGCGGCTGGCAACCGTGGCGGGTGCGCCGGGGCGGGTGCGCCGGAGTTGTGCAGCGCGCTGCCGGACGGGAGCTGGCCGCAGCTCGGTCGCACTACCTTTCGATGCGGCGGCGGGACCGCTCGGTGGCGGGCGGTCGGTGGTGCTGTCCGGGCCCGGCGGGGTGGGCGAGTCCGAGCTGGCCGCGCGACGAGGTCCGTGGCTGGTGGTGCTCGACGACGTCCGGGATCCCGCCGAGCTGCGCGGGTTGTGGCCGCCCGGCGAAGTCGGGCAGGTCGTGGTGATGACCCGGCTGCCGGGCCTGGCGTTGCCCCAGGACGGGCTGCACGTCGTCGGGCTCGACGCGTTCACCGAGGACTAGGCCGAGCGGTACTTGACCACGGCGCTGGGCCGGGGCGCACCGGGGCTGTCCGAGGACCTGGAACGGCTACCGCCGGCGTTGGCGCAGGCGGCGTTGATCCGGGCCGACCCGGAACTCACCGCGACCGGGTACCGGCGGCTGCTGGACCGGCGGCGGGACCTGGCGGGCGGGCCGGGGGACGCGATCCCGGCGGACCGGAGCACCCTGGCCGCCACGTGCTCGCTGGCGCTCGACCACGCCGACGGCCCTGACCGCGCCGGTCCGCACGGGGTAGCCGGGTCGGTGCTCGGACTGGCCGCCCTGCTCGGCTCGTCCCGGTGGCGGTGTTCACCAGCCGCTCCTTCCTCGATCGCCTGACCGACCGCCTGCCGAGGCGGCGGTTCCGGCGGCGGGGCGCGATCACCGCCGGGATGACGGAGGCCGCGCTGGAGCGCCTGCGCCGGGTGAACCTGGTCACCGTCGAGCCGGGCCGGGGCCCACGCGCGGTCACCGTGCCCGATCCGGTCGGACGCGCGGTCCGGGAGGCGCTCGGCGGGCTCGGCGCGTCGGCGCACGCGGCCGGCTACGCCCTGCTGGACGTGTGGCCGTAGGACGACGACGTGGACCCCGACCTGGCCCAGGCGCTGCGGGCAGCGGTGGGGGAACTGCATGCACACACGGCCCCGGTGCTCTGGGACCACCACGGGCACACCGTGCTGGAGAGGGTCGGGGCATCACTGCTCCCAGTCGGGCAGGCCGGGGCCGCTGTCGCCCACGCGCGGGGACTCTGCCGGGAGTCGGCCGCCCACCACGACCCGGACGACTTCGTCACGGGGAACCTCCGGCACCAGCTGGCAGTCCTGTGCGCGCAGGCCGGTGATCAGGTCGGCGCGATCGCCGAGTTCGAGGCGGTGCGGGACGACCAGGCCCGCCGGCACGGACCCGACAGCGCGAGCGTCCTGAGCACGCGGGCGCTGATCGCCGGCCTGCGCGGCCAGGTCCGCGATCCGGCCGGGGCGGTGGCCGACCACGCCGCCCTGCCGGCGGACTACACCCGCCTCTACGGTCCCGACAACGTCGTCACGCGGTCCTGCCGACGCAACCTGGCCTACTGGCGGTCCGTGGCCGACGCGACCTGAGCCGCCCGCGCCCGCCGCTTGCGCAGGAACACCACCAGCCCCAGCGCCAGGCCGGCACCGGCGACGATCGTGATCGGCAGGCCGATGGTGCCGAACGCGTCCGGGTCGCGGACCTCCTGCGCGCCGGCCACCCCCGCCGGTGCGGGTACGGCCGGGGACGGGGTGGTCGGGGTCGGTTTCGCGGTCGTCGGCCGCCCGTCGACCAGCCGGCCGACCGGCTGCGTCGCGGGCAGCGCGAAGCCGTAGTCCAGCAGCAGCGCGGCCTGCTCGGTCAGCCGCAACGGCTGGGGCTCGCCGCGCAGCAGCACCACGACCAGCCGGCGCGAGCCGCGTTGCGCCGCGCCGACGAACGTGTGCCGGGCGTCGTCGGTGAAACCGGTCTTGCCGCCCAGCGCGCCCTCGTAGCCGGACAGCAGCCGGTTGTCGCTGCCCAGCACGACCGTTCCGTTGCCGTCCGCGGCCGGGAAGTCGACGGTCAGGGTGGCCATCGCCTTGGCGACCCGGGGCTGGCGCAGCGCGGCCCGGAAGATCAGCGCCATGTCGTAGGCCGACGTGCTCATGCCGGGGGCGTCCAGCCCGGACGGCGACGCGGCGCGGGTGTCCAGCGCGCCCACCTCGGCGGCCAGCGCGTTCATCTTGGCCAGCGCGGCGGGCACCCCGCCGAGCTTGCGGGCCAGCGCGTGGGCGACGTCGTTGCCGGAGACCATCATCAGCACCTGGAGCAGCTGGTCGACGGTGTACTCCGCGCCTTCGCGCAGGCCGACGCACGTGCACTCCTGCGCGGTGTCCTCGGCGGTCGCCACCACCTTGGCATCGCCCGCGAGTTCCTTGACCACCACGCTCGCCAGCAGCACCTTGATCACCGACGCCGGGCGCTGCCGGCCGTGCGGGTCCTGCCCGGCCAGCACCGCGCCGGAGTCCAGGTCGGCCAGCACCCACGCGGCGGCGTTGAGGCCGTCCGGGAGCTTGGGGGCGTCGGCGGGCAGCACCGGGCCGCAGCCGCCGAGCCCCTCGCCGCCGATCGGCTCCTCGGGCACCGGCAGCACCGACGGGGTCACCCCGCCCGGCGGGACCTGCTCGGAGGTGTCCACCGCCGGCGGCGGCACCCGGTTGTCGCAGGCCGGGGGCTGGGCCCTCACGTGGCCCCCGACGTGGGCACCTACCGCCGGGGCGCCGAGCGCGGCGGCGGCCACCAGCGCGCAGAGGGCCGACACCAGGGCCACGGGCCGTCGGGAGGCGGGAAAACGCACGCGGCACAGGCTAACGGCACCCGCCCCACGCCACGACGTGGACGGCGGCACCGGCCACCACCGCCGCGACCCCCGTGCCGTTGACCAGTACCTTGCGCCGGCCCGGCCGTCAGGCCGACCACGACACACGTGACGGCCGCCGCCGCGAAGGCGAGGAACCCCTAGGTGGCCCGCCGCACGGCGGGCCCGAGCACGTGCGGCTGCTGCTGGACGTGGGCCACGCCGACGACGCGCTGACCCACGCCACCACGGTGCTCGCCGCCGTGCCGGACGACCTGGCGGCGCTGCGCGTCGCCGCCTCGGCCGCGCGGGCCCTGGGCGACGAGACCCGGGCGGCGTCTTACGGGCGGCTCGCCGACGCACTCGACCCGGCCGCGGCGCACCCCACCGCGCCTGCCGCGCCTGCCGTCTCGGCGTCGCCGACCGTGCCCGACACCGCCGACGAGGTCCTGCGGCAGTGGAGCGCGAGCGAACCGCTGGTCGAGCCGGCCATCGGCGCGCTCGGGCCGGCCGGGATCACGATGGCCGACATTTGTGGCCTCGCCGAGGTGAAGAAGCGCCTCGAACTGCGGTTCCTGGCACCGCTGCGCAACCCCGAGCTGAGCCTGCCCTACGGCAAGTCCCTGCGCGGCGGTCTGCTGCTGTGGGGCCTCCGGGGTGCGGCAAGACGTTGATCGCGCGGGCGTTGGCGGGCGAGCTGGGCGCCGCCGCAACCGGCCGTGCGTGGTGTTCTTCGACGAGGTGGACGCCTCGGGCAGAAGCGCTCGCAGACGCGCGCCGGCGGGTCGTCCCTGCGCGGGGTGGTCGACCAGCTGCTCGCCGAGCTCGACGGCGCGACGACCGACAACGACGGCCTGTTCGTGCTGGCCGCGAGCAACCACCCGTGGGACATCGACTCGGCCCTGCTGCGGCCCGGCCGGTTCGACCGGACGGTGCTGGTGCTGCCGCCGGACGTGGCCGCGCGCGAGGCGATCCTGCGGTTCCACCTGCGCGGCCGGCCGATCGGGCGGCTCGACCTGGCGAAGGTCGCCAAGCCCGCGGCCGGCCTGTCCGGCGCGGACCTGGCGCTGGTGCGAGCAGGCCACCGAGTCGGCGATGGACGAGTCGCTGTCCGCCGGGCGGCTGGTCCCGATACGACGAGCTGGCCGCGTACCTGAAGAAGCGCCGCCGCTGAACCCTTGGTCCACTGTGGACATACAGGGAGCCGTCGCGGTGCGGACGGTTCCCCGGAACTCGGCTTTCCCGAGTTGAAACCCCACTTCTGTCGCTTGTCGCGTGGTGCGCCGCAGCGCTAGACATGGCTTGGGCGCAGGCCAATCCGAGGGGAATCGCACCATGCGCTTGACAGCGTTATCGGTAGCCGTGCTGCTCATGACCGGTCTGGCCACGCCGACCGTCGCCGCGCCCCCGGCGGCGGGTTCACCTCCGGGTCCGCTCCTGGGTTCGACTCTGGGTTCGACTCTGGGGTGGACGCTCGCCGGGACGGAACTGGTGTGGACCGCCCCCGCCCCGATCCCGCCCGGTGGCGCGGCCATCGAGTTCTGGGAGGGCGACCGGCTGCTCGGCCGGCCGCGCCCGTCCGCCGACCTGCGCACCTACACCCTCGACCGGGCCCGGGTCGACAGCGCGCAACGGCTCCAGGTCAGGGCTTCCGGCCGACGGCTCGACGCGGTGGAACCCGTGCCGGCGACGGTCGCGCCGCCGCCCGCCCCCGCGCCACGCCCCGCCGCGGCGGTCGATCCCGGCACGCCCGGCCCGTTCCCGACGACCACCGGCGAGTACGCGCTGGACCCGATCACCGTCCCGGGGTACGCGACGCCGATCGAGGTGCAGGCCGTGGTGGTCGCGCCCACCGACGCGCCCGGCAAGCGCCCGCTCGCGTTGTTCCTGCACGGCAGGCACTTCACGTGCTACGAGCCGGCCGCGCCGAACAAGATCCTGCTGTCGTGGCCTTGCCCGGCCGGGTCCAGGGCGGTACCCAGCCACCGGGGCTACCTCCAGGCGCAGCGCCTGCTGGCGTCGCAGGGCTACGTGACGGTGTCGGTGTCCGCCAACGGGATCAACGCCCAGGACGCGTTGGACCCCGAGGCCGGCGCGGGCGCGCGGTCGGCGCTGGTCCGCGCGCACCTGGCGAAGTGGGCCGACTGGGCGGGCCCCGACCGCGCTTCGGCACCGGCGATCGTCCGCGCGGCACCCGTCGCCGACCTGGCGAACGTGCTGCTGGTCGGGCACTCCCGGGGCGGCGAGGGCGTCAACCGGGCCGCCACCGACAGCATCACCGCGCCGCCGCCGGGCAGCGGCCACGACGGGCCCGCCCGCTGGACGATCAAGGGCGACCTGCTGATCGGGCCGACGATCTTCGGCCACAACCCCGCGCCGGACGTGCCGTCGGTGACCGTCCTGCCCGGCTGCGACGGCGACGTCAACGACCTCCAGGGCCAGCTCTACCTCGACGCGGCCCGCGGTCTCGGCCGGGGAACCGCGCTGCACAGCGCCCTGTACGTGGTGGGCGCGAACCACAACTTCTTCAACGCCGAGTGGACGCCCGGCCAGGCCGAGGCCCCGGCCGACGACGACTTCTCCAGCCCGCCCGCCGACGCGGTGTGCTCACCGGGCACCGCCACCCGGCTGACACCGGCCCAGCAGCAGACGGCGGGCGCGACCTACGTCGCGGCGGCGGCCCGGCTGTTCCTCGCGGGCGACCAGCGGGTGCTGCCCCTGCTCGACGGGTCGGGCGTGCGCGCCCCGTCCGCCGATCCGGCGCGGGTGCTCTCCCACGCGGTCGGCGGCGCGCGGACGCCGTTCGTCGTGCCCGACGACGCCACCACCGCCACCGGCAACGCACGGCGCTGCGACCAGGTCACCAAGAACGCGGCCACCGCGTGCGTCGACCCGGTCGAGTACCGGGGCTCGCCGCACTTCACCAGGTTCCAGGGGATCGAGCCCGAACCCGGCCGGTACGCCGTCGCGCTGGCCTGGTCCGCCGCCGGGCAGGCCGCGGTGGTGCGGCCGGGCCGGGAGGTGTCGCTGGCCGGGTCGCGGGAGCTGGCGCTGCGGCTGGTCGTGCCGCCGAACACCACCGGCACCGCCTTCGACGTGGCGGTCACCGACAGCGCCGGCCGCCGCGCGGAGCTGGGCCGGGTCACGCTGGACGGGCTGCCCGCCACCGGGCGGATGTCGGCCCGCTGGGCGCAGGAGGTGCGGGTGCCGCTGACGGGCGTCGACCCGCACCACGTCGTGGAGCTGGAGCTCGTCCCGCGCGGCGACGCCGGGCAGGCGTGGCTGGTGGACGCCTACGGCTGGAACGACGGCCTGCCCGATCCCGCGACGGGTGCGCTGCCCCGGGTCGACGTCGGCGTGGTGACGGCGGACGAGGGCGACTCCGGCACGCGGACCTACCAGGTCCCGGTGACGGTGACCGGCGACGGCCCCGGCGCGGTCCGGCTGTTCGCCTACGACGAGGTCGGCCGGGCGTTCACCCAGCGGCTGGTGACCGTCGAGCCGGGCCAGCACCTGGTCGAGATCCCGATGCAGGTCACCGGCAACACCCGGTGGAGCCCGGACGCGCTGCGCGTGCTGCTGGTCAAGGCCGTGCGCGGCACGGTCGCCGGCCGGTTCGCGGGCGGGCTGACCGTGCGGGAGGACGACCCGGAGCCGGTGCTCACCGTCGCCCCGGTCGCCGACCGGGTGGCCGAGGGCGGGGTGCTGGCCTGGCGGGCGGCCCTGTCCGCGCCGGCCGACGTGGGCATCCTGTGGGTGGGCGCGGCGACCGTGCCGGCTGACGGGCCCGAGCTGTCCAGCACCGACGTGGACGAGCAGTGGTTCCGCCGGCAGACCTACCAGGAGGACCCGCTGCCGTCCCGGCCGCTGTCCACCACCGGGCTGCGTTTGACGCTGTACTTCCCGCCCGGCGAGCTGACGGCGGAACTCGCCGTGCCCACCGCCGCCGACACCGACGCCGAACCGGCCGAACGGCTCCGGCTGGTCTTCACCACCTACCAGCCCGACAGCCGGGAGGTGGTCCTGACCGGTACCGTCACCGATCCGGCCACGCGGTAACGGTGCCGGGCACACGCTGACGGCGAGGTCGCCCGCGCCGGTGCTGCGGCGCGGGCGACCGGGAGTGCCTGGGGATCAGACGCCCGAGGTGGACCGGATCCACGCCCGGACGGCGGGCACGCTGCTGTACTGCTGCGTCGAGGTGCCGTCGGCCGTGGAGGCGACGCCGACCTGGAGGCCGTTGTACATCTGCGGGCCGCCCGAGTCACCGGACCACGCGTTGCCGTTGATCCGGCTGCTGCACAGCGCCTGGCCGCCGTAGTAGTCGCGGCAGATCGAGGTCACCCGGACGTTGGCGGTCTTGAGCTGCGGCGACACCGGGCCGTTGCGGCTGGTGTAGCCCCACCCGTAGATCTGGTTGGTGCTGCCGGTCGGCGGGTTGGCGTCGGCCAGCCTGGAGTACTCGCTGGTCTGGATCGGCGTGGCCAGCTGGAGCAGCGACGTGTCGGCCTGCGCGTGGCTGACGTACCGGGTCACCGAGCTGGGCGTGCCCTGGGCGCGCTGGACGTTGCCGACCCGGACCGTGAGGCCCGATCCGACGCAGTGCTTCGCGGTCAGCACCCACTGGGCCGAGATGATCGTGCCGGAACAGGTGAACGACCCGTTGCGGTAGACCGCCGCCGACCACGGCGCCGACGACACCAGCGTGCCGCCGATGATCATGGGTGAGACCTCGCCGCCGGGCGCGGCGTTCGCCGGGACGGCGGTCACCGCGCACAGCAGTGCGCAGGCAAGGATGAACGGACGCATGTAGATCTCCTCGTCCACTAGGCAGGGGGGACAAGCGGGGATCAGGATGGATGTCCGATTCCCCGGTCGGAAACGGGGAATTCCCGCTCCCCGCGCAACCGGGGTGCGGTCGCGCCCGTCGAGCCCCCGGGGTGGGGCCGGGTCAGCGGACCCTCGACCGTCCTGACGCCGACGTTGGGCCGACCGGCCACCCCTGCGCGGCCGACATCCCTCGACGACCCGCCGCGCACCGCGCACCGCGCACCGCGCACCGCGCACCGCGCACCGCGCACCGCGCACCGCGCACCGCGCACCGCGCACCGCGCACCGCGCACCGCGCCCGCGCACCGCGCACCGAAGCGGAGTGGACGCCGGGTCCACCCGAGCGCGCAAGGTGGTCGACCGGCTAGATCTGCGGGTTGCGCTCGCCGCGCAGCCGGGCCGCGAGCTGGGTGCGGTTGCGGACGTCGAGCTTGCGGTAGATGCGGGTCAGCGCGCCCTCGACGGTCTTGACGCTGATGTTGAGCCGGCCCGCCACCTCCGGGTTGCTGGCGCCCTCGATGACCTGGCGGGCGATCCGCGCCTCGAACCCGGCCAGCGCGGTGCCCTCCGGGGTGTCGCCGAGCAGCACCGCCGCCCGGCCCGCCCACCTGGGCGCGCCGCTCTCGGTGAACACCTCGCGGGCCTGCTCCAGCAGCCGGCGGGAGGCTCCCCGACGACGCCGCCTGCGTTCCGCGATGCCGAACGCGAGCAGGCCCCGGCCCAGTTGCAGCGGCTGCCCCAGGTCGCGGTGCGCCTCGACGGCGGCGCTGAGCGAGCGCTCGGCGGTCACGGGGTCCTTGAGCGCCAGCCGGAGCAGGCCGTCCGCGCGGTCCAGCGACGCGACCACGCCGCGCCGGCCCAGCCGCACCGCCGCCGCCCGCGCGCAGCCCACCACGCCGGCCGCCTCCTCCAGTCGGCCCACCGAGATCAGCGCCTCGGCCAGGTCCGGGCGGGTCGCGAAGACCGCCGGGTCGCCGAAACCCATGTCGAGTTCGAGCTTCACCGCCCGGCGCAGCGGCCCGACGGCGGCCTCCGGGTTGCCCGCGCTCAACGCCGCCAGCCCCTGGGCGTGCAGGTTGCGCACCAGGAACGACAGGTCGCCGTCGGCCTCGGCCCGCGCGGCTCCGCGCCGGGCCAGCGCGTCGGCCACCGCCGGGTCGCCGCCGTAGGCCTCGGCCAGCGCCGCCCCGTAGCAGGCCAGCGCCAGGTCGTAGCCCATGTCCTCGGCCAGCCGCAGGCACTCGGTGGCCCGGCGCAACGCGCTGCCGCAGCGCCCCATCGCCACCCACACCTCGATCGCGGCCCACGTCATGCCGATCACCTCGGCCAGCACGCCGCGCTCGCCGGCGTGGTCGAGCAGCGCGGTGAGGTGGTCCGACGCCGCCTGCAACCGGTCGGCGAACAGGTCCAGGCGGGCCGCCGCCCACAGCGTGCCGTCGTGCGTGACCACCATCGCCTCCGGCACGATCCGCCGGGCCAGGTCGAGCGTGCCGGCGGCGGTCGCGTCCCCGAGGGCCATCTGGCACAGCGCGAGCGAGCACAGCGACCGGACCTCGGTGCGCACGTCCTTGGCGGTCCGGGCGAGCAGCACGGCGTCGGCCAGGTGCCGGGCCGCGCCGCGCAGGTCGCCGCCCACCGCCGAGTGCACCGCGAACCGGTACTCGGCGGGCGCTTCCAGCGCGGCGTCGCCCTTCGCGCCGGTCAGCGCCTCCCCCACCATCCCGCCGGCCGCCGTCCGGGCGTAGCCGACGGCGTCGACCAGCACCAACTGGGCGCGCACCCGCTGCGTCCTCGGCACGCCGGGCGAGCGCAGCACGGCCTGGGCCAGCGCCGTCGCCAGCTCGTGGCGGCCCGCCCCCAACGCGTCGCCGGCGGCGCGCAACCGGCGTGCGGCGGCCCGTGCCGGGCTGTGCGGCGGGGTGCGCTCGGCGGCCAGCCCGCCCAGTTCGGCGGCCTGGTCGAGGGTGCCCCGGCGGCGGGCGGCGGCCGCGGCCCTCAGCAGGGCGACGGCGGTGGGCTCGTCGAAGCCGGTGACCGCGTGGGCCAGGTGCCGCGCCCGCTGCACCGGGTCGGCGGCCAGGCCGGCGAGCCGGGCGTGCGCCGCGCGGACCTCCTCCGGCGGCAGGACCAGCGGGATCGCGGCGGCCACCAGCGGCTGGCGGAAGCGCACCCCGCCGTCGGGGTCGACCCGGACCAGCGGGCAGTCCCGCAGCTCGGCGGCGGCCCGCGCGCGCCCGCAGTGCACCAGCAGGCGCAGGCCCGGCCGGTCCACCAGGCAGGCCACCAGCAGGGTCGCGCGGGTGTCGGCGGGCTGGGCGGCGAGCAGGTGGCCGACGACCCCGAGCAGCCGGGCCGGGACCGCGCCGGCCGATCCGGCCAGCTCCACCGCGTACAGCGGGTTGCCGCCGGTCAGCCGGACGTCGACGCGGCCGTGCCGGGCCATCAGCTCGGCGGTCGCCGCGACGGTCAGCGGCGGCACCTCGACCACGTCGCCACGCCACCAGGCCACCGGTTCCCGGGCCGCGCCGAGCGCCCGCGTCCGGGCTCTGACCAGGGCGAACGCCAGGACGTCCGCGGTGGCGTCGTCGACCCACTGGGCGTTGTCCACCACGACCACCGGATCGACCTCGCGGAACACCGCCAGCACGGCCTGCCGCAGCGCGAGCGGGTCCGGTTCGCCGGCACGGCGGCGCAGCGCGCGGTCCAGCGCGTCGCGTTGTGGCTCCGGCAGGTCGACCCGGACGTCGGTGAGCAGGTCGGCGAGCAGGTCGGCGAGCACCAGGTGCGGGATGCCCCGGTCGGCTTCCACCGGGCTGCTGCGCAGCACCGGGCCTCCGGCGGGTGAGCCGGCCAGGACGGCGTCCACGAGTGCGGTCTTCCCGATGCCGACCGGGCCGTGCAGCAACAGCCGGCCGCGCGCGAACCCGGCCCGCACGGTGGCCAGCAGCTCGTCCCGACCGAGGAGATCCATGTCACCACCGACCGTACTGGCGGCGGCAACCGCCCCACCACGGCCGAGAGGTGGCCGCGCCGCCCGTGCCGTAGGTTGGTCCGGTGCGGAACGAGCTGCCGATCGGGCGTCGCGGCGGCCCGAAGACCGGGACGCGGACCTTGCTGGCGTCCGCGGCCCTCGGCGCTCTGCTCGCGGCGGTACTGCTCGACCCCGGGCCGCACGACGCCGGCGGGCAGGTGACCGGGAACCCGGTGGCCGCGTCCGCTCCCCGCACCTCCGCCGAGTCGCAGGTGTCCTCCCCCACCCGGGAGGCGTCGCCCTCGCCGCCGCCGGACCCGTGCGTGCCCAAGGTCGCCGCGCTGTCGCTGCGCCACCGCCTCGCGCAACTGCTGATGGTCGGCGTCGACCCGCGCGGCACCGCCGACGCGCTCGGCCTGGTGCGGGGCGAGCAGGTCGGCGGCATCTTCATCGGCGGCGACGACACCGGCCTGCTCTCCGCCGGGCTGGACGCGGTGCGCGGCGCGGCGGCGTTGCCGCTACAGGTGGCCGTGGACGACGAGGGCGGCCGGGTGCAGCGCGTCGACGTGCTGGACGGCTCCATCCCCAGTGCCCGGGAGATGGCCGCCGCGCTGTCGCCCGCGCAAGTGCGGGTGCTGGCCCGGGACCGCGCGGCCGCGCTCGAGAAGCGCGGGGTGAGCATGGACCTCGCCCCGGTGGTCGACACCAGCGGCCAACCCGCCTCGACGGTGATCGGCGACCGCTCGTTCAGCGCCGACCCGGCCGTGGCCGCCGAGTACGCCCTGGCCTTCGCCGAGGGCCTGCACGAGGTGGGCACCACCCCCGTGCTCAAGCACTTCCCCGGGCACGGCAACACCAGCGGCGACTCGCACCAGGGCGCGGTGACCTCGCCGCCGCTGGACGCGCTGCGGCAGACCGACCTGGTGCCCTACCGCGACATCGGCCGCTACGGGCGGGTCGTGGTGATGCTCGGGCACATCGAGGTGCCGGGCCTCACCGGCGGCCTGCCCGCGACGCTGAGCCCCGAGGCGTACGCGCTGCTGCGCGGCGAGTTCGGCTTCACCGGGCCCGCGATGACCGACGACCTGGGCGCGATGCGGGCCGTCACCGACCGGGTCGACCTGCCCGAGGCGGTCCGCCAGGCGCTGGCCGCCGGCGCGGACATCGCGCTGTGGTCCAGCGGCGGCCGGGCCGGCGAGGTGCTCGACCACCTGGAAGCCTCGGTCGCCGCCGGAACCCTCCCGGCGACCCGCGTGGACGAGGCCGCCCGCCGCGTGCTCAAGCAGAAGGACGCCTGCTGAACCGGGGTGTCCCGCTGTCGCTCACGCCGGGCACGTCCCGACCACGGCACCCCCGGCCATCCTGATCTCCGCGCCCCGCCACCGGCCGCGCAGCCACCGGTCGTGGCCGGCCACGACGATCGCGCCGGGACCCGGGCCCAACGCGTCCTCCAGCTCGTCGCACAGGGTCGGGCGAGGTGGTTGGTCGGCTCGTCCAGCAGCAGCAGTTCCGGCGGGTCCGCGACCAGCAGCGCCAGCCCGAGCCGGCGGCGCTGCCCGGCGGAGAGCCAGCCGACGGCGGTGTCCAGGTCGCGGTCGCCGAGCAGGCCCAACGAGGTCAGGGGCACGGCCTCGGCGCGCTCGGGCCCCAGGACCCGTTCGTAGGTCTCGCGCGCGGTCCGGTCCGGGTGGTCGAACGCGGTGTCCTGGGCGAGCAGCCCCACCGTCAGGCCCGGCCGCCGGCGCACCTGTCCCCCGTGCCACAACGTGCCGGCGAGCACCGCCCGCAGGGTCGACTTCCCGGCCCCGTTCGCGCCGGTGACCAGCAGGCGCTCCCCCTGCGCGACCACCAGGTGCTCCACGGCGAGCCGGCCGGGCACGTGGACCCCGTGCAGCGACACCGCGTCCTCCGCGCCCTCCCAGGTCGCCAGCCCCGCCGGGCGGAACTCCAGCGGTCGCGGCGGTTCCGGGACGCGGGTGCGTTCGAGGGTCTCCAGCCGGCGGGTGGCGTTGCGGACCCGCCGCGCGATCTGGTTCTGCACGCGCCCGCCGGAGTGGCCGTAGCCCATCTTCTCGTTGTCGCGCTTTTCGCGGTTCGGCGCGACCTGGTGGGCGGTGTCCTGCGCCGCGTGCCGCAACGCCGCCAGTTCCTCCTCTTCATCGGCGTGCCGCCGCCGCCACCGCTCCCGGTCGGCGCGTTTGCGGGCCACGTAAGCGGTGTAGCCGCCGCCGAAACGGGTCGGTCCGCCCAGCGCGGGGTCGAGGTCGACCAGGTCGGTGCACACGGCGTCGAGGAACGCCCGGTCGTGACTGGCCACCACGACGACACCCGGCAACGCGCGCAGGTGCCCCTCCACGAAGGCCATCGCCTCGTCGTCCAAGTGGTTGGTGGGCTCGTCCAGCAGCAGCGCCGACGGCCGCCGCACCAGCAGCGCGGCCAGCGCCAACCGGCCGCGCTGCCCGCCGGACAGCGAGCCCAGCGGGCGCTCGGCGGGCAGGGCGGCCAGGCCGAGCCCGCCGAACACCAGCGCGGCACGGCGGTCGGCGTCCCACGCGTCGCGGTGCTGCGCGCGGTCGAGCCGGTCGGCGTAGGCGGCCGGCAGGCCCTCGTCCTGCGGCGCGTCGGCGAGCGCGGCGGCCAGCCGGTCGAGTTCGGCGAGGTCGTCACGGGCGTCGCGGACCGCGTCGGCGAGCACGTCGGCGATCGTCGCGCCCGGCGCGAACGGCAGCTCCTGGTGCAGGAAGCCGACGTCGTCCGGCCGGGTGACGGTGCCCGCGTCCGGCCGGTCGAGGCCGGCCAACAGGCGCAGGAGCGTGGACTTGCCGACGCCGTTGTCCCCGATCAGCCCGATCCGGTGGCCGGGGGCGGCGGTGAAGGACAGCCCGTCGAGCACCCGGCGCACGCCCAGCACGCGGACCAGGTCGTGGGCGAGCAGGGCGGGTGGAGGCATGGCGGACATGGGCATGGCGGAACCCCGGAGGTGGTCGGGACGGGTCAGGGCGCGGTGGTGTCGAGCAGTCGCCCGTCCACCAGCCGCAACCGGCGGCCCACCCCGATCTCGGCCAGGAACCGCTCGTCGTGGCTGACCACGATGAACGCGCCCCGGTACGCGTCGAGCGCGCTCGCCAACTGGCCGACGCTGACCAGGTCCAGGTTGTTGGTCGGCTCGTCCAGCAGCAGCAGTTGCGGCGCGGGCTCGGCGAACAGCACGCACGCCAGGGTGGCACGCAGCCGTTCCCCGCCGGACAGCACGCCCACCGGCAGCGCCGTGCGCGAACCCCGGAACAGGAACCGGGCCAGCAGGGTCATCCGCTGCGCGGGCGGCAGCGAGGGCGCGTACGCGGCCAGGTTGTCGGCCACGCTGCGGCCCGGGTCGAGCAGGTCCAGCCGTTGCGACAGGTACGCCACCCGTCCCGGGTGCCGGGTGACCCGGCCCTCGTCCGGCTCCAGGTCGCCGTCGACCACCCGGAGCAGGGTGGACTTCCCCGAGCCGTTCGGGCCGGTCAGCGCGATCCGCTCGGGGCCCCGCACGGCCAGGTCGACGCCGGCGTAGAGGTCGCGGCCGCCGCGCCGGACGCGCAGGCCCTCGCCGACGAACAGCGTGCGCCCGGCGGGCACCTCCGTGCCGGGCAGGTCGAGGGCGAGCTTCCGGTCGTCGCGCAGGTTGCCCTCGGCCTCGTCCAACCGGGCCTTCGCGGCGGTCAGGCGGGCCGCGTGCACCTCGTTCGCCTTGCCCGCCGACTCCTGGGCGTTGCGCTTCATGGTGCCCGCGAAGATCCGCGGCAGACCGGCGCTGCCCAGGTTGCGGGCGGCGTTGCCGGCCCGGCGCTGCGCGCGTTCCCGGGCCTGCTGCAACTCCCGCTTCTCCCGCTTGACCTCCCGCTCGGCGGCGCGGACCTGGTGGTCGGCGAGCTCGCGCTCCGCCTGCACGGCGGCCTCGTAGGAGGTGAAGTCGCCGCCGTGGAAGCGGATGCCGCCGCGGTCGAGCTCGGCGATGCGGTCCATCCGGTCCAGCAGCTCCCGGTCGTGGCTGACCAGCAGCAGGCAGCCCGACCAGTCGTGCAGCACGTCGTGGAGCCGGTGCCGGGCGTCCCGGTCGAGGTTGTTGGTCGGCTCGTCGAGCAGCAGCACGTCCGGCCGGCGCAGCAGCTGCGCGGCCAGCCCGAGCGAGACGACCTGCCCGCCGCTGAGGGTGTCCAGCCGGCGGTCGAGGTCGAGCGCGCCGAGCCCGAGCCGGTCGAGCTGGGCGCGGGTGCGCTCCTCGACGTCCCAGTCCGCGCCGATGGTGGTGAAGTGCTCCTCGGCGGCGTCGCCGGACTCGACGGCGGTGATCGCGGCCAGCACCGGGGCGATGCCCAGCACCTCGGCCACGGTCAGGTCGCCGGTCAGCGGCAGGGTCTGCGGCAGGTGGCCGGGCACCCCGTCGACCGAGACGCTCCCGCCGGTGGGCCGCAGCTCACCGGCGATCAGCTTGAGCAGGGTCGACTTGCCCGCGCCGTTCGGCGCGACCAGGCCGGTGCGCCCGCCCGGCACGGAGAAGGACAGGTCCTCGAACACGGGGGTGTCGTCCGGCCAGGAGAACGACAGGGACGAGCACACGATGAACGCGTCTGACACGGAACAGACCTCGGAGGTGATGAACGGGCGCACGAAAGCGACACCGCTGGTGGATGTGGGGGAACGACGACATGACCACGGCGGCCCGCACCACGCGCGCACACCAGTGGTTCACCAGCTCCGGGGCTCACCCGGAGATGTCGTCTTCACCTGCCACGTCACCACTCCTGATCTCGGGACACCTGCGATTCGACCGTAGCACAACCCTCCACAAGGCACCTCCCGATATCCGTCCGGACCACAGTGGACAGTGGATTTCCGCACCTGGCGGCGGTTCCCGGCCGACTCCCGCCCCCACGAACCGCCGCAGCGAGCCGCCAAGCCCGGCCCGGGGTGGGGGTCGGGCTCGGCCGGGCACAGGTCGGGCACCAGCACGGGCGGGTGCGGTCAGGCGGATTCGTGGAAGGCGCGCGCGGTGAACCCGATCCACTCGGGCTGCTCCCAGGTCGAGCGGCCTTCGCGGGCGGTGCGCCCGATCTCCGCCGACACCTCGTCGAACGACTTCCCGTCGGCCGCCAGCCGGGTGACCTCGGTGCGGACGTGGTCGAGGTAGTCGCGGACGTCGCCGATCAGCGCGGCGTCGCCGACCTCGCCGTGACCGGGCACGACCACGGCGGGGTCGAGGGCGCGCAACCGGTCGAGCACGGCGATCCACCGCTCGGCGTCCGCGTCGACGTCGAACGGCGGGAAGTGCGGCACGATCGGGAACATCCGGGTCTCCACCAGGTCCCCGGTGAACAGCACGCGGTCGTCCACGAGCACGGTCTGGTCGCCCGCGCTGTGCGCCGGCCCCCGGTGGTGCAGGACCGCCGTGCGCCCGCCCAGGTCGAGTTCGACGCGGTCGCCGTCGTAGGCGATGTCGGGCCCCACCAGCCGGACGTCGGCGAGTTCGGCGGCGATCTCCGGCCCGAGGCCGGCGAACATGTCGAGGTAGGCCGCTCCCTTGCGGTGCAGCTCATCGCGCTGCGCGCGGTTGTAGACCACGGTCGCCACACCTTCGAACACCTGCGCGCCGAACCCGTGCTCCGGGTGGAAGTGCGTCGTGGTCAGGTAGAGCGGGCGGTCCCCGGCGAGCCGCCGGGCCTGGTCGAGCACGTACGCGCCGCTGCGCGGCCCCAGCCCGGTGTCCACGACCAGGGCGGCCCGCTCGCCGACCACGATCCCGACGTTGGGAACCAGCGGCACCCGCCCGTCGGGGATCACGAACACCCCCTCGGCCACCTCGACCGGTTCGCCGCGCACGATCGGTTCGCTGCCCACGTCCGACTCCAATCTGATCAGTGTTCAGATGGCCTCGACGCTAGCACCTGATCTGAACACCGCTAAGATCAGGTCATGACCGGACGGCCCTACCACCACGGCGACCTGCGCGGCGCCCTGCTCGACGCGGCGGAGTCGCTGGTGCGCGAACGGGGCGCCGACGGCTGGTCGCTGCGCGAGGTCTCGGCCCGCGTCGGCGTCAGCCCCAGCGCCGCGTACCACCACTTCGCCTCGCGGGACGCCCTGGTGCGCGCGCTGGCCGGCCGCGTTCTCGCCGGGCTGGGCGACGACCTCCGGCACGCCGCCGCACGGGCCCGGGGTCAGCGCGCGGACCCGCTGCGACGCCTGGTCGCCCTCGGCCGCGGGTACGTGCGGTGGACGCTGGCTGAGCCGGCGGTGGCCGCGCTGGCGTTCGGACCGCACCACGACGAGCCCGGGGCCCCGCACCCCCACGACGTGCTCTGCGCCGAGCTGGACCGGCTCGTGGCCGCCGGCGGCCTGTCCGACGCGGCCCGCCCCGGTGCCGAGTTCGCGTTCTGGGCCGCCGTGCACGGGCTGGCCACCCTGCTGCGCGACGG
This sequence comes from Saccharothrix espanaensis DSM 44229, assembly GCF_000328705.1. Classification (NCBI taxonomy): domain Bacteria; kingdom Bacillati; phylum Actinomycetota; class Actinomycetes; order Pseudonocardiales; family Pseudonocardiaceae; genus Saccharothrix; species Saccharothrix espanaensis. Next base: position 4,219,558 of record NC_019673.1, on the reverse strand, counting down.
GCTGATCCGGCTCGACGGCCCCCGTGCCGTCGATCGCGAGGCCGAGCGGCTGGTCCGGGCGGTGCTGACCGGTCTGGCGGAGCCGTCGCACCCGTCCCGGGCGCGGTCCGCGCACACCGAGCGCTCCGGCGTGACGACCACCGGGACCTCGGGTGGCCAAGAGGGGTGACGGGCGGCTGGATTCGAACCAGCGTTCCCCGGCTGTGCAGGCCGGTGCGACTGCCTCTGCGCTACGACCCGTCGCGGACGATCATAGCGGGGCCGTCCGGGTGTAGTACGAGTACACCGCGGGTTGGCCGGTGTAGTTGGGCCCGGCCCGGTCGTCGGCACCGAGGTACCCGAACGGCAGGCTCACCTCCCGCCGCCCGACGCACCCGACCCGCCGCCGGCGCGCGTCGTAGTCGAACCCGGCCGCGCGCACCGCCGCGCTGAGCGGCCGACCCCACGCGGTGCCGCGCTCGGACCTGATCGCCGCCAGGTCGAGGTTCGCCGCCAGCACGCCGTCGTCGGCGAGCCAGGACGCCGACCGCGCCGGCACCCCCAGCTTGTCGCCGACGTAGTGCAGGCCGTGCACGCAGGTGATGAGGTCGAACGCGCGGTCCGGCCGCCACGACGCCACCGACGCCGTCACGGACTCCACACCCGGCACGGGCGGCCCGGCGAAGTGGTCCACCAGGTCGACACCGGTGATCCGCACCCCCGGGTCGGCCACCGCCGCAGCGCACTCCAGCAGCGCGGTGCCCGTGCCGCAGCACAGGTCGAGCCACTCGACCATCCCGGACCGCGCCGCCGCGCGCCCGGCGAGGAAGGCGGCCACGTCGAGGCCGAGTTCCCGGCCGTACCCGTTGGACCCGGCGAGCCCGCGTTCGCGGTTCATGTCGCGGTTCGCGACGACCGACGACCGTTCCAGCTCTTCGTTGTCCAGCAACCGTTCCACACCCCAGTCCAACCGGACCGGGTGATCGCCGCGCCGAGCGTGGAGCACCCCGCCGGCCAGGTGGCGAAGTCGGCGTGATGCTCGCCGACGGGCCGTCCTGCCGTTCGCTTGAGCAAATAGCTCCGTGTCGTTTTGGCGCGTCCGGGCTTAGGTTCGGGCCGTGGCGAACGAACTGACGATTCCGCTCCTGCCCTGTCGGGACATCGACGAAATGGCGTCCTTCTACGAGATGCTCGGCTTCTCGATCACTTATCGGCAGACGCGGCCGAACCCGCACATCGCCTTGCAACGCGAGGACATCAACCTGCACTTCTACGGGATGGACGGCCACGTCCCGGAGCAGTCGCACAGCACGTGCCTGATCATCGTGCAGGACACCGGGCCGTTGTTCGAGGCGTTCGCGGCGGGGATGCGCGCCGTGCACGGGAAGTTGCTCATCTCCGGCATCCCGCGCATGACCAGACCTCGGCTGCGCAACGACCGGTACACCGGGTTCACCGTCATCGATCCTGGTGGCAACTGGATCCGGATCAACAAGGCCGCCCAGGAACCCGAAGCACGCACCAAGCTCGCGAAAGCCATGGAGAACGCGGCACGGCTGGCGGACGCGAAGGGCGACGAGCGGCAGGCGTTGAAGATCCTCGAAGGGGCGCTCAAGCAGACCGACGGCTCCGAACCGGAACTGCGGGACGCCCAGGCCTACCGCGACGAGTTGATCGAGCGGATCACCGGATCCGGGCCTCGTCCAGGCGATTGATCGCGCGACGGACCGCGACGCCCTTGTCCGACCTCGGGCGCAGCAACCGGCCCGCGTCACGGCCTTCTGCCGGCCGGAGGCCGCAGGGCGTCCGCACAGGTGTGACGGCGACGCGGACCGGGCACTCGGAGGTCGGCAACCCGACTCCCCGCAAGGAGAATCCTGGTGTTACCCAGTCGATCGACGCTCGCGGCGTTCGCCGGCCTCGCGGCCCTGCTCGCCACGACGGTCACCGCCACCCCGGCCACCGCCGCGACGGCCCCGCCCGACCCGGGCGCGGCGAGCGTCGAGGTCCGCTACCACCCCGGCGACGAAGCTCCCGAGCACGGCCCGAACTCGTTCGTGATCACCGTGTCGAAGTGCCCGCCCGCCTGGTACGTCGAGTACAAGTGGGGCACGAAGTCCGACCGCGTCAGGGGCAAGTGCGGCGACACGATGTCGTTCTCCGTCGCACCGCTGGGCACGACGGAGTACCCGCTCCAGTGGCGGACGTGCAGCCTGATGATGTGGAAGAAGCCGCCGCTGCCGTACTACAGCTGCCGCCCGTACAAGGACGCCGTCGTGCGCACCGGCTGATCCGACCCACGCGGAGAACGGCTGCCCGCGCGATTCGTCGCGTGGGCAGCCGCACGCGGCCCTGTCGGTGGGTCAGTGGCCTGCCGTCGCCTCCAGTGCGGCACGGCGCGCGGTCACCTCGTCCGGGTCGTCGCCGTAGACCAGGAGCTGGAGCGTGCTCTGCCGGACCGGGCTGTCGGTGCGGGTGGTGTCGTGGCCGGAGGTGATCAGCAGGCCGCCCGCCGCCAGCGCCGGGCGCAGGTCGGCCAGCAGGTCGGCCATCGGCGCGGCGACGGTCAGCTTGAGCGACTCGGCGGGCCCGTCCAGCGCGTCCGGGCGGACCGATTCCAGCGCCAGCAACGGGATCGACCCGCCGGTGATCCGGAAGTTCAGGTCCAGCAGGACGAGCCGGCCGTCGCCGGTCTGGGCGCAGTCCAGGCTGCACAGGCCGCGGTAGCCGACGTCGGCCGCGCGCTGGGTGGTGGCCAGGCACTCGGCGAGCAGCTCCGGCGGCGGCGCGGCGACCATCCCGAACCGACCGCCGACGTAGACGCCGATCTCGTCGACGCGCTGCTCGGTGACGGCGAGCAGCCGGGCCACCCCGTCCGCGCCGACGTAGAGCTGGATGCCCCAGTTGCGCAGCAGCCGCAGGTACTCCTCGACCACGAACTCGCCGAGCACCTCGGTGAACGCGGGCAGCACGATCGGCTCGCCCGCCTCGTGCAGGTAGACGTCGAGGCTCGCGCCGTGCGCGTCGTTGGTGGCGGCCTTGAGCACCCAGGACTTCTCCGACGGGGCCGCGTCGACCAGGTCGCCGCGCGGCACGACGCTGCGCCGGGCCTGGAAGCGCGGGTCGACCAGCGTGGAGATGCTCGCCTTGTTGTTGAGGTAGCCGACGAGCTGGGCGGTCTTGACCGCGCGCACGTCCGGGCACAGCGACGTCGGCTGCGGGTACTCCATCGAGATCCGCAGGCCGTCGCTCATCGTCTCGGCCACCCGGGCCGCGAACTCGGCCTCGCTGCGGAACTCGCGCAGGTCGGTGCCCACCGGCAGGCCGCCGTCGCGCAGGTGCGCCAGCAGGACCGGGTCGGTGCCGCCGGTGCTGCAGATCAGCGTGGTGTCCCCGGCGACGGCGATCGGCCGGGCGGACAGCGAGTCGCGGGTGGTGCGGTGCCTGCTGTCGGGCACCTCGGCCTCCAGCGCGGGCCGGGCGGCGACGGCGACGTCGGGGCCGTACACGTCGGCGAGCGTGCGTGGTGCGCCGATGGTCGGCGGCACGAGCGTGGGCAGGCTGATGGGGTTCCCCCGTGAGGTGAGTCCGCCACGCCCCACCGGTGCGGCGGGGTCGGCGGAGCGCAGCGTGGACCGTGCAGTGCGGATGGCACCGGGAACGACGGAATGGCGTCCACTGCCGGGCCCGGATCTTCAGCGGGCCGGATTCTGCGAAACCGTGGGCGAACAGCCCGGAGTCGGGCCGTGTGACCCCACACTCTCACGTTTTACCGCGTCACCCAACCGACGTCCCCCGCCGGCGCGCTGGTCGTGGGTCGCGAACGCCGTCGCTGCACAGCCGCGCGACGACCCAGCCGACCGACAGGCCGTGCCGAGCAGCAGCGTGCCCGGGTCCAGCGGGACCACCGTCGGACCGCCCGGCGGGACGGTGGAGCTCAGGCTGCCCGCGCTCGCGGCGAGCGTCAGCAGCACGAGCGACCAGCGTGCCGACGCCCACATCGCGGAGCCCGGTCCGGCGGCCAACACCAGGAAGCCGGTGCGGTAGGCCCTCGCCGCGCCCCGAGCCCCGAGCACCCGGATCCCCGGTGCCTTCGCCAGCCGCCGGGGCGTTGACCTGCGGTTTCAGCGTGATCATTGGGCCGTTCGGAGGCAGGTCACAGCGGGTTATGCTTGGACTTCAAGTTCTGTTGAAGTCAAACGAGCGCTCATGACCCAGACCCCGACCGACCTGCTGGCATCCCGCTGGCCGAGGTCGCCGAGGTGTTCGCCGGCCTGCCCGGCGACCGGATGCCGGGCACGAGCGACTGGACCCGCATCGCCGAGCGGTGACGCGACCACCTCGACGACCGGCGGCGGGAGGTCGAGCGGGTGGAGCGTGGCCTGACCGGGTGCATCGGCTGCGGGTGCCTGTCACTGCGACGCTGCCGCGTCCTCAACCCGGACGACAGCCTGGGTGTGCTCGTGCGGATCGTCGGCCACGAACAGGTCGGCGCGTCGATCAACTGATCGAGCAGTTCCACCGGACGGCACCCGACCCCGTGACCCGGCCGGGGTCCTCCTCCGAACGCCGCGCCACGCGGCCGTGGATACCCTCTCGTGCCATGCAACCGGACGACTGGCTCGCGGACACCCGGACCTCCTACGACACCGTGGCGGACAGCTACACCGACCTCCTGCGGGACACCCTGCCCACCAAGCCCTACCTGATCGGGGTGCTGGCGATGTTCGCCGACCTGGTACGGGCGGCCGGTGGCGGGCCCGTCGCGGACGTGGGGTGCGGCCCTGGGCACGTGACCGCGCACCTCGCCGGGCTGGGCGTCGACGCGTTCGGGATCGACCTGTCCCCCGCGATGATCGACAACGCCCGGCGCGAACACCCCGACCTCCGGTTCGAGGTCGGCTCCATGACCGACCTCGACCTCGCCGACGCGTCGGTGGCGGGCCTGCTCGCGTTCTGGTCGCTGATCCACATCCCGGACGAGGCCCTGCCCACCGTCCTCAAGCACTTCCGCCGGGTGCTGCGCCCCGGCGCGCCGCTGATGGTCGGCTTCCACGTCGGCGACCGCTCGACCCTCAAGACCGAGGGCTACGGCGGCCACCCGATGAAGGTCCACGTGCACCGCCGCACCCCTGAGCAGGTCGCCGAGCGGCTGCGCGCGGCCGGGTTCGCCATCGAGGCTTACGTGCTGTTCGACCCGGACGAGCCGACCCCGGGCGCGGCCGTTTTCGCACGTCGCCCGGCATAGTCCCGGCGATCGGCGGTCCGCGCCCCGAGCAATCGCACGTCCCAGCCCCGGGCAATCGCACGTCCGGGGAGGACGCCACCGATGGCGCAGCAGCGGCCGGGTGATGCCCTCTCGACCGGTGCCGGCCACGTCTTCGAGCATGGGCTCTCGCATCCGTCTACGGACAGGGGTGAGCCTGATGGGACCACGATCCCGACTCGTCGCGGTCGTCTGCGCCGCGGCGTTCGTGCTGTCCGGGGCCACCGGCCCGACGGCACCCGCCGCGGCACCGGAGTGCACGGCCGGCACCGAGGTGCGGACCGCCGAGGGCCTGGTGTGCGGGGTGGTCGGCACGGGGGTGACGTCGTGGCTCGGCCTCCGCTATGCGGCACCGCCGGTGGGCGGGCTGCGCTGGCGGCGGCCGGCCCCGGTCACGCCGTGGTCGGGCACCTTCGCCGCCACCGAGCCGGGCAACCGGTGTCCGCAGCCCGGACAGGGCACACCGCGCACCGCCGAGGACTGCCTGAACCTCGACGTCCGCGTCCCGCTGGAGCGGGGCCCCGGGCCGCTGCCGGTGATGGTGCAGATCCACGGCGGCGGTTTCCTGCTGTTCGGCCCGACCGACGCGAGCCGGATGGCCGCGACCGGCCGGGTGATCAGCGTGGAGATCAACTACCGGCTGGGGGTCCTGGGTTTCCTCGCCGCCGAGGCGCTGGGCCCGCACTCCGGCAACTACGCGCTGCAGGACCAGCAGGCCGCGTTGCGCTGGGTGCGCCGCAACATCGCGGCGTTCGGCGGTGATCCCGGCAACGTCACCATCTACGGCGCGTCGGCCGGCGGGTCGAGCGTGTGCGCGCAGCTCGTCTCGCCCGCCGCGCGCGGCCTGTTCCACAAGGGGATCAACCAGAGCGGTCACTACAACTCGTTGCTGGGCAAGGACACTTCGTGGCAGCCGCAGGACTGCACGGCGCAGTGGCCCACCGAGCGCGAGGCGCAACAGGCCGGTGCCCGGTTCGCGGCGGCGCTGGGCTGCACCGACGACGTCGCCGCCTGCCTGCGCGCGCTGCCCGCCGATCGGCTGGTGGCGCAGGCCGGTGACGGACTGGCCCCGGACAGCGGCACGATCGCGCCGGTCGTGGACGGGGTCACCATCCCGCTCTCCCCGGCGAAGGCGATCGAACGCGGCCGGCTCAACCCGGCCCGGGTGATGACCGGCGTGGCCCGGGACGAAGTGCAGCTGGAACCGGCCGAAACACCCGAGCGGTACCGGGAGCTGGTCCGGGAGCAGTACGGCGCGCACGCCCCGGAGGTGTTCGCCCGCTACCCCCTGGAGCGCTTCCCGGAGCCCGCCGCGTTCCTGGCCTACCGCACGATCGTCGCCGACTCCAACTCGGTGTGCCCCTCGCTGCTCACCGCCCGGCGGCTGGCCCGGCACCTGCCGGTCTTCGCCTACCAGGTCGACAACCCGGATTCGCCGCCCGCCGGGTGGCTGGACCAGACCAAGCCCAACGGCGCGTTCCACGTGTCGGAGAACAACTTCCTCTACGCCGTGGGCAGCGACACGTGGAACGCCAACCAGAGCGCGTACGGCCGGCAGCTCGTCGCGCAGTGGACCGGGTTCGCCCGCACCGGCGACCCCACCGTCACCGGCACGCCGCTCTGGACCCCGTACACCGGCGACGATCCGCGCGTCATGTCGTTGCTGCCCGCCGGGGACAGCGCGATGACGGGCGAGATCGGCCGCCAACACCAGTGCAACTTCTGGCACCGCATCACCCCCGAACCCAGGTGACCGCGAGTGGATCAAATCGTCCACATAGGACATACGGCGAGTTGAGCCGGTATTCCACGAAAACTACGATGGTTCACGGCCGGTGAACGGGCCGTGAATGTTCTCGGTGTAACGCGAGCGGCGAGCGCAGCCGGCGGCGGAAACGCTGCTACTGGAACGTTCCGCGGCCACGCGCCGGGGGTGAACGGTCACGCCGCACCACGGCGGGAGCGGCCGGCCGTTGTCCGCGAACGGGTGGGGTGAGCACGGTGGTCCCAGCCGGCCGTCCCGTCAGCGGGCGGCCGGCGTGGAATCGAAGTTCCCCTTCCTGCAAGGAGAATACTCGTGGATCGGAAACTCACCCGTCGGGGACTCCCCTGCCTGGCAAGCGTCGTCCTCGCCCTGACCGCGGTGCTCGCGCCGACGGCGTCGGCGACGACCGACCAGGACGTCCCGCACGGCCTGATCAAGACCCGGGAGCACACCGAGGTCCGGGAGGTGTCGCCGCCGGCGGCGGCCCTGGCCGGGGTCGAGCCCCAGGCCGCCAAGCGGCTCAACTACACCCAGCAGGTGCAGCAGCAGGACCAGTGGTGCTGGGCCGCGACCGGCGCGAGCATCGAGCGCACGCTCGGCGTCACCACCAGCCAGCAGACGTTCTGCGCGGCGGGCAAGAACTCGTCGCCGGGCTACTGCCCGAACGAAGGAGCGGAGATCCCGGAGATCGTCGACGGCTTCCGCGGCACCGGCTTCACCGCCGAGGACGCCAACGGGACGATCAGCTACGCGTCCATCACCCAGCAGATCGACGCGGGCATCCCCCACCTGACCGGCATCTACTGGACCGCCGGCGGCGGGCACGCCGAGGTGATCTACGGCTACGACACGACCAACCAGACCATCCTGGTCGGCGACCCGTGGCCCGCCTACCAGCGGTACCAGACCTGGTCCTACAACCAGTACCGGCGCAACGCCCGCTTCACCTGGGGCGACACCATCGTCAACATCACCAAGGCCCCGTAGTCCGGTCGTGACCCGCCGGGACACCGCGTCCCGCACACCGGTCGCACACGCGTCGGCGACGCCCTCCCCGCGTGTTCCACGAGGGCGCGCCGGCGACCGGTGCGGCGGTGCGGTGCCCGGCGGGTCCCCGACCTCCGACCACGTCGAGTCGGTTGCGACGCAACAACTCCCGGGAGCCGACCGGACCTGACCGGTCGCACCCCGTGCGGTCGGTGCGGTCGGTGCGGTCGGCGCGGTCACGCGATGGCGATGGGCGATCACGCACTCCCGAACGACGGCAGGTCGTCACGCTGCCGGCTACGATCGCGAAGGCCCGGCCGTTGAGCACTTGAGCGTTGCGGCGCAACGGATCCCCGGGACGACTTCGCGACCGTGCCGGGCGGCCCGGTGTCACGCCGTCAGCAGAACACCTCGTCGAGCAGCGGTCCCACGGACAGCAAGCCGCCCCTCGCCATGTTCGCGGACAGGGTGAGACTCCTCGAACCGTCCTGGTCGACCCACATCTCGGTCAACCAGCCCAGGAGGTAACCATCGTGCCCCAGCACGGTCGTGCCGCAGCTGAGCGGGAGCACCACCGCGCCCAGGCCGTAGTACGTGCTCACCGCGGTGGTCCGGGTCAGTTCGGCCCGCTCGGCGGGCTTGAGCAGGCCACCGGTGAACAGCTTGCGCGCGAACCGCTCCAGGTCGGCGGTCGTGGACGTCATCGAGCCCGCCGCGCCCCCGACGGAGGGGTTGAACCGGGTCACGTCGAACGGGCTGCCGTCCAGTTCCTCGTACGCGGAGGCGTGCGGTCCGGGCAGGTGTGGCCGGTCGACGGGCGTGCCCGTGTCGCGCAGCCCCAGGGGGCGCAGCACGCGCCGCGTCACCTCGTCCCGCCACGACCGGCCCGTGACGCGCTCGATCACCATTCCGACCACGACGTAGTTGGTGTTCGAGTACTCATAACGGGTTCCCGGCTCGAACCGCAACGGGTGCCGGGTGGCCAGCGCCAGCAGTCCGCGGGCTCCCAGTGCTTGAACCGCTTGCGCACGAAGTCGGCGGAGGACACGTACACGTCCAGCGTGTAATTGTAGAGCCCGCTGGTGTGCTGGAGGAGGTTGCGCACGGTGCTCCGGTCCCAGTCGGGCAGCGCCCCCGGCAGGTAGCGCGTGACGGGCGCGTCCAGCACCACACGGCCTTCGCCGACCAGTGACAGCAACGCTGTCGCCACGAACGTCTTGGTCACGCTGCCCGCCCTGAACGTGCCGTCGCGCGGCACCGGTGCCGTGCTGCCGGTCCGCGCCGTCCCGCTGCGCGCCTGCCACTCGCGATCGTCGGCGTTGATCCGCACCTGCACGCCCCGGGCGGTCGTGCCGGTCCAGCCGTCGAGGATCCGCCGCACCTCCGCCCGGTCGTCATCCGACCGGTGCGACTTGGGCCTACTTTCGTCCGGCAACCGACCGGCGGCAGCCGGTCGGTTGCCGCCGGTCGGCGCCGTGGAATCCGAGTGTCACCTGGGGTTAACCGGAACGACAGGTACCGCGCGGTGAGCGGCGGACGTCACGCGGACCAAGCGGCAGGACCGGCAGGACCTCAGAGCAGAATGGCGGCCGCACCGCGACCGGGAGGACGCGGGTCCACGCGGGGGGCGAGGCCGTCCCCGTCCAGGAGAGAGGTCTGGTGTGACGACGACGACGTTCGGCGACTTCCTGCGCTTCTACCGGCTGCGAGCCGTGCTGACGCAGGAGGAGTTGGCCGAGCGGACGGGGGTCAGCGTCCGGGCGATCAGCGACATGGAACGCGGCCGGGCGCGCAACCCGCAGCGGCGCACGGTGGAGCTGCTGGTCGACGGGCTCGGGCTGGCCGAGGGCGACGCGGCGGAGCTGACCGGGCTGGCCCGCGCCGGCCGCCGGGCCGTCGACCCGGTCGACCCCGCGCCGGAGCCGGACGTGTTCGCCGGCGAGGTGTGCGCGGTGCCGCCGCTGCCGGTCGAGCCGATCGGCCGCGAGGCCGAGCAGCGGCAGCTCGACGGCTGCGCGCGGGATGCCGAGGCGTCGCCGCGGTCGCAGGTCACCCTGGTCCACGGCCCGCCGGGGGTGGGCAAGTCGGCGCTCGCCGTCGACGCCGGGCACCGGCTCGGCCGCCGGTTCGCCGACGGCTGCCTGTACCTCGACCTGCGCGGCATGTCGGACGAGCCGCTGAGCTGGGCGCAGGCGCTGCACCGGCTGCTGCGCGGCTTGGGCGTGCGCGAGCGCGCGATCCCGGCCGACGCGGACGACCGGGTCGCGCTCTACCGCTCGCAGATGCTCGAACGGGCCGTGCTGCTGATCCTCGACAACGCCGCGAACGAGGCCCAGGTCCGGCCGCTGCTGGCCACCAGCCCCGGCACGATGGTGCTGGTGACCAGCCGGATGACGCTGGCGGGCCTGGACGCGCGGCACCGGCTCGCGCTGGGCCTGCTCGGCCAGGACCGCGCGGTGGCGCTGCTGGCCAGGTTCGCCGGGGCCGAGCGGGTGGCCGCCGAACCGGAGGCGGCGCACCGGGTCGCGAGGCTGTGCGGCGGCATCCCGCTGGCGCTGCTGATCGCGGGCAACCGGATGGCCAGCCGGACCCGGTGGACCACCGCCCACTTCGCCGACCAGCTCGAAGGCCGGCGCCGCCGGCTGTCCGTGCTCACCGCGGGCGACCTCCAGGTGCGCACCGCGTTCGACCTGTCCTACCGCCACCTGGCCCCGGAGGTCGCGCTGGTGTTCCGCAGGCTGGCGCTCGTGCCGGGCACCGGCACGTCGGTGGAGACCGCCGCCGTGGTCGCGGGCCGCACGCCGGAGCAGGTCGAGCGGGCGTTGGAGGAGCTGGCCGACGCGAGCCTGATCGAGGTCGGCGAGACCCCCGGCCGCTACGCCTGCCACAGCCTGATCCGCGAGTTCGCCCGGGAGCTGCTCGACCGCGAGGAGTCCGCCGAGGACGTCGCCGAGGCCACCGCGCGGCTGCACGACTGGCTGCTGGCGGTGGCGACGAAGGCGGCGCTGCACTTCGACCACGACCGCGCGGAGGTCTCCGCGACCGTCGACGGGCCGGACCCGGTGCGCGACCGCGAGGCGGCCGGGCGGTGGCTCGCGGTCGAGGAGCCGGCCTGGCTGGAGGCCCTGCGGTCCGCGGTGTCGCGCGACGCGCACCGCCAGGTGCTCGACCTGGCGCGGGCCGTGCACTGGTACTCCGACCTGCGCGGCACCGGTGAGCTGTGGCGGGAGGTGTTCCAGGCCGGGGCCGGAGCGGCGCTGGCCCTGGGCGACCCCCGCGACCAGGCCGAGCAGCTCAACTACCTGTCGTGGGCGCTGTACCTGCTCTGCGGGCGCCCGCACGAGGCGCTCGGGGTGAACCAGCGGGCGCTGGCGACGGCGCTGGAGTGCGGCGACCCGCTGACCCGGGCGTGGACCTGGTACTACCGCACGGGCATCGAGCGGCGGCTGTCCACGCCGGCCGCCGCCGCCAAGCACGCCCGGCGGGCCGTGGCGCTGTTCGAGTCGACCGACCACGCCAACGGCCTGCACCTGGCGCTGTCGCTGCTCGGGGTGATGCTGCACGCGGCGGGCGACTACGAGGAGGCGGTCGCGGTGCACAGACGCACCGAGTCCTACTACCGCGAGCTGGACGCGACCGGGCGGCCCGGTGACGCCGAACTGCTGTCGATGGTGCTGACCCGGCTCGCCGACAGCCTCTCCGCGTCCGGTGACGTGACCGGCGCGCTGGAACTGCTGGACGAGGCCGAGGCCCGGTTCGCCCGGTACGGCGCGGAGTCCGGGGTGGCGAAGGCCCGCTACATGCGCGGGCTGGCGCTGGCGCGGGCGGGCCGGAGGGCCGAGGCGCGCGGGCAGCTGCTCCAGGCGTTGGACGAGGCCCGGCTGTCGGACAACCGGGTGGAGCTCCTGCGGCGGCTGGCCGACGTGTCCGACGACCCGCTGGAGGCGCGCGGTTTCCAGGTGCGGGCGCTGGCCGAGTGCTCCCGCTACGACACCCGCGCGGTGCGGGCGCACGCGGCGGAGCTGGCGACCGTCCTCGGTGTCACGCCGCCGAGCCCGGTCGAGCCTGACCGGTATCGGATCCGGACAAGTCAAGCACTTCGGACGTGAACGCCATCCCGCAGCACGCGCTGCGGCACACCAACCAGCGGCCGATCGAGTGATCGAACGCGGCGAACACGTCGCGTGACGACGCCGCCCGGCTGCCGGGCCGCGCCCCGCCCATGATTGATTGGAGCCATGTCGACCACGGCCCACGACGGGGCCCCGGAAGCCTTCGACGCCTTGCTCAAGGGGTACCGCGTCCGCGCCGGGCTGACCCAGGAGGACCTGGCGGAGGGGGCCGGCGTCAGCGTCCGGGCCATCAGCGACATGGAGCGCGGCATCGCCCGCGGCCCCCAGCGGCGCACGATCGCGGCGCTCGCCGGGCCGCTGCGCCTGTCCGACGACGAGCTGGCCGCGTTGCACGGGATCGCCAAGCGCGGCCGGGCCCGGCCCGCGGTCACCGCGGTCACCGCGCTCGCCCCGGTGGCCGCCGGGATCCCGGTGCGCGGACCGGCCGGGGTGCTGCCGCCCGACGTCGAGGACCTCGCCGGGCGCTCGCCCGACCTCGCGGCGCTGCGCGCGGTCGCCGCCGAACCGGCCGACCCGCGGCAGCGGACCGGGAACGTCGCCGTGCTCAGCGGACCGCCGGGCACCGGCAAGACCAGCGTCGCCGTCCGGGCCGCGCACGAGCTCGCCGGGTACTTCCCGGACGGCCAGTTCTTCCTCAAGCTGCGCGGGATGTCCGCCGAGCCGGGCCGGCCCGCCGACGTGCTGCACCTGGTGCTGCGCTCGCTCGGCGTCGACGCGGTGCAGATCCCGGCCGACCCCGAGCAGCGGGCCGGCCTGTGCCGTTCGCTGCTGCGCGACCGCGCGGTACTCATCGTGCTCGACGACGCCGCCGACGAGGCCCAGGTGCGGCCGCTGCTGGTCGGCGGCCCGCGCTGCCTGACCCTGGTCACCAGCCGGCACCTGCTGGTCGGGCTGGAGGGGGTGCGCCGGTTCCCGCTGGGCGCGCTGGACCTCGACGCCGGGCTCGCCCTGCTGACCACGATCATCGGCCCGGCGCGGGTGGCCCGGGAACGGCCCGTGGCCGCCGAGCTGGTCGAGCTGTGCGGCCGGCTGCCGCTGGCGCTGCGGGTGGCGGGCAACCGGCTCGCGAGCAGGCCCGTGTGGTCGATCGGCCGGCTGGTGGACCAGCTGCGCGACCGCGACCGGCGGCTGTCCGCGCTCACCGCCGGCGACCTCGACGTCCGCAGCGTGTTCACGCTGTCCTACCAGCAGCTCAGCCCGGACGCCGCCCGCGCGTTCCGCCGGCTGTCGCTGGTGCCCGGCGCGGACTTCTCGGCGGGCACGGCCCGGGTGCTCACCGACGTCCCGGACGAGGACGACGCGGCCGACTGCCTGGAGGAGCTGACCGACGCGAGCCTGCTTCAGCTGTCCCCGGCGGAGGGCCGCTACCAGTTCCACGACCTGCTCCGGGTGTTCGCCGCCGAACGCCTCGACCGGGACGAGACCCCCGAGGACATCGGGCGGGCGCGGGACCGCCACACCCGCTGGCTGGTGGCGACCGCCACGGCCGCCGCCCGGTACTTCCAGCCCTCCGGCGACGTGGACTCGCCGCCGGCGGCCACGCCGTGGTTCGCCGACCACCTCGGCGCGGGCCGCTGGCTGGACGCCGAGGCGGAGAACTGGCCCGCCGCGCTGCGCGGGACGGCGGCACGCGGCGACCACCGCGCCGTGCTCGGCCTGTCCGAGGCGATGCACTGGTACTCGGAGTTCGGCGGCACGGCGTCGCTGTGGCACGAGGTGTTCGGCCTGGGCGTGCAGGCGGCCGTGGCGCTGGGCAGCAAGCGCGACGAGGCCGTGCAGCGCAACTACCAGTCGTGGGTGTTGGCCGTCCTGTTGGGACGGTCGGCGGACGCGGTGCGGATGACCGGGCTGGCCCGGGACGCCGCCGTCGAGGCCGGCGACCTGCGCGAGCAGGCCTGGGCGCGGACCTACCAGGCGAACTCCGAGCTGCGCGAGGGCCGGCACGCGGTGGCCGTGCCGCTGCTGGACGAGGCGGTGGGCCTGTTCGACCGGGCCGGCTACCGGCTCGGCTCGTTCGTGGCCCGCTCGATCCGGGCGGGCTGCCTGCACGTCGACGGCCGGTTCCACGAGGCCGCCGACGAGTTCGCGGCCTGCCTCGACTACTTCGCGCCGGCCCCCGACGCGCCGGACAACCCCGTGGACGACAACAACTACGCATACCTGCTGCTGCGGTCGGCGGGCAACCTCGCGGCGCTCAGCTCGCTGGACGCGGCGTTCCGGCAGAGCGAGGAGGCGCTGCGACTGTTCCGGGTGCACGGCGCGCTGATGGGCCAGGCCCGCGCGCTGCGGCTGGGCGGCACGTTCCTGCGCGGACAAGGCGACCTCCCCGGGGCACGCGCACACCTCGCCGACGCGCTCGTCCTGTTCGAACGCACCGGCCAGCACACCGCCCACGCGGACGCGCTGCGCGAGCTGGCGTCGTTGACCGACGAGTCCGGTACGCACTCGGCCTGACGCACCGAGTCCACTCCACGACCGCAGACAACACCGGCTGCGGGCTGCGGTGCCCAAGACGAGCCCGCCATCAGATAACTCCACTGTGGACGGTTGTTTTTCCCTGTGGGAGGGAATTTTCCGGCAGTACTCCACCAAGGGGTTGACGCGCGCTGATAGTCTTTGCCCGCTGCGACGTTCTCTTCCGCAGCCGACGCTCAAACCGGGGGGTGGAGCGACAGAACTGCGCTGCCGTGCAGCGATCGTCCAGTCTTCGCACGGTGACGCACTATGCCGAAGCGACGCCGCAACCCGGTTTTCGCCTTCGTCAGGGGGATATGTGTTGTTACGTAGATCAATCCTGCCCGTAGTGGCCGTGGTGATCGCTGCGCTCGCACCCACCGTGGTGCCGGCCGCGCACGCGGCCCAACCGGGCAACGTCGAGAAGTGCGCGTTCGTCCAGGGGGAACGCGCGCACTGCGTGCAGGTCGGCATCGACCTGCCGACCGTGCCCGAGGTCGGTGGCACCGCCGCGATCAGCGTCGAGGTCGCCGCGCAGGCCGACGTCGGCGAGGTCGCGGTGACCGTCGACCTGCCCACCACGCTGCGCTGGGACCGCGCGCCCGAGGGGTTCTCCACGGCCCGCGTCACCGGCGCGTCACCCGAGGCCGGCGGCGCGGTCGAACGCGCTTCGGGTGCGCTGAAACTCCACAGTGGACAGAAGGTGTCGCTGACCGGGACCGTGGTGGCGGTGGCCCCGGGCGCGGCACCGGTCCGGGCGGCCGTCGTGGGCGCGACCCGCGGCCAGCTCGACACGGCGTCCGGGAGCCTGGCCGTCACGGTCGGCGCGACGCGGGCCGAGTCGTTCCAGGGCTACCGGGAGGCCGAGGTCAACGCGGCCACGGCCGGCCCGGCGGTGGCCGTCACCCGCGCGACGCCGCACCTGCCGCACAAGTCGGTCGGCACCGCCGGGCTGGCCAAGCCCGCCGAGATCCCGGCGGACCAGCAGGCGCAGGCGCTGACCTGCGTGCGCGGCTCGTGGCGCTACCAGGACCAGAACAGCCAGTGGCACCCGTCGGCGAACTTCCAGGTGCAGCTGTGGCGGCGCACGTTCGTCGGGCCGCAACTGCTCACCTCCGACATCACCGACGAGAACGGCGCGTACCGGGTGTGCTCGACCGCGGCGGCCGGTGCCGACGTCTATGTCCGATTCGTTGCCGAGAACGGCAAGTGGTCGGTGGTGGACGGCGACAACGACCCGTACGCGTTCGTCAGCCGGGACATCCCGCGCATCGGCAACGGCGCGACCGTCGACCTGGGGGCGCTCAACCCGGTGGACGGCAACCTGATGCGCGCGCTGCACGCGTTCGACGAGGTCAACGACGCGAAGAACTGGACGCCCGGCGACTGCTGGGACGCCCGGCACACCAACTGCCGGGTCGTGCAGTTCCGGTGGACGCCCACCTCGACCGAGGGCGCGTTCTACCGGACCGAGCAGAACAGGGTGTACCTGCGGGCCGACGACCCGAACTTCCGGTCCGTGGTGGTGCACGAACTGGGCCACGCGGTGATGGACGAGGTCTACGAGGACAACTACCCGCGCACCGAGAACTGCAGCCCGCACTTCCTGCACCGCATCTCGCACCAGACGTGCGCGTGGACGGAGGGCTTCGCCGACTGGTACCAGGCGGCGGTCTTCAACGACCCGCGCTACGTCGGCGGGCCGGGGTTCGAGGTGCCGCTGGAGACGCCGACCTGGGGGTCGACGCTGGGCACCGAGAACTGGGACAACGGCGACGCCGTCGAGGGCCGGGTGGCGGGCGCGCTGATCGACCTCGCCGACCAGAACCCCGAGCGGTACTGGGACTCCTACGGCGAAGGCGCGCCGAACCGGCTGTGGGAGACGTTCCTGAACCACCGGTCCACCACGTTCAACGAGTACTGGCGGCAACGCGGCCAGGACCAGTTCGACGTGTCCGACGGCCCGCAGGGCAGCCTCTACCAGAGCACGATCGACTACGACTACCGCAACCCGTTGGCCGACAACCAGGCGCTGACCAGGCCGGAGCCCACGACACCGCACAACTACCGGTTCCGCACCACGACGGTGTTCTGGTCGGCGGTGGCGGTGCGGCCGCCGACGGGCGCGCGCTACGACCTGACCGTGTTCGGCAACCGCGAGCTGAACCAGCAGCTGGCGTCGAGCACGCTGGGGCCCGACATCGTTAACTTCGTGGCGATCGACTCCAACCGGCGGCCGCTGGGCGAGTACTTCCCCCAGGTCCGCGCGGTGTCCGGGCACGGCGAGTACCAGATCCAGCTCGCCCAGGGCGCGAGCCAGCTGCCGCCCGCGTCCAGCGCGCAGATCGCGATGGGCGCGAATGACGTGGTGGCGGTGCGGGACGTCTGCGGTGTCACGCCGCAGCAGCGGATCACGCTGACCGCGACCCCGTCCGACGGCGGGCAGGACGCGGAACTGTTCCTGCTGGCGTCGAACCCGGACCAGCCGGCCAGTTTCGTGCAGAACCGCGCGGCGGCCGTGGCGCAGGCCGGTGGGCAGGGGCCGGGTCAGCCGGAGACGTTGACCCACGAGGCCACGTCCACCGGCTGTTACGGGGTCGTGCTGGTCAACCGGGGCGGAGCGGGCGTCTACACGCTCAGCCGCGCCTGACCACGCCGGTGCCGGCCGGGGACCGCTCCCCCGGCCGGCACCGCCTGCTTCCCCTGGAGGTGCAACCACATCGTGCGCCCGGACCGTCCTGTGACCGTGAGAACTCTCTCCGTCGTCGCCGTCGTCGTGGTGCTCGCCGCCGGCTGCCAGTCCGCCGCCGCGCCACCGTCCGGTAAGGCGGTCGCACTGCGCGTCGAGCAGTACGGGGGCGGGCCGCTCCCGTCGGGCACCGTCACGTTCCCGGAGTTCGTGCTCTACGGCGACCGCACGCTGATCGCCGCCGACGGCGACGCGCCCCGCGAGTACCACCTCACCCAGGAGGAGTTCGACCGCGTGTACGGCCGGGCGCGCTCGGCCGGGCTGGCGACGGCCCGGACGTTCGACGTGCAGGCACCCGACGCGTCGGTGCTGGAGGTCGTGTTCGGCACCGACACCGGCCGGTCGGTCACCCGCGTCACCGCGCCCGACCCGGAGGACTCGGGCGAGGCCGGGGACGTCGTGCGGGCCGTGGCGCTGGACCTGTCCTCGTCCTACGAGCGCTACCGGCCGCAACGCGTCGCCGTGGTGGCAGGGGCGTCGTCGGACCCGGCGGGCCCCGCGTGGCCGTTGCGACCGCTGACCGAGGGCATCCCGTTCAACGCGGGACGTTGCGCGGTGTACGACGCGGCGGAGGTCCGTGACATCCGGTCGGACACCTCGTGGACGAGCGAAGGGGTCACTTACCGCGTGCGGCTGCGCCCCTTGCTGCCCGACGAGCCCGACTGCGCGTCGCTCACCCACCACGAGTGACGCCGTCAGGTCCGACTTTCCGACCCACACCCCGACGCTGGTCGGCGAACGCGCAGGCGACGATGGCCGGTTTTGACGACCAGTTCGCCCTGCTTCCGATCTCGGCCCGCATGGTGCCGGTCACCTGGGGTTCGACCGTCGACAGCCGCCGGACCTGCGCGTACCCGTCCGCGGCATGTGCGGCCGGGTAGTCGCCCACCCTGATCTCCGTTCCCACCAGCGCTGTAGCCACTCGGTCGGAGCGCCACCGGCACGACCGGCCACAGTGGAACGACCGGGTGCGCCAGCAGCCGCTGTCCGACTCCCGAAACAGCGCCGTTTTCGGACAACAGCGTGAAAAACCGCGACCGGCGGCCATTCGACGCGGATGCCGGACGTTGGTAGCGCGACCGTTCGGCTTCATTTCCGATCGGACGCGGAGCAATCGTCCCGCCGGTCTTGTCACGGGGCCGCCGGACCGCCCTAGCCTGCCGAGAAGTCCGGAAGACGCACAGGAGGTGCGATGAGGACGAGATCCTGGTTGGCGGCCACCGCGGTGGTGGCCGGTGGGCTGGTGGGTGGTGCACCGGTCGCGACGGCCGATGTGCTGGGAGCCGACGCTCCCGGTGCGATCGACGGCAGCTATGTGGTGGTGCTCAAGGGGGAACGCGCGGCGAACGACTTGGCGGACCGGTACTCCGCCACCGTCGTCACCACGTTTTCCCATGTTTTCCCAGGGTTCTCGGCACGCATGACGGCCCGGGACGCACGGCGGCTCGCCGCCGACCCGGCGGTGTCGTACGTGCAGCAGAACCAGCGGGTGAGAGTGACCGGCGAACAGCGCGACCCGCCGTCGTGGGGACTGGACCGGGTCGACCAGCGGCGGTTGCCGTTGGACGACAACTACCGGTACCCCAACACGGCGTCGAACGTCACCGTGTACGTGGTCGACACCGGGGTCCGGGTCAGCCACCGGGACTTCGGCGGGCGCGCGGTGTGGGGCACGAACACCGTGGACAACCAGAACGTCGACTGCCACGGGCACGGCACGCACGTCGCCGGGACCGTCGGCGGGCAGTCCTACGGTGTGGCCAAGAACGTCAAGTTGGTCTCGGCGAAGGTGTTCGACTGCGGCGGCAACGGCAGCAGCGAGGACGTCGCGGAGGCGTTGGACTGGGTGGTCGGCAACCACGTGTCCGGTCCGGCGGTGGCCAACATGAGCCTGGGCGGTGATGCGCCGGACCAGGTCATCGAGGACGCCGTGCGGCGGACCATCGCCGATGGCGTGGTGGCCGTGGTGGCCGCGGGCAACGAGTCCGACGACGCGTGCCGGCACTCGCCGTCACGGGTGCGGGAGGCGTTGACCGCGGCCGCGAGCGACTGGACCGACCGCCGGGCGTACTTCTCCAACTACGGCACCTGCGTGGACCTGTTCGCGCCGGGTGACAGCATCACCTCGGCGTACAACGGCAGCGACACGGACTCCGGAGACCTGTCCGGCACGTCCATGGCGACACCGCACGTCTCCGGTGCGGCCGCGTTGCTGCTGTCGGTCAACCCGGCGCTGACGCCCGCCCAGGTGGCGACCGCGCTGGTGAACGACTCGACCAAGAGCGTGGTGTCCGACCCGAGGGGATCGCCGAACCGGCTCCTGACGGTGAACCCCGCGTACCGGCCCGGCGGCTGACCGCCCGGCCACCGGCCCGCCCGCACCTGCGGGCCCCGGCACCCGCTCGTCGGGTCGACCGCCGGGGTCATCGCGTCGCCAGGTGCGGGCGGGCCGCTCCCACACCCCGGCCTCCCCGTTGGCGACCTCGTCGCGCCGAATTCCCCCATCCCCTGAAACAACGGGCGGCACATCGTCCGGTCGCGCTAGATTCGCGACCGGGTCCCGAATGCGCGGAATACGCACTTTTGCGGCCTGTAACGGTTTCCCGGTTCTTCGTGATACCGCCAAGAGGTGTGGTGCCGGCCTCCGCCCGGCGTCGCGAGCAGTCTTTCCGGGTGACGGGGAATTCGCCGGGGTGAAGGGGGAACGTGTCCAATCCGGTTTTCCTCGGTGTCGACGCGCTGCTGACGCTCGTCCGCATGGTGATCCAGCGGCCGCGGCTGCTGGCCCGCGATGGCGACCTCGACCGGCGGGGCGACCTGCCGCTGCCCCTGGTGTGCCTGATCCGCGAACCGGGAGCCGACGGGTTCTTGCCCACGCTCGACCGGGCGCTGGCCGCCAAGACGCCCAAGGTGCCGCACGTGCTGGCCACCCCGGCGGACGCGCTCAAGCACCCCGATGCCGTGCTGCCGCTGCTGCACGCGCTGCACGGGAAGCTGCGCGGCGGGCAGTTCGGCCGCAGTTCGTTCAAGAGCTTCGACCACTACGAACTGGCCCACCACCTGACCGGTGTCGAACTCGCGCCCAAGCAGGTCAAGTACGAACGGCCGATGGAAGCCGTCCTGCGCTCGTGGGGCCGGCACCGGATGTTCGGCGCGGTGGACGACCTCGCCGAGAAGGCGGGCGACCGCGCCCAGCTGCTGATGGCGCTGACCAAGTTCGCCGGGCGGCTGGTCGGCCTGTACTGGGGGCGCGACCGGGTGCCGGGGCTCGGGCGCGAGCGGCGCTGGTTCCTGCGCCAGCCCTACATGGTGCCCCGGCACTCGTCGGACTTCTTCTCCTTCGCCGAACGGCTCACCAAGGACCGGCGGGACTCGGAGAACCCCGAGCAGTTCCGCAAGCTCCTGGTGCACGCCTTCCTCGAAGACCTGCGCACGGCCTACCGCCGCACGCGGGCCGGGTTCCTGCCGCGCCGGCGGGCGCTGCGCCGGACCACCTACGTCCCGGTGCTGCTCGACGACGTCGACCCGGCCGGCTGGGAGCTGCTGCGGCTGGTCAACGAGGTGCGCAACGAGACCGGCGAGCTGGACCCGCTGCTGTTCGTCACCGCCGGCGGCGACCTGCCCGCCGATCTGGCCCAGCCCAGCACGCCGATGACGCCGAACGTGGCCGAAGAGGCGTTCAGCACCTGGAAGGGCCGGCTGCCGCGCCGCCGGCAACTGCTCGCCGACGACGCCCGCTACCTGTTCGTGAGCCTGCCCGCGTCGGTGCCCGACGGCGCGGGCCTGCCCGGCCGCGACCGGCACGCGTGGGACGTGGAGGCGTGGGAGCAGCCGCGCCGCGAGCCGTGGCCCGCGCGGCGCGGTGTCGGCGAGGTGCTGGCGGTCATCGTGCTGCTGGCCGCCCTGGCGTGGCCGGCGGCGTCGCTCAGCCGGCACTGGCGGGCCGACTGCGCGTTCTTCGGCGCGGTGTCGGCCGGGATCGCCACCCGGGTGGTCGAGATCGACGGCCAGGACCAGTGCCTGGGCTACAGCGACAACCCCGGCCAGGTGTTCGGCCGCAACGAGCGGCTGCGGCTGGCGCAGGAGCACGTCTTCGCGCAGAACGCCGAAGCGGCCGTGCTGCACGGAGACGCACCCGACCGCCCGTACTTCACCCTGGTCTACTTCGCCGGGTTGACGTTCAACAAGAGCGCCCCGGCCGCCGAGCACTCGGTCGCCGAGGAGCTGGAGGGGCTGTTCATCCGCCAGCGGCAGTTGAACAGGGCGGGGATCACGAACGGACCGCTGCTGCGGATCGTCGTGGCCAACGGGGGCAGCAAGATGGGCGACGCCCACGCCGTGGCGCGCGACCTGCTGGTGCCGCTGATCGAGGCCGATCCGAAGGTCCTGGGCGTGATCGGCCTCGAGCGCAGCGTCGAGCAGACCGCGTCGGCGATCCGGGAACTGGGCGACCACGGCATCCCGGCGGTCGGCACCTCGCTGACCAAGGTCGGGCTGGACTCGTTGTCACCGCTGTACTTCGGATTGGTGCCGGACAACGCCAAGCAGGCCGAGCTGGTCGGCGCCTACGCCGTCCAGACCCGGGCCACCAAGCTCACCATCTACCGCGGCGGCACCGGACCCGACCCGTACGTCGACTCGTTGATCGAGGTGATGCGGCTGCGCCCGGAGACGGCCGAGATCCTCGCGCCCAACCAGGACTGGCGGGAGGCGGACTCCGCACCGTCGAACGAGTGCGTCGAGGGCGCGGACCCGAGCCGGCAGATCGCGTTCTACGCGGGTCGCGAGGACGAGTTCGGCGACTTCGTGCGGGCGATGCGCAGCAAGTGCGCCGATCCCAAGCGGCTGCCGCAGATCGTGGCGTCGGACGCGGTGTCGCGGTTCGTCGCGCACACCCCCGGCCGGACCAGCGACGAGTTCAACGGCGTCCCGCTGGCCTACGTCGGGATGGGCGGCCTGGTCGTGCTCTCGGGCGCCGACTGCGTGGCCGGCCGGTCCGGCGCGCTGGCCGGCGGCCCGTTCATCCTCGACACGTTCTGCGCGGGCTACCACGACCTGCGCGGCCTGCTGGACAAGACGTTGTCGGAGCAGGAGAAGCCGGTCGCGCCCTGGCCGGGCGAACGGGTCGGCGGCCTCTACGACACGGCCAGCCTGTTCGCCGCCGCGGTCCGCGAACTGCGACCCAAGGGCGGCTCGACCCCGCACCGGGCCGCGATCGCCCAGCGGCTGCGCGAGATGGACTTCGAGGGCACCACCGGCCGGATCGGCTTCCAGACCAGCCGGATCGCCAACAACCGGAACCTGGCCATCCTCAAGATCGACGACATCCACGACGTGACCGGCACCCCCGGCGTCCCGCGCTGCGCGCTGATGACGGGGGTCCTCTACAGCCACGGACCGGACACCACCGAACACGGCTGCCCGAAGCCGGGCTGAGTCCGGCGGTCCGCCTCACCCCGGCTCCCGCCCGGCGGACCGGACCCCCGAGGCGCGAGCGCGAGGGCCGCCGACCATGACCAGGATGTGACCGGAGACACATTCCACTTCGGGGAACAAGCCGGGGGTGGCGGCCGTTGTACGAGGCGGTCGGTGCGGTCAGTGTCCCCGGGCCTCACCAGAAATGCCTTCGCGGAATACCGTTCGGCTGGAGCCGCGTCGTGCACACCGCCGAGAGGCGACCGCCGTGCCGACCCCTGGCGTGTCGCGGGCGTGACCGGCTTCGGCCGGCACGCACCGCCACCGACGGCCTCCCGACGACTGCCGCCCACCACCACCGGGTCACAGCTGACAGACCACGGCTGACGGACCGCAAGACCGAGCCCCGCGCACCGACGTGCGCGGGGCTCGGTCCGTCACCGACCACCGGGCACGGGCTGGGCGTCCACCCAGTGGCACGCGACGCGGTGCCCCGGCCGGACCTCGCGGACCAGCGGGACCTCGGTGGCGCACCGGGTGTCCCGGCGGACCGGGCAGCGGGTGTGGAACGGGCAGCCGGGTGGTGGTGCGGTGGGGCTGGGCAGGTCGCCGGTCAGGATGATCCGCTCGCGGCGGGCCTCGGCCTCCGGGTCCGGCAGCGGCACGGCCGACATCAGCGAGCGGGTGTAGGGGTGCAGCGGGTCGCGGTAGAGCGCGGTCGACTCCGCCTCCTCCACCAGCCGGCCCAGGTACATCACGCCGACCGTGTCGCTCAGGTGCCGGACCACGGCCAGGTCGTGCGCGATGACCAGCGTGGTCAGCGACAACGACCGCTTGACGTCCTCCAGCAGGTTCACGATCTGCGCCTGCACCGAGACGTCCAGCGCGGACACCGGCTCGTCGGCCACCACCAGGTCGGGTTCGAGGATGATCGCCCGCGCGATGCCCACCCGCTGGCGCTGCCCGCCGGAGAACTCGTGCGGGTAGCCTGTTCCAAGGCGTCGAGCACGATCCGGGTCTTGTGGACGGGCGGCCCCCGTCAGCCTGGACGCGGCGGCCACGGCGATGTCCGGACCGGGCGCGACGCCCAGCAGCGCGAAGACCTCGGCGTGTGCTCCGGCGGCAGCGCGCGGTAGGACCACGAGAGCACGACCGGCACGCTCGCGGCGGGTTCGCCGTCGTCCAGACCGGCCAACCCGGCCTCCCGCAACTCGTCGGCCACGACCGCCGGCGACAGGTCGGGGTGGGCGGCGGCACGCCCCGATCCGGCGCTCCGGCAACGCGTGCGCGTCCACGTCAGGCAGCAGGTCCAGCGCCACCTACCGGGCGCCGAACGCGCCGGCCGGCATCGGCAACCGACGGCGGCTGGTGACCAGGGTCCGAGACAGCGCAGCCTGGGCGTGCTCGTCCACCGGGACGGCCGCCGGCCACACGCCCAGCGCACCGAGGAACCCGCGCACGGCGACGGACGCGGGCACCGGCTCGTCGTCGGGGCTGAACCCGCGCAGGTCGACGGGCAGCACGCCGTCCGGGAACCGGTGGGCGTTGCGGTGCGCCCAGTGCAGCGCGAGCCATGTCTTGCCGATCCCGCCCGCGCCGGTGACCGCCGAGATGACGACGGTGCCGACTGCCCCGTCCAGCGCGCGGTCGAGGCGGGCCAGGTCGGCTTCACGGCCGGTGAAGTGCGCGGGCGGCGCGGGCAACTGGCGCGGGACGGGCTGTTCGGGCGGTGCGGACAGGTGCATGCCGCCGTGCGGCACGCCGACCTGGACCGCCGTGGCGACCGACTCCGACGACACCTCGTTGCGCAGCCCGGTCACGTGATCCGCGCCCGCCGCCCCGCGGGATCGATGCCCACCGCGTCATCGTGGCCCGCCCGGCGGGGTGTGACAAGCGCGGTCGACGCCGAACCCCGCGCGCTACTCGGGATCGAGCGCGCCGTCCCACAGGGCGCGCTCCGCCCCACGCGGGTCCGGCACGACCGCGGACCGCTCCGCGTGGAAGACCATCACCGGGCGCTCGTCGCCGTACTCGTCCCACGACTCCAGGCTCCCCGTCGCCGCGAACTCCACCCACCGGCCGTTCACCTCGTCGGCGAGCGGGACGGGCCCGTCGGCGACCAGTTCGTCCACGCCCGACGCGCCCAGGGTGTGCCACACGAACGGCAACTCCACCACGTGGCACGCGCCCAGCGCGCCGCCGCCGACCGACGGCACGGGGGTGCGCCACCCGAAGTCGTACACGTAGGTGGGCGCGTGGCCCTTGCGCGCCTCGGCCACCCGGAGGCTGGGGATCCGGAACAGCCGGTCGGTCATCACCGCCGAGAACACCTCCGCCGGGGTGTCGCGGGGGTAGCGCGCGGTGGTGCCCTCGGCGTACTGGTCGTAGAACCGGGCCGGGTCGGGCACGCCGTACGCGGCCAGCCGCTGCACCCACGCCCCGACCGGCAGGCCCTCCCACGACTGGGACAGCACGAAGTACCGGTGCTCCTCGGTCGTGGTGCCGATGACCAGCGGCACGTCCTGGCCCGCGCCGGCCGCGATGGCGTCGATCGGCCGGACCCGCACCAGGTCGCCGTCCACCACCGGCACCAGCGACATGCCGCAGGTCTGGATGGTGCTCTCGCCGTACTTCCCGGCGTCCGCCGTGCCCACGACCAGGTTGTGCACCAGGGTCTGCGCCGCGACGAGGTCGGCGGTGTCCACTCCGGACAGTCCCTCGGCCGTCGGCGGCACGCCGAGTGCCAGGGCGATCTCCCCGGTCACCAGGGCGGCGTCGGCGGCGGTCTGCACGACGTGCGCGCTGCCGCTCTGCGCGATCGCCCGGTGGAACAGCCCGAGGTCGAGCGACAGCAGGGTCAGGATGCTCATCGCGCCGGCCGACTCACCGAACACGGTCACGTTGTCCGGGTCGCCGCCGAACCCGGCGATGTTGTCGCGCACCCACTCCAGCGCCGCGATCTGGTCGAGCAGCCCCCGGTTGGCCGGCACCGGCGCGTCGGCGACGTACCCGAACCCCTCGACGCCGAGCCGGTAGTTGAACGACACCAGCACCACGCCGGCCTCGGCGAACGCCGCGCCGTCGTACATGGTCCCGGCGGACGAGCCGCGCAGGAACGCGCCGCCGTGGATCCACACCAGGACCGGCGACGACCCGGTCACGTCCGGCGTCCAGACGTTGAGGTTGAGCCAGCCGTCCCCCGGCACCGGGTCGAGGCCGCTGAGGATCTCGTCGAACGAGCCGCCGACGGGCCGGGGCGCGGGCGGGCCGAACCCGTGCGCGGGCAGCACCCCGCTCCACGGCCGCGGCGGTACGGGCGCGCCGAACCGGTTCGGCCCGGTCGGCGGCGCGGCGTACGGAATCCCCTGGAAGCGCGCGAACTCCGCCTCGGCGATGCCGGAGACCCGGCCGTGGGCGGTGTCGACCGTGATCGTCTCGTGGGGCACGGTCGCCATCCTCCCGCCGGCGCGCCGGCGTGTAACTAGCTCAACCGGGTGGCTCGCTCAACCGGGTGTCTCGGACGCCGCGGACCGGCGGTCTTCGAGCACGCGCCGCTCGGCGTTCTCGAGGTGCTCGGGCATCCGGTGATCTTCGGCGACGAGCTCAGCCGCGCGTCCATCGGAGTGACCCGCTCGTACTCGGCGATCAGTGCGCCCTTGAGCGCTTCGCGGCGGCCCGGGGCCGATCCGGACGAGTGATCGCAGGCTTACCGTCAGTTGCCGAAACCCTTGGTGCGCAAGCGAAGTGCCCTGCCCGCGGTCGATCCGCCACGCGCCGGGCCCGGCTGCGACTAGTGTCGGCGGTGACATCCGACTGCGGGGGAAAGGCAAGATCATGACGACTTTGAACCAGCGGCCCAACACCGCGCTGATCGTCATCGACGTGCAGAACGGCGTCGTGGGAAAAGCGCACGAACGTGACGCCGTGGTGGGCAACATCGGGAGCCTGGTGGCGAAAGCGCGCCAGGAGGACGTTCCCGTGGTGTGGGTCCAGCACTCGTCCGAGGAGCTGCCCAAGGGCACCGACCAGTGGCAGATCGTGCCCGAGCTGGTGCCGGACGCCGCCGAGCCGCTGGTGGCCAAGGAGTACGGCGACTCGTTCGAGGAGACCACGCTGGAAGAGGTGCTGGCGGGGCTCGCGGTCGGCCGCCTGGTCGTGGTCGGTGCGCAGACCGACGCGTGCGTCCGGTCCACTTTGCACGGTGCGTTCGTCCGGGGCTACGACGCCACCCTGGTCACCGACGCGCACACCACCGACGACCTGTCGGCGTGGGGCGCGCCGACCCCGGACCAGGTCATCACGCACACGAACCTGTACTGGTCGTTCCAGACCGCGCCGGGCCGCACCGCGGCGACCGTGAAGACCGGCGAGGTCGACTTCACGGCGCAGGGCTGACCTCCGCGCGTGGTGTCACCGGGTCGTCGCCGCCGCCACGACCCGGTGACACCACGTAACGTCGCGGACATGACCAGCACCGTGCGCGCCGCCGTCGTCCAAGCCGGGGCCCGGCTCTTCGACACCGCCGACAACCTCCGCCGGGCCCAGGAGTGGATCCGCCGCGCGGTGGCCGACGGGGCCGGCCTGGTGGTGCTGCCGGAGGCGTTCCTCGGCGGCTACCCGAAGGGCCTCGACTTCGGCGTGACGGTCGGCAACCGCACGCCGGAAGGCCGCGAGCTGTTCCGCCGCTACCACGACTCGGCGATCACCGTGCCCGGTCCGCAGACCGACCGGCTCGCCGCGCTCACCCGGGAACTGGGCTGCCACGTCGTCCTCGGCGCGATCGAACGCCGGCGCGGCACGCTGTACTGCGTGGCCCTGTTCTTCGGCCCGGACGGCTACCTCGGCCTGCACCGCAAACTCGTGCCCACGGCCGCCGAGCGGGTCATCTGGGGCCAGGGCGACGGTTCGACGCTGCCGGTGTTCGACACCGGCCGGGCGCGGCTGGGCGCGGCGATCTGCTGGGAGAACTACATGCCGCTGCTGCGCACAGCGATGTACGCGAAGGGCGTCGACCTGTGGTGCGCACCGACCGTGGACGACCGCGAGAACTGGGGCGAGACCATGCGCCACGTGGCGCGCGAAGGCCGTTGCTTCGTGTTGAGCGCCAACCAGTACCTCACGCGCGCCGACCAACCGGCCGACGTGCACCCGGTGCAGGGCGACGACCCGGCCACCGTCCTGATCGCGGGCGGCAGCATGATCGTCTCACCGCTGGGCGAGGTGCTGGCCGGACCGTTGCGCGGCGGCGAGGGCGTGCTCGTCGCCGACCTCGACCTGGCCGACCTCGCCCGCGCCCGGTTCGACTTCGACCCGGTCGGCCACTACGCGCGGCCCGACGTGTTCACGCTCGGCGTGGACGAGACGCTCCGGCTGGTGTAACCGGCGGTGTGGCCGCGTTCACGCCGGGTCGAGCAGCCGCTCCACAGACTTGGCGCGGTAGCCGTCGTCCGGGCTCTGTTGCGGGTCGAGATCGACCAGGAACCGCTCGAACCGGAACGGGGCCAGTGCGTCGTCGCGGTCTTCGCCCAGCACCTCGGCGCCGACCAGGTCGCCCGCGTGCACGCTCAACGTCGCGCCGCTGTGCGACACCGCGAAGTGGAAGTTCGGCAGCCCGACCACCCGGCCCAGCACCGGCAGCCCGTCGCCGGGGATGGGCCGCTCCCCCACCCGCACGTCCACCACGGCCGCCGCCCGCAACCCCGGGTACAGCTCGCGCCCGGCGGCCAGCACCGCGTCGACGGCCGCCGGGTCGACGTGGGTCCGCCCGGACTCCGAGACGTGCGCCGCGCCGTCGACCTGGTGGGTGTGCAGCACCAGCCGCCCGGCTCCGTCCGGGCGGAGGTGGACCTCCGGCGCGTGCACCACGCGGGACACCGCGACCGCGACCGGCGAGGTGTAGACCAGCACGCCGCGCGTGTTGCGCATGGGCAGCGCCAGCCCGGCCAGTTCGGCGATTCCGGCGGCCTGCGGGCCGGCGCAGTTGACCACGGCGTCCACCGGCAGCCGCCGGCCCGACGCCAGCCGGACCACGCGGACCGCCCCGTCGGCCACGTCCAGACCGGTCACGGCGTCGTCGCGGACCACCTCCGCGCCGCGCGCGACGGCCCGGGACAGCAGGTGGCCGATCAGCCGGGCCGGTTCGACCCAGCCCTCGCGCGGGAAGTAGGCGATGCCGTCCGCGGGCACCGACGCCGGGTCCAGGTCGGGTTCCAGGACCAGCGCCCCGGCCCGGTCCAGCCACCGCGCCTCGTAGCCGTAGTCCAGCAGCGAGGCGACCTTGCGCCGCAACTCCCGCTGCCCGGCGGCGTCGCCTGCCCACTCCAGGTTGCCGCCCTCGTGGTACCAGTCGCCCTGCGCCGCGAGCCGCCGGTGCGCCGCCATGCCCGCCACGTTCAGGTCGTGGTAGGACCGGGGCTGCTTGCCGCAGGAGTTGGTCCACGAGAACGTCGCCCCGGACGTGCCGCCGGCGGGCGCGCCCGCGTCCACCACGGTCACCCGCGCGCCACGGTCCGCCAGCGACGCCGCCACCGCCGCGCCGTACACACCCGCGCCGACGACCACCACCCGTCCGACCATCACGCCCCGCCCTCCGCGACGTCCGCTGCGACGTCCGCCGCGGCCTCCAGCGTCGCACCGCGGACCAGGGGCCGCGTTGCGGTGAGCACGGTGTCCTGCTGGCGCAGCTCCAGCACGACCTCGCCGCCCCGTTCGCGCACGGTCAGCTCGCCGTCGAGGGCCGCGGTGCGCCAATCGCCGTTCGGGAGGGCGTGCAGCGGGAGCGGGGGCTGGCCGGGGACCTGCAACGCGAGCGCGCCGGCGTCGTCGGTGATCGTTACGGTGCAGCCGTCCCACGCGCGGTACTCGCCGACCGGGTCGACGGCACCGGCCCGGACCGGCGGGGTGTCGTAGACCTCGCGGGCGGCGGTGAGGAGGGTCCACAGGACCTCGTCGGCACCGTCGTTGGCCAGCATCACCGCCATGCTGGTCCCGGACGACGGCCAGGTGGCCAGCCAGCACGAGTAGCCGACGTTGCCGCCGGTGTGGCCGAACCTGCCGTCGTCGTACACCCTGGTACCGAGGCCGTAGCCGCCGGGCACCTGAGGCGTGGTCGCGTCCACGGCGAGTTCGCGGGACAGCAGGGCGGAATCGCCGGTGCGGGCGTGGGCCAGTTCGGTAGCCAGCCGGGTCAGGTCCGCGGGAGTCGTCCACAGGCCCGCGCCCGCCAGTTCCGGCTGCACCCGCCACCCGCCGCGCAGCGGGGTGCCGTCGACGTGGTGGCCGTGCGCGACATCACCGCGGCGGTGCGGGAAGTCCTGGTCGAAGCTGCTGTCGACGAGGCCGAGCGGGTCGAGCACGAGCGAGCGCACCAGGTCCGCGAACCCGGTGCCGGTGACGTCTTCGAGGAGTTGCTGGAGCACGGCGTAGTGGCTGCCGGAGTAGCGGAACGCGGTGCCGGGCACCATCGTCGGGCGCACCGGCGGGCTGGTGGCGGGCGGCTGCCCGTGCAGCACCTCGGTGATGGTCGGCAGCGGCTCGTCCTGCCCGAAACCGCGGAACCAGTTGTAGGACAGGCCCGCGGTGTGCGCGAGCAGGTGGCGCAGCGTCACGGTCGGCCGCCACCCGTCGGAATCGGGCAGCCGCCACGACCTCAGGTAGGCGTCCACGTCCTCGTCCAAGTCCAGCACGCCCTGGTCCACCAGGCGCAGCGCCCCGAACGCGGCCACGTGCTTGCTGATCGAGCACGCCTGGAAGATCGTGCCCGGTCCCACCACGTCGGCGGAGCCGGTGAACGGCACGCCGTACGCGCCGGCCCACGGCTCGGCACCGTCCTGCCGCACGGCGATGCTCACCGCCGGCACGTCGTAGAGCCGCATCAACCCCGCCAGCCCCATCCGGTCCGGCGAGCGCCGCAACCACGTCGCCTGCCGGTCCACGTCGGCCAGCACCTCCGGCCAGTCCCCCGGTCGCATCCCCACCCCCGTCGTCTTCATCCCCCGAGGGTAGGGACCAGCCGTGGCCGGCGTGCCCGGTTCCGGTGCGGACACCCGCACCGACCGGAATCCGGCGAATAACCACGAATACCGACTTCGGCGGCGATCCGAAAACCGGGAAGACCATTCGGAGCAGCCGCGAACAGACCACCGGAACACGGCAATCGCGCACCCTGGAGCGCTTTCGGCGGACTGCACCGGCTCCCATTGACAGATTATCTGACCTGCGAAGACCCCCTCTGACCGGAGTACGTTCGACCGTTCATCCGAATACCGAAGCGGGCTCTTGAATTTCGGTAACGGGAGCCGCGATCGAGCCGATGCCCGACGTGGGACCACGGGCCGTCAGGCCCCGAGGGGAGAACCACATGTCATTGCCCGCAACCCGTCACAGACCCGGTTGGGCACGGCTGCTCACGGCGGCGGTGTTCGCCGCGGTCGTGCCCGTCGTGACCATCACGCCCGCGGCGCACGCCGCCCCGTCCATCGAGATCACCAGCACCCCGGCCGGAGCCGCGGTCGGCACGCCCTACACGTTCGGCGGCACGGTGTCCGACGACGCCGGGATCGCCGGGGTCGAGGTGTCGTCGGACAACGGCGCCCACTGGCAGGTCGCCACGTGGACGGTCGGCCAGACGACGTGGAGCGCCACCTACACCCCGAAGGCGTCGGGCACGGCGCAGCTCTCGGCGCGCACGGTGGACTCCACGCACACCCAGACCAGCATCGCCACGGCCGGCCCGACCGTCGCGCCGCGCGCGTGCCCGTGCAGCCTGTGGAGCGACGCCGACGTCCCGGCCAACCCCGACGTCGCCGACTCCTCGGCGCTCGAACTGGGCGTGAAGTGGC
This sequence comes from Saccharothrix espanaensis DSM 44229, assembly GCF_000328705.1. Classification (NCBI taxonomy): domain Bacteria; kingdom Bacillati; phylum Actinomycetota; class Actinomycetes; order Pseudonocardiales; family Pseudonocardiaceae; genus Saccharothrix; species Saccharothrix espanaensis. The sequence continues at coordinate 4,187,970 of NC_019673.1, read as the reverse complement.
GCTCGGGCACGGCCGGCCACGTGCGCGGCGTCCGGTTCTACAAGGGCTCGGGCAACACCGGCACGCACACCGGCTCGCTGTGGAACACCGCCGGGCAGCGCCTGGCCACCGGCACCTTCGCCGACGAGACGGCGACCGGCTGGCAGACGCTGATCTTCTCCTCGCCCGTGGCGGTCGCGGCGGACACCACCTACGTGGCCTCGTACCTGTCGCCGACCGGGCACTTCGCGCTCAACTCGGGCTACTTCGCCTCCTCGGCCCGGTACCTGGAGCCGCTGACCGGCCTCCAGTCCGGCACCGAGGGCTTCAACGGCGTGTTCCGCGGCGGCGCGGGCTACCCGGACCTGAGCGCCAACGACGCCAACTACTGGGTGGACGTCGTGTGGGCGACCGAGGCCGGTCCCGACACGCACGCGCCCGACCAGCTCTCCACCGCACCCCTGGCGGGCGCGGGCAGCGTCGGGCTCAGCCCGTCGATCACCGCCGGCTACGACGAGGTGCTGGACCCGACCGCCGTCGAGTTCACGCTGACCGGTCCGGGTGGCGCGGTCGCCGCGCAGACCTCGGTGATCAGCGGTGGCACCACGGCGAAGCTCACCCCGGACGCCGCGCTCACGGCCGGCACCACCTACACCGCGTCGGTGCGGGTGAAGGACGTGGCGGGCAACCAGACCACGGCGTACACGTGGACGTTCAGGACCGGTGCGACCCGCCCGGCGGACTGCCCGTGCACGATCTGGGACGACTTCGCCACGCCGACCCAGTCGAGCGCCAACGACTCCGGTGCCGTCGAACTCGGCACGAGGGTCCGCTTCACCGGCCGCGGCGAGGTGCTGGGCGTCCGCTTCTACAAGGGCGTCGGCAACACCGGCACGCACACCGGCACGTTGTGGTCGTTGTCCGGCACGCAGCTCGCGACCGGCACGTTCACCGGTGAGAGCACGGTCGGCTGGCAGACGTTGACCTTCGCCACCCCCGTGGTGGTGCAGGCCAACACCGACTACGTCGTGTCGTACTACGCGCCCAACGGTCACTACGCGGCGGACCAGGGCTTCTTCAGCTCGACCACGCCCGTCGGGCACGGCCAGATCCAGGCCGCGATCGACACGGTCGCGGCGCCCAACGGCGTGTACCGCTACGGCGGCGGGTTCCCGTCCACCGGGCACCTGGCGTCGAACTACTGGGTCGACGTCGTCTACCGCAACGGCACCAACGGCGACCACGTCCGCCCCACCCTCGACACCCGCACGCCCGCGCCGGACGCCGGTGACGTGGCGCTCGGTGCCTCGGTGACGGCGGGCTTCAGCGAGGCGATCGACACGACCTCGGCGCAGATCCGGGTGACCGACGACGGCGGCGCGTCGCTGGCCGGCAGCGCGGTGTGGTCCGGTGACCTGAAGTCCGTGACGTGGACGGCGAACGGCTCGTTCACGCCCGGAACGCACTACAACGTCTCGGTCACCGTCGCCGACGTGAACGGCAACGTGATCACCGCGCCGGTGACCTGGTCGTTCACCACGCAGGCCGCCGGGCCGGGTGTGGCGTCGCTGTTCAGCACGGCGATCGTGCCCGAGGTGCGGTCCGGCAGCATCCGCAACGCCCGTGAGCTCGGCGTGCGGTTCGGTTCGCCGTACAACGGCGTGGTGAGCGCGATCAAGTTCTACAAGGGTGCGGGCAACACCGGCACGCACACCGGCTCGATCTGGAACGACTTCGGCACGAAGCTCGCGACCGGGACGTTCACCGACGAGACGGCGACCGGCTGGCAGACGCTCACGCTCGACCCGCCGCTGGTGGTCAAGGCGAACACGATCTACGTCGCCTCGTACACCACGCCCAACGGCGTGTACTCCTACGACCCGGGCTACTTCGACCGGCGCAGCCCGGTCGTGTCCGGCCCGTTGTACACGGCGTCCGGGGCGTACGCGAACGGCCGCTACTCGACGACGACCGGCGCGTTCCCGACCGACTTCTACAGCGGCAACTTCTGGGTCGACGTGGACTTCACGCCGTACGCCGACCAGACGGCCCCGGTGAACACCGGTTCCACGCCGTCGAACGAGGCGACCGGCGTCGGCATCGACACGTCGGTCACGGCGACGTTCAACGAGGCGGTCAGCCTGACCGGCACCAAGTTCCGCGTCGAGACCCGGTGGGGTGTCCCGCTGCGCGGCAACCTGGCGCTGGCCAACGACGACAAGACCCTCGTCTGGACGCCGGTGGCACCCTTGTCCCGCAACAACAACTACCGGGTGACGGTCGAGGCGTGGGATCCCAGCGCCAACACCGCCGCCGCGTTGAACTGGTCGTTCACCACTGGTGACGCGGCGTGCCCGTGCTCGGTGTTCAGCGCCGCGGAGACGCCGCAGATCTCGGAGACCGCGGACGGCAACCCGTACGAACTGGGCCTGCGGTTCACGCCCGGGGTCGACGGCCAGGTGACCGGCGTGCGGTTCTACAAGGGCATCGGCAACACCGGAACCCACACCGGTTCGCTGTGGACGACGACCGGCACGCAGCTCGCGACCGGCACGTTCACCGGGGAGTCGGCGAGCGGCTGGCAGACGCTGACCTTCGCCACGCCGGTGACGGTCACGGCGGGCACGGCGTACGTGGTCTCGTACTTCGCGCCCAACGGCCACTACTCGCACGACCCGAGCCTCACCAGCCGCTGGCTGTTCCCCGTGAACACCCCGCAGCTGGGCGGCGTCGCGTCCGTGTACGGCAACGGCACGGGCTTCCCGACGATCGCGACGAACGGCAACTACGGCCCGAACTACTGGGTCGACGTGGTCTTCACCAACTAGACCACGCCGAACCCGGCCCACGCGGTCGGACCGCGCCGAGTCGGACCGCATTGGCCGCCACTGGCGGCCGGTCGACGTGCACCCACCCCCGGGTCGCACGTCGACCGGCCGTCAGCCGCACGGTGGTTGTGGGACCGGTCGCCAGCCGCACGGTGGTTGTGGGACCGGTCGGGGCGTGCGGGCGGGGGCGTGGTGTGCTGGGCGGGTGGCATTCAGCGGATTCGACCACCGGCTGCTCGGCGCGCTGCGCCGGGCCGACGTGACCTGGTCGCGCACCTATGTCCTGCAACGGGTTCTGCGGGCGGTCAGTGGTACGACGTTGTTCAGCCGGCACGTCGCCGCGGTGTCCGGGGTGGCAGGCGAGCTGCCGAGGCTGCAAGGGGTGCTGGCGAACTTCGCGGACACCGCCCAGCCCCGCGCGTCGCTGTTGCGGGCGTTGTGCGCGGGCGCGGACGAGGCGGTCGGGCGGGCGATGGCGCAGTGGGGCGACGAACCGGTGCTGGTGCGGGCGCATCGGACGGTGTCCGGACTCGTCGCCGCCTTGGACGACCCGGCCGGGCACACGCCGTCGAGGTGGAAGGACCTCGCGCTCACCGCGGCCGCCGACCTCGACGGGCTCGCGCCCCACCTGCGGCGGCTCGTCGAGCGGCGGTTCGACACCGCCTGGGCCGCGCCCGACGGCGAGTTCACCCCGGCCGGGCTCGACCTGGTCGCGGACGAGGTGGCCTGCCTGGTCGCCGCTGCCGACCGCGACCCGCACACCCTGGCCGCCGACCTGGCCGGCACCCACCTGTCCGGCACTCACCTGGCCGGCGCGGGCGACGCGGCCTCGGTGCGGCGGGTGCTACTGCCCGTGCCGGTCCGGTACCGGGTCGCGGTGGTCGTGCACGGGGCGTCGACGTTGGCGCGGATCTCCGCGTTGGACCCGACGGCGGCGGTGTCGTCGTTCGCGGACGTGGAGCCGCTGGGGTTCGGTGCGACCGGTGGCCGGCTGCGGGCGTTCGCCGGGCGGGTGGCGACGCCGGGGCAGGCATGCCTGGTGGCGTGCGAGGTGCGGGCCGTGGACGAGGCCAGTGCGGCACGGGCCGCGCGGCGGGCGTTGTCCGAGCTGCTGGACCAGTACGCGGCGGGGCACCGGCTGGTGGTGCTCGCTCCCGGCCCGGCGGCTTTCGTGTCCGCAGTGGACAGTGGGAAGTCGGGGGTCGTGTTGCCGCGCAGACAGTCGGTCGACCGGGCCGAGCCGCTGGTGCCCGGGTGGCCGAGCGCGTTGCGCGGCGGGCTGCGCATGGCGCACGTCGCGCGCACCACCGAGGCGGCGATGCCGGCGACCGCGCTGGCGTGGGTGACGTTGGAGGCGTGCGGGTTGGAGAACCGCGCGGACCTCGCGTCGGCGCTGTCGTTGCAGGCGTTGCGGCAGCAGGTCGCCGAGACGCACCAGCAACTCCACCAGGCCGCCGCCGAGGTGCTCGGTGACGCGCGGGCCCGTGCCGGTGAGTCGCGGCGCCGCGTTGTCGCGCTGCGGCGTGCGCTGGAACGCTGCCCGCAAGATCACCCGGACCACGCCGGGTTGCGTGCCCGTGCCGACCGCACGGAGCGGGAACTCGTTGCCGCGCAACGCCACGAGCGGCTCGTCGAGGAGCAGGTCGGTGAAGGGGTGCGGCTGCTGGGACGGTACGCGCGGTGCGACGGATTCGGCCGGCTGCTCGACCTCAACACGTGGGTGGACGTGCTGTTGCCCGGCCGGCCCGAAGAGGACCCGGCCCTCACCACCGCCCGCACAGCGTTGGACGGCGTGGTCGCGCACACGTCCCCGCTGGCCTCGCACCAGGTCGAGGAGTGGTCGACGCGGCTGGCCGACCCGCGCGCGTGCGCCGCGTGGCTGGAGGAGTCGCGCCGCCGCACCGCGCTGTTCCTCGACACCCTGTACGTGGTGCGCAACGTGGCGTTCCACTCCGGGCGGTTCCGGACGGCGGGTGACGTGGCGCTGGCCGCCGGGGCGTCGCTCGCGGTCGACTTCGCGCTGGAGGTGCTGGGCAACTGGTACCGCACCAGCCCCGGGTCCGCCGCGTCGCCGTCACGGGTGGTCTCGGCGCTCGCCGACCGGCAGCGGGCCGTGGTGAGCCGGCTGGGCAAGCGCGCGAAGCCCTTGTACGCGCTGGACGTGGCCCGGTTGACCGGTCCGGACGACGACGTGTGGCACCGGCAGTCGTAAGTCAGTTGCTTGACGGGCTCGCCGGCCGTCGTTTGACTGGGGTGCGCCTGCGACGCGGAGGAGGTCCCCGGTGGGGTCCGACGAGGTGCTGAGCTACCCGATCCCCAACCCGACCGCCCTGGAGCCGCCCGAGGTGTGGGAGCGGCTGCGCCGGGAGCGCCCGGCGGCCCCGGTCACGCTGCCCAGCGGTGACCGGGCGGTGCTGATCACCCGGTACGCCGACGTGAAGCAGGTGCTGGGCGATCCACGGTTCTCCCGGCAGCTCGACGCCCCGGGTGCCGCGCGGATCACCGACAGCGAGACCGGCGGCGTGTTCAACAACGAGCTGGGCTCCTCGGTCCCGACCACCGGGGAAGGGCACCGGCGGTGGCGGCAGGCGGTGGGCCGGTGGTTCACCGCCAAGCGGATGTCCGCGCTGCGCCCGGAGATCGAGGCGATGGGCGACCGGCTGGTGGACGAGATGGTGGCGGGCGGGCAGCCGGCCGACCTGAAGGCCGCCTTCGGCTTCCCGCTGCCGGTGTGGGTCATCTGCCACCTGCTGGGCGTTCCGGCGGCGGACCGCGACCGGTTCTCGCACTGGTCGGACGCGATGCTCAACCTCAGCCGGTACTCCGAGGACGAACTGCGCACGGCACAGGCGGACTTCGTCGGGTACCTGACCGCGCACGTCGCCGCCAAGCGCGCGCAGCCCCGTGACGACCTGCTCAGCACGTTGGTCACCGAGGGCGCGATGACCGACGCGCAGCTCGTGGCGACCGGGCTGGGGCTGCTGGTCGCCGGGCACGAGACCACGGCGAACATGATCGGCAAGATGGTCGGGATGCTGCTGTCCGACCGGTCCCGCTGGGAGCGGCTGCTCGACGACCCGGCGCTGGTGCGCACGGCGGTCGAGGAGGCGCTGCGGTTCGACGCCAACCCGGGGATCGGCCTGCCGAGGTACCTCACCGAGGACACCGAGCTGTCCACGGGGACGCTGCCGGCCGGCACGACGGTGATGTGCAGCATGGCCGCCGCCAACCGGGACGAGACGGCGTTCGAGCGGTCGGCCGAGATGGACCTGGAGCGCGCGCCGAACGCGCACCTGGCCTTCGGCGTGGGCGCGCACTCGTGCCTGGGGCAGGCGTTGGCGCGCACCGAGCTTCAGGTGGCGCTGGAGGTGCTGCTGCGCAGGCTGCCCGGTCTGGCGCTGGCCGTCGCGCCGGCGAACCTGGCCCCGGTGCACGGCCTGGTGGTCGGGGGACTGAGCAGGGTGCCGGTGCGATGGTGAGCGTGCCGGCCGACGTCGACCGGACCCCGCGGGCCGGGCAGGTCGACGCCACCCGCCGGCGGATCCTGGACACCGCCGAGCGGCTGTTCGCCGAGCAGGGCCTCCGCGCGGTGTCCCACCGCCGGATCAGCGCCGCCGCCGGGCAGGGCAACAACGCCGCCGTGGGCTACCACTTCGGCGCCAAGGCCGACCTGGTGCGCGCCATCGTGCGGCGGCACGCGCTGCGCATGGACGACCTGCGCACCGGGCTGGTCGCGGCGGCCGGCGGCTCGGCCGACCTGCGCACGTGGGTTGGCTGCCTGGTCCGCCCGGTCACCACCCACCTGGCCGCGCTGGGCGCCCCGACGTGGTACGCCCGGTTCGGCGCGCAGGTGGCCACCGATCCGACGTTCCGACACGTCCTGGCCGAGGAGGCGCTGTCCACGCCGGGACTGCGCCGCGTGGTGGACGGCCTGCACCGCTGCCTGCCGGACCTGCCCGACGAGGTGCGCCTGGAGCGCGGCGACATGGTCAGCGCCCTGATGGTGCACGTCTGCGCCGAGCGGGAACGCGCGTTGGCCGACGGCACGCCCCAGCCCTCGTGGGAGCAGACCGCGACGGGCCTGGTCGACGCCATCACCGGTTTGCTGACCGCGCCCGCTTCCTAAGTCACCTGCTTGACGCGATTTCGGAAGGTTGGTTGGCTGGGTTCACGGCACCGACTCCAGGAGGTCGCAGTGGCACCCGGCGCAGTGGCACCCGGCGCAGTGGCACCCGGCGCAGTGGCACCCGGCGCAGTGGCACCCGGCGCAGTGGCACCCGGCGCAGTGGCACCCGGCGCAGTGGCACCCGGCGCAGTGGCACCCGGCGCAGTGGCACCCGGCGTGGTGGACACCGGCGTGGTGGACACCGGACCGGGCGGCCGCACAACGCCAAGCCGCCTTGCCCGCGCCCGCCGGCCGGTGCTGCGGTGACGGGGCCGGGGACCCGGCTGCGGTGGCCGGCACCGGTCGGTGGCCGGGGGAATCCGAGGGGGAGGCCATGAAGATCACCGTGGACGAGGACCGGTGCTGCGGCGCGGGGTCGTGCGTGCTGCTCGCGCCGGAGGTGTTCGACCAGCGCGACGAGGACGGCGTCGTCCTGCTGCTGGACCCGGCACCGGGCGCGGACCTGCACGCCGCCGTCACCGAGGCGGCGAACGTCTGCCCGGCCGGGGCGATCGTGCTGGAACAGGCGTGAGCGGTCCCTCGTCGGTGCTGGTCGTCGGGGCGTCCGCGGCCGGTCTGGCGACGGTGGAGGCATTGCGGCGCAGAGGGTTCACCGGCGGGCTGACGGTGCTCGGCGACGAGCAGCACCCCCCTTACGACCGACCGCCGCTGTCCAAGCAGGTCCTGTCCGGCGCGTGGCCCGCCGACCGCGCCCGCCTGCGCACCGCCGAAGCGCTCGACGCGCTGGACGCCCGGTTCGTGCCCGGCGACGCGGCGGTGTCGCTGGACGTGGCGGCACGGGCGGTGCGCACGGCGTCCGGGCTGGTGTCGACGGCCGACGCCGTCGTGGTGGCGACCGGCGCACGGCCCCGGAGGTTGCCCGCCGACCCCGGCCCGTGCCGGGTGCACGTGCTGCGCACGATGTCGGACGCGCTGGCGTTGCGGGCGGATCTCCTGGTGGCGCAACGGCTCGTCGTGGTCGGTGACGGCGTGCTGGGCGCGGAGGTGGCGGCGACGGCGTGCGGCCTCGGGGTGGACGTCACGCTGGTCGGGCCCCAGCCCGCTCCCCTGGCGCTCCAGTTGGGCCCTCTCGCGTCCGGCGCGCTGGCGGCGCTGCACGCCGAACGCGGTGTGCGGTTGCGGCTCGGGGTCGGGGTGGACCGGCTGGTCGGCGACGGCGTGCGGCTCGCGGACGGCGAAGTCGTGCCGGCGGACGTGGTCGTGGTGGCCGTGGGGGCGGTGCCAAACACGGAGTGGTTGGCCGGCAGCGGCCTGGTGCTGGACAACGGCGTGGTGTGCGACGCGCGGTGCCGTGCGGCGCAGGGCGTCTACGCGGTCGGCGACGTCGCGCGGTGGCAGCACCCGACGCTGGGCCCGTTGCGGCTGGAGAACCGGACCAACGCCACCGAGCAGGCGGCCGTGGTCGCCGAGAACGTTCTTGGCGCGCAACGGACCTACGCGCCCGTGCCGTACTTCTGGACCGACCAGTTCGACGCCCGGATCCAGGTGCACGGCGTGCCGGCGGCGGCCACTCGGGTGACCCTGGTGGAAGGCGACGTCGAGGCGCGCCGGTTCGTGGCACTGTACGAACGGGAGGGCGCGGCGGTCGCCGTTCTCGGCTGGAACATGCCCAAGCAGGCTCGTCAGCACCGCCGGCAGCACCTGGAGGAGCCACCCGTCGCCGGGGCGTGACCCGACCCGGAGGGAAGACCATGACGAGCACGTCCGGAGTCCCGCCGTTCCCGATGCCGCGCGCGCCGGGCTGCCCGTTCGACCCGCCGCCCGCGCTGCGCGAACTCCAGCGGGAGGGTCCGCTGGCCAAGGTCGAGCTGTGGGACGGCAGCACGCCGTGGCTGGTGACCCGGTACGCCGACCAGCGCGCGGTGCTCGCCGACCAGCGGGTCAGCGCCCTGATGACCGATCCGCGCTACCCGAGGCAGGCACCGGGGCTCGGCGGGGCGTTGAGCTTCGTCGGGCTCGACGACCCCGAGCACGCCCGGTTGCGGCGGATGCTCACCGCCGTGTTCACCGTCCGCAACGTCGAGGCGATGCGGCCGGCGGTGCAGCGGATCGTGGACGAGGCCGTGGACGCGTTGTCGGCCGGGCCCCGGCCGGTCGACCTGGTGGAGGCGTTCGCGCTGCCGGTGCCCTCGCGGGTGATCTGCGCGCTGCTCGGCGTGCCGTACGCCGACCACGACCTGTTCCAGCGCAACACCCGGGTGATCGCGAACCGGGGTTCCACCGGCGAGCAGCGCCAGGCCGCGCTCGGTGCCCTGGCCGAGTACCTGGGCGGGTTGGTGGCGGCGAAGGTGGGCCGTCCCGGTGACGACGTGGTGTCCCGGCTGGGCGAGCGGGTCGAGGCGGGCGAGCTGACCCTCCGGCAGGCCACCGACATGGCCGTGCTGCTGCTCGTCGCGGGCCACGAGACGACCGCCAACATGATCGCGTTGAGCACCGTGCTGCTGCTGCGCGACCCGGAGCAGTTGGCGCTGTTGCGCGACTCGGACGATCCGGCCGTGGCGAGCCGCGCGGTGGACGAGATGCTGCGGTACCTCACCATCACCCACAGCGGGCGGCGGCGGTTCGCGGCGCAGGACATCGAGGTGGCCGGGCAGGTGGTGCGGGCGGGCGAGGGACTGGTGCTGCCCACCGACATCGCCAACCGCGACCCGGCCGCGTTCCCCGACCCGGACCGGTTGGACATCACCCGGGAGGCACGCCACCACATCGCGTTCGGGTTCGGCGTGCACCAGTGCCTGGGCCAGCCGCTGGCCCGGCTGGAGTTGGAGGTGGTGTACCGGACGCTGTACCGCAGGCTGCCCGGTCTGCGGCTGGCCGGTGCTTTCGAGTCCATCCCGTTCAAGCACGACGCGGTGGTGTTCGGGGTGTACGAGTTACCCGTGACGTGGTGAACCGACCGGTGCCGTCGGTCGCGGACGGTTCACCGGTCGTGACCCGATTCACGCAGTGCGACCGGTCGGTTACGTCGATCGGTCACGATGTTCCTTTGTGGAGCCACTGCGGGGTGATCAGAGTAGTTCTACTGAGGGCACGCGGCTCGCGCCGCCTCTAGCCTTCTGGCGAGGGAGGTGGCCCGAGTGGGGACACAACTTGCCGGAGTGGCGGTTCATCTGCCCGAGCAGCAGGTCAGCACGACCGAGGTGGAGCGGCGGTTGGCGCCGTTCACGCCGCCCGCGGGGCTCATCCACCGGTTGACCGGGGTCGAGTCGCGGCACGTCATGGGCGAGCACGAGCAGGCGTCCGACCTGGCGGTGGCGGCGGCGCGCAAGCTGTTGGCGGAGACCGGGACGGCGGCGGCCGACGTCGACCTGCTGCTGTTCGCCTCCGCCAGCCAGGACATGGTGGAGCCGGCGACGGCGCACATCGTGGCGGCGAAGCTGGAGCTGCGCTGCCCGGTGATGGACGTGAAGAACGCCTGCAACAGCGTGCTGAACGGGATCGAGGTCGCCGACGCGCTGATCGCCTCGGGCCGGTACCGCACGGTGCTCGTCGCCAGCGGCGAAGCGCCGTCGCGGGCGGTGCGGTGGCAGGTCGGCGGGCTCGCGGAGTTCCTGCGCGCGTTCCCCGGCTACACGCTGTCCGACGCGGGCGCGGCGCTGCTGCTCACCCGGGGTGAGGAGGGCGTGCTGGGCTGCGGGTTCACCGCCGACTCGTCGCGCTGGGACGTCGGCACGTTGCCGGGCGGCGGTTCGCGGTACCCGCGCGACCCGGAGCGCACCTACTTCGACATGGACGGGGCGCGCCTCAAGGACGCGTTCCTCGGCCTGGGCCGGGGCGTCCTGGACAGCACGCTGGACCGGCTCGGGTTGACCTGGGACGACTTCGCGGTGATCGGCGTGCACCAGGTCTCGCTGCCCTACCTGGACATGTTCGCCCGGCAGGTGGGTGTGCCGACCGACCGGCTGGTGATCACCCTGCCGCAGCACGGCAACGTCGCCTCGGCCAGCCTGCCGCTGCAACTGGTGACCGCGCGCCAGTTGGGCCGGTGCGGGCCCGGCGACCTGGTGGCGCTGGTCGGGTTGGCGGGCGGCGTCAGCCTCGGCCTGGTGGTGATCCGGCTGTGAGCCCGCTCTGGGTCGTCGTGCCCGCGTACAACGAGGAACGCGGCATCACCGCCACGCTCGACGCGCTCGCCGCGCAGACCGACCAGGACTTCACGCTCGTCGTGGTGGACAACGGATCGACCGATTCCACAGTGGACGTCGTCCGGGCCTACGCCGCCGCGCACCCGGCCCTGCGGCTGGAGCTGGTGCACGAGCAGGAGAAGGGCACCGGGGCGGCGGCCGACACCGGGATGCGGCACGCGATCGGGCGGGGCGCGGTGTGGTTGGCGCGCACCGACGCCGACTGCCTGCCCGCGCCGGACTGGACCGCGCGGGTCAAGGCCGCGTTCGACTCCGGCCTGCGCCTGGTCTCGGGGCAGTTGTTGCCGCGCTTGGACGAAGGGCTCTCGGCCGGGACCCGGTGGCTGCTGGTGGCCGCCGTCGAGGTGGCGTCGGTGTTCGGGAAGTTCCGGGCCGGCAATCGCGATCCGCGCTATCGCGGGCCGTACGTGATGACGGCGGGCTGCAACATGGCGATCACCGCCGAGCTGTACACGGTGGCCGGCGGGTTCCCCCGGTCCAAGATCGAGGACGTGCACGAGGACCGCGCGCTGGTCAACGCGGTGCGCCTGCACACCTACCGGTACGGGCTCCGGCGGGACGTCGTGGTGCGCGGGTCGTCGCGGCGGGCGAAGGCGTGGGGGCTGCGCCGGACGTTGGCGTGGTACGCCGACCACCGGTACCGGCCCGCGGTGGTGGACATCCGATGAACTGGGAGCGCAGGGTCCAGCTGGCCGCGCACCCCGTGCTGTACCCGCTGGTGCGCGGGGCCGGCCGGATCGGGCCGGTGGTGCGCATCCCCGGGGTCGGGGTGCTGGTCAGCGATGCCGCGCTGGCCAAGGAAGTCCTCACCGACCCGCACCGGTTCACCAAGACCGGCCCCGGTTCCTCGGCAGACCTGTGGACGCCCGTGGTCGGCCCGACCGTGCTGCTGAACATGGAGGGCGACGTGCACACCACCTTGCGCCGCAAGCTTTCCGGGCTGTTCACCACGCGCAGCGTGGCCGAGCTGTGCGCGCGCGTCGCGGAAGAGCCGATGAAGCGCCTGCGGGACGACCTGGCGGCCGGGCGGCCGGTGGACCTCGTCACGGTCGTGCGGCACCTGGTCGGCGCGGTGATCTGCGAGCTGGTCGGGCTCGACCCGACCGAGGCGGTGCGCGCGCACGCGGCGGGCGCGGCGATCACGTCGATGGTCCGACTGGGCCGGCCCACGTTGACCCCGGAACAGGTCCGGCGCAGCAGGGCGGCGCTGGCGCGGCTCACCCGGCCGGCCGCGACGGCGTACGCGGCGGGTGACCCGGCGACCGTGCCGGGCCGGATGCGCGAACTGGGGCTGACCGAGCAGGAGGCGCTCGGCGCGGTGGCAGCGTTCGTGCTCACCGGGACCGAGACGCTGGTGTCGTACGTGCCGAGGCTGGTCGCGCTGCTGCACGACGCCGGCTGGCTGGACCGCGTGGCGGCGGACCGGAGCCGGGTGGACGACGTGGTCGCGGAGGCGTTGCGGGTGACGGTCCCGTCCCCGGTGATGCTGCGCAGCGTCACGACCGGCACTTCGGTGGGCAAGGTCCGGGTGCGGGCGGGCGACCGGGTCGTCATCGCCACGATCTCCGCCGCGAAGGGGCGGCACCCGTTCGACCCGGACCGACCGCACTCCCCCGCCGTGCGGCAGGTCTGGTTCGGTGCCGGCGCGCACTTCTGCCTGGGGATGCCGCTGGCGAACGCGGAGATCCGCGCGGTGCTGAACGCCGTCCTCGATTCCGCGCCACTGTCCATTGTAGATCGCAAGGCCGCACGCCGGGTACTGCTCCCCGGCTACGAGAGGCTGGTGCTGCGTCGTGCCTGACGACCTGCTGCTGGAAGTCCTGCGCGCGGCGCGGGAGCACGGCCCACGACCGGCGTTGACCGACGCGCGCGGCCGGACGTCGACCTACCGGGAGCTGTCCGACCGGGTGCTGGGCACCGCGCACCGGTTGCGCGCCGAGGGCATGCGCACCGGCACGCGGATGCTGTTCTCGGTGCGTCCGGGCCCGGACGCGATCGTGCTGGCGCTGGGCACGGTGGCGGCGGGCGGCACGGTGGTGTTCATCGACCCCGGGGTGGGGCCGGAGCTGTTCGCGAGCCGGTTCGCCCTGGCTGATCCGGGGTGGGCGGCGGCCGAGTCGCTGCTGTACGCGGCGAGCGCGCCGGGACCGTTGCGGGCGCTCGCGCGCCGGCGGGGCGTGCTGCTGCCGAACTACGGGCGGCTTCCGCTGCGGCACATCAGGTCCGGCCCGTGGCTGCCGGGCGTGCCGGTGCGCGCGGTCTCCACCCGGAGCCTGTTCCGGGCGGTGCCCGGCGCGGTGCCGCCGGACCCGGACCCCGACCAGGAAGCGGTGGTGGTGTTCACCTCGGGCACGACCGCCACGCCCAAAGCCGTCGTGCACACGCGCGGTTCGCTCGGCGCGGCCCTGCGGACGTTGGCGACCCGGTGCGAACTGGGCCCGGACACGCGGGTGCACACCGATCAGATGATGTTGGGGCTGCCCGCGCTGGTGGCGGGCGCGCACTGGACGATGCCGCCGTACGGGTTCGCGCCGTCGGCCGATCCGGCCGCGGTGGCCGCCGGGCTCGCCGGGGCGACGCACACGTTCCTGGTGCCCGCCGACCTGGCGGTGATCCTGGACAGCGGGGTCGCGCTGCCGGGCTCGCTGCGGCAGGTGCTGCTCGGGTCGGCCCCGGTGCTGCCGCCGTTGCTCAAGCGGGCGCAGCGGGCCCTGCCGGACGTGGAGTTCCTGGCGGTGTACGGGATGACCGAGATCCTGCCGGTGGCGATCGCGACGGCGGACGAGAAGATCGGGCACGGCGGCGACCTGCTGGGCCGGCCGCTGCCGGGCGTGTCGGCGCGGCTCGCGCCGGACGGCGAACTGCTCGTGTCGGGCCCGAACCTGTGCCGGGGCTACCTGGGCGAGCCGCCGCTGACCGAGCACGCGACCGGCGACCTGGCCCGCTGGGACGACGACCGGCTGGTGCTGACCGGCCGGAAGAAGGACATGATCATCCGGGGCCGGACCAACGTCTACCCCGGCCTGTACGAACCCGCGATCGCCGACCTGCCCGGCGTGGCGGGCGCGGTCATGGTGGGGGTGCCCGACGCGATCGGCGACGAGCGGATCGTGCTCGTGCTGACCGCGCTACCGGGTACGAGCGCGGGCCTGGCCCAACGGGTGCGGGCCGCGCTGCCGGACCTGATCGACGCGAGCGCGCTGCCCGACGAGGTGGTCCTGGTGGACGAACTCCCGCTGGCGGGGCGGCTGCGCAAGATCGACCGGACCGCGCTGCGCGAGCGGTTCGCCCGCTGATGCGCCTGGCGGTCACCGGGGCGACCGGGTTCGTCGGCGGGGCGGTCGCCCGCGCCGCGCGGGCACTGGGGTGGCGCGTGCACGGGTACGGGTCGCGGGACTGGGACATCGCGGTCGGCCCGCTGGCCGACCCGCCGGCCGTGGACGCCGTGGTGCACGCGGCGGCGGCCGTCACCGACTGGGGCGACGGCGAGCGGATCCGGCGGGTGTGCGTGGACGGCACGCGGCACGTGGCCGAGACGTTCCCGGGCGCGCGGCTGGTGCACATCTCGACGGCGAGCGTGTACGACCCGTTCGTGCCGACGGTGAACGCGCCGGAGTCCGCCGGGCCCGTCACGCGCTACCTGACCGACTACGCGGCCGCCAAGGCGGAGTCGGAACGGGTCCTGGCCGGGCGGCCGGACACCGTGGTGCTGCGACCGCACGCCGTCTACGGGCCGGGCGACCCGACGCTGCTGCCCCGGGTGCTCGGCGCGATCCGGGGGCGGAACCTGGTGATCGTCGGCGACGGGCAGGCCCCGCAGTCGTTGACCTCCATCGACAACCTGGTCGCCGCGACGCTGTCGGCGTGCACCGGGCGGCCGGGCGTGTACAACATCGCCGACGCGCACCCCGTTGTCCTGCAAGACGCTCTGCGGGACCTGCTGCGCGAACGGGGCTCGGACGTGCGGATCCGCCACCTCCCGTTGCGCGCCGCGTGGCACGCGGCGGGCGTCGCCGAGTGGGTCTGGCGACTGGTAGGGGCAGCGGATCCGCCTCGGCTGACCCGGTACGCGATCAGCCACCTCGGCTACGAACGCACCCTGGACATCACGGCGGCCCGCGAGGGGCTGGGCTACTCCCCCACCGGCACGTCCTTCGCGGGCGCGGCGGACTGGTGACCGGCGAGGGCGTCGCAGATCCAGTCCAGCGCGGTGCCGATCGGTTCCCGGATCACGGCGGACGCCACGTCGTCGTACGGCGTCGGGTCGCGGTTGACGATCACCAGGTCCGCGCCGGCCCGCACGGCGATCTCGCACAGCGAGGCCACCGGTTCGACCTGGAGCGTGGTGCCCACGGCGAGGAACACCTCGGACGCCCCGGCGATGATCTGCGCCTGCCCGAGCACGGTCTCGTCGAGGTGCTGGCCGAACAGCACCACGGCGGGCTTGAGGATGCCGCCGCACTTCGGGCAGGCCGGGTCGCTCTCGTCGCGCGCCAGCACCTGTTCGGTCGGGGTGGTGTCGCCGCACGCGGTGCACGTCGTGTCCCGCATGGTGCCGTGCAGTTCGAGCACCTTGCCCGCCGGCACCCCGGCCCGCTGGTGCAGCCCGTCGACGTTCTGGGTGAGCACCCGGGTCGCGACGCCGGACCGGCTCAGCCGGGCGAGCGCGCGGTGGGCGGAGTTGGGCTCGGCCCGCCACGCGGCGTGGCCGAGGTAGGACGACCACAGCCGGGCGCGGGCGTCGGCGGAGGACAGGAACCGGTCGAGGGTGAACGCGCCGACCGCCTCGGGGTCGGTCGTCCACACCCCGTTGGCACCGCGGTAGTCGGGGATGCCGGAATCGGTGGAGATCCCCGCCCCCGTGAGCACCCCGACCCGCCCGACCTTCCGCTTCCAGTCCATGCCCGCACAGTAGGCACGCACCCCGCCCGATCGCGACCCGTTATCGCTGGACCGACCGTCCTACGACACCCGCCCCCGAACCGGCCCGCAGTGGCCCGGTCGCGACGGGCTCGACACGCGGCAGACCGGGCACCCTCATGGCGGGCTCGACGCGAGAGCGGCCGGGTGCGGGTGGTCAGCCGTCGTGGTGGCGGCGGGCGGCCAGCACCTCGTCGAAGTTCGCGCCCACCCACTCCAGCAGCACCCGCACCCGTGCGGTCAGCTGGTCTCCCAACGGGGTCAGCGAGTAAGTGACCTTCGGCGGCGTGGACGGCTCCACCTCGCGGTGCAGCAGGCCGTCGCGGACCAGGTCGCGGAGGTTCTGCGAGAGCACCTTCTCGCTGATCCCGCCGACCTGGTCGCGCACCGCGTGGAACCGCAGCGGCCCCTCGTCCAGCGCGCTCAGGATCAGCACGCCCCACCGGTTCGCGACGTGCCGGTAGAGCTCCCACCCCGGGCAGTCCTTGTGGAACCGGTCACGTCGGGGCTCGCCTGCCTGGACTCCTACTCCCACGCCATGAGCTTACGTCGGAGTAAGCCCTTACCGGGCCGCCGCCCCCGCACCTACCGTCGCCACCACCGAACGAGGAGGAAACGTTGGCGGACGGCAGGATTCTGGTGACCGGCGCGACCGGGAACGTCGGCGGCCAGGTGGTGCGGCAGTTGCTCGCCGCCGGGCTCGCCCCGCGTGCGCTGACCCGCGGCACGACCGGGTTCCCGGAGGGCGTGGAGGTCGTGCGCGGCGACCACACCGACCCCGCGACGATCCGCGCGGTGGCCGAGGGCGTGGACGCGGTGTTCCTGATGTGGCCCTCCCCCGACACCGGGAGCGCGGCGGAGGTCGCGCGGGCGATCGCCGCGAACGCGTCCCGGGTCGTGCTGCTGTCCACGGGCGCGGTGGACGACCGGCTGGCCGAGCAGACGAACCCCATCGGCCACTTCCACGCCGTGGTGGAGCGGGCCGTCGTGGAGTCCGGCGTGCGCTGGACGTTCCTGCGGGCGCACGGTTTCGCGGCCAACACCCGCGCCTGGGCCGGGCAGGTCCGGGCCGGCGACGAGGTGCGCGGCGCGTACGGGCAGGCCGCGCACACCCTGCTGCACGAGGCCGACATCGCCGCCGTCGCCGTCCGGGCGCTGACCGAGGACGGGCACGACGAGGCCAAGTACCAGCTCACCGGCCCGGAACTGCTGACCAGGGCGGAGCAGGTGCGGGCCATCGGCGAGGCGATCGGCCGGCCGCTGCGCTGGCACGAGGTCGACCCCGACGACGACCGCACGTACGCCGGCCTGCTGCCCGACGACGTCGCCCGCCAGGTGATCGGCGGGTTCGCCGAACTGGTCGACCACCCGGTGCCCCCGACCTCCGACGTGGCGGACGTGACGCACGCGCCCGCCCGGACGTTCCGGGAGTGGCTGGCCGACCACCTCGACGACTTCCGCTGACACGGTCGACCGCGCGCGGCCCGACCACCCTCCACTCAGGACGGTTGTTCGCCGGCTGCGGCGGCCGATCGGTCGTCGCAGCCGGCAACTGGCGCGGATGCTGCGGTCAGGTCGCTGCGCCAAGCGGGGTGCACCGGAACCGGCGATACCGAAAGGGTGAATCAGCCCGGGTCGTCACTCTACTAACGGGTGAAGGGGTAGCGTCGGCGGTTCTGAGCGACGGAAGGCACAGCCATGTCCATCGACGTCCAGCAGCCCCGTTCCTACGACCTGGTCGGCAGTTCCATCCAGATCGCCGGGGTCGCCGGCGGCGCGTTCGAAGCGAGCTTCAACTACCGCGTGCACGAGGGCCACGACGAGGTCACCGGGGCCTTCATGGCGGGCGACGGCATCGGCGGCCACGGGCAGTTCCAGGTCACCGCGGACGTGTCCGGCGCGGCGTTCACCCTCGACCGGCTGTTCGTGGAGGTCTACTGGACCTCGCCGAAGGACGGCGAGGAGCTCGACAAGGTGATCGTGCCGGTGGTGTGGGGCCCGCGGATCGTGCCCGGCTACCGGGTGTACCAGGAGCACGTCGTGCAGCCGGGCGAGACCCTGTGGGGGATCGCCGTCCAGTACTACGGCGACGGCAACCTCTACCACCGGCTGGTGGCGGCCAACCCGCAGACCATCACCGACCCGAACGTGATCAACCCCGGCGACGTCGTCCGGGTGCCCCAGTCCTGACCCGGCCCGCGCGGCGTCGACCGGCCAGGCCCCGCCACCCGGTGCCGGCGAACAGCGCGAGCAGCACGCCCACCGGTCGGGCGCGGCCGAGCAGGACCGCCACGACGGCGATCCAGCCGCGCCCGGCCGTCAGGTTCTCGGCGAACAGGGTCACCGAGCCCAGCGCGAGTTGCGCGCCGCCCAGCCCGCACAGCGCGCCCGCCGCGAGCACCGCGCCGTACCGGTAGTGGTCCGGGCGCACGCCGAGGTCGGCCGCCGCAGCGGGGTCCTCGCCCACCCCGCGCAACCGCAGCCCCCACGGTGCCGGTGCAGGAACAGCGCGAGCACCGGAACCACCGCCCACGCCAGGAACACCAGCGGCGAGTGCCCGGCGACGAGGTCCGGCAGCCCGGCCAGCGCCGGGTCGGCGACACTGCCCTGCGTGCCGAACACCGTGCGCACCAGGAAGCTCGTCAACCCCACCGCCGAGCGCGGCGAGCAGCACCGGGGCCACCGCCGTCAGGGCGAGCGCGACCAGTCCACCGTCGAAGATCACCCGCGCCTCGAACCCGGCCGGGGTGCGCGCGTCGACCACCGCGCAGACCGCCGCCACCACGACCACCAGGACGATGCCCGAGGTGACGCCGCCGAACTCCGGCAACCGCGCCCCCGGCGGCAGCTGCGCGCTCTGCGGCAGGCTGGAACCGCTGTCCTTCAACAGGAACCGGACCAGGTAGCCGGCCAACGAAATGGCCGGGCAGCTCAACAACAGGGTGCTGATCAGCAACGGCACCCCGAGCCGGTTCTCGCACACCGCCGCCGGCGCCGCGTAGGCTGCGCCCGCGAGGGCCCCGGCGAGCAACGCCCACACCGCGCTGGAGGTCTCCAGCCCGACGGCCGCCGCGACAACCGCGCCCAGCACCACGTCGACGCCCTGCCCGCCCAGGGTGGCGGCGAGCGCCTTGGCCCGCGCCGGGTCGTTGGACGGGGTTCGCGCCGCCGATGAACAGCGGGCTGGAACCGGTGCCCGGCTTGGCCTTCTCCGCGCCCTGTCCGAACGGGACAGTCGTTGACGCCCACCGGACTCGGCGTGACCAGCACCAGCGCGGGCCCGCCGCCGGTCGGCGCGGGACCGGTGGCGGCGGCGTTGCACCCGGCGAGCAGGGCGACGGCGGCGACGGGCGCGATCGACCGCACCAGGGATCTCGGGGAGATGATTCGGATCCCAGGTGCGGCCGAACGGCCGTCTCAGGTGCTGGGAAGGCCCTTACCCGCGTGACGAGGTGCTCACGAAACCGACCGCGGCGAGCACCACCAGGCACCCGACGAGTTGCAGCGCGCTCGGTCGTTCGCCGAGCAGCCCGATGCCGAGCAGGATCGCCGCGACGGGCTGCGACATCATCAGCGTCGCGCCGGTCGCGCTGGACATCCGGGGCAGCGCGGAGGAGATCAGCAGCCAGCCCACGACCTGCCCGACCAGCGCCAGCGCGAGCAGCCAGCCCAACGCCGGCCACCCCGGCGCGAGGTCGAGCTTCCCGGTCGGCACGCCCAACGCGACCGCCACCACCCCGGCCGACACGGTCGCCAGGAACAGCGTGTGCTCCCGGCTGCCCGGCCCGGAGCTGTGCCGCATCAGGACGAGGTAGCCGGCGAACCCGATCCCGGCGCCGATCGCGAGCACCGCGCCCAGCACCGGGTCCGAGCCGAACGCCGGCGTGCCCGCCAGGCCGCCCGCGAGCACGATCCCGCCCAGCAACACCGGCACCGCGCACACGAACCGGGTGGACGGGCGTTCACGGAACACCAGGTAGGCCACCACCGGCACGATCACCACCTGGACCGACAGCAGCACGGTCGCGATGCCCGCGCCCACCAGCGAGATCGCATCGCCCCACAGCACGAAGTCGACCCCCAGGCCGACGCCCGCGAGCAGCGGCAGCAGGATCCGGCGCACCGCCGTGCCGCGCCGCCGTTCCCACACCACCAGTGCCACCAGGATCGGCAATGAGAACAAGCAGCGCCAGAACGCGCTGGTCGAGCCGGTGGTGCCGGACTCCTTGATGAACACCGAGGACAGCGCGATGCAGAGACTGCCCGTCAACGCGAGCAGCGCCGGGTTCACCTTCGGCCGGGCGGGCGCGACGGCGGCGGGACGGGCTTCGGTCGTGGTCACCGGGTCAGCCTGAGCGCCCACGACCATCAAGAACAAGCGAATGTTCGTCAGCGGATTCCAGTAGCATCCCTACTGTGTTCGGTTTGGAGAGGATGCGTGCCCTGCACGCCGTGGCGACCCACGGGACGGTCGCGGCGGCGGCGTCGGCGCTGCACGTGACCCCGTCCGGGGTGTCCCAGCAACTGGCGAAGCTGGAACGCGAGGCCGGCCAGCGCCTGCTGGAACCGCACGGCCGCACCGTCCGCCTGACCACCGCCGGGCACGTCCTGGCCGGGCACGCGGCGGACATCCTGGCCCAGGTCGAGAAGGCCCGCGCGGAACTGGAACTGCTGCGCGACGACATCACCGGCCCGCTGCGCGTCGGCGCCATCGCGACCAGCGTGCACGCCCTGCTGCCGCCCGTGCTCGCGGTGCTGCGCGCCCAGCACCCCGGCCTGGAGGTGACCCTGCACGAGCGCGAGGCCGAGGAGACCCTGCCACAGGTGGTGGACGGCCGGCTGGACGTGGCGGTGGTGGAGAGCTGGGAGCACCGGCCGGTCGTCGTGCCGCCGACCCTGTCGCGGACGGCCCTGCTGCACGACGTGGCCGACCTCGTGCTGCCCGCCACCCACCGGCTGGCCCACCGCAAGGCCGTGGACCTCGCGGAGGTGGACGACATCCCGTGGATCGGGTGGTGCGCCGGGTCGGGCTGCCACGACTGGCTGGTGCGGGTGCTGCGCCAGTTCGGCAACCACAGCCGGATCAGCTGCACGGTCGGCAGCTACGCCACCCAGCTCGCCCTCGTGGCGGGCAACGTCGGCGCGGCCGTCGTCCCCCGCCTGGCCCGCGACGCCGTGCCCGACGGCGTCCGCGTGCTCACCACCCGTCCGGCCCTCAACCGCACGATCTACGCCGTCAACCGCACCGAGGACGACGACCGGGGCGCGATCCGCGCCTGCGTGGACGCCCTGGCCACCGCCTCCGCCCGGTTCGAGAACCTCGTCTAGCCGAACCTGAACGCGGGCCCGGGAACCACGCGAACAAGGCATAGTCCTGCGAGGCCAACCGGGCGTATCCGCTACGACAAGGCCGGGCTGCGCCCGCAAGGAGCGATCACGTGGTCGAAGAACCCGTCCTCCACCACGTGATCCGACCCCGAACAGCTCCTACGACCAGCGGCTCTCCGGGTAGTCCACGTAGCCCTCCGGGCCGCCCTGGTAGTACGTCTCCGGGTCGCCCGGCGACAGGTCGCGGCCCAACGCGAACCGCGCCACCAGGTCCGGGTTCGCGATGTAGTGCTTGGCGTAGGACACCGCGTCGACCACGCCGGCGGCCACGATCGCGTCGCCCGACTCCCGGTCGAACCCCAGGTTCGCGATCATCGGGCCGTCGAACACCTCCCGGTAGCGCGCGAAGTCGGCGAAGTCCGGCGCCGGGCCGGTGAGTTCCGGGCCGCGCAGGTGCAGGTACGCCAGCGAACGATCGCCGAGCCGGCGCACGTACTCCTGGTAGGCGACCACAGTGGACTCGTCCGCGCTGAAGCCCTCGTCGGCGTCCCAGTACGGCGAGATCCGCACCCCGACCCGGCCGTCACCCCACACCGCGCCGACCTCGTCGACGATCTCGAACAGCAGCCGCCCGCCCCGGTAGCCGTCGGTGCGCTGGTTCGTGCGGGCGTTGAGGAACCTCGGCAGCAGGAACGCGCCCACCGCGTGCACCTCGACACCGTCGAACCCGGCCCGTCGGGCCTGCGCGGCCGCCGTGGCGAAATCGGCCACCACATCGCGGATGTCGGCCGTGGACATCTCGTGCGGAGCCGCCGAACCGGAGAACCACAGCTGCACGACGATCCGCCCGCCCAGGGCGTGCACCACGTCGGTCACCCGCCGCCACGCGGCCACCTGCTCGTCGGAGTACACCCCGGGCACGTTGGGGAACCCCACCGCCCGCTCCCCCACCCACGTGCCTTCGGTGACGATCAGCCCGGCGCTCGCCCGCTGCCCGTAGTACACCGCGTGCAGTTCGGTCGGCACCAGCCCGTCGCCCGCGCGCGCCCTGGTCACCGGGGCCATCACCACCCGGTTGGGCAGCCGGAAACCACCCAGTTCGACTGGCGTCAGCAGCGGTCGGGCGGTTGTGATGTCGGTCATCGGTACGCGTCTCCTGTCACTTCGCCCGGGTCCGGGCCGTCAAAGCAGTCGACGCGGCGCGACGGGGAAAGGTGACCCATGGACGAGTTGGCGGAGCTCTTCGAGACGCACCGGGCGCGGTTGCGCGCGGTCGCGTACCGGATGCTCGGGTCGTCGGCCGAGGCCGAGGACGCGGTGCAGGAGACGTGGCTGCGGCTGAGCCGGGTCGACGCGGACGAGGTCGACAACCTGGCCGCGTGGCTGCGCACCGTCGTGTCGCGGGTGTGCCTGGACGTGCTGCGCGCCCGCCGGTCCCGGCCGGAGGTGCCGGTCGGCCAGGTGCCCGACCGGCCGTCGGACGCCGACCCCGAGCAGGAACTGCTGCTGGCCGAGTCGGTGGGGCGGGCGCTGCTGGTCGTGCTGGACGCGCTCGCGCCCGCCGAACGGGTGGCGTTCGTGCTGCACGACCTGTTCGCGGTGCCGTTCGACGAGATCGCGCCGATCGTCGGCCGCACCACGGTGACCGCGAAGAAGCTCGCCAGCCGCGCCCGGCAGCGGGTCCGGGGCACGCCCCGGCTGCCCGAAGCCGAGGTCGTCGGGCACCGGCGGGTGGTGGAGGCGTTCCTGGCCGCCGCGCGCACCGGGGACCTGGCCGGGCTGCTGGCCGTGCTCGCACCGGACGTGGTGCGGGTCGCCGACCCGGCCACCGTGCCGCCGGGCACGCCGGTCGTGGTGCGCGGCGCGCACGTGGTCGCGGAGGAGGCCGTCGTGCTGGCCGCCAAGTCCCGGTACGCCTCGCCCGCGCTGGTCGACGGGGCGGTGGGCGCGGTCGTCGCGCCGTTCGGGCGGCTCGTGCTGGCCCTGGCGATCGACGTGGTCGACGGCCGGGTAGCGCGGTTCGAGGTGATCGCCGACCCGCGCCGGCTGGCCCGGCTGGAGATCGCCGTGCCCGCCTGACGTGGGCGGCCATGATGTGGACAACCCGGACGTGGGCGGCCCGGACGTGGGCGGCCCTGACGTGAGGGAACCGCACATCCCTCCCGCGAGTGAGCCGGCGGCCGGATGTCCAACCGCGTTGCGCTGTATGAACCATCGCGACCGGCGACGATCCCGGTGGGACCGCACCGGGGCGGACAACAGGTCGGAAACTTCCGCACCGTTCCGCTCCGGCGCGGCGGACCCGGTCAATACCATGGGACCGTGAGTGATTCGTCCCGTCCGCCGGCGAAGTCCGTCGTCGTGAGCCTGTTCGCGGTCGCCGCGACCGCTGTCGTGGCGGCGTCGGTGCTGACCGTCGTCGCCGTGGCCAAAGCCGGCCCGAGTCGCGGCAGTGCCGCCGAGTCGGGCGAACGGCCGTCCCCCACCCCCCGCGAGTCCGGGCAGCCCCGCGCCGCCGGGCTCCCGCTGTGCCTGGTCGGCTCCTGGCTCACGGTCGAGGAGCAGTCGATGGTGAAGTTCTACAACGACGCCGACCCGATCCTGTTCTCCAGCAGCGGCCGGCACTACGAGTTCCGGCCCGACGGGACCGGCACCGAGCGCCAGGACAACGTGACGCTGACCGGGACCCACCAGGGCAACGAGCTCAAGATCGTGGCCAACGGGACCAACGAGTTCAAGTGGAAGGCGACCGACAAGCAGCTCACCTACCTGTCCCGGACGAACACCACCATCACGTACTCCTTCTACGACCAGCGGGGGCTGATCGCCACCCAGCCGCAGGAGGCCAAACAGGACCTCAACGAGGTGGACGACTACGCGTGCGAGGGCAACCAGGCCGCGGAGACGAACCCCGCCGGCTACCGGGCGCGCTGGGCGCGCACCGACGGAAGTGGGGTGTACGGCTGATGGCGCGGATGAAGGCCCTGCTCGGCGTGGTCGCGCTGCTGGCGTTGACGCCGCTGCCCGTCGCGGCCGCGCAGCCGTCCAGCCCGGAGGAGCGGGCCGCCGCCGTGGCCCGGCCGGGCATCGTCTACATCTCGGTCACCTGGCACGGCTGGGTGCGCGACAAGAAGACCGGCGAGGTGTTCGGCGGCACCGACGGCTACGAGGTCAAGACCTCGTGCAGCGGCGCGATCATCAGCCCGGACGGGTACGTCGCCACGGCCAGCCACTGCGTCCACACCGGACCGCTGGGCGGCGGTGGCGCGCTGTTCGACGCGGCCATCGCCGACCTGACCAAGGCGGGCCGGGTCCGGGACGTGGCCAAGGCGCGGCAGCAGTTCGCCGAGAACGGGCTCGCCGAGGGGTTCGACCCGGACAGCCCGGTGGACCGGCAGATCCAGGTCGAGCGGATGGAGAAGCGCGACGCCGAGCAGGTGCGCGACGTCGCGCCGGCGACGGTGGTCGACCTGGTCGCGCCCGGCGACGGCGACGTGGCGGTGCTCAAGATCCCCCGGGAGAACCTGCCCTCCCTCGAAGTGCGCCAGGACCAGACCCCGGTCGGCACGCCGATCCTGGCCATCGGCTACCCCGGCTCGACCGACAAGACCGTCGACCCGAGCCTGGAGCCCAGCAACAAGAACGGCCAGATCTCGGCCAAGCGCACCCAGGGCGGGCGGCCGTTCTACGAGTTCAGCGCGGCGGCCACGCACGGCATGAGCGGCGGCCCGGTGGTCGACATGCGCGGCGGGATCGTCGGCCTGGTCAGCCAGGGCTCGCCGGGCGAGACCCAGTCGTTCAACTTCGCCGCCTCCTCCCAGACCCTGTCCGAGGTGCTTAAGGGCAAGGAGGTCAAGGCCGGGATCGGGCAGCACGACGAGGACTACCGGACCGGGCTGGACCGCTTTTTCGAGGGCGACTACGACGGCGCGGCAACGTACTTCGCCGCCGCGCTGGCGGGTGCCCCGGGCAACCAGCAGGCCGCCGACTACCTCAAGCAGGCCACCGACAAGGGCGGCGTGCCGGGCAGTTCGCCCACCACGCTGCTGCTGATCTTCGCGATCGTCTGCGGCTGCGTCGCGGTGGCCACCGCGACGGCGGGCACCGCGATCGTCGTCAGCCGCCGCAAGCGCGCCGCCGCCGCGGCCAAGGCTCCCGCCGCCGTCCCGGCCGGCGGGTACCCCTCGACGACACCCAGCACTCCGGCCGGCGGGTACGCGCCGGCCACCCCGGCAGGCGGGTACGCGGCCACTCCGGCGGGCGGGTACCCCACCGCGACGCCGCCGGGCGGGTACGCGGCGACCCCGGGCGGCGGGTACCCGCAGGTCTCGCCGTGGGCCCAACAACCGGCACCGCACCCCGCACCGCCCAAGCCGACCGCGGTGATGCCGCAGCCCTTCCCCACCGCCCAGGCCCCGGTGCCGCGGCCCACGCTCCGGGAGACCCCGGCCGTCGCGCCGCCGGTACCGAACCAGGCACCGAACCAGGCACCGGATCCGAGCCCGGCACCGACGCCGGACGGGCACCCGACCCTCACCCGGCAGGTCAAGGTGCCCGCTTCGGAGGACGCACCCACGGTGTCCACCTCCGCCCCGGACCTCTCGGCGCTACCAGTTGTTCTCGGCGGTGATCCACAGCGCGGCGGCGAGCGCGATGCCGACCAGGCTGATCGGCGAGAAGGAGGCTCCGCCGGTGATCACCAGGCCGATGACCAGACCCAGCCCCGTCGCCGCCACGTAGAGCCGGGGACCCCACTTGCGGGTCAGCCAGGCGCCGACCAGGGCGGTGACGGCGATCAGGCTCATGATGGTGACGAAGGCCGCCAGCCGTAATTCGTCGTCGTCCCAGTCCCGGCCGTGCTCGATCTCGTCGACCATCCCGGCGATCCCGATGACCAGCGTGAAGGTGTTGGCCAGGGACATCAGCACGAGCAGCACGATCACGCCCGCGCCCTTCTTGGGGCGCGGGCGGGTCCCGGGCAGGTCGGGGTTGGCTTGCGACATGGGGAAGTCCTTTCCGGACAACGGGAACCCGCGCCCCGACTGGATTCACGGCACGGGATTCGCTGTGGGAATCCGGTGTGGACCGCGGGGCGCGGGGCGTTTTCGGTGTTGTCGGAAAGACTATTGACCGGCGGGTGACGCCGGCGACCCCTCCGGGGGTGGAAAGTTCCGATTGCGGGCGATGCGCTCGACGTCGGCCAGGTCCGCCGAGGTGACCAGGCGGACCTCGGCCGCGCGCCGGGCCACCGAGAACCGGATGTTCTGCAACCGCCCCACGTGCGGCGCCGCGAACGGGTCGTCCGACACGCCGAACGCGATCGCCGAGATGGCCCGGATCGCGTCGTCCACCCGTTGCGGGCGCTGGAGGTTCCAGGTGTAGCCGTGCCACTGCCGCACCCGCTCGTAGATCTCCCGGTTGGACGGCGGGCGCGGGTAGTCGTCGTTGCCCGCCAGCCACGGCTCGCACAGCGCGAGCGCCACGAACCAGTCGCGGCTGCCCCGGGCCAGCCCCGGCCCCTTCTCGGTGTCCAGCCCCTCCGGCAGCTCGGAGAGCAGTTCCGGGTCGGTCTCCACGTCGATGTTGACCACCAGGTCGGTGAAGCTCTGCCCGTCCTGCCGGCCGAGCAGCAGCAGGAGCTGGTTCTCGCCCCGGTCCAGCAGCGCCGACATCGAGCGCGCCAGGATCACCCGGCGCGCGCCGCCCGGCGCGTCGAACAGGCTCGACAGCTG
Organism: Saccharothrix espanaensis DSM 44229; assembly: GCF_000328705.1. Lineage (NCBI taxonomy): Bacteria > Bacillati > Actinomycetota > Actinomycetes > Pseudonocardiales > Pseudonocardiaceae > Saccharothrix > Saccharothrix espanaensis. The sequence continues at coordinate 4,160,852 of NC_019673.1, read as the reverse complement.
GGCCTCGCCCGCGCCGAGCCAGTGCAGCATCACCGTGTTCTCGCCCACCACCAGCTCGCCGACCAGGCGGGACACGTGCGCCGCGCAGTCGGGCAGGGTCAGCGCGATCCGGCCCGGCCCCGGTGTCGCGGCGGCGTGCGGGGCCCGACCGAACAGCAGGGACTCGCCCGGCCGCAACACGACCGACGCCATCCCCGAACCCCGTACCACCACGCGCTGCATCGCACCTCTTCTCAGTTGGGGCAGGACGGCGGCGAGCCGCGGTCCGAGCCCAACGCGTTCCACTCGTCGGCCAGGCTGTCGCGGTCCAGCGAGCCGCACAGCACCTCGACCCCGTTGCCCGGGTCCAGGTCCCACAGCCTGGTGACGCCGTCCGCACCGCCGCTGGCCAGCCGCGTGCCCGACGAGTCGAACGACACGTCGTTGAGCTGGTCCTCGTGCCGGTCCATCCGGGCCAGCGGCCGCAGGCCGACCGCGTCCCACACCCGGACGACGGTGTCCTGGCTGGCCGTGGCGATCATCTTGCCGTCCGGACTGTAGGCGACGCGACGCACGGTCGAGTCACTGCCGGTCAGGGTGCCGACCTGGGAGCCGTCGCGGACCCGCCACAGCCGGACCAGCCGGTCCGAGCCGGCCGTGGCCAGGGTCGAGCCGTCGGGGCTGAACTCGGCGTCGATCGCGATGCCCTCGTGACCCGGCAGGATGGTCATCTCCGCGCCGGGGTCCACCAGGTTCCACAGCCCGACCTTGCCCGCGGACAGCGTGACGGCCAACGTCCGGCCGTCCGGGCTGAACGCGATCCCGTTGGGGTAGTTGGACTTGACGTCCTCCGCGGAGGTGTTGCGCGGGTTGTCGCGGGTCGGCCGGCGCTGCGGCGACAGGGTCGCCGAGTCGAGCAGCAGCAGCTCGTCGCGGTCCTCCTCGGACTTGACCGGGGCGCGACCACCGACCGCGATCCGCTGCCCGTCCGGGCTGAACCGCACGGCGGTGAACACCGTGCCGGGCCGGCTGAACCGGCGCAGCTCGCGCCCCTCGGCGTTCCACAGCACGACCACGCCGTCCTCGCCGACGGTGACCAGCTCGCTGCCGTCCGGTTTGAACGCCACGTCGTAGGCCGCGCCCTGGTGGGCCTGCGCCCGTTTGATCAGGTCGCCCTTGGCGCTGTCCCACAGGTGCAGCACGCCGATGCCGTCGACCGAGGCCAGCACGTCGCCGCCGGGCTGGAACTTGGTGCCGATGACGGCGGCGGACCGGTCGCCCAGGACGGTCCGCAGCAGCGACCAGACGGTGATCTCGCCGGCGGAGTCCGCGCCGAGCAGGGTGTGCCCGTCGGCGGACACCGCGACGCCGTACATGGTCACCGAGCGGGTGGCCAGCCGGGCGACCAGCGAGCCGTTGTGCGGGTCCCAGGCGTAGACGCTGGTGCCGATGCCGCTGCCGACCACGGTCGAGCCGCCGGGGCTCCACGTGACGGCGCTGAGCCCGCCCTCGGTGGTGGTCAGGGTGAGCCGGTTGGCCCACGACGTGGTGTCCCACAGCCGCAGCGAGCCGTCCATGGCGACGCTGGCCAGCGTCTTGCCGTCCGGGCTGAACGCCATCGCCGAGACCATGTTGGTGTGCCCGGCGAGGGTGGTCACCAGCGCGCCGTCGGAGACCCGGTGCACCTCGACCTTGTCCACGTTGGTGGTGGCGATCAGCGTGCTGTCGGCGCTGTAGGCCAGGAAGATCGACGGCGAGGCCTGGAACGAGGTGATCTCGCCCCAGGTCGCGGTGTCGTAGATGACGACGCCCTTGTCCATGATGGCGGCCATGGTCCTGCCGTCCTTGGCCATCGCCACGTCGATGCCCACGCCGGGCAGCCGCTTGACCATCTTGCGCTCTTCGACGTCCCAGACGGTCACCGCCTTCTGGGTGGGGTTGGCGACGCCGACCAGCTTGCCGTCGCCGGACATCGACACGGTCCGGTACCAGCCGCCGGAGCCGTCCAGCTCGGTGATCTGCTTGCGGCCGGGCACGTCGAACATCCGCAGCTTGCCGTCCCGCCCGCCGGTCACCGCGATGGTCGCGTCGCCGTTCATCGCCAGCGACGAGATGATGCCGTCGTGGGCGTCGATCCGGCCCCGGTAGCTGTCGGACTGGGCGGACAGCAGCGCGCTGCGGCTCTCCACGGTCTGCCCCGCCTGCCACGAGCCGAGCGCGAACAGCGCGCCGCGCCGGGGGTCGACGCCGCGGGTGGTGGCCGCCTCGGCGGCGAGCTGGCGGGAGAGGTTGAGCTGGCGGGCGGCGTTGGCCTGGTCGCGCTGGTCGTTCGCGTCCTGCTGGAGCTTGACCGCCACCACCGCCATGCCGGAGGCGACCAGCAGCAGCACGCTCAGCGACGCGACCAGCACCCGCAGCCGCCGGGTGCGCTGCCGGGCGGCGACCTGGCCCGCGTGCTCGGCGGCGTTGGAGCGGACCAGGAACTCCTGCTCGACGGGCTGGAGCCGGACCCGGTCGCGGGCGGTGTCCAGCCACGAGGTCAGCGACGCCAGCCGGATGCCCCGGTAGAGGTCGTCGGCGAGCCGGCCGGACTCGGCCCACACCCGCACCGCGTCGGCGAACCGGCGGTGCTGGATCAGGCCCGCGCGGTCCTCGTCGATCCACCCGCGCAGCCGGGGCCACGCGGTGAGCAGCGCTTCGTGGCTCAGCCGCGCGCCGGAGCCGTCCACGGTGACCAGGCGGGCGTTGATCAGGTGGTCGACGATCGCGGGCGCGGGCAGTTCGCGCGGGTCGACCCGGCGGCGCATCGCGGTGCCGTCGTCGAGCACGGTCACCATGCGCAGCATCGTGTCCCGCAGGTACTGCCGGCCCAGCGGGTCGAGCCGGTCGTGGATCTCCTCGGCGGTGCGCGACACCGCGCCGTCGATCCCGCCGACCCGCCGGTACGCGGCGAGGGTGAGCACGTTGCCCTCGCGGTGGTTCCACGTCTCGCGCAGGGCGTGCGCGAGCCGGGGCAGCGCGCCGGGGTCGTAGCCGATCTCGCCGCGCACGCCCAGGTCGGCGATGAGCCGCTCGGGCAGGCCGGGCTCGATCTCCAGGCCCGCGTCCCGGGCGGGCGTCACGATCGCCTGGCGCAGCTCGGTGGCGTCCATCGGGCCGAGCAGGACGGGCGCGGTCAGCGCGGGCCGCAGCGCGGCCAGCTCGATGCACCGGTCCACCAGGTCGGCGCGGACGGCGAGGATCACGATCGCCGGGGCGGCCGAGGTGAGCGCGGTGACGTAGGCGAGCCGGTCGGCCTCGGGGGTGCCGTGGGTGAACAGCTCCTCGAACTGGTCGACCAGGATCACCGGGCGGGAGGTGGTCGCGCCGACCGACTTGGCGCACAGCGCGCCGAACCGGTCGGGCGTCTGGCGGATCACCCGCGCCCACTCCTCGGCCGCGACCTGGGAGCGGGCGGCCATCGCCAGGGCGAGGCCGCGCACCGGGTCCGGCCCGGGGGTGAGCACGATCTGCGGCCACTCCGCGTCGGAGGCCTCGCCGGCCAGCGCGGGCAGCAGGCCGGCCCGCAGCACCGAGGACTTGCCCGAGCCGGACGCGCCGACCACCACCACCGGCTCGCCGCCGTCGACCTGCTCGGCCAGCCGCACCAGCAGGTCGGACACCACGTGGTCGCGGCCGTGGAACATGTCCGCGTCGGCCCGCTCGAAGCCGCTCAGGCCGGGGTACGGGCAGACCGGCGCGGCCTGCCCGAGCCGCCGGGTGGCCGGTCGGCGCGCGCCCGAGGCGCGCACGATCGCCTTGACGATCCGGGCCTGGTCGCGTTCCTTGGACGGGCCGACCAGGGTCGGCTTGGCCGAGCGGGCGGTGTCGCCGGAGTAGGCGGCCTGCTCGGCGGCGGTGAGCATCGCGGTCACCGACTCGAACCGGCGGGCGGGCTCCTTGGCCAGGCCGCGCAGCACCACGGCGTCCAGCTCGGGGGTGATCGTCGGCACGAACACCGACGGCGCGGGCGGCGGTTGCAGCAGGTGGGCGGCGACCTTGGCGGCCATGTCGTCCATCGGGTACGGCAGCCGGCCGGTCAGGCACTCGAACAGCACGCAGGCCAGCGAGTACTGGTCGGCGCGGCCGTCGACCTGGCCGCGGGAGAGCCGTTCGGGGGCCATGTAGTCCCACGACCCGATCAGGTCGCCGGACTGGGTGAGCACGGTCGCGTCGGAGGAGGTCTCGCGGGCGATGCCGAAGTCGGCCAGGTAGGCCTTGCCCGCGCCGTCGACCATGATGTTGGACGGCTTGACGTCCCGGTGCACCAGGCCGCTCTGGTGCGCGGCGTCCAGCGCCCGCGCCACCTGGCGCAGGACGGCCAGCGCCCGGTCCTGGTCGACCGAGCCCTGGCCGAGCATCCGGCGCAGGTCGACGCCGTCGATCAGCAGCATGTCGAGGTAGAGCTGGCCGTCGATCTCGCCGAAGTCGTGGACCGGGACGATGTTCGGGTGGCTCAGCGCCGCCGCCAGCCGCGACTCGCGCTGGAACCGGGCGCGGAACTCCGGGTCGGTGCCCGAGGTCGGCAGCTTCTTGAGCGCCACGATCCGGTCGTTGACCGTGTCGTAGGCCCGGTACACCACGCCCATGCCGCCCTGGCCGAGCATCCCGAGGATGCGGTACGGCCCGAAGTCCGGTAATTCGGCCCGGTGGTCGGCTGCCATCGACTCCCCCTGTCTCACGGTCGCACTACCCTACTGAGACAGTTCGAGCGGGCTTCGGGTTCCCCGCCACAACGCCGTGATCGCGGCGATCGGGCCGGCCGCCGCCGAAGCGCGGTGCGGCGCGAGGTCCGGCGCAGCGCTTTCGGCCAACAGGGTGCCGGTGCGGCCGTGCCGATCGCCCAGGCGGGTGAGGTGGTCGCCGGGCCGCGCGGCCCGTCCCGGCGCGGCGGTCCGCCGAAGATCACCCGGTCGGTCCAGTCGCGGGCCTGGCTCGGGCGCGTCAGCCGGCGGACGGTGTCTCGAAGTGGCCGAGCCAGGTCGCGAGCAGCCGCTCCAGCGCCCGCGCGTCGGCCGGGTCCAGCACGTCGAGCAACCGGCGCTCGTTGGCCATGTGCTCGGTGAACGCCTGGTCGATCACGCGCTTGCCCGCGTCGGTCAGCGCCACGACGCGGCGGCGGCCGTCGGCGGAGGCGGCCCGGCGGGCGACCAGGCCGTCGCGCTCCAGCCGGTCGATGCGCTTGGTGATGGCACCGGTGGTGACCATGGTGTGCAGGGCGAGTTCGCCGGGCGCGCGCTCGCAAGGCTCGCCCGCCCGGCGCAGGGCGGCCAGCACGTCGAACTCGCCCTCGCCCAGGCCGTGCCGCCGGTAGACGACGGTGAGCTGCTCGGTCAGCACGGCGGCCAACCGGTGCAGCCGGCCGATGACGCCCTGCGGCGAGACGTCGAGGTCCGGTCGTTCGCGTGCCCACTCGGCCTGGATCCGGGCCACGTGGTCCTGGTGTCCGCTCACACCCGCGACAATATACCTTCCACGGAAGCTATATTGCCTTCCATGGAAGCTACCACCCGGTGGGCGCTGGTCACCGCCGTCGCGCCGATCGCCTGGGGATCGACCTACTACGTCACGCACCGGTTCCTGCCCGCCGACCAGCCGCTGTGGGGCTCCGCGCTGCGCGCCCTGCCCGCCGGCCTGCTCCTGCTGGCGGTCCGCCGGGAACGGCCGCGCGGCGACTGGTGGTGGCGCGCGGCGGTGCTCGGCACGCTGAACATGGGCGCGTTCTTCGCCCTGGTCTACGTCTCCGCGCAACTGCTGCCCACCAGCCTGGCGGCGACGATCATGGCCGTCTCGCCCGCCGCGATGATGGCGGTCGCCTGGCTCGCGCTCGCCGAGCGGCCGCGTGCCCTGGCGGTGACCGGCGCGGCGGTCGGGATCGGCGGCGTGGTGCTGATGCTGGCCACCGGCGTCGGCGCGGTCAGCCCGCTGGGCGTGGTCGCGTCCGCCGCCGCGATGCTCATGTCCGCCACCGGCCACGTGCTGACCAAGAAGTGGGCCTCCGACGCCGACGTGCTGTCGGTGACGTCGTGGCAGCTCATCGCCGGCGGACTGGTGCTCACCGTCGCGGCGGTCGTCATCGAGGGCGGCCCGCCACCGCTGACCGCGAGCAGCGCCGCCGCGTTCGGCTACGTCACGGTGATCGCCACGGCGGTCGCGTTCAGCGCGTGGTTCACCGGGCTGCGCCACCTCGACGCGGGCACGGTCGGGCTGATCGGCCTGCTCAACCCGGTGACCGGGGTGGTGCTCGGGATGGCCGTGGCGGGCGAGCCGCTGACCGCCCGGCAGGGCTTCGGCCTGGCGCTGGTGCTCGTCGGCGTTCTGCTCGGCCAACCCGCCGCGCGCCGGTTGTCGCGCGCCCGGCAACCCAGGCCCGATCTCCACGTCTGACTGTCCGAAGCGGTTCGTTGACTACGCCGGAACGCGTGCTTATAAATGTCCCGACCACGGGTGTAAGCCGCGACACTCAACCCCTCCCCTGCCCGAAGGGTGTCTCCGGCATGAGGAAACGTCTGTCAGCGGTCGCGGTCGCCTGCGCCGCGCTCACCGCCGTGCTCAGCCCACCGGCCCACGCGGCGGCGGCCCGGGTGACCGCCGAGTTCAGCCAGGACTCGGTCTGGAGCACCGGCTACGGCGGCAGGTTCGCGTTGACCAACACCGGCGACGCGGACAGCACCGGCTGGGTGGTCGAGTTCGACCTCCCGGCGGGCACGGCGGTCACCAACTCGTGGAACTCGGTGCTCACCAGGACCGGTCAGCACTTCAGGTTCGCCAACGCCGGGTTCAACGGCAAGATCCGGCCCGGCGGCACCGCCGGGTTCGGCTTCAACGTCAGCGGACCGGGCCTGCCCGCGAGTTGCACGGTGAACGGCGCGCCGTGCGCGGGCGGCGGCCCGGCACCCGACACCACCCCGCCGACCACGCCCGGCCCGCCCCTCGCGACCGGTGTCACGTCCACCTCGATCTCCTTGCTGTGGAAGGAGTCCACCGACAACGTCGGCGTGGTCGAGTACCAGGTGCTGCACGGCTCCACGGTCGTCGCCACCTCCACCACGACGGCCGCCACGGTCGGCGCGCTCACCCCCGACACCGCCTACGCGTTCACCGTCCGCGCCCGTGACGCGGCGGGCAACACCTCCCCGGCCGGCTCCCCGGTCGCCGCCCGGACCAGCCCGGCCTCCGGCGGGTCCACAGTGGACGTCGCCACCGCCGCGCAGCTCCAGGCCGCGCTCACCGCCGCCGCTCCCGGCCAGACGATCCGGCTCGCGGCGGGCGTGTACCGGGGCTCGTTCGCGACCACCCGCCCCGGCACGGCCGGCGCGCCGATCACGCTCACCGGCCCGGCGGACGCCGTGCTGGTCAACGACGGCCCGTCCGGCGACGCGCCGAGCTGCCCGGCCCCGACGGCGGGCTGGGACCCGGGGTACGGCCTGTGGCTGTACGACGCGCCGCACTGGAACCTGACCGGGTTCACCGTGCGGGAGTCCAAGAAGGGCATCGTCGCCGACAACTCGCACCACACGGTGATCTCCCGGGTCTCGGTGCACCACGTCGACGAGGAGGGCGTGCACTTCCGGCGCTCGTCGGCGGACAGCGTCCTGCGCGACTCGACCATCACCGACACCGGGCTGGTGCAGCCCGGCTACGGCGAGGGCGTCTACCTCGGGTCGGCCAACTCGAACTGGGGCTGCCACGGCAACTCCGGCGGCGTCGACCGCAGCGACCGGGTGCAGGTGCTGGGCAACCGGATCGGGCCGAACATCGCGGCCGAGCCGATCGACGTCAAGGAGGGCACGTTCCACGGCGTGATCCGCGGCAACACCTTCGACGGCAAGGGGATCTCCGGTCAGAACTCCGCCGACTCGTGGATCGACGTGAAGGGCGTCGGCTACACGATCGAGGACAACACCGGCACATTCGGCTCCCCCGGCACGTTCGCCAACGGCTACGAGACGCACAACCCGGCCACCACCCCGTCGTTCGCCAACGGGTGCGGCAACGTGTGGCGCGGCAACCGTTCCGACCTCGGCGGCGTCGGCCAGTACGCCATCAAGATCACGTCCACGTCGAAGTGCTCCGCGCTGCCCAACGTGGTACACGCCTCGAACACGGTGACCCGCGCGGTCAACGGCCTGACCAACGTCCCGGTCACGCCGTGACGTCGTGGGCCGGTCGTGCCTCGGCCGGCCCACCTCGCCTTCCTTCGCGCCGTCCTCGGGGTCGTCCTCGGGGCAGCACGTCGGGCAGCACCGTCAGCACGCCGGCCAGCGCCAGCACCACGCCCAGCCACAGTGGGGCACGCAGCCCGAACGCGGTGATCGCCGCGCCGCCCACCGACGAGCCGATGATGATCCCCAGCGTGATGAACGACGTGTGCACGGTGTTGACCAGCGGCCCGGCGTTCCCCGCGCGCTGCACGCGGGTCGCCATGGCCGGGTTCATGGTCACACCGACCAGCCCGACGCCGGCCATGGCCGCGATCGCGAGCACCGGCACGTCGGCGGTCAGCGCGAACACCGCGAGGAAGGCCGCGTTGAGCCCCAACCCGGCCACCAGCACGGTGTGCGGCCGCCGGTCGGCCAGCCGCCCGACGACCAGGTTGCCCACGACGGTCGCCACCCCGTACCCGACCAGCAGCAGTGGGACCACGCCGGCGGAGAACCCGGTGACCTCGGTCAGGATCGGGGTGAAGTAGCTGAACGCGGCGAAGGTCGCGCCGATCGTGAAGGTGCTCGCCGCGAGCACCCGCCACAGCCGCGCCCGGCGGAACACCGCGAGTTCGTCCCGCAGCCGGCCGCCCGCGTGGGTCGACACGCCGGCGGGCACGCCGACGGCCGTCGCGCCCGCCGCGAGCACCGCCAACGCGGTGATCACCCAGAACGCCGCGCGCCAGCCGAAGTGCTCCCCGACCAGCGTCGAGAGCGGCAGGCCGAGCACCGTGCCGAGCATCAGCCCGTTCATCGCCGCCGCGACGGCCCGGCCGCGCAGGTCGGGTCGCACGACCTGGAGGCACAGCGAGATCCCGACCCCGAAGAACGCCTGCGCCGCCACGCCGGTGACCACCCGCGCCGCCAGCATCACGCCGTAGTCCGACGCGGTCGTGGCGAGCACGTTGCCCGCCAGGAACACCGCGAACAGCACCAGCAGCGCGCGGCGGACCGGCAGTCGCATCACCGCGACGGTCAGGAACGGCCCGCCGACGGCCATCGCCACGGCGAACGCCGTGATCAGGTAGCCGATCTCCGGGACGGTGACGCCCAGGCCGGCCGCCATCTGCGGCATCAGCCCCGCCACCACGAACTCCCCGGTCACCATCGCGAAGATGCCGACCGCGATCACGTACACCGCACGAGGCACGCGCCCACCCCCAGTTATGGAACGATCAGTACAAAATGAGTGCAGCCCACGACCCGCTCCTGCCGGGACGGGACCTCAGCCGGTCAACGCGCTCAACGCGGTCGCCGCGACACCTTCGAGGTCGGCGCGGTCCGCGCCACCCTGGCTGGCCACCCGCATCCCGGCCACCACCGAGTCCAGGAACCGGACCAGGTGCGCCGGGTCCTGCCCGGTGCGGAACTCGCCGTCGCGCTGCCCGCGCTCGACCACCGCGCGCAACGCGGCGTGCCGCCGTTCCCGGTCGCGGTCGAGCAGCCGGGCCACCACGGCGTCGTCACCGCCGAGCTCCACCACCGTGTTCACCGACAGGCAGCCCAGACCACGGCCGTCGCGCCGGTGCGCCTGCTCGCCGTCCACCACGAACGCGAGCAGCGCGCGGACCCGGTCCACCGCGGATCGCGAGTCGTCCTCCAGGATCGCCAGGTGTCCGGCGGTCATCGACTCGACGTACCTGGTCAGCGCGCGGGTGAACAGCTCGTGCTTGCTGACGAACGCGTGGTAGACGCTGCTGCGCCCCAGGCCCGTCGCGGCGCACAGGTCCTGGGTCGAGGTGGCGTGGTAGCCGTTCGCCCAGAACGCGTGCATCGCCGCGTCCAGCGCGCGGTCCTCGTCGAAGCTCTTCGGTCGGGCCACGTCGCCGACGCTAGCAGTTTTGGACCGCTCGATCCAAATGGGTCGTCGGACCGCCGAGGAGTCCCGGGTGGACGGCCCGGGGTTGGTCCGTTTCGGGGCACGCCGGCCCCGGAACGGGTACTAGCGTGAAGTCATGGCGCATATCGACTTCGGCGTGGACGAGTCCCTGTTCCCCGGCATCTCCGGCCCGATGCGGTTCCGGCCGGAGACCGCCGGACCGCTCAACCAGCTGGCCGAGGCGCTGCTGCGCGCGCCGCACTCCCTGCCGCAGGGCGAACGCGAGCTGATCGCCGCGTACGTGTCCGGGCTCAACGAGTGCAAGTTCTGCTGCGACTCGCACTCGGCCTTCGCCGCCGCCCAGCTGGACGACGGGATGGCGCTGGTCAAGGAGGTCCGCAAGGACCCGTACAGCGCGCCCATCTCGGACAAGCTGCGGGCGCTGCTCAAGATCGCCGCCGCCGTGCAGGAGTCCGGCCGCAAGGTGACCACGCTGCTCGTGGACGAGGCGCGCGCCGAGGGCGCGACCGACGTGGAGATCCACGACACGGTGCTGATCGCGGCGGCGTTCGCGATGTTCAACCGGTACGTCGACGGCCTGGGCACGCTCGCACCCGAGGACCCGGCGGTCTACAAGGAGTCCGCGCAGCGGATCGTCGAGCACGGCTACGTCGCCACGCTCACCGACTCGCCCACGCCGTAACGCCCCGGCGGCGGCCATCGCTACTCGGCCTTCGGCTCGGGCACCCAGCCGGGCAGTGGGCCGACCTCGAACGGCCGGTGCACGGTTCGCCGGGTGATCCGCCACCGGCCGTCGTGCCGGCGGTACTCGTCCAGGTAGGTGCCGCCGCCGGTCACCCAGGTGTCGTCGGCCAGCCGGACGTGCAGGACGACGTCGCTGCGGCCGGTCGCGACGCCCTGCGCCACGGCGTCGAGGTCGACCACGTGGTTGACCGTGCCGTGCTGCATGAGGGGGTACGTCCGCCACTGCCACTGGACGGCGGCGCAGATCGCGGCCACTCCGGTGAAGATCCGCTCGGGAGCCGGGCCGGTCGCCCACACCGCGTCCGGCGCCCACACCGCCCGCCACAGTTCCAGGTCGCGGTGGTCGGCGGCCACGCAGTACTCGTTGGCCAGCCGGCGCAGCGCGAGTTCGGCTTCGAGGCGGTCCAGCCGGGCCAGGAGATCGTCGCTCATGACGACCACCCTGCCCGGTCACGGGGTCCGGCACCGCCGGTTCACGCGACCTCGGCCACCGGGACCCGCACCGCCACGAACTCCGACCGGCGGCGGAGCCGGAAGCCGAGCGACTCGTAGAGCCGGATCGCGTTGGTGTTGTCCTCCGTCGCGTGCATCATCGGCGTCTCGCCGCGCGCCCGGATCCCGGCCGCCACCGCCAGCACGAGCCGCGTCGCGAGCCCCTGGCCCCGGTGCTCGGCGTCGGTGCACACCGCGCTGATCTCGGTCCACCCCGGCGGGTGCATCCGCTCGCCGGCCATCGCGACCAGCCGCCCGGCGCGCCGGATCCCCAGGTAGGTGCCCAGCTCGATGGTCCGCTCCCGGAACGGGCCGGGCTTGGCGCGCTCCACCAGCTCCAGCATCTCCGGCACGTCCGCCGCCGTCAGCCGGACCGCCTCCGGGTCCTCGGCGGCCCGCACGCCCTCGCCGACGAGCTGCACGCCCGCGCCGCGGAACTCGACCTCCCAGCCCGCCGGCGGGTCGATGCCCGCCGGGCTGCTCAGCCCGGCCAGCAGGCCGGGCCCGACCAGGCCGGCGATGTCGTCCCAGACCCGTTCGTCCGGCTCCGGCGGCAGCGCCAGGAACGGCGCGACGTCGGCCCGGTAGCGCAGCACCTGACCGTGCCGCTCGGCGAAGCGGGCGTGCACGCCGGTCAACGACGTCCACACCGGGTGGTCCAGCTCCGGGTGGTCCAGCCCTGGGTGGTCCAGTGCGGTCGTCATGTGGCGGCCCCCGTCCGATGTTCGCAAACGGGCGAATCATCCGTTCGACCGCAGACCGCTGTCCACCGGCTCCCACATCCTGAACACCACCGGCCCGAATCGTCCCCCGTGGACGGTTCAGCCGACCCCGTCGCGGCCGACCCGGTCGAGCCGACCCGGCTCAGCCGACGGCCTGCCGCACGCCCGCGGCGATCTCCAGGTCTTCCCGCGCCTGCACCACCACGACCGCGGCCGACGACCCGTCGGCGCTGATCACCTCGTCACCGGCACGTCCCGCGTTGCGCTCCTGGTCCACCGCGACACCCAGGAACCCCAACCCCTCCACGGTCCGCGCGCGCACGGCCGCGTCGTGCTCGCCCACCCCACCGGTGAACACGAGCACGTCCAGCCCGCCCAGCGACGCCACCATCGCCGCGATCGCCTGGCGCAGCCGGTGCACGAACACCTCCACGGCCAACGCCGCCTCAGGCGTCCCGGCGCGGTGGACGTCCCGGAGATCGGCGCTCCCGGACAGGCCGAGCAGACCGGACCGGTGCTCCAGGTCGTCCTCCAGCTCCGCCGCCGACAGCTTCCCGTCGCGCAGCAACCACACCAGCAGCCCGGGGTCCACGTCGCCGCTGCGGGTCGCCATCACCAGACCCGCCAACGGGGTGAAGCCCATCGTCGTGTCGACCGACCGCCCGTCGCGCACGGCGGCCAGCGAACAGCCCGCGCCCAGGTGACAGGTGACCACCCGGGAGCCACCGGCCAGTTCCCCGGCACGGCGGGACGCGTACGCGTGCGACAGCCCGTGGAACCCGTACCGACGCACGCCCCACTCGTCCCGCCACCGCGCCGGCACCGCGTACGTGGTCGCGAAACCGGGCATGGTGTGGTGGAACGCGGTGTCGAAGCACGCCACCTGCGGCACGTCCGGCAACGCCGACGTGGCCGCGTCGATCCCCGCCAACGCCCGAGGTTGGTGCAGCGGGGCAAGGTCGGTGAGGCGTTCCACCGCCGCGCGGCTCTCGGCGTCGAGGACCACGGGACCGGAGAAGTCCGGCCCGCCGTGGACCACCCGGTGGCCCACGGCGTCCACGTCCGGCGCGTCGGCCAGGAACTCGGCGACGCCGCCGGTGCCGTCCCAGCGCTCTACGTGGCGTTGCGCCACCACGTCGTCGCCGTCGAGCACGGACAGCTTCAGGCTCGACGAACCCGCGTTCACCACCAGCACGCGCATCAGTACGGCCAGGCCCAGTCGCGGACTTCGGGCAGGTCCTCGCCGTGCTCCCGGATCCAGGTGTGGTGCCGGGTCCGCTGGTCCTGCATCAGTTGACGCAGCCCGGCGGCCCGGACGCCCAGCCCCGGCACCCGGTCGATCACGTCGATCACCAACCGGTACCGGTCCATGTCGTTGAGCACCAGCATGTCGAACGGCGTGGTCGTGGTGCCCTCCTCCTTGTAGCCGCGCACGTGCAGGTTGACGTGGTTGGCCCGCCGGTAGGTCAGCCGGTGGATCAGCCACGGGTAGCCGTGGTAGGCGAAGATCACCGGCCGGTCGGGCGTGAACAACGCGTCGAACTCGCGGTCCGGCATCCCGTGCGGGTGCTCGGTCTCCGGCTGCAACCGCATCAGGTCGACCACGTTGACCACCCGCACCCGCAACTCCGGCAGGTGCTCCCGCAGCAGCGCCGCCGCCGCCATCACCTCCAACGTCGGCGCGTCGCCCGCGCACGCCAGCACCACGTCCGGCTCGCCGTCGGCCGTCCCCGCCCACTCCCACGTGCCCGCGCCGCGCGCGCAGTGCAGCGCCGCCTCCTGCGGACCCAGCCAGTCCGGCGTCAGGTTCTTGCCCGACACGACCACGTTGACGTAGTCACGGCTGCGCAGGCAGTGGTCGGCGACCGACAGCAGCGTGTTGGTGTCCGGCGGCAGGTAGACCCGCACCACCTCGGCCTTCTTGTTCATCACGTGGTCGATGAACCCCGGGTCCTGGTGCGAGAACCCGTTGTGATCCTGCCGCCACACGTGCGACGACAGCAGGTAGTTCAACGACGCCACCGACCGCCGCCACGGCAGCTTCCGGCTCGTGCCCAGCCACTTGGCGTGCTGGTTGAACATCGAGTCCACGATGTGGATGAACGCCTCGTAGCAGTTGAACAGCCCGTGCCGCCCGGTCAGCAGATAACCCTCCAGGAACCCCTGGCACAGGTGCTCGGACAGCACCTCCACCACCCGACCGTTCGGCTCCAGGTGCTCGTCGGTCGGCAGACGTTCGGCCTGCCACTGCTTCGCGGTCGCCTCGTACACCGCGTCCAACCGGTTCGACGCCGTCTCGTCCGGCCCGAACAACCGGAAGTTCTTCTCGTCCGCGTTCAGGGTCATGACATCGCGCAGCAGCCGGCCGAGCACGCGCGTCGGTTCGGACGTCGTGGTGCCGTGCTTGGTCACCTCGACGCTGTGCGCGGCGACGGACGGCAGCCGCAACTCCCTCAGCAGCAGGCCGCCGTTGGCGTGCGGGGTCGAGCCCATCCGGCGGGTGCCGGAGGGCGCGAGCGCCAGCAGTTCCGGTTTCGGCCGGCCGTGGTCGTCGAACAGCTCCTGCGGCCGGTACGAGCGCAGCCACGTCTCCAACTGCCGCAGGTGCTCGGGGTTGTCCCGCACGCCCGCGAGCGGCACCTGGTGCGCCCGCCACGTGCCCTCGATCGGCACACCGTCCACTTCGGACGGACCGGTCCACCCCTTCGGGCTGCGCAGGACGATCATCGGCCAGCGCGGTCGCTCGCCGTCGCCGGACTCCTTGATGCGGCGGACCTCGTCCAGCACGCCGTCGAGCACCTCGGCCATCCGGGCGTGCATCGCCGCCGGGTCGGCACCCTCCACGTAGTGCGGCGCGTAGCCGTAGCCGCGCAGCAGCGCGTCCAGCTCCTCGTGCGGGATCCGCGCCAGCACCGCCGGGTTGGCGATCTTGTAGCCGTTGAGGTGCAGGATCGGCAGCACGACACCGTCGCGCGCCGGGTCGAGGAACTTGTTGCCGTGCCAGCTGGCCGCCAGCGGGCCGGTCTCCGCCTCGCCGTCGCCGATCACGCACGCCACCAGCAGGTCCGGGTTGTCGAACGCCGCGCCGAACGCGTGCGCCAGCGAGTACCCCAGCTCCCCGCCCTCGTGGATCGAGCCCGGCACCTCCGGCGCGACATGACTCGGGACCCCGCCCGGGAAGGAGAACTGCCGGAACAACCGGCGCATCCCCTCCTCGTCGCGCGGCACGTCCGGGTAGTTCTCGCTGTAGGAGCCCTCCAACCAGGTGTTGGCCAGCAGCGCCGGGCCGCCGTGACCGGGCCCGGTCACGAACAGCACCTCGACGTCCCGCTCCCGGATCGCCCGGTTGAGGTGGGCGTAGAGGAAGTTCAGGCCGGGCGTGGTGCCCCAGTGGCCCAGCAGCCGGGGCTTGATGTGCTCCGGGGTCAGCGGTTCGGTCAGCAGCGGGTTGTCCAACAGGTAGATCTGACCGGCCGACAGGTAGTTCGCGGCGCGCCAGTAGGCGTCGACCAGTGCCAGGTCCGTCATCCGTGAGGCCCTCTCCCCTGGGTTCGGTTGTCTCCACGGCGGGGCTACCCGGTTGCGGCCGCCCTGCCACACGAGGTTCAGTCGGCGGGCGGTCGGACCACGGCCAGCGGGCACGGCGAGTGGTAGACCAGCGTCTGGCTGGTCGAGCCGAGCACCATGCCCTTGAACCCGCCGCGCCCCCGGCTGCCGACCACGAGCAGCTGCGCCCGCTCCGCGATCTTGAGCAGGGCGCGCGCCGGCCGGTCCTGCACCACGACCCGCTCGACGTCGACGTCCGGGTACTTCTCCTGCCACCCGGCCAGCCGCTCGGCGAGCACCAGCCGCTCCTCCTCCTCGACCCGCTCCCAGTCCACCGCGAGCGGACCGCCGAACACGCCGTCCACCGCGAAGTCGTCGCCGGCCAGCACCGCGACCAGCGGGACGTCGCGCATCGACGCGGCCTCGAACGCGAAGCCCACCGCCCGTTCGCTCGCGGGCGACCCGTCCACCCCGACCACGACCGGCCCGTCCTCGGGCACCGACCCGCGCACCACGACCACCGGGCACTCGCCGTGCGCCGCCACGGCCACCGCGACCGACCCGACCAGCACGCCGGTGAACCCGCCCAGCCCCCGTGAGCCGAGCACGACGGTCCGGGCGCGCTTGGACTCCCACACCATCGCGCCGGCCGCACCCGAGTGCTCCAGCGCCACCGACACCTCGACCCCGGGCGCGGCCGCCAGCGCGGCGGCCTCCGCCTCGGCCAGCCACTGCCGGCCCTGGTCCTCCAGCGCCTGGCGCACCTCGTGCCCGGTCAGCACGATCTCCGGGTAGCCGCGGCCGGGCACCAGGTAGGCGTGCACCAGCTTGAGCGGCAGGCGGTGCCGGGCCGCCTCGGCGGCGGCCCACTTCACCGCCGACAGCGCCGAGGCCGAACCGTCCACACCGACCACGATCGGATCGCTCATGAGCCCAATCCTTTCCGAAGACAGCGCTGCGCGCGCGCCGACAACACCGACGCTAAGCGCCCGCCGGCACGCCGGCAGCGGCCGTAGGTCCCGGCCGATCGAGGACCAAAGACCGCGTTCAGCAGATCGCCCGGATGGCGCAATGGACGGCGGGAGGAGTGAGGATGAGCTGGTACTTCGGACTGGACCACGGCCTGGTACCGCACGCGGCGGCGGGCGTGCTCGCGATCACGTCGGCGACCACCCTGGCAGTCGTCGCGCTGCGGCGTCCCCGCCCGACCGGGCGTCACGCGCGCCGGTGACACCCCATACGCTGATCGTGGGAGGCATGATGGCTGAGATGGGCGCGAAGGTGTTCCTCGTGGACGACCACGAGGTGGTCCGGGTCGGGGTCCGCGAGCTGTTGAACAGCGCGGACGACCTGGACGTGGTCGGCGAGGCCGGATCGGTGGCCGAAGCCCTGGCCCGGGTACCCGGCAGCCGAGCCGACGTCGCCGTGCTCGACGTCCGCCTGCCCGACGGCAACGGCATCGAACTGTGCCGCGAACTGCGCTCCCTGCTGCCCGACCTCAAATGCCTCATGCTCACCTCCTTCACCGACGACGAAGCCCTGTTCGACGCCATCATGGCCGGCGCCTCCGGCTTCGTCCTCAAACGCATCCTCGGCACCGACCTCGTCTCCGCCGTCCGCACCGTCGCCGCCGGCGAATCCCTGCTCGACGCCCGCTCCACCTCCGCCCTGCTCAACCGCATCCGCCGCGAACGCGAACACGGCGACCCCGTCCGAATGCTCACCGAACAGGAACGCGTCGTCCTCGACCACATCGGACGCGGCCTCACCAACCGCCAGATCGCCGAGCAGATGTTCCTCGCCGAGAAGACCATCAAGAACTACGTCTCCCACCTGCTGGCCAAACTCGGCCTCGAACGCCGCACCCAGGCCGCCGTCCTCGCCACCCGCCTGCGCAAGCCGGACCCGTCGACCCGCGAGAACGGCTGACCCCGCCACGCCACCCGGCTGACCCCTCGGCCCGCGCACCTAAATCGTTTGTCCACCTGTGCCGTGCCGGGATATGTTCGAGGGCTGCCTACCTTGGGGGGATCCGTGGTGGTGTTCGAGTGCGCCGGGTGCGGGGCCGCGCTGACCGTCCCGGTGACGCGGGTTGCGCTGCCCGAGCACGCCCACCGCGCGTACGGCAACGGTGTGGCGTTGCCGCCGCTCGTGGAAGCGGGGACCTACGCCGTGGACCCGGCACCGTCCGGCGCGCCGTGGCGGCCGTGGAGCGGGCTGGAGCCGGGCGAGGCGGCGGCACGCGGCGTGTTCGCCCCGGTCCACGCCCTGTCCACGGGCGCGCCGGGGGCGATCGTGGTCGCGCCGGGCGACACCCGGGGCACCGTCCTGATCCCGACGCGCCTCGACGGCCGCTGCTGCGGGCTCGACGGGCGCACCGGCCCGAACCTGGCGTGCGCGGACTGCGGGCGAGTGGTGGCGACCCGCATCGACGACTGCTCGTTGTGGCAGGCCACGTGGCTGGTACCGGGCGCCGTCCGCCGCACGCCCACAGGTACCCCGGCCGGCCCGACACCCGACTGGGCGACCGTGACGCGACCCGTCGAGCCGTTCGAGGAGGACACCGCGCGGCTGGAGGTCGAGGCCGGGGTCGCGCTGGCCCACCTGTTGGCGGCATCGGCGGGCATGCCGGTGACCGTCCCGGACGGGGTCGTCGCCAACTCCTTCGGCACCGTGCTGGAGGTGCTGCCGCCGGCGGGACCGGCGAAGGTCGCGACCCTGGCCGGCCCCGGCCTACCCGCCCAGGACACCGCCGACATCGTCCTGGTGCCCCGGCACCCGCGCACGGGCCGGCCGTGGCGACCGCCCGGTGCCGCGACCGCGGTCCCGGTGGCTGCCGGCCTGTGGACCACCCTGGCCTTCCACCCGGGACCGCTGATCCCGGCCACCGGCGGACTGCCCCGCGAGTTCCTCCGCGACGACCCGCCGCCGACGCGCGAGTGGCGGTGGGTCCGGCCGTACCCGGACGCCCTCCTCCACACGCTGGCCCGCCTGCCCGCCGTCCGCGAACCCTGGCTGCGCGCCGTCTACGACGACCTGTGGAACTCCCGCTACCCGTCCCTGATCTAGCTGGCCGAGGCGTCGGAGCGCTGGTCGTCGCGGGCCTTGCAGGCGCGCAGGGCCCACTCCTGCCGGCCGTACTCGTCGCGGAAGATCCGGTAGCAGGCCGTGATGGAGGTGGACTCGCAGGCGTCGTGGGCGATCCACACGTCGGCGTCGTGCTCGACGGCGATGTCCATGCAGTCGGAGAAGCTGCGCGGCGCTGCGGACGCCGTGGCTGCCTGGGGTGCCAGGAAACCCGCGACCACCAGAGCCATGCCCACTGCCGAAATCCTCGCCACGAACGACCTCACCATTGCCTCCTGATCAGTGCGTGATCAACGGACTCAAGTACACGCACCACCTGCCGATGCCCGCCATTCGTCCACGGCCGAATCACCTGACACGGTGGATTCTTCCCTCCCGTGTGTGGACGCAGGACCGCCGTCGTCACTCAACGTGTCGACGCGCGACCGTCTCGCGAAAGCGAAAGCCGCAGCGTCACTTCTTCAACGGGTCGTGTCCCCAGTTCATCAACGAGTACCGCCACTTCGTGTGCTCGACATCGCCGTCGGGCCGCTGTGCGAGGTGCCGGTGGACGTAGCCGACGACCTTGCGCATGTGGGCGTGGTCGTCGTCGGTCAACTCGGCCTTCTTCTTCCGCAGCACCTTGACGATGTGCCTGCCGGACGCGTGCCCGACCGACTCGCCGCCCTCGGACTGGCCGGCGGACTTGGACTCGTCGGTCGCCAGCCAGCGTTCCAACTCGGCCGCCGTCATGTTCACCGCCTCGTCGAAGTCCTCGCTCACGAGTCGTCCTTCAACGCGCTCGGCTTGTGCACGGCGTCCTTGCCGCTCTTGTCGCTGCGCACCCGGTACTGCGGCTCGTCCTCCGACGCGCGGACCTGCCTGCCGGCGGCCTCGGTGTCCTCGGTGATCTTCTCGACCACCTCACCGTGCACCGTCTGCCCGTGGCTGGACCACGCGACCTCGTCTCCCTTGTGCAGTTCCTTGTCACCCATGCCACGATTGTCGGCCGCCGTGCCCGGCCGCGCCCGGCAGTGCCGGCGTCCGACCGCCGCCCTGCACCGCGTCGGGCGTGCCGAATCCACCTGTCCGGGTGCAATCCCACGCCGCCGCGACGGGCCGGACCCACGCTGGGTCCACCCGGGACGAATCGTGCCGACGAACCGGATTCCGGACCGACGAGCGGGGTACCCAGGGTCATGGCGAAGGTCGAACTCGACATCCCCCGTTCACCCGACCGGATCTTCGAGGTACTGGCCGACGGGTGGTCCTACGCCGGTTGGGTGGTCGGCGCGACGCACATCCGCGACGTGGACCGCGCGTGGCCCGAGGTCGGCACGCGCATCCGGCACAGCGTCGGTGCCTGGCCGCTACAGATCGAGGACGAGACTGTGGTGCGCGCGGTCGAGGCGGGCAAGTCACTGGAGCTGGACGCCAAGCTGTGGCCGGTCGGTGCCGCCTGGATCCGGTTCGACCTGGCGCCCGCCGCCGACGGCGGCACCAGGGTCACCATGCGCGAGAAGGCCGTCAGCGGGCCGGGCAGCCTGCTGCCGGAACGGGTGCAGGCGGCCTTGCTGGTGCCCCGCAACAGGGAGACCCTCAAGCGGCTGGCCGACCTGGTCGTGCACGGCGATCAGCGGTAGAGGGCCCGCTGGAGGGCGCCCACCACCGCCCGGTACGCGCCACCGGCGTGACCGTGCCGGGCGAGCGCCGCGCGGGCCGCGTTCGCACCGCACGCGCCGTGCACCCCGCCGCCGGGGTGGGCGGACGCGCTCGCCAGGAACAGCCGGTCGATCGGGGTGTCCGCGCGGGACAGCCCCGGCGTCGGCCGGAACACCAGTTGCTGGTGGACGGCCGAGGTGCCGGCGTTGATCGCGCCGCCGTCCAGGCTGCGGTCGCGCGCCCGCAACTCGGCCGGACCGCTCACCGACCGGGCCAGCACCAGGTCCCGGAAGCCCGGCGCGTGCCGCTCGACCACCTGCTCCACCAGGTCGGCCCGCTCCCGCAGCCGGTCGGCCGACCACGCGTCGCCGCGCGGCACGTGGGTGTAGGCCCAGACCGACTCGGTGCCCGCCGGCGAGCGGGTGGGGTCGGTGGTGGTCATCTGGCCGAGCAGCAGGAACGGGGTGCGCGGCACGCGCCGGCAGGCGAGGTCGTTGGCGAAGTCGGCCAGGCCGTCCAGGTCCGTGCCCAGGTGCAGGGTGCCCGCCCGGCGGGCGTCCTCGGACAGCCACGGGACCGGACCGGACAACGCCCAGTCGACCTTGATCGTGGCGTCGTCCCAGTGGAAGCGGTCCAGGTCGTCGAGCAGCCGCGCGGGCAGGTGGTCGGGTCCCACGAGGTCGAGGTAGAGCGGCGGCGCGGGCACGTCGGCGAGCACGGCGCGGCGGGCCCGCACGAACTCGCCGTGGGCGTCCCGGACGCCGAGCGCCCGGCCGTCGGCCACGACCACCCGGCTGACCGGCCTGCCGCACTCCACCCGGCCGCCGCGCGCGTCCAGCCGGCGCACCAAGGCGCGCGCCAGTTCGCCCGCGCCGCCCTGAGGGACCGGGAAGCCGACGTCCTGGCCGAGCATCGCGAGCAACCAGCCGAACACCGCGCCGCCCGCGTGGTCCGGCCCCAGGTCGGTGTGCAGGGCGTTGCCGGCCAGCAGGATCTTCGCCCCGTCGCCGGCGAACCGCTCGTCGCCGAACGCGCGCACGGGCTGGGCGACCATCCGCGCGAACCGCAGCGCGTCGGACGCGCCGAGCCCACGCAGCAACCGCAGACCCGGGCGGACCGGCGGGAACGGCCGGAGCACCGCGCCCAGCAGGTCGTCGCGGACGCGCCGCCACCGCTCGAACTCCGCCCGCCACGCGGTCGCGTCGCCCGGGGCGAACGCGC
Source organism: Saccharothrix espanaensis DSM 44229 (assembly GCF_000328705.1). Taxonomy (NCBI): domain Bacteria; kingdom Bacillati; phylum Actinomycetota; class Actinomycetes; order Pseudonocardiales; family Pseudonocardiaceae; genus Saccharothrix; species Saccharothrix espanaensis. The sequence goes on along the minus strand of NC_019673.1, from coordinate 4,139,337 downwards.
CGACCGACTCGGCGGTCCGCTCCAGGTCGCGCGACAGCAGCGCGGTCCGCCCGTCCGGGAAGACGTGGGCCAGCACCTCGGGCGCGTGCACCCAGGTCAGGCCGTAGTCGGTCAGCCCCAGGCCGCGCAGCACCGGGGACGCCACGCCGAGCGGGTAGAAGGCGCTGAACAGGTCGTTGCGGAAGCCGGGCGCGGTGATCTCCGCCGTGCGCACGGCACCGCCGGGCTCGGCGGCGGCCTCCAGGACCAGGACGCTCCAGCCCTCGTCGGCCAGCAGGTTCGCCGCCACCAGGCCGTTGGGCCCCGCCCCGACGACCACCGCGTCGTACTCGCTCACCACGCCTCCCGACCTCGCTGCCCGGTCCGTCGTCCCGTCAGGTCCGAGCCTGCCCGACCTGGGGGCACCCGGCGCGCCCACGCCGGCACCGGCGGCCCGGCCGTCAAGCCGGACCGTCGTCGGAGTCGACGGTGTCCACGCCGCGTTCCCGCCACGGCAGCAGGAACCACAGCGAGGCGAAGAACACCGCGGCGACCGCACCGAGCACGATCGCCGCCCACCCGCCCACCACGACCTCGCCCAGCAACAGGATCGTTCCGGTCATCGCGACCGCCAGGCACGCCAGGCCACCGATGGCGAACCGGTTCGCCACGTCGATGATGTCCTCGCGCCGCCCCTTCCGGAACAGGATCCGGTGCCACGCGGCGGGCGCGGTCAACAACGCGACGGCCCCGGCCGAGAACAGGATCGTGATCATGTGCGTGACGCGGACGTAGGAGTCCGCCGCCGCGTACCGGTCGGTGAAGGCGATGGACAGCAGGAACCCGAACAGGATCTGCACACCCGCCTGCGCCACCCGCAACTCTTGCAGCAGCTCGTTGAAGTTGCGGGCCAGCCGGCGCTGGTCCGACTGCTCGGATTCGCTCACCTGCGACGAGTACCCCATCACCCGGCCTGGTGAACCCGATCGGCCGCACCCGAACGCCACGAAGTCGGCGAGGTCCGGCTGCCGAAGACCGGCTCTCATCCGGAGATGTGCTGAGTCAGCACATCGAGAGCTTGTCGGCTCGGCGGTAGCAGGTCACCGCGCAGGCCGGCTGGGCGGACGCCGTGAAGTGGGCGGCCTTGCGTTTCGTAGCGGCGCGCCAGTCGCCGGAAGAGGCCGGCCGACGCGTCCTGTGACTGGGGCGACGACGTCGACCACGGTCTCCGGCAGCAGGTGGTCGTTGCGGTTGGACGCCGAGACCACCACGGTCGGCGGAATGCCGCCACGGTCGCTCATCGCGTGGATCTTCGAGCCGGGCTTGCCCCCGTCCACCGGACTCGGGCCGCTCAGGCCAAGGTGTCGACCCCAACGCCAAGGCCCGCTACCGCGCCGAGACCCTCATCGAGGCGCCGCTGCGCACCGTCTGGGACCTGCACACCGACGTGGAGGACCGGCCCTCCTGGCAGCACCCCGCCGCCCCGATGACCGTCGAGCGGCTGGACCCGGGCCCGCTGCGCCAGCACTCGCGGTTCCGCGCGACCATCCGGCTCCCGTCCGCCCCTCCCGCTCCGCCCGGCACGGTCGTGATCACCTCCACCGTCCGGCGGCTCCAGCACGGCCGGTGCGTCCGCTGGGGCAGCCCCGCCGACGGCCCCGGCTACCCCGTCGGGCCCCAGGCCGACGAGAACTCCGACCTGGGGCTGGAGACCTGGCTGAAGGACCTCAAGACGACCGCCGAAGCCGACCCGTGCGACCGAGAGCGGTGAACCAGCGGCGGTGAACCAGCGGCGCGGCGTTCTCCTTGATGTACAAGAAGAACGCCGCGCCGGAGGCTGTGGCTACCCGATCGCCGGAACCTCACCACGAGCCGGGGCCGAGGGCTCGGCGGCGCACTTCAGGTCGTGCGCGGGACGTTGCCCGCCGAGCAGGAACCCGGTCACCTTGTCGTCGGCACACCTGTTCGCACCGAAGACGTACAGCCCGTGCCCACCCTGGTCGGCGGTCACCATCACCGCCCGATCCCCGAAGGCACGACGCGTCGACCGCGCGCCCACCAGCGGCGTGGCGGGGTCGCGCTCGTTCTGCGCCATGAGCACGTTGCGCGGTCCCCGGTCGGAGATCCGCACCGGCTGGTCGACGGGGTCCGGCCAGAAGGCGCACGGCTGGATGTTCGCCCCGGCCGCCCCGAACATCGGGTGGCGGACGCGGTCGACGGCGACGTTGCGCTCGTAGGTCGCCACCGACGTCGGCCAGCGGGAGTCGGCGCAGATCACGGCGAAGCGCCCGGAGACCAGGCTTTCGATGCGCGGGGGGACGGGCGGGTTGTCCGGCGGCAGCGGCGTGTCGGTGTCCAACGCCTTCCAGACGGCGGCGAGCTTGCCGAACGGTGCGTCGCCGCTGCCGTAGAGGCCGCCGAACGTGAGCAGGCGGAACAACGGGCCCGTCACGCCTTGCACGGGCGCTGTGTCGAGGCGTGCGGCGAGGTCGAAGTACTTCGCGCGCACCTGCTCGGGCGTGCCGCCCAGGCCGAACCCGGGGTGCGCCGCCGCCCAGTTCGCGAAGTCCGGGAACGTGTCCTCCACGCCCCGGCCGTAGAGGCGGTTGGCGTCGACGTCCCAGCCGCCCGCGCCGAGGTTGCTGTCGATCACGACGCGGTCGGTGGTGCGCGGGAACAGCGTGGTGTAGACCGAACCCAGGTACGTGCCGTACGAGTAGCCCAGGAACGACGCCTTGCGCTCCCCCAGCGCGGCACGGATGCGGTCCAGGTCGCGCGCGATGTTCGCGGTCGTGTTGTGCGGCAACATGTACGCGGTCGACGACGTGGCGCACTGCCGCGCGATCTTCTTCGTCTCGTCGGCCCGCTTGCGCACGTCGGCGGGTGTCACCGCGTACGGCGGGACGTTGCCCGCGTACTGCTGCTCCTCGGTCAGGTCGCACGTCACGGGTGTGCTGTAGCCGAGGCCACGCGGGTCGACGCCGATCACGTCGTACGCGTCCTGCACGCTCTGCGGCAGACCGGCGGCCTTCAGCACCGCCGGGAACGTCAGGCCCTCGCTCGGCCCACCGGGGTTGGTCAGCAGGATGCCCCGGCGCTTCTGCGGGTTCTTGCTGGCCAAACGCGAGATCATCACCTCGATCTTGCGGCCTTCGGGCTTCTTGTAGTCCAGCGGCACGGACAGCGTCCCGCACTCCAGACCCTCGGCGGCGACGTCCGCCGGGCACGCGACCCACCTCACGTCCGGTGCGGCAGGTGTGGCAGGTGCGGCAGGTGCGGCAGGTGCGGCCGATGACACGCCGGGCGCCACCAACGACGCCGCGGCGGCCAGGACCGCCACTAAGGACAGTGCTTTTCGCATTTGCAAATACCTCCCCGACGGCACGCTCCGACGGCGTGCCGAAATCTGTGGGTCGTCAGTCGTTCATGCGGATCAGGACGTCGATCTGAGCCTTGTTGTAGAGCTCGGCGACGACCTTGCCGATGGTCTGGAGCGCGAACGCCTCGCCGCGCGGCGCACCGGCGTACATGCCGGCGGCGTCCGGGAACATCGCGCGCATCTCCCGCACGTGCGGGAGTGCGCCCAGGCGTTCGGCGAGGCGTTGACGGGTCTGCTCGTCCGCGTCGACGGGCAGGGTGTCGAACTCGACCACCACCGGGTCCTTCGAGTAGCGCCGCACCGCGTCGGCGTACGCGGCCAGCGCCGCCGGCGTGGCGAGCTGGGCCAGCACGACGGTGAACGCGCGGTCCTGCGGCGACATGTCCGCTTCCACGACCAGCTGGGCCAGGTCGGGCGGCAGGTCGGTCGGCGTCTCCCGGCTCAGGATCACGCCGAGTTCGGCGCGCACCCGCTGGAGGCGTTCGATCGTCGCGGCCAGCTCGGCGTCCAGCCGGCGCAGCGCCTCGCCGGGGTGCTCGTCCGCGTCGCCCAGGTCGGCGATCTGCGCGAGCGACAGCCCCAGCCCGGTCAGGCGCTTGATCCGCAGCACGCGGACCAGGTGGGGCACGCCGTAGCTCTTGTAGCCGTTGGCCCGGCGTTCGGGCTCGGCGAGCAGACCCACCTCGTGGTAGTGCCGGATCGCGCGCAGGGTCGTGCCGGCGAGGTCCGCGAGCTGACTGGTGCTCCACCCCACGACGTGACCCCCGGCCCTCGAACGTCCCCGACGCGGTCGCGCCGACACGTCAAGTGGAAACCATGCCGCTACGGCACGGTCAAGCCCGTGGGAAACTTTCCGACAAAGGTCTGATCCCGATGTCCACCTTCGTCTACCGCGGCAGCGCGGATGGTCGTCGGCGCGCCACGAGAACCGGACGTGCCGCGTTGTGCGGTCAGGCCATCGCGTGCGGCTTCGCCGTGGCGCGCAGTTCGGCGACCAGCCGCCGGACCGCCAGGGACTGGGCCGTGGCGTGGGTGGCCACGTAGACGATCCGGCGGGTCGGGGCGTTCTCGCCGAGAGAGGTGACGGTGACGCCCGGCGGCGTGGCCAGGAGGCTGAGCTTCGGCAGGATGGCCATGCCGATGCCCTGCGCCACCATCGACAGGACGACACCGTCGTCGGCCACGTCGAGGGTCGCCTTCGGCAGCCACTCCTGCCGGGCCCACCACGCCCGCGTGTAGGAGGAGCAGTTCTCGGCCCAGTCGATCAGCGGGAGGTCGCGCGGCTCCCGCCGCCCGGCCGGGTGCACCAGCACGTACGGCTCCCGCAGCAGCTCGCCCGCGACGAGCCCGGCCGGTGCCGGCGAGTCCTCGGCGAGCGTGGCGATGGCGACGTCCGCCCGGCCGTCGGCGACCTCGCCCGCGGTGCCCCTGCCGAGTTCCGGCACGATCAGCACCCTCGGGCTCAGCTCGGGGTTTCCCGCCGCGAGCCGGTCGAGCGCGGCCGGCAGCAGGTGCGCGGCGGCGCTGCGGAAGGCCGCGATGCGCAGCGGACCGGTCAACGTCCCGGCGGCCGCACCGCGCGCCTCGGTGACCAGCAGGTCGAGCTGGCGCAGGATCTGACGCGCGTGCACGCGGACGCGGTCCCCGGCCTTCGTCGCCCGCGCACCGGTCCGGCCGCGCTCGAACAGGACAGCCCCGATCTTGCGCTCGCAGACCCGCACGGCGTGCGACACCGCGGACTGGGTCAGCCCGCGGTCGGCGGCCGCCGCGGTGAAACTGCCCGTGCGCTCGACGGCGAGCAGCAGCCGCAGCTCGCCGGGACTCAGATCGGTGGTGCTCACCCGCTCAGGCTAACGCCGTTCCATGAAGTCCATTCATGGAAACCGGAGGTCCATCGACGCGGCGACCTGCCCGACCGCCCACCTCCCCGCCTACGGTCCCCACCAGCCCGTTCCCGCGAAGGAGAGCCCGTGACCCGCAGTGCCACCGCCGTCCGCCAGGTGCGTCGCCCCCGGGGCGAGCCACGCCCGGAGGACTTCACGTTCGTCACCGAGCCGTTGGCCGGCCCCGACGACGGACAGGTGCTCGTCGAGAACATCTACCTGTCGGTCGACCCGTACATGCGGGAACTGATGGACTTCGGCGGCTGGGAGAAGGGCCTCGGCCTCGAAGGCCGCACCCTGGGGCGCGTGATCGAGTCCAAGGCGCCGGCCCTGCCCGTGGGGACCGTCGTCCTGCACCGGCACGGCTGGTGCACGCACGCCGTGCTCACCGAGGCGGACGCGCGGCCGATCACCCCGGCGGACGGCGTCCCGCTCAGCGCCTACCTCGGCATCCTCGGCGGGACCGGCCTGACCGCGTACGTCGGCCTGACCCGCGTCGCCCGCTTGCAGCCCGGCGAAGACCTGTTCATCTCGGCGGCGGCCGGTGCCGTCGGCAGCGCGACCGGGCGGATCGCCCGACTGCTGCGCGCGGGCCGGATCGTCGGCAGCGCGGGTTCGGCGGCCAAGGTCCGGCACCTGACCACGCACCTGGGCTACGACGCCGCGTTCGACTACCACGACGGCCCGGTCCGGACGTCCCTGGCGAAGGCGGCCCCGGACGGCGTCGACGTCTGCTTCGACAACGTCGGCGGCGACCACCTGGCGGCGGCCATCGACGCGCTGCGCGACCACGGCAGGATCGCCTGGTGCGGTGCCGTCGCCCAGTACAACACCCTCGACACTCCCCCGGCCGCGCCGCACAACCTCTTCGACATCGTCGGCAAGAGCCTCCGCCTGGAGGGCTTCCTGGTCCGCGACCACCCCGACGCCCGCGAGGAGTTCGAACACTTCCTGGTCCCGCACGTGCAGAACGGCACGGTCACCACCGACGAGACGGTGACCGACGGCTTCCACACCATCGTCGACGCGTTCCTCGGCATGCTCCGAGGCGAGAACACCGGCAAGATGCTCGTCCGAGCCACGCCGGAGTAGCCCGGTCCAGCGCGTGCCGGGCGTGGATCGGGCCGTGCTGCGGCTGGGCCCCAGGGCCGTGGACCGGCCCCGACGGTCAGGCGGTGAGGAACAGGGCGGTCGAGGTGAGCAGGACGAGCACGGTGGTCACGATCAGCGCCTTGCGGCGCTTGGCCTCGCCTTCGTCCCCCACGTCCGACATCCCGTAGCGGATGACCACGACCAGCTGGACCACGAGCAGGATGACACCGATGAAGATCAGCACAGAAGCTTGAACGCGCTCGGTGTCACGCCGGTTCCGCCCGGCGACGACATCCTCGCCGCCACGACGGACCGCAGGCCCGGTGCGTGACGGTCACGGGGCGGGCCGATGAGGGCCCGCCCCGTGCACGCGGTTGCGTCTAACGTCGGCGCAGGCCGGCGTCCAGGGCCTTGGTCAGCTCACCTTGCGGGGTGTCGCCGTCCAGCGCCCAGATCATCGCGCCGCCGAGCTTGCGGTCGCGGATGAACTTGCCCTTGCGCTTCAGCTCGGTCGGGTCGTCGTAGTTCCAGAACGTGGTGCCGTCGAACAGGTAGGCGTGACCGGCCTTGTCGTCGCGGTAGAGCTTGAACTTCCCGCCGGCCAGCAGGGGCTTGAGCGTGCGGTAGTCCTCGTAGCCCGCTTCGTAGCTGCCCGGTGCCGGGCCCGTCGACTGCTGGAACAGGCCGTTGTTCTGGTTCGGCAGACCGGTCCAGCCGCGACCGAAGTACGGCACGCCGAGCGTGATCTTGTGGCGGGGCGCACCGCGCTCCAGGTAGGCGTCCACGACGATCTCGCCGCTGTCCTTGGGCGTGGTCGGGTCGCCTTCGGGAACGCGCAGCGCGGACTGCTGGTTGGAGGTCCTCTCCCACGCGCCGTGGTAGTCGTAGCCCTGCACGGTGGCGAAGGTCAGCAGCTTGTAGACCTCGGCCATCTCGTAGCCGCGGTCCATCGCCTCGCGGTTGGCGGGCAGGAACGCCGTGAGGTCGTAGACCCTGCGGTCCTTGGCACCCTGCTTGTTGAGCTGCGTGCGGTACTCGCGCAGCAGCTTGGTGAAGTTCTGCTTGTCCTCGGGGCGCACGACGTTGCCGACGTTGCCCTCGGTGGACGGCCACTCCCAGTCCAGGTCGATGCCGTCGAACACGCCCTTGGCCGCACCGGCGGGCGCGCCCGGCAGGTTGCCCTTGAGCCACAGGTCGATGCACGACTTCACGTGCGCCGCGCGCGACTGCGGGGTGAGCGCGGCGTTGGAGAAGTACGCCGACCCGATCCACCCGCCGAGCGAGATGTAGACCCGCAGCCGGGGGAACTTCTGCTTGAGCTGCTTGAGCTGGTTCAGGTTGCCCGCCAGCGCCTGGCCGGGCTTGTCCGCCTTGCCGCTGACGGACTCCTCGGCCGAGTACAGCCGCTGGTAGTCGGCGCGCGGGTCGGAGCTGACGCAGCCGCCCTGCTCGTCGAGGAGGCCGAAGGCGTAGTTGAGGTGGGTCAGCTTGGCGGCGCTGCCGTTCTCGACCAGGTAGCGGGCCGGGATGCCGCGGTCGGCCTGGCTCCACTGCGTGTAGTACCCGACCGTGCGGACGGCGTTGCCGCCGCGGTGGTCGTGAGCCTGGGCCGCCGGCACGGCGACCGACAACCCCGTCAACAGGGCACCCGCTACGACGGCGGCACCCCACCTCTTCCTCGACATGGTCCTCCTCGCACTCACAGCCAGCATGGTTCAGACCACGCTAGGTCAAGGTCTAGACCACTGCTACGGCCGGACGGCCCAACCGGGACCGCCGGTGGCAGGTCTCAGCGCCCTCTCAAGGTCGGTGCCGCATCCTCGCCCTGTTCGGTTCTGCGAAGGGGGAAACCATGCGGGGAACCACACGGCGGATGCTCGTCGTGGTCGCGCTGACCGCCGGCGCGGTCACGTCGACGGCGTGGCAGGCCGGTGCCGGTGCCGGTGCCGGGCAGGTCGGGGTGGAGTGGGCGAAGGTGGCGATCGGGTTGCCCGCGCCGACCGGGCCCCATCCGGTCGGCCACGCCACGGCGCACCTGGTCGACCGGAGCCGGCCCGATCCGTGGGTCGCCGATCGCCCGTACCGGGAGGTGATGGTGAGCCTGTGGTACCCGGCGCGGCGGGCCGAGCACCGGCCGCGCGCGCCGTACCGAACGGCCGCCGAAGCAGCGCACGCCGACCGGCGCCTGCCGGAGATCGGGCTGCCGAGCGGCGCGCTCGACTGGACCGGCCCGACGCACGCCCGGGAAGGCGCGCCCGTCGACCGGCGCGGTGGCCGGTACCCGGTGGTGCTGTACTCGTCGGGCCACCTGGCGTCGCGGACGTTGGGCACCGGGGTGGCCGAGGACCTGGCGAGCCGGGGGTACGTGGTGGTGGCCGTCGACCACACCCACGAGGCGGCCGAGGTGGAGTTCCCGGGCGGACGGGTCGAGGTCGGGTCGGTGCCGGTCCCGACCGGCTTGGACGACCCGTGGTTCGTCGAGTTCCACCGCCGGACGATGGACGCCCGTGTGAAGGACCTGCGGTTCGTGCTCGACAGGCTGGCGACGTTGCCTGCGGTGTCCGGCGCGCTCGACCTGACCAGAGTCGGCATGTTCGGCGTGTCGGCCGGCGGGGCGACCGCGATCGAGCTCATGTACCACGACCGCCGCGTGCGCGCGGGGGCCGATCTCGACAGCGGGCTGTCCTACGACCCGTACGGCGAGGTGCTGCCGCCGGTGGCCGTGGAGGGCCTGGACCGCCCGGTGTTGTTGATGGGCAGCGAGCAGAGCGGCCTGAGCCACCGGACCGACCCGTCGCTGGCCTCGTTCTGGCGCAACCAGCGCGGCTGGAAGCTCGACCTGCTGCTGCGCGGCTCGAACCACCCGTCGTTCAGCGACCGCCAGGTGTTCGTGCCGCGGCTGGGCGCGGCGGGCCTGCTCACCCCCGAGCAGGTCAGCCGCCACGTGGGCACGATCGACCCGGCCCGTTCCGTCGAGGCGCAGCGCACGTACCTGGCCGCGTTCTTCGACCGCTTCCTGCGCGGCCGAGCCGAGCACCTGCTCGACGGCCCGTCACCCCGCTACCCGGAGGTGGAATTCCGGCGCTGACAGCGGTTCCCCCACGGGGGACAGCCGAAGAACGGACAGATCGCCCGGCCGGATCCGCAAAACTGCGCCTGGCCGGTGCGGTTCGTCCAGCACAATCGCCGCGTGTAACGCCCCGGCGCACCGGTTCGAACTCACGACCGTCAGGCCCGGACGCGTTCGTCGGGCACCGCGCCCGATCCGGAGCGGGGAGTGTCCATGGGCGAGTTGGCGACCGGCATCGAAGAGGTGCTGCGCCGCAGGCGCGAGCGGTTACCCGAGGTGCGCGCGGAGGCGGCGCGGTGGCGGGTGATCGCCGAATCGGTCGGTTCCCTGCACGACATCGGCGACGACGACGCGCGCAGCCGGTTCGCGGGCCTGGCGACCCGGGTCGGGGAAGCGCTGGACGCCCTGTCGGCGGTGGAGTCCCGGCTGGCCCGCGAGAACCTGTGCGTCGGGGTCAGCGGCCGCGCCCGGGTCGGCAAGAGCACCCTGCTCCAGTCGATCTCCGGGCTGTCCGACGAGCAGATCCCCACCGGCCCGGACGTCCCCGTCACCGCGGTCCGCAGCCGGATCGTCCACTCGACGGCCCGGCGCGCCGTGCTCACCACGCACACCGCCGACTCGTTCCTCGCCGAGGTCATCGCGCCCTACCACGCGGAACTCGGCATCGCCGGAGCCCCGCGAACCCTCGCCGAGTTCCGCGAACGGCACTACCCGGTCCCGTCCGAGGACGACGTCGAACGGCACAGCGCCGTCGGCTTGTACGAGCGCCTGCGCCGCATGCAGGCGACGCTCGACTCCTACGCCGGCCTGCTCGACGGGCAGGACCTGGTCGTGGACGTCGACCGGCTGCGCCCGTACGTCGCCTACCCGACCAACGACGAGGAGAAAGCCGGTGTGGTCGACCGCCGCTACCTCGCCGTCCGGGAAGCGGTCATCGAGTGCACGTTCCCGCAGGAGGAGGTCCACCGGCTGACCCTGGTGGACCTGCCCGGTCTGGGCGAACTCGCCGCGGGCGCGGAGGAGAGCCACGTCGCGGGCCTGCGCCACGGCATCGACGTCGTGCTGCTGGTGACCGCCGCCAGCCGGGACAGCTCCTACTTCGGCAAGGCCGACCAGCGCACCCTGAAGCTCCTCGACGTGGCCCGCGGCGATGTGCGCAGCCCCAAGGACTTCGTGCGGATCGTGCTGAACACCGGTGTCGAGCGGGAACGGGTGGCGGTCCTGCGCGACCGGATCCTCGCCGACGTGAACGCCGGTGTCGACGGCCAGTACTTCACCTTGGTAGAAGCCGACCTGAAGGACCGCGAGGACGTCGAGCGCTCGATCCTCCTGCCGCTGCTGTCCGACCTCGTGACGACGCTGGGCGCCATGGACGACGAGGTCGTCGCCGCCGCGATGCGGCGCGCCGCCGGCACCGCCGAACTGGTCGACCTCGAACTGCCAGCGCTGGTCGAGGCCACCGGCGACCTCGCCACCGTCGAGCACGAAGCGGTCGAGCTGGTCGGCAGCGAGGCCCGCGCGCTGCGGCAACGGGTGTCGTTCGCCCTGCGGCGACTGGTGTCGCGGTTGCAGCTCCAAGCCCGGGACACCGGTGACAACGACGCCTACCTCGACTCCGTGACCGCGGTCTTCACCGAGATCCGGGAGTGGATCGGGGACGGATTCGGGCTGGGCGCGGAGAAGTGGCGCGAACGGGCGTTGCTGGAGATCGGCGCGGCCCGCAACACCAGCCCCTTCGTGGCCGAGGAGATGAGCCGCCTCCGGGTCGAGATCAGCAAGCGGTTCAGCCGGATCGACGCCTACTTCGCCACCCTGCTGCACCAGACGTGGGACAGCGTCGCCGAGGCGTTCACCGGCGTCCTCGGGCCGCTGCTCGGCGCGGCCCGGGGCGAGGACGCGTTGCGGCTGCTGGCGAAGGTCTTCGAGGACGCCTCCTGCCGCACGCTGCGCGACGCGGTCGCCGACCTGCTGGAGACCCGGCTGGACTACCGGACGCAGCTGCACCCCCGGGTGCGCGCCGCGCTGGACGGCTTCAACCTGGAGGGCATCGACCCGCTCACCGGGGAACCGATGGCGCAGCTCGTGGTCACCTCCGACGAGGCCGGGCTGGACCGGCTGGAGTCGCGGCTGGCCGAGCTGACCGAGCAGGCCGCCTACGAGACGATGCTGGCGCTCCAGCGCGACGCGGTGGTGCCGTCGCTGGTCGTGCACGCGGCCGTCGAGCAGTTCGAGGACGAGCTGATCCGCTCGGGCCGCTCCGAGCCCGAGTTCGCCCGGCTGGCCCGCACCTACCGGCACCGGCTGTGGTCCGACGAGCTCGACCGGCTGGAGACCGAGCGCCGGCGGGCCGCGCGCGTGGCGCTGCTCGCCGAGCAGATCGCCGGGGCACTGGCCGACCGGAGGACCGCGTGACCGGCAACCAGCTGCTGTTCGAGATCGGCCTGCTCGGCCCGTCCCGGGTCGGCAAGACGTCGTTGATCAGCTCGATCTTCCGGGACGGCCAGCGCCTGCTCGCCTCCTCCGCGGTGACGATCCGCGCCAACGACCGGCCGACCGAGGTCAAGATGGCGCAGCACGCGCGGGCGCTCGACCAGCTGCTCCAGTCCGGCCGCTTCACGCCCGGCGCGCTGGCCCCGAACCACGAGACCGTGTCGTTCGAGCTGCTGCTCGACCCCGGCGGCGACGCCGACGGCCCGTCCGACCAGGGCGTCGCGCTGCGGATGCTGGACTTCCCGGGCGGCTGGCTCGACCCGGCGAACCGGCCGCTGACCAGCGAGGGCGACTGGAAGGCGGTCGAGGAGTTCATCCTGCGCAGTTCGGTGCTGATCATCCCGGTGGACGCGACCGTCCTGGTGGAGGCGGTCACCGACCCCCAGCGCGGCGCGGTCCCACTGCTGCTGGACACCTACGACGTGGCGCAGGTCGCCCGGCAGTGGGCCCGCGGCCGCGCCGCGAACGCCGACGCGCCGGCGCTGGCGCTGTTCGTGCCGGTCAAGTGCGAGTCGTACTTCGCCGACAACGGCGGCCGGCGCGACCGGTCCGACGAGCTGTACGACCGGTTCAAGACGGTGTACCTCGACGTGCTCAACGCCATCGAGGAGGAGGCCGGCGGCGACGTCGAGGTGCTGTACACGCCGGTCGACACGCTGGGCTGCGTCGAGCGCGTGTCCGGCACCTGGGTCCCCGACGCCGACACGCACCTCCGGTTCGACGGGCGGTTCATGGTGCGCGGGCGGCCGACGTTGTCGATCGTCGGCGTCGAGGACGTGCTCATCGCGTTGTGCCGGACCCTGCTCGCCGCGCGCAAGAGCGCCGAGGAGGCCCGTGCCCGAGCGCTGGCCGTGCAGGCGCAGGACGCGGGCCGGATCGCCGAGCGGGATCGCGGCCTGGTCGGCAACACCTTCCGCACGGTGGACCGGGCGCTCGCCGGCATGTACGGCGACGAGCAGTTCCGCGGTTTCCTCGACCGCCGCCAAGCGCTGCTCCAGGGGCTCGGCCTGCGCCGGCTCGGCGAGTACACCAGGGAGTCGGGCCAGGCGAAGGCGCTCGACGCCGGCCACCGGCGGGCGTTGGAGCAGTTGCAGGCGCTCAACGAGGTGGTGGAGGACTTCGCCCGCCGCCAGTACTCGAAACGGGTGTGCACGCCGTGAGCCCGGCGGCCGGGATGCGCGTGCACGTGATGACGCGCGGCACCGGGATGCGGGAGGAGTTCGCCTTCCTCGGCGCGCAGCCCGCGCGGTTCTGGTGGCGCGGGTACCGGGACGCGACCAACTTCCAGCTGCCGTCGCTCATCGTCGAGTCCGACGACGCCGGCTGGCGGCTCTACCTCTCCCCCGTCGCCATCTCCGCCGTCGGGCCGGGCGGCACCGCGATCAGCCTCGTCGTGGTCGTGGAGGGCCCGCACGGCGAGGACGACGACCTGGCCCTGCTGCCGCGACTGGTCGCGCTCTGGTCGACCGGGCAGGACGGCCAGGTGGCGCGTGCACTGTCGACCGCCTTCCCGCCCGACGGGCGGCTGATCACCGAGTGGCGGGCCACGCCCGACGAAGCCACCCGGCGACTGGTCGAGGCCGCGTTCCGCGAGGGGCTGCGCGCCCTGCCCGCGCCCGAGGCGGTGGACGACGGGCACCGGACCGACCTGCCCAGGTGGGCGGGGCCGGCCGACGCGGCACCCAGCCGGACGGCCTTCACGCACCGCGTGCGCGAACTGCTCGACGGCGCACCGGGCCGGGCGGTGCTCGCGAACTACTGCCGCGAAGAGGACGTGCTGGACGGGCTGACCGGCTTCCCGGTGCTCGCCGACCCCGCCGACGAACCGCTCGCCCTGCTGGTGCAGCGCTCCGGCGGCGCCCTCGGGGAGCGGCCGGTCCCCCTGCCGGCACCGGCGGCCCCGGGAAAAGCCCGCCCGAGGCCACCGGTACCGGAGCCGATCCCGCCGACCGGGGAGCACGAGTCGGACGAGCGGAGCCGGCACCCGGTGGTCCTGCTGGTGCTCTGCGGCCTGATGGCGATCACGATCGTGGCGATCATCCTGCTGCTGGGGTGACGCCGTCGTTCAGCGACCAGTGGGACGTGCTGCGAGTGGAGTCCGACGGAACGACGACCGACTTCGCCTTGCGACGCCTGCCCGGTCGCACGGTCTGGCTGGTGGAGGGCCCACCGTCGCACTGGTTCACCGGCGGAGCCGTCGAGCTGGCGGACACCACGCTGTCGGCGTTCCACCACCGCTGGCTGCCGCACCACCTCAAGGAGTGGGTCGGGCTGGTGCGGATCTCGGTCCCGGGCCGCTCAAAGCTCTACGCCGCCCAGGACGTCCCGCTGTCCGAGGACGGTTTCTCGGTCGTGCTCGACCTCGGCGGCACGCGGTACCGCCTCGTCGTCGGCTGCTCGGACGACTCGGCTCCGGGGACCTGACCGGGCAGCCCGCCTCGGTGTCGCACGTCAGACCGCCCACCGAACGTGATCATCTTTTCAGTCCTGCTCACCCTTGGGAGTGGGTCCGTTGAGCCGATTGTGTCCGCTTTCCTACTCCTGAACACTTCGTTGACCCAATGGGCGGTGGGAGTTCGGAGGACAACTGTGGGATCGACATCCCGGGCGCTCGGTGGCCTGGCCGCCGTGTTCGCGCTCGTCGTGGCGACGGTGACGGTGACGCCGGCCGCCGTGGCCTCGGCCGCGCCGGAGGACGACTTCCGGCCCGCCGCCGTCGACTGGAGCCCGTGCCCGGAACTCCCCGAGGTGGAGTGCGGCACGCTGCGACTGCCGGTCGACTGGGCCGAGCCGCACGGCGCGAAGTTCGACCTCGCCCTGGCCCGGCGCAAGGCGACCGACCCGGCCAACCGCGTCGGCAGCCTGGTGATCCACCCCGGCGGTCCCGGGCCGTCCGGGGTCGAGTTCGCCTTCGCCGCGCCCTACTGGTTCAGCCCGCAGGTCCAGCAGCGGTTCGACATCGTCGGGTTCGACCCGCGCGGCGTCGGGCGCAGCGCGCCGATCACCTGCTCCACCGACCTGATCGCCCGCCGCCCGTCGACCTACCCGACGACGCAGGCCGGCTTCCAGGCGCTGGGCCGCTACAACCGCGAACTGGCCGCCGACTGCCGCAAGCGCAGCGGCCCGATCTTCGACCACTCCGACTCGAAGGCCGTGGTCGAGGACCTCGACGCGATCCGCCGGGCGCTCGGCGAGCGGAAGATCAGCTACTACGGCCTGTCCTACGGCACGCTGATCGGCCAGCAGTACGCCGAGCGGTACGGCCGCAACCTGCGCGCGATGGTCAGCGACTCGAACCTCGACCACAGCCTCGACGCGTGGAGCTTCAACGAGGGCACCGCGACCGCCGCCGAGGACTCGTTCCGCGAGTTCGTGGAGTGGTGCGACGCCAAGCCGGCCTGCGCGCTGCACGGCCAGGACGTCGGCGCGTTCTGGGACGACCTGATCGCCCGCGCCGACCGGGGCGAGATCTCCGAGCCGGGCGACCCCTCGCGGCCGGTGTCCGCGAGCCAGATCATCGACTACGCGCTGCTGTCGTTCTACGACCCGAGCTGGACCCAGCTCTCGGAGTGGCTGGTCGCCCGCGCGCGCACCGCCGCCCCTGCGGGCCGGACCGCGCCGGCGGTGTCTGGGGTGTCTGGCGTGTCGGGCGTGTCCGGGGTGTCGGGGGAAGCGACCGCCTTCCCGTTCGTCCCGGTGTTCTGCCAGGACTGGCAGATCCGGCCGCGCTCGCTGCGGGAGTACACGAGCCTGCTCCGCCGCGCCGACGACATCGCACCGCACATGTCCCGCGCGTTCCTCGGGCACCAGGTCGTGCACGGCTGCGTGGGCCTGCCCGACGCGACCAACCCGCAGCAGCGGCCGCGCCTCGACGACGCGCCGAAGATCCTGCTGCTGAACAACCTGCACGACCCGTCGACCGGCTACGGCTGGGCGAAGTCCCTGCACCGCCAGACCCGGGGCACGACCGTGCTGCTGACCTACGAGGGCTGGGGCCACGGCTCGTACATCCGCACGGACTGCGTGCGCGACGCGGCGGACCGCTACCTGATCTCGCTGCGCGCACCGGCCGACGGCACCCGCTGCGCGCCCGCCGACTCCCCCGAACTCCCCATCCCGTCGGCGGCGGCCGCGACTCCGGGCTCCCGAGCGAGCGGCGCGCACCCGTGGTGGAAGGGGTTCACGCGGTAGCCGTGACCGAGGAGGGCCGGTGACGTCGAAGGACCACGTCGTCGCCGGCCCGAGGTCAGCCGGCGGGCTTGTCGGCCTCCGCCAGGCGGGCGTGGAGGCGTTCGCGGATCTGGTCCGGGGTGTAGGCGCGACGACGTCGTTCGGCGCGTGCGACCACGGCCCCGGTCGCGGCGACTCCGACGAACGCGGCCAGGCCTGCGAGCTTCCACCAACGCATGTGCCTAGGCTACTGCCCGTGGCAGGCATCTCCTTGGACGAGGCTCTCGACGCGACGCGCACCGGTGACGTCTGGGTGTTCCGCGGTCGCAGTGCCGCCGACCGGGCCATCCAGGCGTTGACCAACAGCCCGGTCAACCACGTCGGCATGTCGGTGGTGATCGACGACCTGCCGCCGTTGATGTGGCACGCCGAGCTGGGCCGGTCGCTGCCCGACCTGTGGGCCGGGAAGCAGCAGCGCGGCGCGCAGCTGCACGACCTGCGCGAGGCCGTGCTGACCTGGGCGCGCAAGTACGGGCAGCGCGCCTGGCTGCGGCAGCTCGACCACCCGGTCACCCGCGCGGCCGAGGACGCCGTCCTGCGCACGATCGCGCGGATGGACGGCACGCCGTTCCCCTCCTCCGCCCGGCTGGCCTCGCGCTGGCTGCGCGGCCGCGTCCCGCTGCGCAAGCGGTCGGACGCCGAGCTGGAGACGGCGTACTGCGCCGAGGTCGTGGCGGTGACCTACCAGGCGATGGGGCTGCTCCCGGCCGACCGCAACCCGAACTGGTACGACCCCGGCCGCTTCTGGAGCGGCGACGAGCTCGAACTGACCGACGGCGCCCGGCTCGGCGACGAGATCGCCGTCTCGATCCCGGCCGGCTGAGCGGGGCCCGGCGGGTCGACCTGTGCCAGTACGCCGAACGGCGTGCAGGCGGGTCCTATGCCTTGTCCAGGCGCGGGAAGGTGACCTCGCGCAGGACGAGCAGGAGCGCCGCCGCGATCGGGATGGCGACCAGCGCGCCGACCACGCCCAGCAGCGCGCCGCCCAGCAGCACCGCGATCACCGTGACCAGGGCGGGGACCTTGACCGCGCGGCCGATGATCCGGGGCACCAGCAGGTAGTCCTCGATCACCTGGTAGGCCAGGAAGAACCCGATGGTGGCCAGGCCCGCGGTCGGCGAGACGGTGAAGGCGACCAGGCTCGCGATGATCGCGCCGAGCGCCGCGCCGACGACCGGGACCAGGTCGAGCAGGGCGACGGTGACGGCCAGCAGCAGGGCGTAGGGGACGCCGAAGGCCAGCAGCCACAGGAAGGTCAGCACGCCGGCGATCAGCGAGATGGCCAGGTTGCCCAGGACGTAGCCGCCGACCTTGGCGAAGATCTCGTCACCGATGAGGATGACCCGCGGCCGGCGCGAGTGGGGCACCAGCCGGTACAGGCCCTGGCGGATGCGCGGCAGGTCGGCCAGGAAGTACACCATCAGCACCATCACGACCAGGAAGTCGCCCAGCGCGCCCAGCACCGCCTGCCCGGCACCGAGCACGCCGCTCATCCAGTCCTGGGAGCCGCCGGTGAACAGGCTCTCCACCCGCTCGCGGATCCCGAAGCGCGTTTCCAGCTGCCCGAGCGTGGAGTGGCTGTCCTGCAACGCCCGCAGGTGCCCGGGGACCTGGTCGGTGAACTGCCCGGCCTGGTCGACGATCACCGGGATCGCCGCGGCCAGGAACCCGCCCACCAGCCCGAGCACCCCGACGAACACCGCCGTCACCGCGGCCCAGCGCGGCAGGCCGCGGCCGACCAGCCAGGACACCCCCGGCTCCAGCCCGATCGCGATGAACCACGCCAGGCCGAACAACACCAGCATGTCCTGCGCGGTGACCACCAGCTGGGCCAGCAGGTAGGTGGTGGCCACGCCGGCGGCACCGAGCATGCCGACGAAGAACGGCGAGCGGTGGTTGAGCGGCTTGCCGGGCCGGCCCAGCGGCTGCTGCGGGGTGCTGATCTCGGCCGCGATGGCCTCGGCCTCGGCGACCGGCCCCTCCTCGTCGCCCCGGTGCGGCTGCGCCACCAGGTCGTGGTGCCCGCCCTCGGCCGCCGACGCCGGTTCGCCCCGCTCACGGGAGGAGTCCGCCAACCCCATGCCCCCGCCTCCCGCCTCCGTCATCCGCCCGCACACCACGGGCGTTGAGGTGCTACCCGTTACGCCGGCCGGCCAACCCGCCGGGCGCTACCGGTCGGTGCACCACGCGATGGTCCGGGTCAGCAGGGTGTCGAGGGAGAGGTCGACGTCGGTGCGGACGACACCGGCCGCGTCGCGGAAGATGGCGACGAACGGCCACGGCCCTTCCAGCCAACCCGCGTAGCTCTCCGTGTCGTCGGTCAACACGACACTGCGGCCTCGTCGCGGGTCGACCACCCAGTACACGCCGTGATCGTCCTCGTCGTAGTAGACGCTGATGTGCGCCGAGTCGACACCGGCGGCCGTCAAGGCGCTGATCACGCCGTACCGGCCGGCGGCGCTCTTGTGGTCCGGGTCGGCGCGGATCGACGCCCTGCCCCAGTCGACCCGGGTCGCCGCGCGCGACACCCCTTCCGGCACCGCGGGACCCCCACCCGCCGGCACACCCACCCGGCCTCCCTGAACGACGTCGGCTCGCACACTTCGGCTCGCACATTCGGCAAGCCACCCCAACGTACCGAGTCCGGCAATCGCATCGAGGCCCGGCAGGTAGCTTCAACCGCGCACTGCCGACCTTCGCGATCACGGGAGCCAGTCTTGACCACCGCACTGATCATCGGCGACCTCCAGCGCGGCATCACGGGCGACTTCCCGTTCGCCCGACAGGTCCTGCCGCCGATCACCGAGCTGCTGCCCCGTGCCCGTGCGGCCGGCGCGCTGGTGGTGTTCGTGCACATCGCCTTCCGCCCCAACGGGGCCGACCTGCCGCCGGACAACGCGCTGTACCGGGGGTTCTTCGACGCCGGAGACGCCTTCCACGAGGGCTCGGCCGGGACCGTGGTCGATCTCCCGGTCGCCGACGAGGACGTGGTCGTGCTCAAACGCCGCGCCAGCGCGTTCGCCGGCACCGACCTCGACATCGTGCTGCGCGCCCGCAAGGTCGACACGGTCGTGATCGCCGGGGTCGCGACCAGCGCGATGGTCGCCGCGACCGCCTACGACGCGGCCGACCGCGGCTACCACGTGACCGTCCTGCGCGACGGCTGCGCCGACGCCGACCAGGCGATGCACGACTTCTTCGTGGACGCCGTCTTCCCCAGCCGGGGGTTCACCGTCGTGCCCTGCGCCGACTGGTCCTGACCCCGCCTTCCCCGTCGACGGCCGGCGCGCGGCCGTCCCGCGGTCAGGCCAGGGGGACCTGCCAGGACAGACGGGTGCCGCCGGCGGTGTCGGGCGCCACGGAGAGGGTGCCGCCCAGCGCGGTCGCCCGGCGTTGCAGGTTGTGCAGGCCGCTGCGGGCCACCTGGCCGGGCATCCCCACGCCGTTGTCGACCACCGTCACGGTCAGGTGGTCGCCCGCCTCCACCGTCACGGTCAGCTCGGTGGCCCGCGCGTGGCGGACCACGTTGCTGACCGCCTCGCGGACCACCGCTTCGGCGTGCTCGGCGATGTCGTCGGGCACCGAGTTGTCCACCGTGCCGGTCATCCGCACGGTGGGCGTGACGGCCGCGTCCGCGGTCACCTCCGACACCAGGTCCAGCAGGCGCCTGCGCAGGCCCGGCACGTCGTCGGAGGCCTGGAGGTCGAAGATCGAGGTGCGGATCTCCAGCACGGTCTCGTCCAGCTGCGCGACGGCGCGCTCCACCCGTTCCCGGATCCGGGGCTGCTGGATGGACGCCAGCGCGCCCTGCAGGCTCATGCCGGTGGCGAACAGCCGCTGGATCACGTGGTCGTGCAGGTCGCGGGCGATGCGGTCGCGGTCCTCGAGGACGTCCACCAGCCGCCGGGCCCGCTGGTTCTCGGCGAACTCCAACGCCACGGCGGCCTGGTCGGCGAAGGACGCCAGCAGCGGGACCTGGTCCGCGCCGAACTGCGCGCTGCCCTTCTCCCGCGCGGCGAGCAGGACCCCGTGCACGGTGGTGCCGGTGCGCAGCGGCACCACGACGCCCGGACCGACGGCGACGGACGTCTCGCCCAGGCGTCCGCGCAGGTCCTCCACCAGCATCGGGGTGCCCGAGCCCAGCACTTCGCCGGCCACCGTGCCACCGGCCGCCAGCACCTGGCCCACCAGGGCTTCGACGTGCGCGCCGGCACCGGACGCGATGCGCAGCCGGTCGCCGTCCTCGGCCAGCACGATCAGCGACATGGCGGCCGCCGACAGCTCACGGGTGCGCTGGGTGATCAGGTGCAGCGCGTCGTCCGCCGACGCGCCGCCCAACAGCACCGTGTTGATCTCGGCGGCGGCTTCCAGCCACCGCTCGCGCATCCGGGAGCGCTCGAACAGGCGCGCGTTCTCGATCGCCACGCCGGCCGCCGCCGCGAGCGCCGACAGGACCACCTCGTCGTCGGCGGTGAAGTCGGCCGCCTCGGCCTTCTCGGTGATGTACAGGTTGCCGAACACCTCGTCGCGCACGCGCACCGGGACGCCCAGGAAGCTGTGCATCGGCGGGTGGTTGGCCGGGAAGCCGACGGACAGGTCGTGCGCGGTCAGGTCGTGCAGGCGCATCACCTGCGGGTCCTTGATCAGCACGCCCAGCAGGCCCTTGCCCTCCGGCAGGTGGCCCATGTGGGACCGGGTGTCGGGGTCGATGCCCACGTAGACGAACTCCGCCAGGTCGTCGCGGGTGCCCAGCACGCCCAGCGCGCCGTAGCGCGCGCCCACCAGCTCCACCGCGGCCTGGACGATCCGCTGGAGCGTGGAGTCCAGTTCGAGGCCCGCCCCGACCACCAGGACGGCGTCGAGCAGCCGCTGCATCTTGTCGCGCGTCGAGCCGATCTCGGTCAGGCGCTCGCGCATCTCGTCCAGCAGCTCGTCCAGCCGCAGCCCGCTGAGCAGGCGGCGCGGCACGTCCTCGGCTCCGACCACGGACCGTAGCGTTCCACGGCCGCGGCGCACCGCCAAGTCCGCCGGTCCCGACCCGGTAGGGACCTTCGACCGTGGGAACCGGCCACCCCCGGGCCGACAGTGGACGGGGTGGTCCGAGGGACCGGGGCGGGTTCCGGTCCGAGCACGGGAGTCGAGGTGTCGGGGATGGACGGGGTGACTGGTGCGCTCGGGCTGGACGCGGACGCGGTGGTCGAGGTGCTCGCCACCGCCACCCTGGCCCCCTCGGTGCACAACACGCAGCCGTGGCGGTTCCGGCTCGGGCCGGACCTGATCGAGCTGCACCCCGACCCGACCCGCCGGCTGCCCGCCACCGACCCGGACGACCGGGAGCTGCGGCTGGCGTGCGGCGCGGCGCTGTTCAACCTGCGGTTGGCGCTCCAGTCGCGCGGGGTCCGGCCGATGGTGTCGCTGCTGCCGGACTCGGCGGTGGCCGAGGTGCGCCGGGGCGGGCGGTTCCCGGTCGACGAGGAGACCCGCGCGCTGCTCTCGGCGGTGCCCGCGCGGCGGACCAACCGCACCCCGTTCCGCGACGTGCCGGTGCCGGTGGCGCACCGGCAGGCGCTGGTCCGGGCGGCCGAGCGGGAGCGGTCCTGGCTGCACGTCGTGACCGACCACGACCAGCGCTCCCGGGTGCGGGGCATGGTGGCCCGCGCGCACCGGGCGCAGGCCGACGACGACGGCGTGCAGGCCGAGTTGGCGGCGTGGACGGGCGGGCGGCCGCACGACGGCGGGGTGCCGGTCGAGTCGGCCGGGATCCGGCCCGCGCCGCAGGACGAGTGGGCGCTGCGCGACTTCCGGGCCGGCGAGCGCGGGCCCGGCAAGGACTTCGAGCCCGACCCGCTGGTGGTCGTGCTGTGCTCGTTCTACGACGGCGCGCTGGGCGGGTTGCAGGCCGGGCAGGCGTTGCAGCGGGTGCTGCTGACCGCGACCACGCTCGGGTTGTCGGCGTCGTTCCTGTCGCAGCCGATCGAGGTCCGGCCGGTCCGCGACGAGCTGCGCCGCGCGCTGGGCGGGATGGTGGTGCCGCAGGCGGTGCTGCGGATCGGGTTCGGCTCGCCGGTCCCGCCCACGCCCCGGCGCGCGGTGCGCGACCTGCTGATGGAACCCGCCGTGCGGTGAGGACGTCCAGCCCGGACTCCACCGGCGGCGCTCGCGCACCCGTCGGACCAGGCCGAGTTGATCTACCCTGGGCCGATGGCACGGACACGCCTGTACCGGCACGGGGTGCTGGAGGCCGAGGGGCTCCCGGTCCGCGAGGTCGCGCGGCACCTGCACGACGAGGGCGTCGTGCTGTGGATCGACCTGTGCGGGCCGTCCCAGGACGAGCTCGCGGGGCTCGCCGACGAGCTGGGCCTGCACGCGCTGGCCGTCGAGGACGCCCTGCACGCCCACGAGCGCCCCAAGCTGCACCAGTACGACACGCACCTGTTCCTGTCCGCCTACGCGGTGCGGCTGGACGAGTCGACCGGGCGGCTGGAGCACTCCGAGCTGTCCGCGTTCGTGACCAGGCGGGCGCTGGTGACCGTGCGCGACGACGACCGGTTCGACATGGACCTGGTGGTGGCCCGGTGGGACGAGTCGCCGGACCTGGCCGCGAGCGGTGTCGGGTACCTGGCGCACGGGCTGCTGGACTGCGTGGTCGACAGCCACTTCGAGGCCGTGCAGGCGCTGGACGAGCACATCGAGCACTTGGAGGACCAGGTGTTCGCGGAGCGCCCGAACGACGTCGACCTGCAACGGCGGGCGTTGGCGCTGCGCAAGTCGCTGGTGACGCTGCGGCGGGTGGTGCTGCCGATGCGGGAGGTCGTCAACGGGCTGATGCGCCGCGACCACGACCTGGTCGACTCCCGGCTGATGCCGTACTTCCAGGACGTCTACGACCATGTGCTGCGGGCGAGCGAGTGGACCGAGTCGCTGCGCGAGATGGTCGCGACCATCCGGGAGACCCAGCTCAACATCCAGGGCAACCGGCTCAACCTGATCATGAAGAAGGTCACCGGCTGGGCCGCGATCATCGCCGTCCCGACCGCCGTCACCGGGTTCTACGGGCAGAACGTGCCCTACCCCGGGTTCGGCGAGGCGTGGGGGTTCTGGGTGTCGACGGCGGCGATGCTGCTGATGTCCGGCGGGCTCTACGTGACGTTCAAGCGGCGCGATTGGCTGTGACGCGGCGTGCGTGACCGTCCGGCGGGACTGGCCGACGAGCAGGTGCGCGACGGGTTGGCGGCGTTCGGGATCCGGGCGCGGTCGGTGCTCCACGCGGCGGTCGGGTGCGGCGACGACGTCGCGGACGTCACGTTGTGGTTCCACGGGCCGCACGAGGTCGTGGTCAACGCACTGACCGTCACACGATGTGCGCCTCCGGGCGGATCGGGGCGTCGCCGGCGAACCGCCCGGCCGACAGCGGTGTGACGTCCACGAACGGGGTTCGGCCCAGGTGCAGGTCGCGGAGCACCTCGCCGACCGCCGGGGCCTGGAGGAAGCCGTGGCCGGAGAAGCCGGTCGCGTAGAGGAAGTTCGACGGCGAGTCGGCGCGGCCGATCAGGGCGTTGTGGTCCGGGGTCACCTCGTACAGGCCCGCCCAGCCCCGGTGCACGCCCGCGTCGAGCAGGCGCGGCGCGCGGCGGGCCATCGCGTCGGTGAGGCGGGGCAGCCAGTCGGGCGAGTAGGTCAGGTGGAAACCGGGCTCCTGGGTCGGGTCGGACATGCCCAGCAGCAGGCCGCGGCCCTCCCGGTGGAAGTAGAACGAGGTGCCGAAGTCGATGGTCATCGGCAGCGCGCCGGGCAGGTCCGGGATCGGCGCGGTGACCAGGACCTGCCGCCGGACCGGGGTGACCGGGAGGTCGACGCCGGCGTGCGCGCCGATCTCCCGCGACCACGCGCCGGCCGCGCAGACCACGGTGCCGGCGCGGATCGGGCCCCGGTCGGTCAGCACGGTGCGCACCTCGTCGCCGACGACCCGCAGGCCGAGCACCGACGTGCCGGTCAGCAGCCGCGCGCCGAGCCTGCGCGCCGCCACCGCATAGCCCAGGACGACCGATTCGGGCGTGCAGTGGCCGTCGTCCGGCGAGAACGCGGCGGCGACCACGTCGTCCACCTCGACCAGCGGCGACAGCCGGCGCGCGGTGCGCGGGTCGACCATCCGGCTGGGCACGCCGAGCCGGTTCTGCAGCACGACGTGGCGCTCGAACGCGGCCGCGTCGTCCTCGTCGGTGAGCAGGAACAGGTAGCCGACCCGGTGCAGGTCGATCTCCTGCCCCGGCCGGGTGCCGAACCGGGCGAACGCGTCGAGGCTGCGCGCGCCGAGCCGGATGTTGACCTCGTCGGAGAACTGGGCGCGCACCCCGCCGGCCGCCTTGCACGTCGAGCCGGACCCGAGTTCGGCGCGTTCGAGCAGCACGACGTCGGACACCCCGGCCTCGGCCAGGTGGAACGCGGCGCTCACCCCGACCACACCGCCGCCGATGATCACCACGGACGCCTCGCGCGGCAGTTCGCCCACCGCGACCCCCTTCCCGACGCCCCATCGTGGATCACCCGACCGGTCCACGTCGAGAACCCGCGCACCGCCGGGCGGCCCGGCCTCCTCGGGCCGCACCACCTGTGGCGGCTGCTGGTCGACCGGCACCACCAACGGCCCTCAGCGCCCACCCTCAGCGCCGCCAGCCGAGCGCGGGGGCGATCACGGTGGCCAGCCGGCTCAGCTCCTCGACCGCCGCGTCCACGTCGACCAGGGTGATCTCGGGCAGGAACCAGCTCTGCGCGTTGAGCAGGTCGACCAGGCCTGGCTCGGGCACCGCGAACCGGGGGCGGCGGGCCGCCTCGGCGTAGGCCAGCGCGATCCGCCGCTCGGCGGTCAGCAGGCCGTCGCCGTCACGGCCGACCCGGGCGGCGTCGCCGGTGTCCGCCGCGCGCCGCCAGATCCGGTCGGCCAGGGCGGGCGCGGCCGGCAGCCGCGACTCGCCGCGCAGGGCGGCGCGGACCGCCGCCGGCTCGTCCACGCCCAGTTCGAGCAGGCCGCCGCTGAACGCGTCGAGCACGGCGGCGTCCTCGGCCAGCCGCAGCGGGTGCGCGAAGGTGGCCGCCACCGCGCCCAGCCGCAGACCGGGTGCCCGCACGGCCGCCGCACCGAGGAACACCAGCGGCGAGGAGAGGTGCGTGCCGATCCACCCGCCGTCGAAGCCGAGCCGGCCCGCCGCGGCGAAGACGTCCAGGAGCTTGCGCGGGTCGGGGTCGCCGCGCAGGTGGAACCCCAGCTTGAAGGTGCTCACCCGACCTCCCCGGGCAGCTGGGGCACGGCGTCGAGCAACGCCCTGGTGCAGGGGTGCCGGGGATCGCGCAGCACCTCGTCGGTCGCGCCCCGCTCCACCACCTCCCCGTCCTTGAGCACCATCAACCGGTCGCACAGTTGTCGGACCACACCGATATCGTGCGACACCAGGACCAGCGACAGGCCGTGATCGGTGGCCAAACCTGCGACCAGCTCGACCACCCTGGCCCGCACCGCAGCGTCCAGCGCCGCGAATGGCTCGTCGCCCACCAGCACTTTCGGGTTCGGTGCGAGGGCGCGGGCGAGGGCGATCCGCTGCCGCTGGCCGCCGGAGAACTGGTGCGGGTAGCGGGTCGCGACGTCCGGGTCCAGCCCCACCGCGGCCAGCACCTCGGCCACGCGCGCCCCGTGGTCGCCGGGCAGGCCCAGGCACTCCAGCGGCTCGGCGACGATCTCGCGCACCACGTGCCTCGGGTTCAACGAGCCGAACGGGTCCTGGAGCACCACCTGGACCTCGCGCCGGAACCAGGTCAGGTCCCGGCCGGTCACCTCGCGGCCCCGGTAGCGGACGGTGCCCGCGTCCGGCCGGTCCAGCGCGAGCAGGAGCCGCAGCAGCGTGGACTTGCCGGACCCGGACTCGCCGACGATGCCCAACCGCCCGCCCTCGGCCAGCGACAGGCCGACCTCCCGCACGGCGTGCCGCCACCGGGCCCGTTCGAAGACCTTGCGCCGGGGCAGCCGGAACGACCGGCTCACCCCGTCCACCGACAACAACGTCACGGCCGGGCCTCCTGTCGCCGGAACGACCCGGCACGGGCGAGCGCGACGAGTTCGCGGGTCGCGGGGTGGCGCGGGGCGCGCAGCACGTCGGCCGGCACGCCCTCTTCCAGCAGTCGCCCGTCGCCGAGCACCAGCACCCGCCGCACGACCTGGGCCAGCACCGCGAGGTCGTGGGTGATGAACAGCAACGCCGTGCCCTCCTCGGCGACGAGTTCGGCCAGCAGCCGCAGGATCCCGGCCTGCACGGTCACGTCCAGCGCGGTCGTGGGCTCGTCGGCCAGCAGCAGCGCCGGGCGGCACGCCAGCGCCATCGCGATGCCGACCCGCTGCCGCTGCCCGCCGGAGAGCTGGTGCGGGAACGCGCGCACGGTGTGCTCCGGGTCGGGCAGGCCGACCTTGTCCGCCAACCGCACCGCCTCCGCGAACGCCGCCTTCCGGGACAGCCCGCGGTGGGTCCGCAACGGCTCGGCGATCTGCTTGCCCACGCGCATCAACGGGTTGAGCGCCGTCAGAGGTTCTTGGAACACCATGGCGATCCGCTTGCCGCGCACCGCCGAGAGCTCCCGGTCGCCGCGTCCGACCAGCTCGACCCCGTCGAACCGGACGCTGCCCTCGACCCCCATGCCCTCGGGCAGCAACCCCAGCACGGCCAGCGCCGTCAACGACTTGCCGGAGCCGGAGCCGCCGATCAGCCCGACCCGCTCCCCCGGCTCCACGGTGAAGCCCACGTCGTCCAGCAGCGTCCGCCCGCCGGACCGCACGGTCAGCCCGGAGACCTCCAGCAGGCTCACCGCGCCGCCACCAGCCTCGGGTCCGAGGCGTCGCGCAGCGCGTCACCGAGCAGGTTGAACCCCAGGACGGTACCGGCCACCGCCAGACCGGGCCAGATCACCAGCAGCGGCCGGGCCGCGATGTAGGACTGCTGTTCGTGCAGCATCCCGCCCCACGACGGGGACGACGGCGACGCGCCGTAGCCGAGATAGGTCAGAGCCGCCTCGGCCAGCACCGCCAGCGCCATCACCAGCGACAACTGCACGATCAACGTCGGCGCCACGTTCGGCAGCAGGTGCCGCCGCACGATCCGCCCCGTCCGCGCGCCCGAGGCCCGTGCCGCCAGCACGAAATCACTGCCCAGCACCGAGGTCAGCTCGGCCCGAGCCACCCGCGCGACGCCCACGCCGAACCCGATGCCGATCGCCGCCACCACCGTCGCCGTCGAACTCCCGTACACCGCCGCCAACACCATGGCAAGCAACAACGTCGGGAACGCCACCAACACGTCGATCAGCCCCACCGCCGACGCACCGACCGGGCGCGGCGCGAGCACGGCGACCAACGCGAGCGCCAAGCCCACCACGGCCGCGACCGCCGCCGACGCCACCGCCGTGACCAGCGTGCTGCCCGCACCCGCCATCAACTGGCTGAACTGGTCGTGCCCGATCCGGTCGGTGCCCAGCAGGTGCCCGCGCTGCAACGGGAGCAGCCACGCCCGCCCCGGGTCGGTGGCCCGCGGGTCGAACGGGGTCCACCACCACGACACCACACCGCCGACGACCAGCAGCGCCACCACGGCGAGCCCGAAGACGCCGGTCGGCCTGCGCAGCACCGCCCGGATCACCGGGGCTCCCGCAGCCGAGGATCGATCAGCCGAGGATCGATCAGCCGGTGCGCCACGTCGACCGCGAACCCGATCACCAGCACCGCCGCCACCACCAGGAACACCTCACCCTGCACCTTCACCAGGTCCCGGTTGCCCACGTCGGTCACCAGCATCGACCCCACACCCGGCAGCGTGAACACCCGCTCGACCACCACCGCACCGACCACCAACGCTGCCAACTGCAATCCCAGCACCGACACGACCGGCAGCGCGGCGTTGCGGACACCGTGTCGCAGCAACGCCTGCGTCCGCGTCAGCCCTTTGGCGCGCGCGGTCCGCACGTAGTCGGCGTGCAGCACGCCCAACACCGCCGACCGAACGAACCTCAGCAGCACCGCTCCTTCGGTCAGGCCGAGCGCGATCCACGGCAGCACCAGACTCCGTGCCGCCGCAACGGGATCGGCCCACCCGTCGACCGGGAACCCCTGCGCGGGAAGCCACCCGAGCTGCACCGAGAACACCAGCACGAGCACCAGGCCCAGCCAGAGCGTCGGCACGGCGATCCCGATCTGCGCCACGGCGCTGATCCCCGTGCCGACGAACGACCTGGACCGCAGTGCGGCCCACGTCCCCAACGGCACGGCCACGACGAGCGCCACGACGACGGCACCGGCCGTCAACGGAGCCGTCACCTGGAGTTTGCGCCCCAGTTCCGCGCCCACCGACGTGCCGTTGAGCTGGGAGCGGCCGAAATCGCCGTGCAGCACACCGGACAGCCAGGACGCGTACTGCGCGACCACCGGCCGGTCCAAGCCCAGGTCGGCGCGGATCGCGGCAAGCTGCTCGGGACTGGCCTGGAGGCCGCCGATCGTGGCGGCGACGTCACCGGGCAGCAGGCGCAGCAGCACGAACACCAGCGCACTGGCCGCCGCCAGCGAGAGCACCAGCAGCCCCGACCGGCGCACCAGGAACCACGTCACTTGGCCACCGCGAGCGACGCGAGGTCGTAGCGGTTGCTCGTTTCCGCCTTCGGCACGCCGTAGACGCCCTTGCGCACCACCGTGTGGGTCTGGTCGAGGAACAGCCAGTCGGTGGCGGCGTCCTCGGAGATCTTGCGCGCCACCCGCTTGAGCAGGCCGTCCCGCTCGCCGTCGCCCGACGCGGTGCGCGCCTGCGCGTACCACTGCCGGACCTGCTCGTCGTCGTAGCCGAAGTAGTAGTCGGGTTTGGTGTAGTTGACCAGGTCCCGCGCCTCGGCGTGGTCGACCAGGCTGAGCTGGAACTCCTTGTCCCGGTGGACCTGCGACAACCAGGTCTGGAACTCGACCTGCTTGACGGCGAGCGTCACCCCGACGTCCTTCAGGTTCGACACCAGCACGTCGCCGATCGCGCGCGGGTAGAACGAGGGCACGGTGAGCGTGAGCTCCAGACCGTTCGGGAAGCCAGCGCCGGCCAAGAGCTTCCGGGCGTTGTCGGGGTTGTGGGCGTCGATCGCGGTCAGGTCCTCGTACCACGGGTCCTGCGGCGGGACGGCGCTGCCGATCGCGGTGCCCGCGCCCACCGCCTTGATCACGTCCTGCTTGTCGATCGCCTGGCGGATCGCGCGACGCACGTCCGGGTTGTCGAACGGCGCACGGGTGCCGTTGAACGCCAACGTGAACTTGTCGGTCGTGGTGCCGCGCAGGATCGTGTAGCCGTCCCCGGTGAACGGCTGGAGCAGCGTCGGGTCGGCCGCCGTCTGGACGTCGGTCTCGCCGGTCTGCTGCGCGTTGTTGGCGGCGTTGGGTTCCGGGATGTAGTGGAAGACCACCTTCGCCACCTTCGGCCGCGCGCCCCAGTAGTCGCCGTTGCGGCTCAACGTGATGGAGGCGCCCCGGTTCCACCGGGTCAGCGTGAACGGACCGGAGCCGTTGGCGGTGCCGGCGAGCGAGGCGGAGTCGGTGCCCTTGCGGTAGACCGCGCCGCCGCGCTGGGTCAGGTTCCACAGCAGGAACGTGTCCCGCTGCTTGAGCGTGACCACGACGGTGGCCGGGTCGGGTGCGGCGACCGAGGCGATGGAGGCGAAGTCGGCCGCGTAGACGGCTTTCGAACCGGGCGCGAACTGCTGTTCCAGCGACCACGCCACGTCGGCCGAGGTGAGCGGCGTGCCGTCGTGGAACTTCGCGCCGGGCACCAGGTGGAAGGTGTAGGTCAGGCCGTCCGGCGACACCTCGTGCGAGGACGCGAGCCTGGGCACGATCTTGTCGTTGTCGTCGGTGTCGACCGACAGCAGGCCCTCGTAGACGTTGTCCAGCAACACCTGGTCGAGCGCCGCGCCGGCGGTGGAGAACAGGTCGAGGCCGGTCGGTTCGAGCACCAGCCGCACGTCGACGGCGGCGTCGAGGTCCAGCCGGTCGTCGGGCGGTGTTGCCTCCTGGTTCGCGGTCACCGCGCCGGGGTCGACCGCCCCGCCGGTGCCGCACGCCCCGGCGAACAGGGACACCGCGATCACGGACGCGGCGATCCGGGCGGCCGGGATCCTGGCAAGGCGTCGCATGGTTCTCCTCGGTGCGGCGTCAGCGTCAGTGCCGGCGTCGGTGTCGGTCTCGGCGTCGGTCTCGGCGTCGGTGTCAGCCGCGGGTGTGCTGGGCGACGAAATCGGCGAAGACGCGGTGCACCTCGTCGCGGTCGATCTCGTTCAGGATGTTGTGCCGGTCCTCGGGGAAGACCGCCAGGCGCGCGTCCGGCAGCACGTCGGCCGCGCGGGCGGCGCTCGTCGCGGGGGCGAGGTCGTCCTCCGCGCCGTGCAGCAGCAGGACCGGCAGGTCCAGCTTCGGCACGGCGGCGTGCGTGCGCGGCGCGGCCTCGGTCAGCGCCCGCAGGGTTTCCCGGCGCAGGCCGCCCTGCCACGTCAGCGGGTCGTTGCGGAGCTGCTCGGCGTAGCCGGTGTGCCGGGTCATCTCGCCGGGGTCCTTGCGCAGGTCCCACGGGTCGACGCCGGAGGCGAGCAGCGCTTCCAGCGGTGACGCCTCGGGCAGCAGCGACGCACCCGTCAGCACCAGCGCGGCGGGCGCTTTCCCCGTGCCCAGCAAGCGTTCCGCGGTCAGCAGCGCCGCCACGGTCGCGCCCAGCGAGTGGCCCGCGAGGACGACCGGCAGGCCGGGGTGCCGGGCGCGGGCCAGGTCGAGCAACGTCTCGGCGTCGTCCAGCAGGTCGTCCACCGACTCGACCAGGACCCGTTCGCCCTCGCTGCGGCCGTGCCCGGCGTGGTCGTGCGCCCAGAACGCGAACCCGGTGGCGTTCAAAGCCGCCGCCAGCGGTTCGTAGCTGCCGATGTGCTCGCCCAAGCCGTGGAAGAAGACCACCGCGGCGTGCGGGTCGACCGGCACCCACTGTCCGAAGTGGACCTTCCCGGTGCGGCCCGCGAACCCACCCACCCGGAACTCACCCATCGGCGAGGCCCCGGCGCAGGTCGGCGATCAGGTCGCCGACGCCCTCGATGCCCACCGACAGCCGGATCAGGCCGGGCGTCACGCCGGAGGCCGCCTGCTGGTCCGGGGTGAGCTGCGCGTGCGTGGTGGACGCCGGGTGGATCGCCAGGCTGCGGACGTCGCCGATGTTGGCCAGGTGGCTGAACAGCTCCACCCGGTCCACGAACCGCCGCCCCGCCGCCACCCCGCCCGCCAGCTCGAACGACACGATCGCGCCGACCCCCAGCGGGTGGTAGCGCTTCGCGGCGTCGTGCCACGGGCTGTCGGGCAGGCCGGCGTAGTGCACCTCGGTCACCTGCGGCTGGTCGGCGAGCCACTCGGCGACCGCCCGCGCGTTCGCCACGTGCCGGTCCAGCCGCAACGACAACGTCTCGATTCCCTGCAACAGCAGGAAGCTGTTGAACGGCGACACCGCCGGACCCAGGTCCCGCACGAGCTTCGTGCGCAGCCGCAGGCTGTAGCCGACGTCGCCGAACTCCTGCCCGAACACCAGGCCGTGGGAGCTCGGGTCGGGTTCGTTGAGCTGCGGCCAGCGCGCCGGGTCGGCGGTGAAGTCGAACCGGCCGCCGTCGACCACGACGCCGCCGATGCCGCTGCCGTGACCGGACAGGAACTTGGTGGTGGAGTGGACGACGATGTCCGCGCCGTGCTCGAACGGCCGGGACAGGTACGGCGTCGGCACCGTGTTGTCCACCACGAGCGGCACGCCGGCCTGGTGCGCCACGTCCGCGACCGCCGCCACGTCCAGCACGTTCCCGCGCGGGTTTCCGACGCTCTCCGCGTAGAACGCCTTGGTCTCGGGCCGGACCGCGGCCCGCCACGCGGCCAGGTCGTCCGGGTCGCGCACGAAGTCGACCGTGATGCCCAGGTCGGCGAACGTGTACGCGAGCAGGTTGTACGTGCCGCCGTAGAGCGCGGCGGAGGACACGACGTGGTCGCCGGCGCGCGCGATGTTCAGCAGCGCCAACGTCGTCGCGGCCTGACCGCTGGCCACGGCGACCGCCGCCACCCCGCCCTCCAGGTCGGCGATCCGCTCCTCCACCACCAGCGTCGTCGGGTTGGACAACCGCGTGTAGGCGTGGCTTTCCAAGTCCCGCAACGCGAACACCTCGGCGGCGTGGTTCGCGTCCTCGAACGCGAACGACGTCGTCTGGTAGATCGGCGTGGCCCGCGCCCCGGTCGCCGGGTCGGGCCGGGCGCCCGCGTGGACCTGCCGCGTGTCGAACGACCAGCCGCTCATCCGCGCTCCGCCACGACGTCGGCCCACCAGCGCCGCGCCACCTCCGGGTGCGAGCGCAGCCAGCCGACCACCGCGTTGTCGCCGAACGCCGCGTGCAGCGGGTTGTCCGCCTCCTGGCTCACGCCGCGCGCCCCGGCCGCGAGGTCGGCGGGCAGTTCCAGCGGTTCCACCACGGCGTCCAGCCTGGGGCCCAGGAAGAACGGCACGGAGAACCGCTCCACCCCGGCGGGCGGGCTGACCACCCGGTGTCGGGTCGCGGTGAGGTAGCCCTGCGTGGCGATCTCCAGCATCTCGCCGATGTTGACCACGAAGCTGCCGGGGACCGGGGTGGCGTCGATCCAGCCGCCGTCGGCCGCCTGCACCTGCAGTCCGCCGACGTCGTCCTGTTGCAGCAGCGCCAGGTAGCCGTAGTCCTTATGCGCGCCCACGCCCTGGTCGACGTCGTCGGCCGGCCGCCCGGGGTAGCGGACGATCTTGACGTGGGTCGAGGCCTCCTCGTCGAACCAGGTGTCGAAGTAGCCCTCGTCCTGGCCCAGCGCGGCGGCCAGCGCGCGCAGCACCTCGCGGCTGACCCGCAGCGCTTCGGCCTGCCACGCCAACGTCGTCGTGCGCAGCGCGGGCAGCCCCCCGGGCCACTGGTTGGGCCCGATCAGCCGCCGCCACAGCGGTTCGCCGGTGCCGACCTCCAAGACCGCTCGTTCGGGGCCGATGTCGAGCTGTTCGCGCCAGTCCGGCACTCCCCCGGTGTACTCGTGCCCGGTGCGGGTGTAGCCGCGGAACTGGGGCGAGCGGAGGTTCTCGACGGCGAGCCGGTCCTCCAGCGGCAGTGCGAAGAACTCCCGCGCCACGGCGAAGATGCCCGAGGTCAGCTCCTCCGGCACGCCGTGCCCGACGACGTAGAAGAACCCGACCTCGTGCGCCGCGCGGCGCAGGTCGGCGAGGAACGCGGAGCGGTCGGCGGCGGGGCCGCGGAAGCGGGAGATGTCGATCAACGGCAGTGCGCGGGCGGTCGGGGAACTCACGATCGCGAGCGTAGGGTGCTCCGATCTGGCGGAACGGCCTTCCCACATCCCGGACACGCTTGCACGTTCGGGTGAACCGGGTGCACTGACCGTCGCCAGGGCGGGCGGGCATGATCGCGGACATGGTCGAAAGGCGGCGCAGAGCCGAGTTGTTCGCCCGGGACACCAGGTTCGACGGCCCCACCACGGGCGACGAGCGGGCCGTGCTGCTCGGTGTGCCGGCAGGTCAGCGGGCGAC
Organism: Saccharothrix espanaensis DSM 44229; assembly: GCF_000328705.1. NCBI lineage: Bacteria > Bacillati > Actinomycetota > Actinomycetes > Pseudonocardiales > Pseudonocardiaceae > Saccharothrix > Saccharothrix espanaensis. The sequence goes on along the minus strand of NC_019673.1, from coordinate 4,105,587 downwards.
GCTGGAAGTCAAGTGGGCGCGGCGGTGGCGGCTTCGACGGCGCGGCAGCCGATCCGGCGCTGGTCGCCGAGGCGTTCACCCGCGACGCCCCGCACCTGGACCTGACGGGCCACGATTCGCGGCGTGGCGAGGTGTCGTTGCGGTGGGACTGTGAACCCCGCTCGGCTTTCCCGGTCTGCACCCCGGGAACCGCTGACTTTCCGTGGCTTTCCCGGCTCTTTCGTGCCCCGCAGTGACTTAGGTCCCTGCCACGGGCCGCCTCGCCGTGTGACGCTGCCGGGGTGGACAACAACCTCTACTGGCTCCGGCGGGCCATCGCCGAGCAGGTGTCCCCGCTCGCGTCCGAGTGGGCACCGGTGCTGTGGTCGGCCGAGCGGTCGTGCTGCTGCTCCGCCAAGCCCGCCGTCGTCGTGCTGGTGACGCTGCCCGACGACCCGGCCCACCCGGTGGACCTGCTGCTGTGCCGCTACCACCACGAGCGCTCCCGGGCCGCTCTCGCCGGTTCGGTCGTGTACGACGCCGGCGACGCGGCGCGCTGCCCGCCGCAACCGCAGCGCTGAACCCGTCGGGCGCAACCCCTTGGTGCGCCTGCGGTCAATCTGTTGCGGTGCGAACCGTGACGGAGTTCAAGCTGCCCCTCTACGGGGCCGACACCGAACGCGAATTCGTCCAGCGCAGCCATGCGTTCGTTCGTCCACGCCCTGCCGCCGCCGACCCGGCGCTGCCGGCCTGCCTGGCCGAACACCACGTGCCGCTGGAGGTCTGCCCGGCCTCGAACGTGCGGACCCGGCAGGTCGAATCGCCGGGTGACTACGCAGGCGCGCCCCCGGTGAGCCCGACCACCGGCGACGGGGTGCCGCCGGAGGTGCCCCGCGCGATCACGACCGCGCCCGGTGCGGCGACCAGGAACGACTCCGGCACGCTGCCCGAGCCGTCCATCCGCACCGGCACCGCGACCGCCGGCGATCCGTCCAAGCCTTGGAGCACCACGGTCACCTCACGCCCGTTGTCGGCGCACTTGCGCACGTACGTGGTCGCCGTGGTGACGTCATCGGTGCGGTCCCGGCACGCGGCCGGGTCGAGCGGGCGGCTGGTGCCGGCGGCCAGGTCGAGGACCTCGAGCTCCCGGGGTTCGGCCCCGTCCTGCACCTCCAGCAGCACCCGCGGGCCGCGGTCGGCCCGCACGACCCAGCGCGGATCGGCCCGGTGCAGCAGCTTCCCCGTCTCGGCGTCGAACAGGCCGCTGGTGACCGAACCGGGCAGCGCCCGGGTGGAGATCAGCCGCGCCGACACCACCGCGCCGTCCGGGGTGCCCGCGAGGTGGACGTCCAGCCGCCGGCGGTCGTCCTTGCCGAGCCCGACCTGGTGCTGCCACCGCTCGACGCCGGTCGCCTCGTCCAGCGCGACCAGCCGGGCGGCGTCCGGGCACTCGACGGGGGCCAGCACGGTGGTCTTGCCGCGCACCGCGCGCGCGTAGGGCGAGGTGCACCCGTCCGGCGGGGTCCAGCGCCACTTCTCGTCGCCGGTGACCAGGTCGTAGGCGGTGATCAGGTCCCGGTCCCGCAACGCCAGCGCGGTCGTGCCGGGCGCGATGTCCTCGATCTCGGCCACCACCGCCGGGACGACCTTCTCGAACCGCACGGCACCGGTGTCGGCGTCCAGCACCACCAGCAGGTCGTTGCGGGTGGCGAGCCGGGACCGGAAGGTCGCCACGACGGCCTTGCCGTCCTTCGACGCGGCCAGCGTGCCGACGAACGCGCCGTGCCGGGTGTAGCGCCACTGCTCGTCGCCGTCCGCGCCGTCCAGCGCGACGACGGCACCGCCGCCGACGCCGACGACCACCCCGTGCCCGGCCGCGACGACCCCGACGACGTCCGCCGGGGGCTGCCACGCCCACTGGCGCCCGGTCAGCTCCTCGGCGACCGGCGGCGGCGCGAAGTCCCGGGCGTCCCGGGTCACCGACTCGACGATCACCGCGTCGGCACCGGCGGGCGCGAGCACCGCGGCGGCCACCGCGACGACCGCCGCCAGCACCCCGACCGGCCGGGGCCGCCAACTGCCGGACAGGCCGACGCCGATCGCGACGGCCAGCGAGCCCACCGCCAACACCGGCAGGCGCGGCCCGGTCAACCCCGCGCCGACGTCGGTCACCAGCGCCCAGAGCACCAGGCCCAGGGCGACCACCGCGCCCAGCACGGCGGTGATCCGTGCGGCCCGGTGCCGCGCGAACCCGAGCGCGGCCACCGCGATCACGCCGACCGCCAGCCCGATGACCGGGCCGTCCACCGGTTCCGGGCGCGCGGCCCCGCCCGACAGGAACGGTGCGACGGCGGCGGTCGCCGCACCGACGAGCGTCAGATAACGCAGCATGTGGGGAACCTCCGTCGGTCAGACGGAAGATCGGCACCGCTCGTTCCCCAACCGGAGGTGAACTCCCGGTGTCGCGCTCACGGCGTGAAGTGAGCGTTCATCCAGTTCACCACGGCGGTGCGGTAGTCGGCGGCGTTGGGCGCGTAGCCGTGGCTGTGACCCGCCTGCGGCAACAGGAAAGCGTCCACCGGGGTGTTCGACGCGAAGTACAGGTCCTCGGAGTCCAGGAACGTCGTGCGGTCCTCGCACAGCGACGCGCAGAACAGCGAGTCCACCTGGCCGTTGACCACCAGGATCGGAACGGAGATCTCCCGGGTCAGCGGGCTCAGGAACGCCAGCGCCAGCAGGTCGGTCACGACCGTGGCGGGGAACTGGTCCTTGGTCGCCTCGTCGGCCGCGAGCACCGCCGGGTCGATCGCGCCCGGGTCGTGGAACACCCGGCGCGCACCCGGCGCCGTGGTGACGTAGCCGGGGTCCGAGCCGCGCTGCGCCAGCACCGGGTCCAGGACCGCCGGCCGGACGCCCTCCACGAAGACGCGGGCGACCTCCGGGAAGTTCACCGAGTGGCTGAACCCGGTGAGCACGACGCCGTCCACGTCCCGGTAGGTGGCCGCCTCGACCACCGCCAGTCCCGAGCCCATCGAGTGGCCGACCAGCACGACGCGGTCGAAGCGGTGGCCCAGGACGTGGCCGGCCCGCAGCTTGCCGACCACCTGGTGCACCACGGAAGCCTGGCTGACGCCGGTGACCAGGACGCTCGGCGGCTGGGAGCTCTCGCCCGAGCCGACGCAGTCCACGGCGAAGGTCGCGACCCCGCGCCGGGCCAGGTCGCGCTGGTAGGAGTACGAGCCGCCGTCGACCGGCAGGTCCCAGTACCGGCGGTTGTAGCTGGCACCGTGGAGGAGGAGTTGGACGGTGTCCGGAGAGGCCCCGGTGGGCAGGCACAGTTGGCCGTGCACGGTCTGGGTGAACAGGCCCAGCGACACCGGGAGGTCGGTCTCGGTGCACTCGACGGCGGAGTCGGCCCGCGCGGACGGGGCCAGCAGGGTGGCGACGAGCAGGAGTGACGCGGCCAAGGCGCGGAGTGGTCGCACTGCGAATCCTCTCGGGATTGCGTGGTGAGCGTCGGGGAGGGTGGCGAGCACGCTACAACCGTGGCAGTGGCCACCACTTTCAGGTCATGCCACTCACCTGGTCGAGTGACACAACCCGCCCGGAAAGACGCCACAGAGTGCGGATACCGACAGGATGCAGCCGCGACCCGGGCGCGTCGACCGCGCCCCGGGCGACCGCTTCACCGGGTTCCCCCGTGCCGTTCGGCGGCAAGCCTGGCCAACGTCCGCAGGCACACCTTCCCGGTGGGACCCACCGGGAAGTCGGGCAGCACCAACAGGAACTCGGGCAGCTTGTGCCGGGTCACCCCCTGCCGGTCGGCCAGGAACGCGGTGAGCTGCGGCAGGTCCGGGGCCGGGTGGCCGGGTTTCGGGCTCACGCACGCGCACAGCCGCTCGCCGAGTTCCCGGTCGGGCACCGGCACGCACGCGACCTCCGAGACACCGGGGTGCGCGCCCAGCGCCTGCTCGACCTCGGCGGGGCTGATCGGGTAGCCGCCCCGGATCACCACCCGCGCGAGCCGCCGCTCGACGTGCAGCACACCGCTCGCGTCGAACCGGCCCTGGTCGCCGGTGCGCACCCAGCCACCGGGCAGCCGGGGCGAGGGCACTCCGACGTGGCACAGCGGGGTCATCGGGCCCAGGCCGCAGATCTCGCCGTCGACCACCCGGATGTCGGCGACCGCCGGGTCCGGCCGGCCCGCCCCGTGCTCCGGGGTGGTGGTGTGGCAGTCGACGCCCTCCGGGGAGCCGTAGACGTCGACCACGTCGACGCCGAACGCCACCCGGCACGCCCGCAGCACCGGCGGCGGCAGGACATCACCGCCGGCCACCACCGCCCGCAGCGATGAGGTGTCCACAGTGGACGCGGCGGCGGCCATCCGGGCGAGCATCCCGGGCGCGCCGAACACGTGCGTCGGCCGCTGGCGGGCGACCACCCGCAACGCCGAGAGGGCGTCGAACCGGCGCATCAGCAGCACCGTGCCGCCGAACCGGCACAGCGTGACCGCCGCCCCGAACGACCCGAACGCCGACGACAGCGGCACCAGCACCAGGTCCCGCCACACCGCCGTGCCCCGGTGCACCGCCCGCAGGTGGTTGCCCCGGCCGCCGGCGACCGCGTTGTGCGAGTAGGCCACCATCGTCGGCTCGGCCCGCGGTCCGGACGAGACCAGGATCCGGGCCGGGGCCTCCGGGTCGACCGGCACCGGCCGCCAGACCGGCCCGCGCGCGCTCACCGGCAGCACCTTCCGCAGGTGCGGCAGTCCTTCCGGGCCGGGCGAGTCGGTGATCAGCGCGCTCGCCCGGGACCGGGCGAGCAGGCTCACCGCGTCGGCCAGGCCGCCCGCGAACGGCAGCGCGACCGCGCCGACCGCGGCCACGGCCAGTTCGGCGATCACCGCGTCCCGGCCGTTGGGCACCCGCACGCCGATGATGTCCGCCGGCCCGAACCCGTGCAGCGCGCCGGCCAGCCGGCGCACCTCGGCGTCGAGCGAGGCGTAGTCCAGCGCGCCCCGCTCGTCCACCACGGCGGTGCGCCGGGGGTGCCGGGCGACCCGGTCGCGCCACAGCGAGCAGAGGTCGAGGTCCGGGCAGTGGCCGGCCGCCACCCAGCCCCGGCGGGTCGCCTCGGGCACCAGGTCGCGCAGCTCGACACCGTTGGCGGAGCGCCAGGTCATCGCACGAACTCCCAGGGCGAGGCGGGGAACACGCACCCGTCCCGGACGAGCGCGCGGGCGAACCGGGGGTCGCGGCCCAGGCCCGCCAGGTCGGTGCGCACCGGCACGGTCAGCGGGGCCGCGCACCGGCCGCGCGACCGGGCGTTGAGCCGGGAGGCGGCCGAGAGCAGCGACGTCGCCACCGACCGGCCGCGCCCGGTGCGCACCCGCCGCAGCAGGCCGTCGACGATCCCGTGCGCCGCCACCAGCCCGCCGAACACCTCCACGACGGTCATCAGCGTCGGCGGCACGCCGGCGTGCGCCTGGACCAGGAAATCGCTGCCCGGCGGCGGTTCCGGGCCGAGTTCGCCGCCCCAGCCGGACGCGTGCGCGTAGACGATCCCCGGCCGCGCGCGGGCGACGTCCTCGGGTCCCAGCGCCCACGCGTCGGCGCGGCGCGGAGCCCAGTCGTGCAGGAACACGTCCGCCGCCGACGCCAGTTCCAGCGCGCAGCGCCGCCCGGCGGGCGTGCGCAGGTCGACCTCGACCACCTGCTTGCCCCGGTTCACCGCCAGGAAGCGCGCCGAGCAGTCGCCCGCCATCGGCGGCACGCCGCGCGACGGGTCGCCGCCCGGCGGCTCGATCCGCACCACGGTCGCGCCCAGCAGGCCCAGGAGGTGTCCCGCCAGCGGCCCCTGCACCCGCCGGCACGACTCCAGCACCACCAGACCGGACAACGGCGACGTGAGGCCCGCGTCCCGCCGCACCACGCCGCCCGGTGCCGAGCGCGAGGCGTCGCCCAGGGGCGTGGACCGGTAGGCGTGCAGGTGGTCCACGACCCGCGACGCCACCCGGACCAGCGTGGCCCCGGTCCGCCGCGCCACCTCCGCCACCTCCGCGATCGGCGTCAGCGCGGTCAGGTCGAGCAGCTCGGCGGGCAGCGGGCAGGTGGCCGTGGCGAACCGGTGCGGAAACGACCGCCACCCGTGTTCGACGGCCCGCCGCCCCGCGCCCAGTGCCGCCCAGAACCGCTGCCACACCTCGGCGTCCAGCACGTCCAGCTCGAACGCCACGCCCTCGGCCGAGCGGAACGGCGGCCCGCCCGGCTCGTGCCGCTCGGGCCGCGGCTCGGCGGTCGCCGCCGCCAGGTACTGCGACACGGCGAGCAACGCGGCCTGTGCCACCGACGTCGTCGCCGCCCGCAACGCGATGCCGCGCGCCCGCGCCACCTCCACCGCCGCCGCGCCGATCCCGGCCAGCTCGACCGCGGTGATCGACGCGTAGTCCAGGCCCAGCCTCGTGGGGCGGCCGAACCGGCGGCCGTGGACGTGCATCAGCCCGCACGCCGCCTGCACGTCCAGTTCGCCCGCCAGCGGCAGGTCCACCGGCCCGGCCCAGCTGACGGTCTCCAGCGCGGCAGCGGTCACGGCCGCCGCCCGTGCACCGAGTAGCGCACGCACGACGCGACCCGGAGCACCGGGTCGGCCGGCAGCGCGCGCAGCCGGTGCAGGTCCTGGTCGGTCATCCCGGCCTCGACCAGCCCGTCCCGCAGGAGGTGGGTGCGGTGCGCGAGCAGCCGCACGGCCGGCGAGCCGGCCCGCCACGGCTGTGTGACCGGCACCGGGTCGACGTCGACCAGGACCGGCGCGCAGGTCCGGTCGAACTCGTCGATCTGCGACCAGCCGCCGGGTTTGAGGCTGAGCACCGGCTTGCACAGCACCTCCTCCCGCTCGGGCAGGTGGGCCGGCACGAACCGGGCGTGCACCAGGTCGAACCCGCCCTCCGGCAGCAGCTCGCGCACGACGTCGTGCCGGCGCACGGTGAGCCCCGGCTCGGCCGGGACGTGCCGCGGGTCGAGGTCGGTGGCCGGCACCGACCCGGAGCGCCGCGCGAGCCACTGCGCCACGCTGCCGCCGCCCGCGCCGACCTCCAGGCACCGCCGGCCCTTGCGCACGCCCGTCTGGCCGAGCCGGGCCGGCGTGATCGGGTCGTAGGCGGCGGACAGGCAGCGGAACTGCTCGGTGGCGTGCAGCCCGTGCCCGGCGAAGGCGCACCCCGTCGCGGTCACACCCACCGCCCCGGGCAGGCCCGCGCGGCGACCACGACCCGCGACTGCGGCCGGCGCGCCGCGCCGAGCACCACGAACTGCACCATCTCGGGCACCCGTTCCTCCACTTCCCCCAACGACACGACGTGCCGGGTGGCGGCCTCGTCGGACAACGTCCGCGTGCCGTGCGGATTCACACGTGCTCCTTTGTGGACTCGGCGAGCACGCGGACGGCGGCCCGCCGGCCAGGACGACCGAGGGCGCGGTGGCCATGGACGAGAACGCGGGCATCACGACCTCGTCGCCGGGGCGCAGCCCGCACGCCCGGAGCAGCGGCACCGGCGCGTCCGTGCCACTGTCGACCCCGACGACGTGCCGGGCGCCGGTGCAGGCGGCTAACGCGCCCTCCGACTCGGCCACCTCGGCAGCCGGTGAACACCGGTCGTTCCGAATCGCCTCGACAATGCGCTCCCGCGTTATCGGCCACTGTCGGGAAAAGGTGGCGGATTGGGTGAAGAATGGGACGGGCAGCGCGCTCACCTCCGCTGTCGAAGCACGGTTCGGAGCGTATGGCAGGCGGTCCGGGGGGTGCTCGCACGCACCCGAGTTCACTCTTCCTGGTCAACTACGTCGAGCCGCGTTGACAGCACGCGCCCAGTCGTACAACGTCGTTATCGATCGAATTCGGTCGCTTTATTCGTACGCCTTGCGAACACACCGGACGAACCAGGGGCTCAATGGTGCGGACACTCGTCGTGGGACTCGGCCGGGCCGGCGCGGAGCTGCACCTCCCGGTGCTGGCCAGGGCACGGGCCGCGACCCGCCGGCTGTTCGCCGAGGAGCCGGTGGTCGCGTGCGACCCACGTCTGGTGCTGAGCGACCGGCCCGGCCTGGTGACGGTGACCAGCCTCGCCGAGGCCGCCGCACTGGTCGACCCGGCGGAGGCGGTGGCGCACGTGTGCACGCCGCCCACCGTGCGCACGGAGGTGATCGGCGAGCTGGCCGAGCGGGGGTTCCGCCACTTGATCGTGGAGAAGCCGCTGGCCGCCGACACCGACGACCTGGCCCGGATCATCCGGCTGCGGCGCAAGCACGGCCTGCGCATCGCGGTGGTCGAGCCGTGGCTGACCAGCGCGCTGACCGGGCGGCTGACCGACCTGGTGCGCGGCGGGACGCTGGGCGAGCCGAAGTCGATCGCGATCGTGCAGAACAAGCCGCGCTTCCGCCGCTCGATGACCCGGCCCAGCCACCCGACGGCGTTCGACGTGGAGCTGCCGCACGGCGTGGGCCTGGCGCTGCGCCTGGCCGGGAACGCCCGGGTCACCCACGCCGCCGGGTTCGACCTGGTCGTCGGGGACGTCGTGGTGCCCCGGATGGGCGGCGCGCGGGTCGGGCTGCGGCACAACAGCGGGGTGCGCACCGAGATCAGCTCGGACCTGACCTCGCCGGTCCGGGAGCGCCGGATCACGATGAAGTTCGAGCGGGGCACGGTGGTCGGGCACTTCGCGGTGAGCGCCGACGACGACCACTCCCAGCTCGCGGTGACCCGCAACGGCCACCGCGAGCACGAGGTGCTGCGCGACGACTCGCTGACCGAGTGGATGATCCGCGCCTACCAGCTCTTCCGGGGCGTCGGCGACCAGCACGCCCGGGGGTTCGCGTTCGCCACGGACGTGGTGCAGCTGCTGTCGGTGGCGAAGAACATCTGCGCCGAACCGGTCGTCCCGGCCGCCCGCGCGGAAGCCCCGGTGGTCGCCCATGCCCGCTGACCACCCACCGGCCGTGGGGACCCGACACCCGGGAACCCGGCACCACGCGTCCGCCGAGGGGACCCGCCCGACACCGACGGCACTCCCCGACGCACGCCGGCCGGCACCGCTCGGCCAGGTCGACGCCGGCGCGACCGCGCCACCCACCTCGGACCCCGCGCACGCGCACCACCTCCCACCAGGGGCGAGCCTCACCAGCCGGGCTCCGGCCACCGCGCCCGGTGACGGGCTCCAGCCGGCGGCGGCCGGGTCCGGGGCACCGGGGAGCGCGGGCGGGCCGGTGTTGGCGGGGATCACCGACGAGGCCGCGCCCGACCTGCCGGGTCAGCTCGCGGTGCTGGCCGAGCTGGGCTGGTCGGCGATCGAGCTGCGCAGCGTCGACACCGTGCCGGTCGCCGCGCTGAGCGACCGGCGGTTCACCGAGGTCGCCAAGACCCTGTCCGACCACGGCGTGCGCGCGGTCTGCCTGGCGTCCGGGATCGGCGGCTGGGCGCGGCCGGTGTCCACGCCGTTCGAGCACGACCTCGCCGAGTTCGACACGCTCGCGCGGCGCTGCGGCGAGCTGGGCACCCGGTACATCCGGATCATGTCCTACCCGAACTCCGGCCTGCCCGAGACCCGTTGGCGGGACCGGGTGGTCGCCCGGATCGGCGTGCTCGCCGAAGCCGCCGAGACCGCCGGGGTGGTGCTGCTGCACGAGAACTGCTCGGGGTGGGCGGGCACCAGCGCGGAGCGGGCGCTGGAGCTGCTCGACGCGGTGCGCAGCCCGGCGCTCAAGCTCCTGTTCGACACCGGCAACGGCGTGGCGCACGGCTACGACGGGCTCGCGCTGCTGGAGAAGGTCTTGCCGCACGTGGTCCACGTGCACGTCAAGGACGCGGTCGGCGGCCGCTTCGTCGCACCGGGGCAGGGTGCCGCGAGGGTCGCCGACTGCGTGAAACTCTTGCGGGACAACGGTTATCAGGGCACTTGGTCGCTCGAACCACACGTCTCGCTGGTCCCGCACCAGGCCGGTGCACTGGCCGCGGGCGCGCCGGCGGCGTTCGTCGCGGCGGGTCGGGCGATGGCCCGCCTGCTGCGATGACCCCAGCCGACCGCGACCTGCTGCTGGGGCTGCCGTGGACCCCATCAACGCGCACCCGCGGCGAGCGCGCCGACGTCGGGGAACTCGACCGGTTCTCCGCCGTGGTGCGCGACCTCGTCGTGCGGTTCGCCCGCAACGGAGGAACATGACCGCCGTAGTGCCCCACCCGCCCCTGTCGGCCGCCGCCGGCGGAGCGCTCGCCGAGCGGGGCGCGCCGGTGGTCGCCCCGAACCTTCGGCGGCCGAAGTCCGCCGGCGACGCGCACCGGCTGTTCCCGGTGCCACTGCGCTGCCCGCCGATGGGCGAGCGCCACCAGGCGACCTACCCCGGCCCACCGGAGGACGAGCGCCGCCCGGTCACCCGACACTGCGGTGCGGAGGACGAGCGGGCCGGGTGGCGGCGAGTGCGCGGTGTGCCGCTGCCCGACGATCAGGACGCGGAGCTGCGCGTGCTCGCGGCGGACCTGCGGGCCGTCGGGTGATCCGGGTCGGGCTGGTCGGGCTGGGTCTGGTCTCCCGGTACTACCTGGCCGCGATCGACCGTTCCGCCGACTTCGAGCTGGTCGCGGTGTGCGACGTGGACCGGGACGCGCTGGCCGGCCACGGCGTGCGCGACTACCTGCACCACCGGGCGATGCTCGCCGACGGCGGACTGGACGCGGTGGTGGTGACCGCGCCGAACGACGCGCACGCGCTGATCGGCCGGGACGTGCTCGACGCCGGGCTGCCGCTGTGCGTGGAGAAGCCGCTGGCCACCACCCTGTCCGACGGGATGGGGCTGGCCACCCGCGGCGGCCTGGTGTTCACCGCGTTCCACCGCCGCTACAACGACAACGTCCTGGACCTGCGTGAGCGGCTGGCGTCCGCCCCGCCGATCGAGTCGCTGACCGTGCGCTACCTGGAGTGCATGGAGGACCACGTCGGCCGGGATCGCCGGCACTTGGACGTGGCGCGCAGCGGCGGCGGGTGCGTGGCCGGCAACGGGCCCAACGCGCTGGACCTGGCCCGGCTGTTCCTCGGGCCGCTGACGTTCGAGTCGGCGAAGATCGTCCGGGACGCCGACGGCGTGGACCGGCAGGCGCTGCTGCACGTGCGGGGGTCAGCGCCGGCCACCGTCGAGCTGGACTGGTCGTTCCCGGGCGAGACCAAGGACGTCGAGGTGCGGCTGGTCGACGGCACCGTGCTGCGCGCCGACCTGCTGGCCGGTCACCGGGAGTTCAGGGGGTCGCTGTGGCACGAGTACGAGGGCGTGCTGGCCGACTTCGCCCGGGTGGTCCGGGTCGGCGGTCGGCCGGACGGCGGCCTGGCCGCGCTGTCCCTGGTGGACGAGGCGTACCGGAGGGAACACGCGTGATGCGCTGAACCCGGCACCGGCTCGGCCGACCCGGCGAAGGGGTCCTGAGATCGCCGGGCCCCTTCGCCGGGTCGGTCAGCGCGGCAGTTCTGAGGTCCGGCTGCCGAGGCGGTGGGACTCCGGGGAACTACAGGCGCTGGATCTCCCCTCCGGGCACGCGTCCCGTGACGTCGAGCAGGAGCCGTGCGTTCCGGGCCAGGTGGCCCAGGTCGTACTCGCGGTGCGGGACGAGCAGGACGGTGGCGTCCGACTCGCGCAGCGCGGCGTCCAGGTCCGGGACGGGCGGGCCGAGTTGCGGCACGTCGCCCGCGACCGGGTCGTGGTAGGCGATCCGGGCGCCGAGCGCGGTCAGCCCGGCGGCGATCCGGAGCGCGGCCGATTCCCGGGTGTCGGGCACGTCGGCCTTGTAGGTGACGCCCAGCAGCAGCACGCTCGCCCCGGCCACGGGTTTGCCGTCGCCGACCAGCAGCCGCCCCACCCGGTCCACCAGGTAGCCGGGCATGTTCCGGTCGACCTCGCGGGCCGCCTCCACGACCGTCAGGCGCGCGCCCTCGCGGCGCGCCTTGTCCAGCAGGTAGCGGGGGTCGATGGGGATGCAGTGGCCGCCGACGCCCGCGCCGGGGGTGAACGGCGCGAAGCCGAACGGCTTGGTCGCCGCGCAGTGCAGCACGTCCCACACGTCCAGGCCCAACTGGTCGCAGAACACCGCCATCTCGTTGACCAGCGCGATGTTCACGTAGCGGTAGGTGTTCTCCAGCAGCTTGGCCATCTCGGCCTCGCGGGTGCCCCGGGCCACCACGACGGTCTCCACGAACCGGCCGTAGAACGCGGCGCAGTGCTTGGCGCACAACGGGGTGTGCCCGCTGACCACCTTCGGTGTGTTGCGGATGCCGTGCCGCCGGTTGCCCGGGTCGATCCGCTCGGGCGAGTAGGCCAGCGGGAAGTCCTCGCCGGCGACCAGGCCGTGCCGCTCCAGGATGGGCCGCACCACCTCGTCCGTGGTGCCGGGGAAGCTGGTGGACTCCAGGACCACCAGCGTGCCGGGGCGCAGGTGGTCGGAGACGGTCGCGGTCGCGGCGCGCACGGCGGACAGGTCGGGCCGGCCGTCCGGGCCGAGCCCGGTGGGCACGCAGATGACGACGGTGTCGGCCGAGGCGATCGCGGCCGGGTCGGTGGTGGCGCGGAAACCGGTGGCCAGCATCGCCTTGAGCTGCGCCGGGGTGACGTCCGGGACGTGCGAGAGGCCCGCTTCGAGACGGTCCCGGACCGTCGGCGAGATGTCGTATCCGATGACCGACAGGCCCGCGGCACTGGCCGCGGCCGCCAGGGGAAGTCCAACGTAGCCGACTCCCACGACGACGAGATCGACGGACACGTGCGCCCTTTCCACCGCATCGGTATGTGTTGTGTCCCATGACTTCTTCAGGCGCGGAACGGGGCTTTCGCAGGCGGTACGCGCATACCTGCCGCAGTATCACGTCGCCCTCCGGGGTTTCCGGGGACCGAGACCTCCCCGGCCCCGGCGACCTCGCCGGCCACCGGGTCCAGCGGAACGGTCGGCGCGGTGGCGGCGCGCGCACCGGGCGGGACCGTGGTGAAGCGTTTCATCCCAAACCTCCACAGGGGGCAGCGAGCCGGAGAAGCACATCGCTCTCCGCAAGCTAACAGTCACCCTGCGCTAAAAGGAGGGACAGCTCGGAACACCACTCGCGCAGGTTGCCGCCCCCTCACGAGGTTCATCCGGATGGCAGCGGACGACCTTCCGACGGTGGTCCTTCGTGGTTGCACGTGCACGAATTCACAAGGTCGAGGGATCCCGGCCCGCAGACTTCCGCGATCCTGCGGACACGGCGAACGCACGGCGTGACTACAACCGGCGAAGCCGCACAACTGCGGTCACTCGCTGCGACCTGGGTCGCGGACGGCGAGGGTCATCCCCGGCTCGGCGAGCGTGACCGGACCGGCGAACTCCCGGGACGCCGCCCCGGCCAGACCGCTGAGCCAGTCCGGCTCGACGGACGCGAAGTGGGTCAGCACGAGCCGCCCGACGCCCGCCCGCGCCGCCGCGCGGCCCGCGTCCGCACCGGACAGGTGACCGTGCGCGGTGACGTCGCTGCGCGTCAGCGTCGCCTCGGCGAGCAGCACGTCCGCGCCCGCCGCCAGCTCCGCCAGCACGGGCGTGGGCCCGGTGTCGCCGGTGTAGGCCAGCGAACCGCCCGCGGAGGTCAAGCGGATGCCGCAGTTGGGCTGCACGTGCCGCAGCTCGCGCAGCTCCGCCGTGCAGTCGCCGACCGTGAACCGGTCGCCTGGCCGGTACTCCCGGACGTCGAAGGCCACCTCGAAAGCCTTGTCCAGCAACGGCATCGTGGTCACCGGGAACAGCGCCGACCAGCGCCGGAACAGCTCCCGCGCGCCGCCCGGGACGTAGAGCGGCACCGGGCGGAACGTCTCGGCGTCGGCCGCCGGCCCACCGGGCACCTCGACCAGCCGGGTGAGCAGCGACTTGCCGATCGGCAGCAGGTCGTAGCAGTGGTCGGAGTGGAAGTGGCTGATCACCACCGCGTCCAGCCCCCACGGCGGCAGGTGCGCGCCGAGTGCGGTCGCGGTGCCGGGCCCGCAGTCCAGCAGCACCCGTGCGCCGGGCGTGCGGACCAGGTAGCCGGAGCTGGGCTGACCGTCGGCGGGCATTCCGGCCCGGCAACCGAGAACGGTGAGCAGCATGGGGGTTCTCCTCCGCGACGCGCCGGGACGTGCACACGGCCAGGGAGTCGAGCCGGGCTGCCCACGTCGGCAAGTCGCACTTGTCGGTTGGGGTCAGTAGTCCCAGACGAGGCGCGCGCGCCGCGTCCGCAATGGACCTGTGGACGGCGACGGTGCGGCCGCTGTAGGACGGCCATCCGGGGCCCGGCTGGGGACGTCCTGCACGACGAGCGGGATCCAGGCGGTCGGTGTCGTCACGGGCGGCCTTCTTCGTGGTGTCTGCCTTCGCGGAGTCGGCCGCCAGCTTGGCGCAGGCCACGCCCACGTCCCAGGCGTACGCGCGCACTCGACTCGGCCGATCGGCACTGCCTATCGACCGCCAGGGGCACCCGTGTCGACTGCTGGACTCACCTCCCGTGAGCCGAATCCAGATCGACGGCGCGACCAAGCGGTTCGGCGCGGTCACCGCCGTAGACGAAGTCACCCTCGACGTCAGCCACGGCGACTTCCTCGTCCTGCTCGGCCCGAGCGGCTGCGGCAAGTCCACGCTGCTGCGGATGATCGCGGGCCTGGCCCCGCCGACCTCGGGCCGAATCTCCCTGGACGGCCGGGACATCACCCACACCCCGCCGCGCGACCGCGACCTGGCCATGGTGTTCCAGAGCTACGCGCTCTACCCGCACCTGACCGTGGCGCGCAACATCGGGTTCCCGCTGCGGGCGCGCGGCCGGGCCAAGAGCGCCATCGCCGGCAAGGTCGCCGAGGTGGCCGCCGTGCTGGGCCTCGACGAGCTGCTCGACCGCCGGCCCCGCGAGCTGTCCGGCGGGCAGCGGCAACGGGTGGCGCTGGGCCGGGCGCTGGTGCGCGACCCCGGCGCGTTCCTGATGGACGAGCCGCTGTCCAACCTCGACGCCAAGCTCCGCACCGCCACCCGCGCCGAGCTGACCGACCTGCACCGCGCGCTGGGCTCCACGTTCGTCTACGTCACGCACGACCAGGTGGAGGCCATGACGATGGCCACCCGGATCGCGCTGGTGAACCGGGGCCGGCTGGAGCAGGTCGGCACCCCCGAGCAGGTCTACGACGAGCCCGCGTCGGTGTTCGTCGCCGGGTTCCTGGGCTCGCCGCCGATGAACCTGGTCGACGCGACCCTGGTCGCCCGGGACGGCGAGCTGCACGTGCAGGCCCCGGACGTGGCCGTGCCGCTCGGGATCGCCGGCGACCTGCCGGCGCGGGACGTGGTGCTCGGCATCCGCCCCGAGCACCTCAAGCCCGGCGGGTCCCTGGTGCGCGGCGTGGTGCGCGTGGTGGAGAACCTGGGCAGCGAGGAAGTCGCCCACCTCCTGGTCGGCGACGCGCGGGTGTGCCTGCGCGGCCCCCGCCCGCTGGGCCTGGCGGCCGGCGACGCCGTGGGCCTGACGTGCGCCCCCGAGCACGTCCACCTGTTCGACCGGACCAGCGGACGCCGCCTGGTCCGGCAGCCCTCCCCCGTCTCCCCCGCCGTCGTTTAGGAGCACCCCGTGAACAAGACACGCCTCCTGGCGCCCCTCGTGGTCGCCGCGCTCGCCCTGTCCGGGTGCGGAGGACTCGGCAGCACCGCCACCGCCCCGAGCGGCACCACCGCGTCCCGGATTCCCGAGCTGGCAGCGGACCAGCAGGTGCAGATCGTGTTCGAGAGCTACAACTTCGGCCAGGCCGGGGCGTGGACCGACACGTTCACCGAGCTGATCGGCAAGTTCCGGCAGAAGTTCCCCCACATCGAGGTGACCGCGCAGAAGCCGCAGGGCAACAGCCCGAACCCGGCGGCGGACACCATTTCCAGCGTGCAGAGCCAACTGGCCACCGGCACCCCGCCGGACGTGGCGCAGCTGGGCTTCAGCGACCTGGACTTCACCGTGCACGGCCTGGCCGCCAAGCCGCTGGACGACCTGGTCGGCAAGGATGCGGTGCAGAAGAACTTCGACGGCGCGAAGCACCCGTACGCGCCGACCGCGCGCACCCTGGGCGACTGGGAGGGCAAGACCTACGGCGTGCCGTTCGTGTTCTCCACCCCGGTCCTGTACTACAACGCCACCCTGTTCGGGCAGGCCGGGCTCGACGCCGCCGCGCCGCCCAAGACCTGGGAGCAGGTCAGGGAAGCGGCGCTGGCGATCAAGGACAAGACCGGCAAGGACGGCGTCTACGTCGACTGCCTGACCAAGCTCGCCAAGGACTGGTGCCTGCAGAGCCTGGTCCGCTCCAACGGCGGCCGGGTCCTGTCCGAGGACCGCAAGTCGCTGACCTTCGCCGACGAGCCGGCGGTCAAGGCCGTCGCCATGGCCCAGGACCTGGTGGGCTCCGGCGCGCACCCGAAGCTCAGCCAGCAGCAGGGCTACGAGGCGTTCGCCCGCGGCGAGATCGGCATGATCCTGGAGACCAGCGCCATCCAGGGCACGTTCCTCAAGGGCGCCAAGGACAGGTGGGACCTGCGCGCGACCACCTCGCCGGGCTTCGGCAGCCGGCAGGTGATCCCGACCAACTCCGGCGCGTCGCTGTTCCTGCTGTCCGCCGACCCCGCCAAGCAGCGCGCGGGCTGGGAGCTGATCAAGTTCCTGACCAGCGAGGACGCCTACACCCTGATCTCGTCCAAGATCGGCTACCTGCCGCTGCGCACCGGCCTGGTCGAGGACCCCGCCGGGTTGCGGGAGTGGGCCGGCAAGAACCCGCTGATCAAGCCGAACCTCGACCAGCTGGCCGCGATGGAGCCGTGGACCTCGTTCCCCGGCAACAACTACCTGCAGATCCGCGACGGCATGATGGAGGCGGTGGAGAAGGTCGTGTTCCAGGGCGCGGACCCGGCCTCGACCCTCAAGGCGCAGCAGGAGCAAGGCTCGAAGCTGCTGCCGAACGGCGGCAAGTGAGGTGACCCCCGAGCTGACCCTGGTGCAGTTCAGCGACACCCACCTGGTTCGAGAGGGGGAGCTGACGCACGGCGCGGTCGACACGCTCGCGAACCTGGAGGCGGCCGCCGACGCGGTGGCCACCTCCGGCGCGGTCGTGTCCGGCCTGCTGCTGACCGGCGACCTGGCCGACGACGGCGCGCCCGGGGCGTACCGCCGGTTGCGGGCCGTGATCGAGCCCCTGGCCGCGCGGCTGGGCGCGAAAGTCCTCTACGCCATGGGAAACCACGACTCGCGGCCGGTGTTCGAAGCCGAGCTGGGAGTGTCGCCGTACTCGGTGCACCGGTTCGGCGGCGTCCGGGTCGTCGTGCTGGACAGCAGCGTCCCCGGCCGCCACGACGGCCGGCTGGACCCGGAGCAGTTGGCGTGGCTGCGCGCCGAACTCGCCACGCCCGCGCCGGGCGGGACCGTCCTGGCGCTGCACCACCCGCCGCTGCCCTCGCCGCACCCGACCGTGCACCTGTTGCGGCTCAAGAACTCCGACGCGCTGGGCGCGGTGATCGAGGGCACCGACGTGCGGCTGATCACCACCGGGCACGCGCACCACGCCGCAGCCGGGTCGCTGGCGGGGGTGCCGGTGTGGGTCTCGCCCGCGCTCGCCTACCGGGTCGAGGCACTGTCGCCGCGCGGCCGGCTGCGCGGGCTCGCCGACACCGGGTTCTCCCGGATCGACCTGGTGGACGGGCGGTTCGTGGTCACGGCGGTGCCGCTGCTGTCCTCACCCGTGGTGTACGACCGGGACGCCGCCGAGATGACCCGGTTCATCGCCGACCTGACGCCGGAGGCGTGATGTTCGTCGAAGTGCCCGCGCCCCCGTCCGGGCCCGGCCTGCCGGCGGCGAAACCGCCATGGGCGCGGCGGATCGTGCGGACCGCGCCGCCGTACCTCTACCTCGCGCCGGCGTTGGTGCTGCTGGTCATCTGGACCTACCGGCCACTCGTGCAGACCGCGCAGCTCTCGTTCCACTCGTGGAACCTGTTGCCCACCACTCCGATGGCACCGGTCGGGCTCGGGAACTACGAGCGCCTGCTCGACCTGCCGGAACTGGGCGACTCGGTGTGGCGCACGGTGCTGGTGATCGTCGGGCTGCTGCCGTTCTCCGTGGGGATCCCGGTGCTGGTCGGGCTGCTCACCCGGCACGTGCGAGGCCGGGCGAGGACGGTCTACCAGGCAGTGGTCTTCGCGCCGATGCTGGTCGCCCCGGTGGCCAGTGCGGCGGTGTGGCAGTGGCTGCTCGCGCCGCGCGCGGGCGCGGTCAACCGGGTGCTCGGCTCGACCACGAACTGGTTGCAGGAGAGCGGACCCGCGCAGGTCGTGATCATCCTCATCACCGGGTGGCACGTGCTGGGGTTCGCGGTGCTGATCGTCGCGGCCGGCCTGGCCGGGATCAGCGGTGACTACGGCGAGGCCGCGGCGCTCGACGGCGCGACCCGGTGGCAGACCACCCGGTGGATCACCCTGCCGCTGCTGTCGCCGACCCTGGTGTTCCTGACCCTGATGACCGTCCTGCTGTCCGCGCAGTGGACGTTCCCGCTGATCGAGACGCTCACCCAGGGCGGTCCGGCCGACGCCACCACCAACCTCTACTACCTGTTGTGGGACTTCGGGTTCCGCAGCTACGACGCCGGGCTGAGCGCGTCGGCCGGGATGCTGCTGTTCGTGGCGTTCGCGCTTATCGCCGCCGGCCTGGTGCGGCTGTCCGACCGACTCACTTTCCACGACAACTGAGGAGTCCACAGTGGATGCTGCACTGGACGAACCGGTGGGCGGCACGTCGCGGTGGCGCGCCGCGCGCGGGCACGCGCTGCTCGGCGCGCTGGGCGTGCTGTGCGTGTTCCCGATCTACTGGCTGTACGCCACTTCGCTGCGTGCGCCCGACGACGTGCTGTCGCTGTCGCTGTTCCCGTGGCCCTTGTCGTTGGACAACTACGCGGACGCGGCGGCGAAGGTCGATGTAGGCCGCCTGCTGGTGAACACGACCGTGGTCGCGATCGTGACCGCGATCGGGCAGTTGCTGACGGGCCTGCTGGCGGCGTACGCGTTCGCGGCGTGGAAGTTCCCGTTCCAACGGGTGCTGTACCTGGCGTTCATCGGCACGTGGCTGGTGCCGTTCCAAGTCACCATGCTGCCCAACTACGTGCTGCTGTTCCAGATGGGCCTGCTGAACACGCTGGCCGGCGTGATCGTGCCGACGCTGTGCTCCGGTTTGGCCGTGCTCATGCTGCGCCAGCACCTCGACAGCTTCCCCAAGGAGCTGCTGGAGGCGTCGGCGATGGACGGCCGGTCGTCGTGGGCCACGCTGTGGACCGTGGTGGTGCCGAACCTGCGGCCCGCGCTGGCCGCGTTGACGATCCTGCTGTTCGTCAACGCGTGGAACGAGTACTTCTGGCCGGCCATGGTGCTCCAACGGGCCAACTCGGTGCTACAACTGGGCTTGCGCAGCTTCATGGGCACCGAGGGCAACGACTGGGGGCCGCTGATGGCCGTCGCCGGGCTGGCCTGCCTCCCGGTGTTCGCGCTGTACCTGTTCTTGCAACGGCACATCGTCAACGCCTTCGTCCGCTCGGGCATCAAGTAGCGACGACCGGACGCGACGGCCGCGCCTTCGGGCAGCGGCGGCTGAAGTACCGCCAGCCGGGCGGCGTCCACCCGGGGGATCGACACCGGGCCGGCCGCCGTGGCCGTGGCAGTGTCCGGTTGCGGCCGACCGGTCCACCCGGTTGCACCTTCGGTACGGTCACCAGGTGGCGCAGCCCGGCGGTGCTGATGATCCGCCGGGTGCGCCGGACGTAGCTTTCCTGGTCGCGCAGCCCCATCGGCAGTGGCAACGGGCAGGCCGCCGCACCGATCCGACTCGCCGCCAGTACGCCTTGCGGGAACGCGGTGTTGTTCTGGCACAGTACGCCGACGACGTCCGGCGCGCCGGCGGCGACCAGGGCGCCCGCCATTCGCGTCGAGGTGCCGCGCAGTTCGCGGTAGGTGATCCGATCCTCTTGCCGGGGAACGCGACGATCTGATGGGTTCGCGAGGTGCCCTGGCGTCGCCTCGCGTAGGCGCTGATCCACTTGGCACGCAACGGATGCGCCATTTCGATACCAGGGCAACGCGCGTCGACTCTGCCGGGCCCGCGCCACGCCCCGCCCACCGCGCCGGTCGACTTCCAGCAGAGCGGTTTCGGCGTGAACCATTGTGCGACCAAGAGGTCACGCACCACCAGAGCCGGTCGCCCGATCGTCGTCGCTTGAAGGATGGCGGCGGCCGGCGAAACCCGGAACCCGTACCTCTCCTATCACCGACGAGTTCGGCATTCCGCACGATCTCGTACACGGTGGTCGCCGGCAGGGTCACGGCGAACGGCCGTGCCGGCGAACGGCCGTGCCGGCGCTCGCCCGCCTGAGCGCACCCGGGAAGGCGGTGGCACAACACAGCGGGTCCACAGTGGACGACAGGCCCAGACCATGGTGGAGCTGTTCGCGCATCGCGCCGATCCCTGAACGTCCGCCCACGACCACCGTGCACGGCGAAAGTGAGCGTGCCGGAGCGGGGCGGTGCCCGCTCCGGTTCAGTTCGAGGGCGTCTGGAAGACCACCATGGGCACCTGCGGGCGCGGCTTGGGCGGCCCGGTGGGCTGCTCGACCACCTGCTGGTCGGACGACTGCACGCCAGAAGAGGGGAAACCGGAAGCGGGGACACCGGAGGACGGGGTTCCGGACGGGGCGGCCGACCGGTCCGACGTCGGGGCCTCGAACGAGGCGGCCCACGCCTTGGAGTCCTCCGCGCTCTCGGTAGCCGAGCGGCGACCGTCCGAGGTCTGCACGGCCGCGTCCCACACCGCGTCGGCCCGGTCGTCGGCCGCGGCGGGCGCGTCCAGCGCGGTCGCCCAGGCGTCGTCGGCCCGGTCGGAGACCACCTCGGCCGCCGTCGCGGGCGGGGGTTCCACGACGAGCTGCTGCTGCACCCGGGTGATCCAGAGCAGCCACATGGCCTCGTCGCGGTGGCCCCGGAACTCCGCCTTCAACCCCGACAACGCGCCCCGCACCCTGGCCCTGAGCACCTGGTCGTCACGCACCGCCGCCCACACGGCACGCGTTGTGCCGTCCGTGACGCGCACGTGCGCTCGCACCTGTTCGCCCAACTCGTCCGCTGAAAGCGCGGACCAAGTGGTGACGATTCTCCGGCCACTGATCATGCCGCACATCCTGTCCGATCGACGCGCCCGATGCCGCGTCGACACGAAGTAACAAATATCTCGTGTCGGCGGGTTTCCGGCGGTGCCCGATTGGGACCACGACTGTCAACGCCCGGTTCCCGCGGGCATCGGCAGTCCCAACTCCTCTTGCCTCAGTTTGAGGGTCGAGTTCGGATCGGCCCCTTCGCAGACCACTTTCTCGACTGCCTCCATCATGCCATCCCGGATTCGCGCGCGGTCACGGCCGGGGAAGGAACCCACGCTTCCCGGTCCAGCCGACCACTCCGAGTCCGGTCTGATCAGCGGGTTCGCCCGGCCGGTCGCCCACACCGGCCGGTTGGCCGACCGAGCAGTCCGACCACGCCCCGGACGAACGCCTGGCAGCCTCCGGCCCGCCCCGGTATGCTCGACACCGTAAGCCGTGCCGCACGACGTCGCGGCCGTCCCGGCCATCCAGTTGGCACCCCGACGCCGGAGATCGTGTTCACCGGAGCGCTCCCGGGGTTTCCAGGAATCGGGTGTGCTGCTGCACCGGCCGGAAATCGGGGGTCGAGCACCCGATCCGGGAATAGGGCGGTGGTGGCCACTCCGGAACCGCCGATCCGGGTTTCGGACAGCACCCGGCAGGTCGCACTCCGTCAGCATCGGGGTCCCGCAGCGCCTATCGTGCCGCCTCCACCGGTCGGCGCCGTTCTCCGGGCGCGTGGAACGGGCGGGCGGCGTCCAGGCAGTCCAGGAACGCCTCCACCAGCGGGGTGTGGTCGTCGGTGCG
This sequence comes from Saccharothrix espanaensis DSM 44229, assembly GCF_000328705.1. Taxonomy (NCBI): domain Bacteria; kingdom Bacillati; phylum Actinomycetota; class Actinomycetes; order Pseudonocardiales; family Pseudonocardiaceae; genus Saccharothrix; species Saccharothrix espanaensis. The sequence continues at coordinate 4,083,594 of NC_019673.1, read as the reverse complement.
CCACACCGCGTACAGCTCGATCATCGGGACCGGGTCGTAGAGCTGGACGACCACCGGCCGCACCCCCAGCGCGGACGACCCGGCGGACAGCCCGCGTGACATCGACGCGAAGCCGACCAGCGGCTTGACCGAGACCACGATGGCCGTGGCGCTCGGGTCGTCCACGGTGTAGGCCACGTTGAGCGCGATGCCGGACCGCTGCGCCGCGGCCAGGATCGCGTCGTACATCGCCGGGCACTGCTCCCGGTCGAACAGGATGCACGACTGGTGGGCCAGCTCGGCGAACGGCACGCCCGGCCGACCGGCCCACCTGTGGCCCTGGCCGACCACCGCGACCATCGGCACCTGGAGCAGCCGGCGGTACTGGAACTCCGAGGTCGCCGGTCTGCCGTAGACCAGGGCGACGTCGAGGGTGCCGGCCGCGAGCTCGGCGAGCTGCGGGCCGGTGCGCTTCTCCCACAGGCCGACCGTGACGTCCGGGTGGTCGCTGGTCATCTTGGCCAGCGTGGTGGGCAGGATGTGCTGGCCCGCCGGGAAGTTGTACCCGACGTTCACCGTGCCGGTGCGCCCGGCGGCGGCCTCCCGCGCGGTGTGCGCGGCTTTCCGGACCTGGGTGACGATGGTGCGGGCCTGGGTCTCGAACGCCCGGCCCGCCGGGGTCAGCCGCACCTCGTGCGAGGTGCGCGCCACCAGCTCGACGCCCAGGCTCCGTTCCAGGCGCTGCAACTGCTGGCTGAGCGAGGGTTGGGTGAGGTGCAGCTTCGCCGCCGCGCGGCCGAAGTGCAGCTCGTCGGCGATGGCGAGGAACGATTGCAGGTGCCGGAACTCCATCACGAGACTCCACACGCGAGAGGTGGTGGCCGATCCTGCTCGCGCCGGGCGAATTCCAGGTGAACCGCGACTGGAGCCGGCTCGGCGGGCGGACGTCAGCCCAGCGCTCCGCGCACCCTGCCCAGCGTGTCGGCGTTGTCGGTGTGCCGGATCGCCGTCCAACCGCGCTCGCGCGCCGCGGCGCAGTTCACCTCCAGGTCGTCGACCAGCAGGCACTCGGCCGGCGTGGCGGCGAACGCCCGTTCCGCCAGCGCGTAGACCTCGGGCTGTGGTTTGCGCACCCCGACCTGGTGCGAGTTGACCACCCGGTCGAACCCGACGCCGGCCGGGATCATCGCGGCCCGGTGCGGTGCCCACTCGGCGATGGTGTTGGTCAGCAGGCCCAGCGGCCGGCCACCGGCGGCCCGGACCAGGCCGTCGTAGAGCTCCCGGTTGAACACCCGCCCGGCGTGCCAGTGCGCGCCCAGCTCGCCCAGGTCCACCCGCGACACGTGCGGCCGCAGCTCGGCGTCGACCAGCCGGCCCCACTCGTGCTGGGTGATCAGCCCGAGTTCCAGCGCCTCCAATGGCCCGCGCGAACCCGCGACCCGTTCGATCGCCCCCAGCAGCGCCTCGACCGGCACGCCGGCCGCCGCCGCGACCCTCGCCAGATCCTCTTCGACCGGGGGCGTGAGCACGCCGCCGAAGTCGGTCCACACGACCCGAATCCCCGCCACGGCCCCATTCGTAGCACGCCCCGGCGTGCCGTCGGCCCGGCGCGGGCAGGTTCCTATCGGCCGATTCCCCCGCCCGTGCGCGCCCGAGGCTGTCGTGGGCGCGCACGGGCGGGGTCACCCGGCGGACACCCCCAGCGCGCCCGCCGGCGCGGTGGACGCCAGGTCGACGTCCACCTGGTCCGGAGCGGAGAAGCCCTCCCCTGCCGCTGGTGCGGCGGGGCGGCGTACGGGGAGTGCGGCGAGCAACGCCGCAGTGCGATCTTCCCGTCGGGGGACGACGGGAAGGGCGTTCCCCCGGACCACTCCGGACGCGGCGAGGGCGCGCGCGACGGTGTCGGACGTCCGGTCCTGGTCGCCGTGGGCGGTGACGCCCGCGCGGTGCGCCGAAGCCACCGCGTCGGGGTGTCCCAGGGCGCCGGACACGTCGTGGATCACGCGATGCCCGCCAGTTCGCGGCGCAGCGTGCCGTGCGCGCGGACGTGGTCGATCAGCGCCGTGCGCTTCCAGCCGTTGCGGCGGATCGCGGGCTCCGGGAGGTCGAGCTTGCGCACCAGGTAGTCGATGTGGGCGTCGACCGCGCGCGGGCTCATCCGCAGCCGGGCCGCGATGTCCGCCGACGTCGGCGTGAACGTCCCGGCGCTGCCGCACAGCGCGGCGAGCACGGCGTAGTAGCGGGCGTCCGGGTCCAGGCGCGGCACCTCCGGCCGGATCGCCGGGCAGCCCGGCGACCTCGGCACCGGCCGCGTGGCGGCGGCGAACACCGTCACCGACCGCCCGCCCGGCTGCCGGGTCGGGGTCACCAGCGCCATGTCCAACCCGAACGGCCGCCGCTCGCCGGGCCGCACCGCGACCGCCTCGGCGGGGCCGTCGACGTCGGCGACGAACAGCGGTTCCCGGTCGGACAGGTTCGCCAGCCACCACACCGCGCCGTCGGCGTCCACCGCGCCCCGGAACTCCTCGACCCGCGCGCCCGGCACGACCCGGATCGGGAGGTCCCACCGGCACCGGCCGCACCCGCAGGTGCCGAACGTCCTCGTGCCGCCGGCCGGAACCTCGACCCGTCGCGGGCTGCGGCCTCGTTCCACCGGGCCCTGCACCGTCACACCAGTCACCGCGCTGTCCCCCATCGAGCCGGTGGCCGGCCACCGGCGGTCCCGTCCACCGTCGCGCCGCCGGGCGGATACCGGAATGGGCACAACTACCCACCGCCGACCGGGACCCCGGGGCGGCCCGGGTTATCCGCACCGCCACCGCGCCGCACGCTGGTCGCCGGGAGGGACCTGGTCGCCGCGATGTCGGCGACCCGCGAGTCCGGCGCGGCGTGCCCGCCGCCGCCACCCGCCTGCCTCGAACGGGTGCCGGCGGTCGCGGCGACCGCCGCGCCGGACCTCTTCCCCGGACCCGGCAAACCGTGGAGGACGGCCATGTTCGAAGATCACGACGACCGGCTGCACGCGGTGGTGCGCGACCGCGAGGAGCAGTACTCGATCTCGGTGTGGACCGACCCGCGGCCCAAGAGCCTGCGGGTCGGGTGACGGGTCAGCAGCCGACCGGGCTGGGTGCGTCGTCGAGCAGGCCGAGGGACTGGGCGCGCAACACGGTGGCCAGCCGGTCGGCGGTGCCCAGCTTGCGGTAGAGGTGTTGCAGGTGCCGGTGCACGGTGCGCGGCGAGATGTCCATCCGGCGGGCGATCGCCTCGGCCGTGAGGCCCTGCGCCAGCACCGCCAGGACGGAGCGCTCGCGGTCGGTCAGGCCGTGCTCGGCGATGGGGGCCCAACTGCCGGCGACGCGTTCGAACAGGCCGGCCTCGCACCCGTCGAGGAGGTCCCGGGCCCGGTCGCGCTCGGCGCGCGCCTGGCGCGGCGAGCCCGCGACGTGGTGCAGCGCCGACGCCATCAGCCGCGCCCGGCCGGCGTGCACGCGGTTGCCGATCCGCTCGAACGACTCGGCGGCCAGGGTGGCCTCACCGGCCGCGGCTTCCGGGTCGGTCCGGCGCAGCGCGCCCACCTGGGCCAGGTGCGCGTAGCCCCGGCGCAGGTCGGCGGGCAGCCGGCGGGCCAGGTCGCCGGCCCGCTCGGCCCACCTCGCGGCGTCGGGCACCCGGTGCCGCGCGCCCTCGGCCAGCGCGACCAGGCTGCACCACTCGACGGCGGCGAGCGGGTCGGCGGGCGGCACGTCGACCGCGAGCAGGTGCGCGGCGCACCGGTCGGGGTCGTCGGCGTGCAGGTGGGCCAGCGCGAGCGCCACGTGCGCGCGGCTCTCGACGCCCTCGGTGACGGCCCGCTCGGCGAGCCGCAGCCCCTCGTCGGCCTCGCCGCGCCACACCGCGATCCGGGCCAGGCCCGCCAGCGGCAGGCACGCGGACGTTCCGGCCAGTGCGGCGGCCTCGGCGGCGTCGGTGAAGCACTCCTGCGCCTCGACCAGCCGGCCCAGCCGCTCCAGCGCCTCGCCCCGGGCGAGCCACAGGTGCGGCAGCAGGTCGTCGCGGTCGGTGGTGCGGGCCGCCCGGATCGCCCGGTCCAGGTGCCCGACGGCGGCGGGCAGGCGTTCCAGGGTGGTCTCGGCGCGGCCCAGCCACAGCAGGGACTCCAGCGGGCAGTCGGCCAGCCGGTCGGCGAGCGCCGCGGCCTCGTCGAGCAGCGCCGGGTGGTAGGGCGGTTTGCCCAGCCGGACGCCCAGCGCCAGCGACAGCACGGCGTCGTCGCCGACCTCGCGGGCGGCGGCGAGCACCTCGTCGGCGCGCCGCGCGGGCACCGACCGGTCGGCGGCCAGGCCGAGTTCGCCCAGCAGCCGGCCGCGCCGCCCGCCCGGGTCGTGCAGCAGCCGGCGCAGCAGGTCGCCGGCTGCCGAGTGCCGGCCGCAGGCCCGTTGCGCCAGCGCGCCGCGCAGCGCGATCTCCGCCCGGTCCGCCGGCCGGGCCGCCAGCACCGCCCGCACGGCGGCCAGGTGCTCGTCGGGGCGGCCGGCGGCACGGGCCGCCGCGGCCAACCGCCGCAGCAGCCGCAGCCGGTCCGGGTCGTCGGTGCGGGGTGTCAGGCGCAACGCCTCGACCAGCCAGTGCGCGGCGATCGCGGGCGCGACGCCGGCGGCCGCGTCGGCGGCGCGGACCAGTTCGGCCACCGCGGCGCGGTCACCGACGCGGGCGGCGCGGGCCACCTGGTAAGCGCGGACCGCGATCGGCGCGTCCTCGTCGCGCAACGCCTGCGCGGCGCGGGCGTGGGCGGCCCGCCGCCACTCGGCGTCCGCGCCGTCGTAGACGCTCTGCCGCACGCGTTCCCGCCGGTAGCCCAGGTCGCCGCCGTCGACGCCGAGCACGCCCCGGCTCGCCAACCGGACCAGGGCGGCCCGGGTCTCGTGCAGGGTCGTCCCGGCCACGGCCGCGACCAGTCGCGGTTCGGCGTCGCCGAGCACCGCCACCGCCTGGGCGACCCGCAGGTCACCCGGCGCGATCGTGGTGGTGTCCGGTGCGACCGGGGCCAGGCCGATCTCCTCGGCGTCGCCGAACGCGGCCGGGCAGGCGTCCGGGACGTGCGCGGCGACCACCGACAGGCGCACCCCCGGCGGGTGGCGCAGCAGGTGGCCGAGCAGTTCCAGTGAGCCCGCGTCGGCCAGGTGCGCGTCGTCCAGCAGCACCAGCAGCCCTGCCGGGCGGCCCACCGAAGCGACCAGGTCGCCGACCGTGCGGTAGAGCCGGTGGCGTTCGGCGGAGGGCAGCGCGGACCGGCCCCGGCCCGGTCCCAGGAACGAGTGGAACACCGCGCGCAGCAGCAGGAGCGCGGTGCGCGCGGCCGGGGTGGGCCCGTCGGCGGGCGGGCGCAGCGAGTCGCGCAGCGCCCCGAACGGGACCATCCGGCCGGTGTCGGTGCCCCGGGCGGCGAGCACCGGCACGCCGCCCAGGCGGGCCCGCCGGGCGAACTCGCCGAGCAGCCGCGACTTGCCCGCGCCGGTCCCCCCGACCACGCGCACCCGTCGCGGCCCGCCGCCCGGCTCGGGCAGGTCCGCCACCCGGTCCGCGACCCGGTCCGCGCCCCGGCCCGCCACCTGGTCCGCCACAGCGCGCACTCCGACCTGTTCCCCAGTGGTCATCGCTCCTCCACCGGCAAGGAGGGGCGCGGCCGGGCGACGGATACCGGGGGCGGCTGATCGATCGCTAAGCGGCGTCGCGGTGGGCCGGCCCCAGCCGGCGCCGCCAGCAGGACGCGCACCCGCTGCGCCGGTCCGAGGTCGCCCGCCGGTCGGAGTTCTTGCGCCGGTCGGAGTTCCCGGGGCGGGGCGGGGTACTGGGGCAGCGGGGTTTCACCGGTCGGGTCACGCGGACCTCCCTGATCACGCCCGCCGCGGTCCGGCCGGGCTGTCGAGGCCATCCCAGACGGTCCCGGTTGTTCGGTGTCGACGGCTGGACGGTGAACAACAAGCTCTGGACAATGATCTCGACCACGAGGGGGAATCGACCGGTGGCTCGGCGTGAACGCCCGTTGGCGGACGGGGACGGACCACTGCTGTCGTTCGCGGCGGACCTGCGCCGGCTCCGGGAGGAGGCGGGCGGACCGACCTACCGGGAGCTCGGCACGCGGGCGCACTACTCGGCGGCGACGCTGTCGGACGCGGCGGGCGGGCGCAAGCTGCCCACGCTCGCCGTCACGCAGGGCTACGTCCGGGCGTGCGGCGGCGACGTGGACGCGTGGACCGAGCGGTGGCACCGGGTGGCCGCGGCGCTGGCTCCCCCGCCCGAGGACGACCCGGACGACGGGCCGTACGTGGGCCTGGGGACGTTCCAGCCCGAGGACGCCGACCGGTTCTTCGGCCGCGACCGGCTGCTCGGCGAACTGCGCGACCGGCTGGAGCGGCGGTCGGCGGTGGCCGTGTTCGGCGCGTCCGGCGCGGGCAAGTCGTCGCTGCTGCGGGCCGGCCTGGTCGCGGGCGAGGACGGCCCGGTGGTGCTGTTCACGCCCGGCGCGCGGCCGTGGGAGGAGTGCGCGGTGCGGCTGGCCCGGCTCGGTCTGGGCTCCCCCGGGTCCCTGCTGGCCGAGCTGGCCGACCCGCGCGGCCTGCTGCGGCTGGTGCGCCGGCTGGACCGGCCGCTGGTCGTGGTCGACCAGTTCGAGGAGGTGTTCACGCTGTGCGCGAACCGGCGGGAGCGCTCCGGGTTCATCACCGGCCTGGTCACCGCCGCCGAGCACGCCCGGGTCGTGCTGGGGGTGCGGGCCGACTTCTACTCCCACTGCACGGCCAGCCCCGAGCTGGCCGACGTGCTGCGGGACGGCACGCTGGTGGTCGGCCCGATGACCACCGACGAGCTGCGCGAGGCGATCACCCGGCCCGCCGCGCAGGCCGGGTGCGCGGTGGAGGGCGCGCTGGTGTCCCGGCTGGTGGGCGATGCCGGCGGCCAGGCCGGCGCGCTGCCGCTGGTGTCGCACGCGCTGCGCGAGACGTGGCGGCGGCGGCGCGGGAACACCCTCGCGCTGACCGGCTACGAGGCGGTGGGCGGGTTGGACCGGGCCGTGGCCAACACCGCCGAGGCGGCCTACACCGCGCTCGAACCCGGCCGCCGGGAGCTGGTCCGGCAGGTGTTCCTGCGGCTGACCGCCCTGGGCGAGGGCACCGAGGACACCAAGCGGCGGGTGGCCCGCGCGGAGCTGGCCGACCCGGAGGTGGCCGCCGTGGTCGAGCACCTGACCCGGGCCCGGCTGCTCACCGCCGGCCGGGACACCGTGGAGATCAGCCACGAGGCGCTGCTGCGCTCGTGGCCCCGGCTGCGCGGCTGGCTGGTCGAGGACCGCGACGGCGTGCGGCTGCACCGCGGCCTGACCGAGGCGACCGGGACGTGGCTGGCGCACGACCGCGACCCCGGTTCGCTGCTGCGCGGCTCGCGGCTGGCCGCCGCCCGGGACTGGGCGGCCGGGGGCGGTGATCTGCTCAGCGCCCGTGAGCGGGAGTTCCTGCGGGTCAGCGCCGAACAGGCCGACCGGGAGCGGGTCGTCGAGTCGCGGCGGTCCCGGCGGCTGCGCCGGCTGGTCGCGGTGCTCAGCGTCCTGCTGCTGGTCGCGGCCGGTGCGACCGGGTTCGCGGTGACCGCCGAGCAGCGGGCGGCCGAGCAGCGCGACGTGGCGCGGTCGCAGAAGGCGGCGGCGGACGCGGTCGCGCTGCACCCGGCGAACCCGGCGCTGGCCGCGCAGGTGGGCCTCGCCGCCTACCGGCTCGCGCCGACCGTGGAGGCGCGCAGCGCGTTGCTGGGCGCGTACGCCGCGCCGTTCGCGACGGCGTTGCGGCTCAAGGTCAACGCGGTGGCCTACACCCGCGACGGCACCCGGATGGCGACCGGTGGCGACGACCGGACGGTGCGGCTGTGGGACGTCACCGAGCCGCTGCGGCCGGTCGGGACGGCGGAGCTGGCCGACCAGCCCGACGACGTCGAGTCGCTGGCGTTCAGCCCCGGCGGGGGCCTGCTGGTCGCCTCGCACTACGACGGCCAGGTGCGGATCTGGAACCTGGAGAACCCCCGCGAACCCGTGTTGCTGACCGGGTTCGCCGCCCACGAAGACCCGATCTACCAGGCGGAACTCAGCCCGGACGGCACGCTGCTGGCCACCTCGGGCGCGGCCGGCCGGGTGCGGCTGTGGGACGTCCGGGCACCGCGCCGGCCGGCCGCGCTCGGCGAGTTCACCGGGCACGAGGGCATCGTGTGGCGGGTGGCGTTCAGCCCTGACGGGGCTCGGCTGGCCACCGCCGCCGAGGACGGCACGGCCCGGCTGTGGCGGGTGGCCGACCGCGTCGAACTCGCCCGGATCGACGCGCACGCCGGGCCCGTGCGGTCACTCGCGTTCAGCCCGGACGGGGTCCGGCTGGTGACGGCGGGCGCGGACCACACCGCGCGGCTGTGGGACGTGACCGGGCCGCCCCGGGCGTTGGGCGTGCTCGCCGGGCACAGCGGCGAGGTGCAGACGGTGGCGTTCAGCCCGGACAACCGGACCGTGGCCACCGCCGGGTGGGACTACGCGACCAAGGTCTGGGACACCTCCGCGCCGGACCGGCCGGTGCTGCTCAACACGATCACCGGGCACACCGACACGGTCTACTCGGTGACGTTCTCGCCGGACGGGCACGTGCTCGCCTCCGCCGCCGACGACGGGACCGCGCTGTTCACCGAGGTGCCCGGCCCGGTGCTGGGCGGGCCGCCGTCGTGGTCGGCGACGTTCGCGCCGGACGGCCGGCACGTCGTCGTGGGCGGCGAGGACCACACCGCCCGGCTGTGGGACGTGCGCAACCCGCGCCGGCCGGTGCCGGGACCGGTGCTGGCCGACGCGACCGCCCCGGTGAAGTCGACCGTGTTCGGCCCGGACGGGCGGTTCGTCGCGGCCGGCGGCATCGACGGGACGATCGCGTACTACGACACCTCCGACCCGGCGCACCCCCGGCGGGTCACCACGGTCGCGCACGACGCGAGCGTGCGCTCGGTGGCGTTCGCCCCGCAGGGCGGGCTGCTGGCGACCGCCGGCGACGACTTCACCGTGCGGCTGTGGGACCTCGCCGACCTGCGCCCGCTGGGCGTGCTGCGCAGCGAGGGCGACGAGGGCATCCACGCCACCGCCGTCAGCCCGGACGGCCGGGTCGTCGCGGGGGTGATGAACCACCGGATCCGGCTGTGGGACGTCACCGACCCGCGCGGACCGGCCCGGCTGGCCGACCTGGACGGGCACACCGACCGGGCGACGTCGGTCGCGTTCAGCCCGGACGGCCGGACCGTGGCCACCGGGTCGCTGGACCGGACCGCGCGGCTGTGGGACGTGACCGACCCGCGCGCACCCCGGCAGCGGGCGGTGCTCGCCGGGCACAGCGGGGTGGTCCAGTCGGTCGCGTTCGCCCCGGACGGCCGGAGCCTGGCCACGGCCGGGTTCGACCGCACCGCGCGGCTGTGGGACCTCACCGGGGCCGAGCCGGGCGCGGTCGCCGTGCTCGCCGTGCACACCGACCGGGTGTACTCGGTCGCGTTCCACGGCCGGACCCTGGTCACCGCCGGCGAGGACGGGTCGGCGCGGCTGTGGGACGTCGACCCCGAGTCGGTGGCGGGCTGGGTGTGCGCGGCGGCCCGGCCCCGGATCACCGAATCGGAGTGGGAGCGGTACTTCCCCGGCTCGGCGTACGCACCGCCCTGCCCTGCGTGAGCGCGATCCGCCCGCCGCTGCCGATTCCGGCGTTCCGCGGTGCAAGACTCGCTGCTGTCTACAGTGGACAGTATTCGGGAGGTGCCGGGAAGACCCACGCACCGACAGGCGGCGGGTCCGTCACGGGAGCCTAGTCGAGTTCGGGCAGGACTTCGGCCGCGATCGTCTCCAGCAGGCCCTCGTCGCCGGCGAACACGCCCGACTCGCGCGGCCACGGCGCGGCCAGGTCGGTGAAGCCCGATTCCCCCGCCCGGCCCAGGAAATCACGGAAGCACTCGACGCTCGACAGCGAGAACACCGGTGCGGCGTCGGTCTGGAGGAACCGCCGCACCTGCGAGCGGTCCCGCCCGGCCTCGTCCAGCGCGTCGTCCAGTCGCGCCGACAGCTCGGCCACCGAGGCCCACCACGAGTCCAGCGTGTCCTGCGAGGTGCCGGTGGTGACCCAGCCCTGGCCGAACCGCGCGACCAGCCGCAGCGCCTTGGGCCCGTTGGCCGCCAGGACGAACGGGATCCGGGGCCGCTGCACGCAACCAGGCAGGTTCCGCGCGCCGGAAGCCCGGTAGTACTCACCCGTCCAGGTGACGTTGTCGTGTGTCAGCAAGGCATCCAGCAGCTCCACGAACTCCGCGTACCGGCGCGCCGGACTGGCCGCGGTGTTCGTCCCGCCGAACACTTCCGTGTCGTAGCCCCGCATCCCGCCCGCGCCGATGCCGAGCGTGAACCGCCCGTCCGACACGTCGTCCAGCGCGGTCAGCTCGCGGGCGAACGACACCGGGTGCCGGAAATTGGGCGAGGCCACCAGGATGCCCAGCCCGATCCGCGTCGTCGCGGCCGCTGCCAGCGCCAACGTCGGCACGGCGGAGAACCACGGGCCGTCCACGAGGGTCCGCCAGCCGACGTGGTCGAACGTCCACGCGTGGTGGAAACCGTAGCGCTCCAACGCCTCCCAGCGCGGTTTCGCCTCGGCCCAGCGATACTCGGGGAGGATGGTGATCCCGACCTTCATCCGACGCGCTCCAATCAGTCGTCTTGTTCGATCGAACATGGCACCTGTTCGGAAGTCAACCGCGTTACCCCCTGTGAGTCCTCCCACTTCGCGTGTCGATCACACGGCACAGCACGGAACCCCAGGTAAAGTGGCACTTCGGCGATTTCGCGGCACGCGATCGCCGAGGCTGCTTGGCCGGTGTAGCACCGAAAGCGGAGCAGCTCCCCCACCTTTCGGAGGACGAAAGTGCGCCAGCCTTCACCCGGTGCCCGCCGGTGACCATTGCCCCCGACTCCACCCTCGCACCCGCGCTGTTCCGCGCCCGCGCCGCCACGCCGGAGCGCACCCTGCTCGACGTCGTCGCCGACACCGCGCGCCGCCACCCGGACGCGCCCGCGATCGACGACGGCACGGTTTGCCTGACCTACCGCGAACTCCTGGCCGAGGTCGACGGCACGCGCCGCGAACTCGCGGGCCGCGGCATCGGCGTCGGCGACCGGGTCGGCATCCGCGTCCCGTCCGGCACGGTCGACCTCTACGTCTCGATCCTCGCGGTGCTCGCCGCCGGCGCGGCCTACGTGCCGGTCGACGCCGAAGACCCGGACGAGCGCGCCGACCTCGTGTTCGGCGAGGCCGACGCCTGCGCGGTGCTGACCGAGGGCCGCACGATCGTGCCGCGTTCCACCCCGCTGGGCATGGTCGGCACCCCCGGCCCGGACGACGACGCCTGGATCATCTTCACCTCCGGCTCGACCGGCAGGCCCAAGGGCGTCGCGGTCTCGCACCGCTCGGCCGCCGCGTTCGTCGACGCCGAGGCGCGCCTGTTCCTCGCCGACGACCCGATCAGCCCGGACGACCGCGTGCTCGCGGGCCTGTCCGTCGCGTTCGACGCGTCCTGCGAGGAGATGTGGCTGGCGTGGCGCAACGGCGCGTGCCTGGTGCCCGCCCCGCGCTCGCTGGTGCGCACCGGCATGGACCTCGGGCCGTGGCTGGTGGAGCAGGAGATCACCGTCGTGTCCACGGTGCCTACGCTGGCCGCGCTGTGGCCGGTCGAGGCGCTCGACGACGTGCGGCTGCTGATCTTCGGCGGCGAGGCGTGCCCGCCGGAACTGGCCGAGCGGCTCGCCGTCGACGGCCGCGAGGTGTGGAACACCTACGGCCCCACCGAGGCCACGGTGGTCGCCTGCGCCGCGCCGCTGACCGGCGTCGGCCCGGTGCGCATCGGGCTCCCGCTGGACGGCTGGGAACTGGCCGTGGTCGACGGCGAGGGCCGGGTGGTGCCGATGGGCGGCACCGGCGAGCTGGTGATCGGCGGCGTCGGCCTGGCCCGCTACCTCGACCCGGCCAAGGACGCCGAGAAGTTCGCCCCGCTGGAGGCGCTGGGCTGGACCCGCGCCTACCGCAGCGGCGACCTGGTCAAGGCCGAGCCCGAGGGCCTGCTGTTCCTGGGCCGCGCCGACGAGCAGATCAAGCTCGGCGGCCGGCGGATCGAGCTGGGCGAGGTCGACGCGGCGCTACAGGCCCTGCCCGGCGTGGCCGGCGCGGCGGCGGCCGTGCGGACCACCAAGGGCGGCAACCAGATCCTGGTCGGCTACCTGGTCGCCGGCGACGACTTCGACCACGCCGACGCGGTGTCCCGGCTGCGGGCCGCGCTGCCCGCCGCCCTGGTGCCGCTGATCGCCGTGGTCGACACGCTGCCGACCCGGACCTCCGGCAAGGTCGACCGCAACGCCCTGCCGTGGCCGCTGCCCGCGCTCGACACCGAGGCGGAGAGCCACCTGCAGGGCACCGAGGCGTGGCTGGCCGAGCAGTGGGCCGAGGTGATCGGCTCGCGGGTCTCCCGCTCCGACGCGGACTTCTTCGCCAGCGGCGGCGGCAGCCTGGCCGCCGCGCAGCTGATGTCGTTGGTGCGCACCAAGTACGCCGAGGTCTCGGTCAGCGACGTCTACCAGCACCCGACGCTGCGCGCGTTCGCCGTGCGGCTCGACGAGCTGGCCGCGCACGAAGCTCCGGTCCGCGAGGTCACGCCGACACCGCGCCGCGCGACGCTCGTGCAGGCGCTGCTGACCGTGCCGCTGATGACCGTCGCCGGTCTGCGGTGGACGGTCGCGCTCGCCGCGATCGGCAACGTGCTCGGCCTGCTGTCGGTCTCCTGGTGGCTGGTCGCGGCCGGGTGGCTGCTGTTCATCAGCCCGCCCGGCAAGGTCGCCCTCGCGGCCGGCGGCGCGCGCCTGCTGCTGCGCGGCGTCAAGCCGGGCGCGTACCCGCGCGGCGGGGGCGTGCACCTGCGGCTGTGGACCGCCGAGAAGCTCGCCGAGCACACCGGCGCGACGAACCTGGCCGGCTCCTGGATCACGCACTACGCCCGCGCGCTGGGCGCCAAGATCGGTCCGGACGTCGACCTGCACTCGATGCCGCCGGTCACCGGGCTGCTCAAGCTCGGCCGGGGCAGCGCGATCGAACCCGAGGTCGACCTGTCCGGCACGTGGGTGGACGGCGACCTGGTGCGGATCGGCCGCATCCGGGTCGGCGCGGGGGCCACGGTCGGCGCGCGCAGCACGCTGTTCCCCGGCGCCCGGATCGGCAAGCGGGCCGAGGTCGCGCCCGGTTCCGGCGTGGCCGGCTCGGTGCCGACCGGCCAGCGCTGGTCCGGGGTGCCCGCGCAGCGCTCCGGCAAGGCGTCCCGGCTGCGCACCCGCCCGCCGCGCTCGCTGTGGTGGAAGAACGTCTACGGCGCGACGACCTTCGCGCTGGGCCTGCTGCCCGCCGTGGCCGCGCTGCCCGCGCTGCTGCTGGTGGTGCGCGGCCCGTTCGCGCAGGGCCCGCTGACGTTGGGCTCCGCGCTGATCGCCGTGCCACTGGCGACGGTGGCGTGGCTGGGCGCGTACGCGCTGCTCGTGCTGGTGTCCGTGCGGCTGCTCGGGATCGGGCTGCGGGCGGGCGTGTACCCGGTGCACAGCCGGGTCGCGTGGCAGGCGTGGACCACCGAGCGGCTGATGAACATGGCCCGGGTGGCGCTGTTCCCGTTGTACGCCAGCCTGTTCACGCCGGTGTGGCTGCGGCTGCTCGGCATGCGGGTCGGCCGGGGCGTGGAGGCCTCGACCGTGCTGGCGCTGCCGAAGATGACCCGAATCGGCGACGGCGCGTTCCTCGCCGACGACACCATGGTCGGCTCCTACGAGCTGGGCGGCGGCTGGCTGCGGATCGCCGAGGCGCGGGTCGGCAAGCGGGCGTTCCTGGGCAACTCCGGGATGACCGCGCCCGGCCGCTCGGTGCCCAACCGGGGCCTGGTCGGCGTGCTCTCGGCCACCCCGAAGCGGGCCAAGGCGGGCAGCTCCTACCTCGGGATGCCGCCGATGAAGCTGCCGCGCGCGGTCGCCGACGGCGACCAGAGCCGCACGTTCGACCCGCCCAAGCGGCTGGTCGTGGCGCGGGCGCTGGTCGAGCTGTGCCGGGTCGTGCCGGTGATGTGCCACGTGGCACTGGTCGTGCTGGTGCTGTTCGCGCTGCGCGAGCTGGGCGCGTTCGCGCCGCTGCTGGCCGGCGTGGTGCTGCTGGCCGCCGGGCTGACCGCGGGCGCGGTGGCGCTGGTGGCCAAGTGGCTGCTGATCGGGCGGTTCCGGCGGCGGGAGTACCCGCTGTGGAGCGCGTTCGTCTGGCGCAACGAGCTCGCGGACACCTTCGTCGAGGTCCTGGCCGTGCCGTGGCTGGTCGGCTCGGCCGGCGGGTCGCCGCTGATGCCGCTGTGGCTGCGGGCGCTGGGCGCCCGGATCGGGCGCGGCGCGTGGGTCGAGTCGTACTGGTTCCCGGAGGCCGACCTGGTCCGGTTGGGCGACGGCGCGACGGTGAACCGGGGGTGCGTGGTGCAGACCCACCTGTTCCATGATCGGATCCTGCGCATGGACCAGGTGACGTTGGCGGCGGGCTCGACGCTCGGACCGCACGGGATCGTGCTGCCCGGCGCGACGGTCGGCGCGCACACGACGGTGGGGCCCGCCTCGCTGGTGATGCGCGGCGAGGAGGTGCCGGCGGGCAGCCGGTGGCTGGGCAACCCGATCTCCGCGTGGCGATGACCGGTCCGCTCGCGCAGCACGGGGACCCGGCCTGCCGGGTCGAGCACTACGACCTGGAGCTGGACTACAAGCCGCTGACCGGGCGGCTGGCCGGGCGCGCCCGGCTGTGGGTGCACACTGAGGGCCCGATCACGCTGGACCTCGGCCGGTTCGCCATCGGCAAGGTCCTGGTGGACGGCAAGCCCGCGCGCTACACCCACGGCGACGGCAAGCTGCGGCTGCGGCACCGGGGCCGTGGGCGCAGCGTGGTCGAGGTGCGCTACTCGGGCCTGCCGCAGCCGGTCCGCACCCGGCACTGGGGCGACCTGGGCTGGGAGCAGCTGGCCGACGGCGCGCTGGTGGCCGGCCAGCCGATCGGCGCGCCGTCCTGGTTCCCGTGCAACGACCTGGTGCGGGACAAGGCGACCTACCGGATCTCGGTGACCACCGCGTCGCCGTACACGGCGGTGGCCAACGGCGTGCTGGTCGACGGCCGCACCGGCAGCAGCACCACGACGTGGGTGTACGAGCAGGCCGAGCCGATGGCGGCCTACCTGGCGTCGGTGCAGATCGGCCAGTACGAGCGGCTGCCGCTGGCGCTGGGCCAGCACGTCCTGGTGCCCGCGCGGCTGCGGCGGGCGGCGGCGCACGACTTCGGCCGCCAGCCGCAGATGGTGGCGTTGTTCGAGGAGCTGTTCGGGCCGTACCCGTTCCGCGAGTACCACGTGGTGGTGACCGACGACGAGCTGGAGGTGCCGATCGAGGCGCAGGGCCTGTCGGTGTTCGGCGCGAACCACGTCGACGGGCGGCGCGGGTTCGAGCGGCTCGTCGCGCACGAGCTGGCGCACCAGTGGTTCGGCAACAGCGTCGGCCTGGCGGACTGGAAGGACATCTGGCTCAACGAGGGGTTCGCCTGCTACGCGGAGTGGCTGTGGTCGGAGAACTCCGGCGGTCCCTCGGCGGCCGTGCACGCCGAACGCGCGCACGCCCGGCTCGCCCGGCTGCCGCAAGACCTGCGGATCGGCGACCCGGGCGTGGCGAACCTGTTCGACGACCGGGTGTACAAGCGCGGCGCGCTCACGTTGCACGCGCTGCGCACCCGGCTGGGCGACCAGGCGTTCTTCACCGTGCTGCGCGACTGGAGCCGCAACCACCGGCACGCCACCGCGACGACGGCCGACTTCGTGGCGCTGGCGCAGTGGCACAGCGTCGCGCCGCTGGAGCCGTTCTTCCACGCGTGGCTGCACGAGCCGCGCCTGCCGTAGCCGACCCTGCTCGCGCGGTCCGCGCGTGGCCGTCCGGACCGCTCGCCAGCCGCCTTGGCCGGCGACCCCTACCGCGAACCCGCCGACTCGAAGGCGGCCAGCACCTCGTCGGCCAGTTCGGCCGGGGTGAGCCGGTCCGAGCGCAGCACGACCGTCCCGTCCGGTTGACGGTCGGCGGCGGCCGGGTCCAGCCGGCTCAGGGCCCAGTCGAGCGCCGACTGGCCGGACGCCGGGTCGGCGGGGAGCGGCGGGCGGGTGGCGAGCCGCTCGCGCAGCACGTCGGCGTCCGCCTCCAGGAAGACGTGCAGGACGTCCTCGCCCGCGTCGGCCAGGCCGCCGAGGATCTCCGCCCGGTAGGCGTCGCGGACCAGCGACATCGGCACGATGAGCGGGTCCGCGTGGTGCCTGCGCAGCGACAGCGCCGTGGCGACGACCAGTTCCCGCCAGCTCGGCAGGTCCTGGAAGTCGTCGTTGGGCGGCATCCACTTCCACAGCATGATGCCGACGTCCTCGGGGTCGTACACGAGCGAGCCCGGCAGCCGCCGGTGCAGTTCCCGGGCCAGCGTCGTCTTGCCCGCCGCGAACCCGCCGTTGAGCCAGATGATCACCTTCGCACGGTAACCGCGCGGTCGGCGACCGCGCCACCTCCGGGTCCGGGCGCGGCGTCGTGGCCGGAGCGGGGCCCCGGCCACGACGGGTCGGTCACCGCCGGGCGGCTCCGGCCAGGTTCCAGGCCAGGTCCGCGGCGGCGGTGGCGCCGGTCGCCACGACGCCCGCGGTCACGTTGGTGATGGTGTCGCAGCGCTGGTGGTAGCACGGGTCGTTGCCGCTGGTGATGCCCGAGACGGGGACGCCGATCCCGGCGAACGACGCGTGGTCGCTGCGCCCGGCGATGTTCACCCCGCGGGTCGGGATGCCCTTGGCCCGGAAGTGCGCGTCGAACTGCTGGCGCAGGGCGGCGTTGTCGGTGTAGACGCCCCACGTGGTGGTGTTCTTCGCACCGACCATGTCGAAGTTCAGGTAGGTCTTGATCCGGGTGCGCTCGGCGGCGGGCAGCCGGGAGGCGTAGTACTTCGAGCCGATGAGCCCGAGCTCCTCCGCGCCCCACCAGCCGAAGCGCAACCGCTTCTGCACGGTGGGCTTGGTGCGGGCCAGGGTGAGGGCGGTCTCCAGCACGGCGGCCGAGCCGGAGGCGTTGTCGTTGAGGCCCGGCCCGGCGGCGACCGAGTCGAGGTGGGCGCCGAGGAAGACGACCTGGTTGGCGTCGCCCTGCGGCCAGTCGGCGATCACGTTCCAGCCGGTGGCCCCGTTGTGCGTGAAGGACTGCAGGGTGGTGGTGAACCCGGCCGCGTCCAGCTTGCCCTTCACGTAGTCCGCCGACGCCCGGTAGCCGGGCCGGCCGTGCGCCCGGTTGCCGCCGTTGGCGGTCCCGATGGACTGGAACTGCTGGAGGTGGACCTGGACGGCGTCGGCCGGGATCTGGGGCGGTGCGGCCAGGGTGGCGGGCGCGGCCGAGGACGGTGCGGCGAGCCCCGCTCCGACCAGGGCGGCGACGGCCGCGGCCGTGCCGAAGATCTTGGCGATTCGCATGTGCGCTCCTAAACAGGGAGGAGGTCGCGCTATGCGGCGGCGTCTCCGCACGCTACCGGCTCCCCGGACGGCCCGAAACGTGCCTGCGGCGCAATACGGACATCCGGACAGGCCCGTCCGTTCGTCGGACGGTCAGCCGCGCGGCGATTCGATCGTGGGCGTGAGCGCGGCCAGGGTGGCAGCGGTGCCGGGCGGAGGACCCTCGTCGAGCGCGCGCCAGTCGTGCCGGCCGAGCACGGCCGGCACGGTCTTACCAGCACGATCTGCCGCAGCTCGGCGTCGGCCTCGGCGTCGGCGGCGTGCGCGACCCGCTCCCCGGCCCGCGCCTGGACGCCCGCGAGCACGTGCCGGAACAGGTACCGGCCGTCCGGGCGCCGGTCGGCGTGATCACCGGGATCCCGCCGACCGACGAGTACGCCGGCCGGTTCACCGACGAGGCACGGCCGGGGTGGCCGGGGACGGGTCGCGGGCCAGCGCGAGCACCGAGGTCAGCCCGAGCACCGCCACCACCGCGAAGAACCAGAACCCCCACGGGTCGGCGACGCCGGCCGTGACCAGCGCCCCGGTCACGAACGGGCCCAGGATCGACCCGATCCGGCCCACCGCCGAGGTGAAGCCCAACGCGGTGCCCCGGGCCTCCGCCGGGAACGCCTGCGACACGTACCCGTAGATCAGCACCTGCGCGGAGAACACGAACACGCCGGTCAGCAGCACCACCAGGTTGAGCAGCAGGGCGCTGTCCACGCGCAGGGTGAGCGCCGCGAGCAGCACCGCCGCCGCGCCGAACCAGATCACCGCGATCGGCTTGATCCCGTACCGGTCGGCGATCAGCCCCGCGGCCAGCAGGCCGAGCACCGCGCCGACGTTGAGCACCAGCAGCAGGGTGATCGCGGTCGAGATCGGGTAGCCGGCCGTGCGCATGAGCTGCGGCAGCCAGGTGTTGAGGCCGTAGACCAGCAGCAGGCCCATGAACGAGCCCACCCAGACCGCGATGCTGGTCCGCCGGTACCTCGGGCCGAGCAGGTCGCGCGGCGAGAGCCGGTCGGGCTTGTCGCGGGCGGCCAGGAACGCGGCGGACTCCGGCAGCCGCCACCACATCAGCGGCACCACCAGCAGGCCCGCGACCCCGCCGCCGTAGAACAGCAGGTGCCAGTCGTCGCCGGCGGCCAGGGCCAGCACCGACATCAGCACCGCGCCGACGTGGTAGCCGGTCATCGTCACGGTGCTGGCGCTCGCCCGGCGGCGGGCCGGGAGGTTCTCCGCCATCACGGTCAGCGCGATCGGCATGCACGCGCCCAGACCCAGTCCCGCCAGGAACCGCAGCACCGCGAACATCGCCACGCTCGTGGACAGGGGGATCACGAGCGTGAACAGCGAGAACAGCAGGACCGAGCCGATCAGCAGCCGGCGGCGGCCGAACCGGTCGGTCAGCGGGCTCAGCCCGGCCGCGCCGATCGCGACGCCGACCAGCGACACGGTCGCCACCAGCGTCGCGCCGGCCGGGGTGAACCCGAGGTGCCCGGACTTGAGCAGGGTCGGGATGGTGGCCGCGAAGGCCACCAGGTCGTAGCCCTCCAGCAGGACGGTCAGCCAGCAGAACACCGCTGTCCACGTCGAGCGCACTGGAGGCTCCGAACGGGTCGGAGACGTCGTCATTGCCGTGCTCCTTCCACCGGCTGGCAGGTCAGCCGGTCATTCCGGGGAGGTCGGGAACGTGTCCACCTGGATCAGCCGCAGACCGGACGACTTGAGCTGCGCGCGCAGCTCGTCGACGTCGGTGACCGTGGTGGCGGGCACGCCGTAGCCCTCGGCGATGCGGGCGAAGTCGAGGCCGGGGATCTCGGTGCCGGGCACGTCCGGCACGCCGAGCAGCTCGCCGAACCAGCGCAACGCGCCGTACGTGCCGTTGCGCAGGATGACGAACGTGATCGGCAGGCCGTACTGGGCGGCGGTCCACAGCGCGGTGATGCCGTAGTTCGCGGAGCCGTCGCCGACCACCGCCACCACCGGCCGGTCCGGGCGGCCCATCGCCATGCCCACCGCGGCGGGCAGGCCGAACCCGAGCCCGCCGGAGGCCGGGAAGAAGTACGAGCCGCCTTCCCGCAGGTCCATCTGCCGCCACCACGCCGAGTTCGTCGAGGTGGACTCCACGACGTAGACGGTGTCCTCGGGCTGGGTCTCGCGCAGCGCCGCGAACACCTGCTCCGGGTGCAGGGCGCTCGGCGCGGTCGCCGGTTCGGGGTTGGGCACGAACGCCCGCGCGGTCGGCCGCGGGGCGGTGCGGGCCAGCAGCGCCTCGACCACCGCGCCCGGGTCGGCGACCAGCGCCTCCCCCATCGGCGCGCGGGCCGCCGCGCCGGGGTCGTCGGTGACCTGCACCAACCGGCTGCCGGCCGGCAGGTACGGGCCCGGCACGTGCTGGTGGTAGCGGAACACCGGGGCCCCGAGCACCAGGATCAGGTCGTGCCCGGCGAGGGCGTCGGACACGGCGGCGATGCCGGCGGGCAGCACGCCCCGGAACAGCTCGTGCCGGTTGGGGAACGGCAGCCGGTACGGCGACGGCGCGACCCACGTGGGCAGCGACCGGTGCTCGGCCAGCGCCACGACCCGGTCGAACAGGCCCGCCGCGTCGATCTCGCCGCCCAGCACGAGCGCCGGGTTGCGGGCCGCCTCGACCCGCGCCACCAGCTCGGCCACCTGGTACTCCGAGGGCAGCGAGCCGCGCCGCACGGTCCGGTCCAGGGTGACCGCCGCGTTGTCGTCCAGCTCCTGGTCCCAGTCGTCGTAGGGCACCGACAGGTAGGTGGGGCGGCGGTGCAGCTCCGCCTCGAAGACCGCCTGCGCGACCGAGCGCGGGACGTCCGAGGCGGCGGCGGGCTCGCCGGACCAGGCCACCAGCGGGCGCATCAGCTGGGGCGCGTCGACGTTGGCCAGCATCGCCTCCAACCCGATCGCCGACCGGACCTGCTGGCCGGCGGTGAGCACCAGCGGCGAGCGGGAGTAGACGGCGTTGGTGAGCGCGCCCATCGCGTTGCCGGAGCCCGCGGCGGCGTGCAGGTTGACCAGCACCGGACGGCCGGTGGCCTGCGCGTAGCCGTCCGCCATGCCGACCACGACGCCCTCGTGCAGGCCCAGCACGTAGCGGAAGGACGGCGGCAGGTCGGCCAGGAACGGCAGCTCGTTGGAGCCCGGGTTGCCGAAGATGGTGGTCAGGCCGCGGCGTTCGAGGAAGTCGTGGACGATCCGGCGGACGGTCGGCAAGGGGTCCTCCTCGGTCACGGGGCTCGGCGCGCCCCGGGGTGACCCAGACCTTAAGAACCGATCGGACCGTGTTCCAATAGATGTTCTGCGACGATGACATCGATGGGATCGATAGTTGCGTGACTTCGACCTGAACCTGGTGCGCACGTTCGTGCTGCTCTACGAGACGCGCAGCGTCACCGCGACCGCCGAGGCGCTGCACGTCACGCAGCCGACGATCAGCTACAGCCTCCAGAAGCTGCGCCGCCGGTTCAGCGACGAGCTGTTCCGGCGGGCCAAGGGCGGGCTGGTCCCGACCGCGACGGCCCGCTCCCTGTACGAACCGCTGCACGCGGCGCTGGCGGGCATCGAGGAGGCGGTCAGCGGCGCGTGGCCGTTCGACCCGGGCACCGCGCACGCCGCGTTCACCCTGGCGCTGTCCGACCTGGGCGAGGTCGCCCTGCTCCCCCGCCTGCTGGCCGCGCTGCCGGCGCGGGCGCCGGGCGTGGTGCTCACCGTCCGGCCGCTGGACGTGGTCAACGCGCCGGACCTGGTGGGCCGGGGCGAGGTGGACGCGTTCATCGCCTCCCCCCTGTTCAGCACGCCCCGGGTGGCCCGGATCCCGCTGTTCGCGGAGGGGTACGTGGCGATGGTCGCGGCGGCGCACCCGCGCCTGCGGGGCGAGCGGGCGACGCTGCCGGAACTGGCCGCCGAGCGGCACGTCACCGTCTACGGCCCGACCGGGCACGAGGGGCCGCGCCGGGCGCTGGAGGCGCACGGCCTGCGCCACCGGGTGGTCGTGGAGACGACCCGGTTCACGTCCCTGCCGTACCTGGTGCAGGACGACGACCTGGTGGCGATGGTCCCCCGGCTGGTGGCGCGGGCGTTCGCCGGCACCCACCGGGTCCGGCTGCTGGACCTGCCGTTCGACATCGAACCGGCCCAGGTCTCGATCTACGCCCGGCACGCGCACGCCCGCAGCCCGGCGCAGTCCTGGCTGGTCGACTTCATGACCGGGGTGCTGGCCGCCGACCCGCCGTGACGTGCCCGACCCCGCCGCCTGGCCGCCGCTCCCCCAGCACGCTCGGTGTCGTGCTGGGGGAGCCGCGGCGGCGAGGGGTCAGTCCCTGGTGGTGATCTCCAGCAGCCGGCCGGAGTTGTCGCCCATGCCCGAGGTGCGGTTGGTGACGCAGATGTCGCCCGCGGGCGTCACCGCCACGCCGCCGGGGTGTTCCAGGCCCTCCCGGGCCAGGGTGGTCCGGGTGCCGTCGCGCCCGACCCGGATCAGCCGGCCGGTGCGGTCCGGGCTGTCGAAGCCCTTCTCGGCGATCTCCAGCACCAGCATCCGGCCCCGGTGGTCGAAGGCCAGGTCGATGATGCCGGTGAAACCGGTCGCCACCACGATCGGCGCGCGGCCGGGGACCAGCCGCCAGACCCGCGCCGCGCCGATCCGGGTCGGCTCGCCGCTGTACTCGCTGACGTAGAACGCGCCGTCCGGGCCGCGGGTGATCGCGCTGGGCACCGACTCGACGGTCGCGCCGTCGACCACCTGGTCGGGCAGCGGGGCGACCATCCGGACCTCGCCGTCGTCGCCGACGTGCAGGACGTCGTTGCCGCCGGCCTCGGCGACCAGCACCCCGCCGGGCACCGGCCCGAGTCCGTGATCACGCCGGTCTGCGCCAGGCCGCGGGCGGCGGGGCCCAGACCGTCCCGGGTGGACAGTCGGCCACCGAGCCCGAACACGACCAGGACCCGGTCGCGGTCCACGGCCACGTCGTGCAGGCCCAGCACGGAGAACTCGTTGATCACCGACGGGAGCCGGTCGGCGATCCGGGTCGACCGGCCGGTGCGCGGCGAGTAGGCGGTGATCGCGCCGGTCCGGCCGAAGCACGCCGGGTAGTCGCCGACGCCCGGCGCGCACGGCGCGGGCCCGCCCCGACCGGCCTCGGTGACCAGCACCCGGCCCCGGTAGGGGTCCCAGGTCAGGCCGTGCGGGGTGTCCAGCCCCTCGGCCACCACCCGCTCCCCTGGCGCCGGTCGCCGCCGGCCCGGCCGGCACCGTGACGACCAGCGCAGCGGCCGCGGCGAGCGCGGTTACCCGTCGGAACATGGCAGCCTCCTGAGCTCGGACCCTGCCGCTACTCCTCAAGTAGCTATCAGTTCGATAGTCAGGGTCAACGAGAGAGCTTCGTGCCCGCAGACCGGGAAGACCGCCGCACCAAGGAAACCCGGTGGTGGGCGAGTTGACCGAGAGTTGAGCGGCAGCACGGTCGCCGGCGGTGTTCCAGCCACCGCCATAGCGCACTGCCCCCGCCCGGCGGCCGGGCGGGGGCAGTGCGGTCGACGCCGGGAGTCCTAAGTGGACAGCCGGATGCCGTACTCGGCGTAGCAGCGCACCAGGGTGAGCGCCTCGCCCCAGCCGGTGGAGCACTCGGCGAACCGGCGCAGGCCGGTCTCGCTCTGCGGCAGGCCCGTCTCCACCACCTGCAACCACGTGCCGTGCACGTGCGGCGCGGTGGTGAAGGTGACCAGCGACGGCGGCGATCCCCAGGTGAAGGCGAACTTCTCACCCGGCTCGCAGGCCACCACCTCGCCCTCGTCGGTCACGTCCGAGCCGTCGTCGGTCCAGCCCTTCCAGACCAGGTGCACGTGGCTGCCGACGGCCGGGTCGAAGGTCGAGCCGTCGGTGAACCACCGGTCCCAGGCCGCGCCGCTGCTGAGCAGCTCGAACACGACCGAGGGCGCGGCGCGGACCAGGGTGGAGTGCAGGATCTCCGGGACCCGCACGGCGGCGTCGCCCGCGCGGACCGCTGTTTCGGTGCTGTTCATCGTCCGTCCTCCCGGTCGGTCATTCGGCGGCGGCGGCGTAGTGCGGGCGCAACTGCTGCCGGCGGCGGCCCGAATCGCGCCGCGGCAGCCCGCCGGCCAGCAGCACGTCCAGCCAGTCGGTGTACATGTGCCGGCCCGCCGCGTAGTCCGCCGGGTCGACCTCGGCGGGCAGGTCGCTGTGCCGCACCCGCGGCCGGGTGCCGCCCTCGGCCGCCGCGAGCTCCCAGCGCAGCACCGAGTCGGCGGTCTCGTCCTGGTAGCGCCAGGCCACCTCCAGCACCCCCGGCTCCCGCCACTCGCGGACCCGGCACGTGCTGCTGTCGCCCGCGTCCCCCAGGCAGGCCAGCACGTACGCACCGCCCGGGGCGGGCTCGCCGGAGAGCACCGGGCCGAACCAGGACGCGATCAGCACCGGTTCGGTCAACGCCGCCCAGGCGGCCTCCGGGGATCCGGGCAGCACCCGCTCGACGGTCGCCGCGCGCCGCGCGCGCGACGCCGTGCCGAGCAGGGTGGTGGTGCTTTCGCTCATGCTCACGAGCCTCTCTCAGCGGCGGCCGCGGGGCCGCCTCGTGCGGTTGTGCCCGGTGGGGACCGGGGCCTCGACGCCGACCGCGCGCACGGCGGCGCGCCGAGTCCACCCGTCCACGTTCCCAGAGCCGGTGGCCCGCCGACAGTGCGGGAGCCACGTGTCGCGGTCTGAAGAACATCTGCCCGGGATGTGAGGAAAACATGGTTCGGCACGCCGAACAGGCGGACGGCCGGAGCCGTGCTGGTCGGGTTCTTCGCCGCGGCGGCTGTGCACCTGCTCTACCTGACCAGCGACCCGGTGCTGCTGGCCATCGGCATCGGCGGCGCGGCCGGGCTGCCGGCCGTACAGCTCGGGTACTTCAACCGGGCCGACCCGCGCGCCCGGCCCCGCTGAGCCGGACCGCGCTGCTGGTGCAGGCGGCGCTGGTGTACCTGCCGCTGCCGGTGCTCGGCGCGGCGTGGGTGAGCCTGCCCGGGTTCCTGGCCGGGTCGGCGCTGCCGGTGCTGCGGCCGTGGGCGGCGTGGACGACGTTCACCGGGGTGGTGGTCAGCGTCGGCGTGGCGCAGGAGGTGCTCGCCCGCGACCACCTCGACGTGGTGTTCAACGTGGTGGCCACCTTCGTCAACGGGCTGGTGGTGTTCGCGCTGGGCACGTTGTCGCGGCTGGCGGCGGAGGTGCGCCAGACCCGGGACGAGCTGGTCGGGCTGGTGCTCACCGAGGAGCGGCTGCGGTTCGCCCGCGACCTGCACGACCTGCTCGGGCTGAGCCTGTCCGCGATCACCATGAACAGCGAGCTGATCCGGCGGCTGATCCACCGAGGTGGTGGCCGGGGTCGAGCGGGACCTGGGCGAGCTGCCGCTGCCGGTGCGCGGCGTGCTGGCGGCGATCGTGCACCACCGGGCGGCGCGGCTGCCCGAGGACGTGGACTACCGGTGCCAGGTCAGCGTGCAGCGGCGGGACGCGGGCGCGGTCGTCTCGGTCACCGACCGGCACGACGGGCTGGACGCCGGGCCCCGCCTGCGCGCCCGGCGGGCCGAGCTGGGCGTGGACCTGGTGGTGCGGCCGCTGCCGGCCGGGCGCACCCGGCTGACCGCGGTGATCGCGGACACCCGGGAAGTCCGGTGGTGACCGGCGGCCCCCGCGAGGCCCCGGACACCGGCTTCCCCGCCGATTCGACTTCGGGAATCCGCTGGAGCCGGCCCGATTCCTTCGCGATGCGGATCGCGTCCACCCGATTGCGCGCCTGGAACTTCGTGACGATCGTGGTGAGGTAATCGCGCACGGTCCCCGCCGACAGGTAGAGCCGGGCCGCGATCTCGGTCGGGTTCGCGCCCGCCGCGGCCAGCCGCGGCACCTCGATCTCCCGACTGGTCAGCGGGCAGTCCGCGGGATCCCAGGCGGACAGCGCGAGTTCCGCGTCGACCACCCGGCGGCCCGCCGCGACCCCGCGCACGGCGTTGGCCAGCCGGTCGGCCGGGGCGTCCTCAAGGATGAACCCGCCGACCTTCGCAGCCAGCGCGCGGCGCAGCGTGCCGGGCCGGTTGAGGCTGGTCAGGATGAGGGTGCGGCAGTCGGGCAGGTGCTCGTGGATCTCCCCCGCGGCGGGCAGGATGGCGTCACCGGAGGCGACTTCGGCCACCACCTCGATATCGGGTTCGAGGGTGAGCAGGGCGACGAGTGCGCCCCGGACCATGTGCATGTCCTCGGCGAGCAGACTCCGGATCACGGCGGACCTTTCGGGCGGCGCTGTCCTTTTGTCGTACCACCCTTCGATTCCGCGCATGCGCGCTGAACGGACTCAAGCAGCGGGCAGGCCCAGGAGCAGTGCTTTCACCTCCGCCGCCGCCACTCGACCGGGTGACGCGAGCGGCCCTGAGCAGAGCAGCACCGGACCGTCGGGCAGCCGGCCGTGACTGCCCGCACCCGCGAGGGGTCCGTCGACCCGCGCGCAGCAACTCCGCCGGCACGTCGGAGCTCGTGCCGGTCCTACGATCGTCCGGCACGGCGGGATTTCGGCGACAGAGCGCGCGTTTCTCGCGGCCACGGGAGATCCTCACGCGCCGGGCGGACTCAGCCGACGCCCGCCGCGCGCCGGTACTCCCGGGGCGGGCAGCCGTAGGTCTGCCGGAAGACCCGGCTGAAGTAAGAGGAATCCGGCATCCCCCAGCGCGCGCCGACCACGCCGACGCCGACCCCGACGCCGTCGGCGATCAGGTCGCGCCGGCACCGCTCCAGCCGCCGGTCGCGGATCCACCGGGCCACCGTCGTGCCCTCGGTCTCGAACAGCCGGTAGAGCTGGCGGGTCGACACGTGGTTGGCCACCGCGACCTGCTCCGGGGTGAGCTCCGGGTCGGCCAGCCGGGCGTCGATGAACGCCTTGACCCGGCGCAGCAGCACGGGGTCGCTCACGACGCGCGCGAGTGCCGGGGGAAGCCGCCCGCCGGGGCGCGCCGGACCGGGTGCTTCTCGGGTCTGCCTGGCATGTGACGAACTCCTTCGGTGTCGGTGCTCTCCGAAGGTACGAACCGGCGGCGCCGGGCGGACAGTCAACGCTCTCGGGCGAACTGGTACTTTTCTCGGACTTCCCGGCGAAAGTCCCCCGGGCTCGTCCCGGTCTCGCGCTTGAAGAACCGACCGAAGTACGAGGCGTCCTCGAACGCCAGCCGGTGCGCCACCTGGGCGGCGCTGAGCTCGGTGCGGGCCAGCAGCCGCTTGGCCTCCAGCGCCAGCGCGGCCCGGATCACCGCGCCGGGCGTCTTGCCGGTGGCGGCGCGCACCAGGTCGGTCAGGTGGCCCGCGGTCACGCCCACCCGCTCGGCGTAGGCGGTGACCGAGCGCTCGGTGAGCACGTGCTTGTCCACCAGCCGGATGAACTGCCACGCCAGCGACGACACCGGGGCCTCGGGGCGCACCTGGCGCAGCCGTTGCGTGCGCACCAGCAGGATGTGCAGGTACGACTGGAGCATCGTGGCATAGCCGGACCCGCGCACGCGGTACTCGTGCGCCATGTCGGCCAGGATGCCCTCGACCAGTCCTCTGTGGTCGCCGGTCAGCCGCAGCTCGGGGCTGCCGCCCAGGAACGGCGGCGGCACGCCCGGCAGGTCCAGCAGGAACTCCTCGGCGAACACCAGCACCCGGCCGGCGACCTGCTCGGTGTCCTTCCAGAAGTGCACCTGGCCGGGCGCGAGGAAGTACAGCGCGTTGGGCACGATCGGGTACGGCTCGAAGTCCACGACGTGCAGGCCCTCGCCGCCGGTCAGGTACAGGATCTCGTAGAAGTCGTGCCGGTGCGGGAACCGGGCCCGGGTGTAGGCCCCGATCTCGTCGAAGGTCCCGATGGCGAACGGCGACAGGCCGGACGGCACCGGGACCTCGATCTCGTGCAGCGGCAGCGGTTGCCCCGACCGCGCCATTCAGCGGCCCGACGTGGCCAGGTTCAGGCCCGGCTCGGGCAACGGCTCGAGCCCGTAGTTGCCGATGATCCGGTCCAGCGACCCGTCCGCCTTGAGCGCCTTCAACGCGGCCAGCAGCGCGTCACCGAGCTGCTTGTCGTCCTTGCGCAGGTACATTCCCACGTAGGTCGGGGCGAAGTCGGCGGACACGATCGCGATCGGCGCGTTCTGCTCCTTGATCGCGTACTTGGCCTGCTCGGTCACCGCGACCTGGAAATCGGCCTGCCCGGAGCGCAACGCGAGGTCGGCGTCCTGTGCGGTCGGGTACTGGGTCACCTCGACGGCGCCCTTGCCCTTCTTCTGGCAGTCCTGCGAGATCTCCTCGGCGTGCTGCACGTCGGTGGTGCCCCGGATGGTCGCGACCCGCTTGCCGCAGGAGTCCTCCACCGACTTGTACTTGCCCTCGTTGGACTTCGCGGTCACCAGCACGCTGGCCGACCGCATGTAGTCCACGAACAGGCCGACGCGCTGGCGTTCCTCGGTGTCGGACAGGCCGTCGTCGGCCATGTCGAACCGGCCGGCCGTGACACCGGGCAGCAGCGCCTCCCACGCGATGTTCTCGATCTCGTAGCGCAGCCCGAGCTTCGCCGCCACGGCCCGACCCACCTCGGGCGTGATGCCGCCGGTGATGTTGTTGTTCGAATCGGTGAGCAGGTAGGGCAGGTTCGGCAGCGTCGTGCCGACCTTCAGCACGCCCGAGTCCTTGAGGCGTTGCGGAAGCATGTCGTGCAACGCCCGGTCCTCGGCCGGTAGCGGCGCGTCGGACTGCGGTTGCCGCGTCGTCGCACCGGGGTCGCCGCACGCGGCGAGCAGTCCGAGCGCCGCGACGGCGGCCAGCAGGAGTCTAGGCATGGTCGTGTTCCTTCCTGGGGTGGTGTCGGACGTGCGCCAGGAATGCCGCCGTCCGCTCCGATCGCGGGGACAGCAGCACCTGCGCGGCGGGCCCCGACTCGACCACCACGCCGTCGTCCATGAACACCACGGTGTCCGCGACCTCGTGCGCGAACCCGATCTCGTGCGTGACGACGACCATGGTCATGCCCTGCGACGCCAAGTCGCGCATCACCGTCAGCACCTCGCCGACCAGTTCCGGGTCCAGCGCGCTGGTCGGCTCGTCGAACAGCATCACCGAGGGCTTCATGGCCATCGCGCGGGCGATCGCCACCCGTTGCTGCTGGCCGCCGGAGAGCTGCGCGGGCAGCTTGTCGGCGTGCGCGGCCAGGCCGACCCTGGCCAGCAGCTCACGCGCCTCCCGCTCGGCCTCGCGCGGGTCGCGGCCCAGCACCTTGACCGGGCCCAGCGTCACGTTCCGCACCGCCGTGAGGTGGCTGAACAGGTGGAACTGCTGGAACACCATGCCCATCCGGCGCCGGGTGCGCGCGATGTCGCGCTCGGCGCTCTCGTAGAGCCGGCCGTCCCGGTGCTCGTAGCCCACCAGCTCGTCGTCCACCTGCACGAACCCGGCGTCCACCGGCTCCAGGTGGTTCACGCAGCGCAGCAGCGTGCTCTTGCCGCTGCCCGAGGGCCCGAGCACGCAGACCACCTCGCCGGGAGCGACGTCGAGGTCCACGCCGCGCAGCACCACCACGTCCCCGAACGACTTCCGGATACCCCGGATGCGCAGCCCGCCCGCCATCTACGACACCGCCCAACGCTCGAGGAAGCGCTGGCCGACGCTCGCGACCGTGACCAGCACGAGGTACCAGCCGGTCGCCACCAGCAGCAGCGCGATCACCTGGTAGTTCTGCCCGTAGATCTGCTGCGCGCGGGTCATCAGGTCGCCGCCGCCGATCACCGAGACCAGCGACGTGCCCTTGAGGATCAGGATGAACTGGTTGCCCAGCGCGGGCAGGATCACCCGGATCGACTGCGGCAGCACGATCGTCCTGGTCGCCGCCGCCCGGGTCATGCCGATGGTCAGCGCCGCGTCCACCTGGCCGCGCGGCACCGCGAGGAACCCGCCGCGGATGATCTCCGCCAGGTAGGCCGCCTCGTGCAGGCCCAGGCCCAGCAGCGCGGCCAGGAACGGCGTGATCACCTGGTTGGTCGGCGCGAACCCGACCGTGGGGAACAGCAGCGACAGGTTGAACCAGAACACGATCTGGACGACCAGCGGCACACCGCGGAAGAACCACACGTACCCCGACGCGGCGGCCGAGAGCACCGGGTTGCGCGACTGCATCATCAGCGCCAGCGCCGCGCCCAGCACCAGCCCGATGCCGAGCGTGGCGAAGGTCAGCACCAACGTGACGCCGACGCCCTCCATCACCGGCGTCGAGAGGAAGTACTGCCCGATCACCGTCCATTCGAGATTGGGGCTCACCGCGACCGTGTACGCCAGCCAGCCCACCACGGCGACCAACACCGCGCCGAGCACCCACCGGGACACGAACCCGCGGCGGCGCACCACTTCCAGCGTGTGCAGCGTGTCCAGCATCGTCCTCCTCCCCTCCACCGGGTACGAAGGACGGTAGGTGGGGAGGAACGCGGAACCTTGACTCTCCCTGCCAGGCTCACCGACAGGTCCACTGTGGACGGCACCGCCCGGCGGCCCACGAGCGGGTCGTCACCGCTCGACGGAATCCTCGTCGGGTCGGGACCACCCGCGTGTCCGGCCCGAGGCGGTGATCGCGGACGAGACGTACTCGCACGAGGCGACCACCGGCCTCCGACACCGAACCTACAAGCGTCGCAACGTGGTCGAGCCTTGTTCCAACCGGCTCAGGTTCCGCGGCCTGGCCGCCAGCCACGCCGAACGCGCGTGCAGGCAGTGCCTAGGCGCGGAACC
This sequence comes from Saccharothrix espanaensis DSM 44229, assembly GCF_000328705.1. Classification (NCBI taxonomy): domain Bacteria; kingdom Bacillati; phylum Actinomycetota; class Actinomycetes; order Pseudonocardiales; family Pseudonocardiaceae; genus Saccharothrix; species Saccharothrix espanaensis. The sequence continues at coordinate 4,053,152 of NC_019673.1, read as the reverse complement.
GGCGCGCGGCGGCCGTGCCCGCTGCCACGTCCCAGCTGCGCCCCACCACGGCCGCCACCTGCTCCTCGGTGACGTCCGCGTCGGCCGCGACCAGCGCGGCCACCGCCGCCGGGTCGGCCACGCCGTCCGGCGCGTCCCGGGTGAACTCCACGATCAGCTCGCGGCAGCGCAGGTCGTCGGCGGCGGGCAGGTTGACCGAGTCGAACCCGTCGTCCAGGTCGTACGGGGCACGCAGCCAGCCGCCGTCCTCGAAGCCGTACACGAAACCGACCCACGCGCCGGTGGCCAGGGTCGTGCGGACCGGGCCCGCCCACCACTGCGGCGCGCCCGCCAGCAGGTCGGTCTCGGGCTCCTCGAAGTACTGGGCGGAGGTCGCGTAGTAGGTCTCGGAGTACTCGTGGTCGTGGCCGAGCAGCACCGCCCGGTCCCCGATCAGGTGCAGGTCCGCCCAGTTGCCGCCGCCGTCGTCGTAGTGCCAGACCGGCCCGTCGGCGTGGCAGTTGTCGCCCCACCCGCGCGCCGCGCACACCGCGGCGAACGCCGCCCACCGCCCCCGCATCCGCCGGGGGTCGGGCAGTTCCACCTCGACCAGCGCCACCACGTCCTCCTCGAATCCCGGCTCGACCCGCCGGCCGAAGCGTAACCGCCGGGCGGTTCAGGCCCGGACCGGCAGCGGGTAGGGCGGGAGGCCGGGGTCGGTGGCCATCCGGTCGCTCATCCTCAGCATCACCCGCATCATCAGCCGCGAGTTGAACATCCCGTTGCGCATCCGGATCCGGAACGCGGTGCCGGGCGCCAGGAACGGCCCGGCGTTGGCCTTGCGGGTGACCTTGGTCAGGCCGCGCAGCCGCTCCTCGTACCGGGCGAACGCCACCCGGTGGTCGCCGTCCGCCGCCGCGAGTTCGCCCGCGAGCACGTACGCGCCGACGATCGCCAGGCCGCTGCCGAACCCACCGAGCGTGTTGCCGTACCCGGCGTCGCCGAGCAACGCCACCCGGCCCTTGGCGTAGGTCGTGGTCTCCACCCGGCAGATCGCGTCGACGTACACGGACGTGGCGTCACCGATAGAGGCCATCAGCTCGGGCAGCCGCCACCCGCCACCCCGGTAGTGCTCGCGCAGGATCTCCCGCTGCGCGGCCACGTCGTACCTGTCGTAGGTCAGCTCGTCGGCGGCGAACACGAAGAACGCCGGCGCCTTCGAACCGCCGACCGCGACCATCCGGCCGGGCTCGTTGTACATCAGCGCCTCGTCACCGAGATCACCCAGGTCCACCAACGCGTAGTAGTGGCCCAGGTGCCGCACGTGGTCGCGTTCCGGGCCGAACGCCAGCCGCCGCACCGCCGAATGGATCCCGTCCGCGCCCACGACCAGGTCGAACGTCCGAGGCGCGGCCTGTTCGAAGGTGACGTGCACGCCGTCGGGGGTCTCGGTGAGCGAGGTGACCGCGTCGCCGAACACGTACTCGCAGGCGTCGGTGGTCCGCTCGTGCAGCAGGGCCGCCAGGTCACCGCGCCGGATCTCGATCGCGCCGCCGGTGAACTCGCCGGGCAGCACCGCGAGCCGGCGGCCGGCACCGTCCACGATGGTCTGGTCGATGCCCCCGGTCTGCCGGGCCTTGATGTCGTCGAGCAGGCCCATCAGCGTCAGCACCCGCTCGTGGGTGGGGCCCTTGAAGTCGACGGCCTGCCCGCCGGGGCGCGGCGCGGACGCCTTCTCCACGACCGTGACCGTGCAGCCGAGCCGGTGCAGCCAGTGGGCCAGGGCGGGGCCACCGATGCCCGCGCCGGAGATGAGGACCGTGGTGTTCTTCATGCCTCGGAGCTTCGGCGGGGCCGTTGACAGTCCGTCGACACTGCGCTGACAGTCACGCACCGACCGTCGTCAACGCCTGGTTGCGGCTCATCGCCGCACCGCGCGCGTAGGCAGCGGCGAACGCCTCCGCGCCGATCTCCGCGCGTGCGGCGTCCGCGACCCGTGCCACGTCCGGATCCCCCACGCGGGCCGTGCCGCGCAACGCGACCGCGACGCCGAGCAGCAGCGCCGCGCGTCCGGCCGGTTCGACCTCGGCCCGGCCTTCGACGGCGGCGGCGAACTCGGCCCCCAGCATCGGCGACCGTGCGGCGCGCAGCGCCCGTGAATGCAGTTCTGCCTTCTCGTCCGGGTCGTCGGCGAGCCGGGCCAGGGCGGTCCAGGTCCGGGCGGTCCGCCACGCCCCGCCCTCGTCGGCGGCCAGGGCAGCGGCCAGCAGGCCGGCGGCGGCGTCCCGGTCACCGGTCAGCCGGGCCACCTCGCCCAGCCCGAGCAGCGACTCGGCGGCGGGCCGGCCGAACAGCGCCGCCGCCCGGCCGAACTCGGCGCGCGCGCCGTCCGGGTCGCCCTGCCGCAGCAGGCAGCGGCCCCGGTGGCAGAGCAGCTCGGCGCACTCCTCGGTGGTGCCCAGCAGCTCGTACATGGCCAACGCCTCGGCCCACCGGTCGTGGGCCAACGACCACTCGCCGCGCCAGCTCGCGTCCTGCGCCAACCAGTCCAACGACTGCGCGGCGCCCCACCGCTCGCCGAGCGCCCGGAACGCCGCCAACGCCTTGAGCATCCCGCGCTCGCCCTCGGCCGCACCACGGTCCAGCACCGCGATCAACGCCTCGCTGAACAAGCCCAGCGCGAGGTTCCACGGGTCGTCCCCGAGCAGCCCACCGGGATCGGCGTGCGGGTTCTCGGGCGGCCCGGCGACCATGCCCCACAACGCCACGCCGAACGGGTACCGCAGCCGGCCCAGGCCACCCGACTCCACGATCCGGCGGGCCCGCTCCCAGTGGTCGGCCGCCGGACGCGGCCAGGCGTGGACCACGCAGCTCACGTACTCCTCGGCCAGGCCGTCGGGTATCTCGCCGACCAGCAGCGCCGCGGCGACCTCGCCCGCCTGCGCCCGCCGCCCGCCCAGCCACCAGTACGCCGCCAGCGCCGCGACCAACCGCATGCCCGTCTCACGGTCCGCGTGCCGCAGCGCCGTCATCAAGTTGTCGTGCTCGGCCGACAGGCGCGCCAGCCACGTCAACTGCTCCGCGCCACGCAAGTGGGGATCGGCGCGTTGGGCCAACGCGAGGTAGTAGGCCGCGTGGGCGCGCCTTACGTCCCGTTCCTCGGTCTCATCGAGGTGTTGCGCGCAGAACAGCCGGATCGTCTCGGACATCCGGTAGCGACCGTCCACCACGGTCACCAGCGACCGGTCCACGAGGTCGGCCAGCACCTCGTCCGCGTCCTCGACCCCGCACACCTCCTCGACGGCAGCCAGTGACGCGCCCGCGAACACCGAGAACCGGCGCGCCAGCACGCGCTCGCGGTCACCGAGCAGGTCCCAGCTCCAAGCGACGACGGCGTGCAGCGTGCGATGCCGTTCGGCGGCCGTGCGATCACCCCGGGACAGCAGCCGGAACCGGCCGTGGCCGGCCAACCGCCCGGCGATCTCGGCGACGCCGAACTGGCGCAGCCGCGCGGCGGCCAGCTCGATCGCCAGCGGGAGGCCGTCCACCGCGGCACAGATCGCCACCACCGCGTCGGCGTTGTCGGCGTCCACCACGAACCCCGGCCGCACGGCCGCCGCCCTGTCCGCGAACAGCCGCACCGCCGGGTCGTCGGCGGTCGACGCGGCCAGCGGTTCCAACGAGAGCAGCGTCTCGCCGGTCAGTCCCAGCGGCTCACGGCTGGTCGCCAGCACGCGCAGCCGCGCGCAGCGGGCGAGCAGGGTGTGGGCCAGCGCGGCGACCGCGCCCACCACGTGCTCGCAGTTGTCCAGCACCAGCAACAGGTCCTGGTCGAACGCGGCGACCAGGCGGTCCACCGGGTCCGTCCGGCCGGGTCGCGATCCCGGCTCGCGCAGGCCGGACGCCGCCAGCACGGCCAAGGGCACGGCGTCGGGCGAGTCCACGTTCGACAGGTCCGCGAAGCACGCCGCGCCGCCCGCGCGGGTGGCGAACTCGACCGCCAGCCGGGTCTTGCCGGTGCCGCCGGGGCCGAACACGGTGACCAGCCGGGCTTCGGTGCCCGCGAGCCGGTCCAGTTCGGCATCCCGCCCGACGAAGCTGGTCAGTCGCGCGGGCAGGCCACGACGGGTGCGGGGTTCCTCCGCGCGCAACACGGCGAGGTGGGCGGCGGCCAGGCCCGGTGCGGGGTCCGCGCCCAGTTCGTCGGCCAACAGTCGCCGTGCGTCCTCGAACTCCGCAAGGGCTTCCGCCGTGCGCCCCTCCTCGTGCAGAGCGCGCACCAACTGCTCACGGAACCTCTCGCGCAACGGGTGCGCGGCGACCAACGCGCGCAGCCTGGCGACCTGGGTTCCGTCCGGTGACGCCAGTTCGGCGTCCACCAGGTCCTCCGTCGCCACGAGGCGAAGTTCCTCGAACCGCGCGGCTTGGGCGTCGCCGTGCGGCAGGTCCACCAACGCCGCCCCGCGCCACAGGCCGAGCGCCTCGCGCAGGACCTCGGCCGCGTCGGTGAGCCGTCCGGCGGCCAGCAACGCCCGGCCGTCGCGGGCAAGGCGCTCGAAGACGTGCGCGTCGACGTCGTCCGGGTCGACCGCGATCCGGTAGCCGTTGCCGGAGAACTCGACCAGCCCGCCCGGCAGCGCCCGGCGCAGCCGCGACACCTGCGCCTGCACCGCGTTCCCGGCCTGGGCGGGCGGATCGTCGCCGTACTGGCCCTCGACCAGCCGGTCCAGGCTGACCACCCGGCCCGGCGTCAGCAGGAGCAGCACCAGGACGGCACGGGGCCGTGGCCCGCCGACCGGGACCACCGCCCCGTCCGCCGACCGGACCTGCACCGGGCCGAGCACGCCGAATCGCACGCCGGCGATTGTCCTCCCCGGCTCGCACCCGGCTCTGTCGTACCCCTGCCGTAATGTCCGCCGTGATCGGATCACGAGGGGAGCTGAGGACGTGCGCAGGTGGGAACTCGTCGGTGACGGGTCCGCGAAGTTCTGGGAGATCGGACAGGCCGGTGCGACCGTCACCGTCCGGTTCGGACGGATCGGCACGGCGGGTCAGACCAAGGTCAAGGACCTGGCGTCGGAGGCCGCCGCGACCGCGCACGTCACCAAGCTGGTCGCGGAGAAGGAGCGCAAGGGCTACGCCGAACCCGCCGCGGCACCGTCCACAACAGCCGCCGTTGCCGCCGGTTCACCCGCGGTTCCGGCAGGGGCAACCGACGCCACGCCCGTTGCGGCCGTCGTGCCCGGATCCGCAGCGCCTTCGGCCGGCTCGCCCGACCCGGCGACGTCCGCCGCCGTCGTGCCCGCCGCCGATGCGTCCGCCGCCGATGCGTCCTCGGTCGTCGTGTCCTCGGTCGTGTCCTCGGTCGTGTCGGAGGGCCGGAGTTCCGGTGTCGCGACAGCCGACTCCGCTGCACCGGAGGTGATCGAGCCGTCACCGGCCGTCGAGATCGACGAGGACGCACTGGTCTTCCCCGATCGCTGGCGCGCGAGCGTGTTCCCCCGGCGCGGCGGCCGCCTGCCGTCGACGGTGAAGCCCGCGCCCAAGGCCGCCGGGCACCTGCGCGCCTCCCTGGCCGCCAAGCCGGAGATGGTCCGCGCGATGCTGGCGGACCGCAAGACCGAGCCGGCGCTGGCCGAACTGCTGACCGAGTACCTCGACGGCCGGGTCAGCCCGCTGGGCGCGGCGATCGCCGTCGCGGCCCAGGCGCACGTGCACGGCGGGAGCCCCGCCGACGAGGGCCGGCTGGTCGCCGACGACCTGGTGCTCTCGCACGGCCTGCCGTTCGCCGCCGAGGTGGCCGTCTCGCTCGGCCTGGTGCGCGCCGAGTGGCGCACCAGGCTGGGTGACGACTTCCGCTCGCTGCTGTTCACCTCCCGCCGGCACGTGCTCGACCACGACGACACGCCCGTGGTCGACCGGCTGCGCCGGCTGATCGCGGCGGGCGACGAGGAGGCGGCGGTCGGCGCGGCCGTCGCCGCCCTGCGCACCACCACGGTGACCAGGATGATCGCCTCGTTCCTGGTGCCGTCCCGGGTCGACTGGGTGGACGAGGTGCTGGCCGAGGTCACGGGCAATCGGGACTGGGCGTCCTACCGGATGCTGGTCTGCTCGGCGAGCACCGAGGAGCACCTGGCCGTCATCACCGAGCACGACCAGCTGGCGAAGGAACTGCGCAAGCCGGCCGTGCTGCGCACGCTGGTGGACGCCCTCGGCCCCGCGGTCGCCCCGACCCTGGCCGAGCTGCTCGACCAGACCGAGTCCTACGATCGCGACTACCGCAAGCTGCTGCTGGAGACGCTGGCCGTGCTGCCCTCCGACGCGGCGTTCGACCTGCTCGTCGACCGCGTCGACCGGCCCGACGTCGAGTCCGCGTTGATCGGGACCGCCAAGCGGTTCCCGCGCCGGGCCCTGCGCGGGCTCGCCGCGCGTGCCGGCCGACCGGCGCTCAAGCACCTGCTGTACGGCCACGTCATCGCCCACCCCGGGCTGGTGGCGGAGCTGCCCGAGGAGCTGCGCGCCGCCGTCGCCGAGGTCGAGTCCGAGTACCGGGAGGTCGCCGAGATCGGCCCGGAGGGCCTGCCGGAGCTGCTGGTGACCCCGCCGTGGACGCTGGCCCGCACCGCCGCGCAGCCGGTCGTGGTGCCGGGGCTGGAGGTGCCGGCCGACGGCGCGGTGGAGTGGCTGCCGGGCGAGCACGAGGAGTGGCTGGCCACCAAGGAGACCAGGTTCACCCACAACGGCGGGGCGTGGCACAAGCTCGCCGACGCGCTGCGCCAGAACAAGCTGAGCTGGCACCAGGAACTGGCGCTGGTCGTGCACGGCCCGGAAGACCTGGTGCGCCCGCTGCTGCCCGAGTGGCGGGCCGACTACGTCTGGGAGTTCGAGAACTGCGGCCGGATCCTGGTCTCCCGCTACGGCCTCGACGCCCTGCCGGCCGTCCTGCACGCGGTGAAGGGCAACCCGACCCCCGGCCACGCGGAGTTGTTGATGCCGTTCGCCGAGCAGCGGGTCGCCCACCTGATGGCGGACTGGCTGCGCCTCAAAACCGTGCGCCCGGTGGCGTCGGCGTGGTTGCGCCGGCACGCCGACGACGCCGCCCGCTACCTGGCCCCGACCGCCGTGGGCGCGACCGGTCCGGCCCGCCGGGCGGCCGAGGCGGGGCTGCGGGTGATCCCGGAGCAGGCGCTCGCGGCGGCCGCCGCGTACGGCCCGGAGGCGGCGGCCGCGATCGACGCGCTGGTCTCGCTCGACCCGCTGCACGTGCTGCCGGCGAAGCTCCCGGTGCCCGGCAAGTGGGCCGACGCGAACCTGCTGCCGCAGGTCCTGGTGGCCGGCCGGCAGCGGGCGCTGCCGCGCACGGCGTCCGCGCACGTGGTGATGATGCTGGCGCTGTCCCAGCCGGACGCCCCGTACGCGGGGCTCGACGTGGTGCGCGAGCTGTGCGACCGCCAGTCGCTGGCCGATTTCGCGTGGGCGGCGTTCGAGCGCTGGCGCTCGGTCGGGATGCCCGCCAAGGACGGCTGGGCGCTGACCGCGCTGGCCCTGCTCGGCGACGACGACGCCGCCCGGGGGCTGGCCCCGCTGATCAAGGCGTGGCCCGGCGAGGCGGGGCACGCCCGCGCCGTGGCCGGGCTGGACGTGCTGGCCGCGATCGGCACCGACGCGGCGCTGATCCAGCTCAACGGCATCGCGCTGAAGTCGAAGTTCAAGGGCCTCAAGCAGCGCGCGCAGGAGAAGATCGCCGCGGTCGCCGCCGGGCGCGGGCTCGGCGCCGAGCAGCTGGCCGACCGGCTGGTGCCGGACTTCGGGCTGGACGACGCCGCGACGCTGACCGTCGACTACGGGCCGCGCCGGTTCCTGGTGGGGTTCGACGAGCAGCTCAAGCCGTACGTGGCGGACGCGGACGGCAAGCGCCGCAAGGACCTGCCGAAGCCCGGCGCGAAGGACGACCCGGAGCTGGCCCCGGCCGAGCACAAGCGGTTCGCGGCGCTCAAGAAGGACGTGCGGTCGGTCGCGAGCGACCAGATCGGCCGGCTGGAGACCGCGATGGTGATGGACCGGCGCTGGTCGGCGGCGGAGTTCCGGGAGCTGTTCGCCGGGCACCCGCTGCTGTGGCACGTCGTGCGCCGGCTGGTGTGGACCACCTCGACCGGGCAGAGCTTCCGGCTGGCCGAGGACCGCACCCCGGCCACCGTCGAGGACGACGCGTTCACCCTGCCCGACGACGCCGAGGTGGCCATCGCGCACCCGCTGCGCCTGGGCGCGGAGCTGGCCGCGTGGTCGGAGGTGTTCGCCGACTACGAGATCCTCCAGCCGTTCCCGCAGCTCGGCCGGCCGGTGCACCGGTTCACCGACCAGGAGCGCACCTCGTCCCGGCTGGAGCGGTTCGAGAACGTGCCGATCCCGGTCGGCCGGCTGCTCGGGCTCACCAAGCACGGGTGGCGGCGCGGGACGCCGATGGACGGCGGCGTGGAGTGCTGGATGCTGCGGCCGCTGCCCGGCGGCGGGACCGTGGTGGCCAACCTCGACCCGGGCATCGCGGTCGGCGTGGTCGACATGTTCCCGGAGCAGAAGCTGTCCGGGATCTGGGTCGACGACGGCGACGGCGGCGACTGGAGCCCGCGCGGCAGCCGCAGGTTCGGCGAGCTCGACCCGGTGACCGCGTCCGAACTGCTCGCCGAACTGACCTCGCTGACCAGCTGAGCCCGGAGAACCCCATGGCCGACAACGCACACCTGCAACGACCGCCCGCCGAGGTGCGGTTCGCCGACGAGCTGGCCCGGCTGCGCGACACCGACCGCGCGCACCGCCCGCCGGGCTGGGCGCTGAGCCTGGAGGCCGCGCGCCGGTTCATCGTCGGCGACGAGGCCGCCGGCATCAGCCGCAAGTTCGTCGGCGACCCGTCGCTGATCGACCGGTCGCTGGTGACCCTGGCGACCAGCCGGGGGCTGATGCTGGTCGGCGAGCCCGGCACGGCCAAGTCGCTGCTGTCCGAGCTGATCGCGGCGGCCGTGTGCGGCGAGTCGACGCTGACCATCCAGGGCGGCGCGGCGACCACCGAGGACCAGGTCAAGTACTCGTGGAACTACGCCCTGCTGGTCGCCGAGGGCCCGACACCCCGGTCACTGGTGCCCGCGCCGATGCTGCGCGGCATGGCCGAGGGCAAGGTGGTCCGGTTCGAGGAGATCACCCGCTGCCCGCTGGAGGTGCAGGACTGCATGCTGTCGCTGCTGTCCGAACGGGTGGTGGCGGTCCCGGAGCTGCCGGGCGCGGACGGCATGGTGTTCGCCCGCGACGGCTTCAACGTCATCGCCACCGCGAACACCCGCGACCGGGGCGTGAACGAGATGAGCGCCGCGCTCAAGCGCCGGTTCAACTTCGAGACCGTGTTCCCGATCGCGGACTTCGGCACCGAGCTGGAGCTGGTGGAGCGGGAGGCGGGGCGGCTGCTGGAGCGCTCCGGGGTGGGCGCGCCGCCGCGCCGCGACGTGCTGGAGGTGCTCGTCCGCACGTTCCGCGACCTGCGCGGCAGCGGGCCGTCGCCGGCCGACCGGCTGTCCACCGTGATGAGCACGGCCGAGGCCGTGTCGGTGGCGCACGCGGTCGGGTTGCGCGGCTGGTACCTGCGGGGCGAGCCGGGCAGCGCGGCCGACGTGGTCGAGTGCCTCGCCGGCACCGCCGCCAAGGACAGCCCCGAGGACCTGGCCCGGCTGCGCCGGTACCTGGAGCAGCAGGTGCCGCGCCGCAAGGGCACGCAGTGGCAGGAGCTGCACCGCGCCCGTCACCGGTTGCCGGGCTGATGGCGGCGACCTTCCTCGGCGTCCGGCACCACAGCCCGGCGTGCGCCCGCCTGGTCCGCGACACCATCGCGGAGCTGCGGCCGGCGCACGTCCTGATCGAGGGCCCGTCCGACGTCAACGAGCGGCTGGACGAGCTGCTGCTGGGCCACGAACTGCCGATCGCGCTGTACACCTACCACCGCGACGGCGAGCGGTCGCACGCCTCGTGGACGCCGTTCTGCGACTACTCGCCGGAGTGGGTGGCGCTCACCGAGGGCCGGGCGGCGGGGGCGCGGGTGCGATTCATCGACCTGCCGGCGTGGCACCCGGCGTTCGCCGACCGCGACAACCGCTACGCCGACGCGGAGGTGCGCTACGCCGAGGCCGTCGACCGGCTGTGCCGGGAGTTCGCGGTGAACAACGTCGACACCCTGTGGGACCACCTGGTCGAGGCGGCCCCGGCGGACGGCCTGGCCGAGCGCCTGGACGCCTACTTCGACCTGGTCCGCGGCGACAGCGCGGCGGCCGAGGACGACCGGGCCCGCGAGGCGTACATGGCCCGCTGGGTCCGCGCCGCCGTGGCCGAGGCCGGCGACCACCCGGTCCTGGTGGTGACCGGCGGCTTCCACACCCCGGCCCTGCGCGCCCTGACAGCCTCGACACCGCCGCTCACCAAGGGCGGCGTCGACCTCCCGGACGGCGATGTCGACTCCCCGACAGACGGTGTCGGCCTTCCGGCGGCAGATATCGGCCTTCCGACAGACGGTGTCGGCTTTCCGGAGGACGGTGTCGACGGCGACGGGTGGCCGGTGGTGCCGAAGATCGCGGACCGCGCCGGGGCGAGTTACCTGGTGCCCTACTCGCACCGGCGGCTGGACTCGTTCACCGGCTACCAGTCCGGGATGCCGTCGCCGGAGTACTACCACTGGCTGTGGACCGACGGTGTCGAAGGCGCGGCGGCCCGGTTGCTCGAATCGGTGGTCCGCCGGCTGCGCGCGCGCAAGGTCGCGGTGTCCACCAGCGACCTGATCGCCGCCCGCGCCCTCGCCGACGGCCTGGCCCGGCTGCGCGGCCACGACCACCCCGCGCGGGTCGACGTGCTCGACGGGCTGACCGGCGCGCTGGTCTCCGAGTACCTCGACCAGCCGCCGCCGTGGACCCGGCGCGGGCCGCTGCTGCCGGGCGCGCACCCGGCCGTCGTGGAGATGGTCGCGGCGCTCAGCGGTGACCGGGTCGGCCGGCTGCACGCCGACACGCCCGCCCCGCCGCTGGTGTCCGCTGTCCAGGCCGAGCTGGCAGCGGCGGGGCTGGACCGGGACGGGGTGCACCGGCTCGACCTCGCGCGCCCCGACGACCTGCACCGCAGCCGCGTGCTGCACCGGCTGCGGGTGCTCGACGTGCCCGGTTTCAGCCGGGAGTCCGGGCCGCGCGGCGGCGGCGACCCGGATCCGGTCGAGTGCTGGCGGATCACGTTCCACGTCCACCGCGACCCGGCCCTGATCGAGGCCGCCGCGCACGGTGCGACGACGCAGGAGGCTGCCGGGGCGAAGCTGGCCGAGCTGGTGCCGGGGGCCGAGCTGCCGACGTTGTCCGCGCTGCTGTTCGACGCGGTGCTGTGCGGGGTGGCGGCGGTCTCCGACCGGGTGCTGGGGATCCTCGCCGACGAGGTCGGCCGGGCGGGCGACCTGGAGTCGCTGGGCCGGGTGCTGGCCGACGTGCTGAGCCTGTGGCGGCACGACCGGCTGCTGGGCGCGGCGGGCGCTCCGGCGCTGGGCGAGGTGGTCGACGCGGCGGTGACCAGGGCGCTGTGGCTGGCCGAGGGCGTGCAGGGCGGTCCGGCTCCGGCCGAGCGCGGGCGGCTGACCGCGCTGGTCGCGCTGCGCGACGCGGTGCGGCACGCGTCCGCCGTCGTCGGGGTCACCGCCGAGAGCGCGGTGGCGGTCACCCGCCGGATCAGCGCGGACCACCGGGTGCCACCGGACCTGCGGGGCGCGGCGTTCGGCTTCGGCTGGTCGCTGGGGTTCCCGGTCGACGCGGTCGACGCGGTGCGCGGGATGGCCGCGCCCGCGACGATGGGCGACTGGCTGGCGGGGCTGTTCGCGCTGGCGCGCGACGAGGTGCTGACCGCCGAGGGCGTGGTGGCGGTGCTGGACGAGGTCGTCGGGGCGCTGGCCGAGGAGGAGTTCCTGGTGGCGCTGCCCGCGTTGCGGCAGGCGTTCGCGTTCTTCCCGCCGGCCGAGCGGGAGGCGATCGCCCGGATGCTGATGGCGCGGCGCGGGGTCGAGGGGTCGGCGCGGGCCCTGCTGCGCACGCCGGTCGACCCGGCGGTGCTCGCGGAGGCGGGGCTGCTGGAGGCGGCGGTGCGGCGGGTGCTGGTGCGGGAGGGGTTGGCGTGAGCGATCTGGAGCGCTGGCGGTTGATCCTGGGCGAACCGGCCGGCCGGCACACCGGTCCGCTGCGGGACGGGGCGCGGGCCCGGGACTCCGCGCTGGACTGGCTCTACGCGCGCGATCCGGACCTGCCCCAGCGCGACGTCCGGCCCGGCGGCACCGAGGACTCGGTGCTGACCACGGTCGACTGGCTCGACGGCATCCACCGGCTGTTCCCGAAGGAGACCGTGGAGCGGCTGGAGCGCGACGCCATGGAGCGGTACGGCATCACCGAGGTGGTGACCGACCCGGCGGTGCTGGAGCGGATCGAGCCGAACGCCGCGCTGCTGCGGGCGGTCCTGCGCACCAAGCACCTGATGAACCCGGACGTGCTGGTGCTCGCGCGGCGGATCGTCGCGGCGGTGGTGGCCGAGCTGATGCGCAAGCTGGCCGGGGAGGTCCGGCGGTCGTTCACCGGCACGAAGGTCCGCCGGCGCGGCAACTTCAAGCAGGCCCGCAACTTCGACTTCCGCGGCACGCTGCGCGCGAACCTCGCGCACTACCAGCCCGACACCAGGCGGGTGGCGATCGAGACCCCGCTGTTCCACTCCCGCACCCGGCGCCACCTCGACCAGTGGCAGCTGGTGCTCGTGGTGGACCAGTCCGGCTCGATGGCGGGCTCGGTGATCCACTCGGCGGTGACGGCGGCGTGCCTGTGGGGCCTGCCGGGCCTCAAGACCCACCTGATCGCGTTCGACACCAACGTGGTCGACCTGACCTCGGACGTCACCGACCCGGTCGAGCTGCTGATGAAGGTGCAGCTCGGCGGCGGCACCAACATCGCGCGGGCGATGGCGTACGCGGCGGGGCTGGTGGAGAACCCGCGCCGGGCGATCGTCGCGGTGGTCACCGACTTCTACGAGGGCGGCGACGAGAGTTGGCTGGTCCGGGTGGTGCGCGGCCTGGTGGAGCAGGGCACGCACGTGCTCGGCCTGGCGGCGCTGGACGAGGACGCGAACCCCGTCTACGACCGGGACCTGGCGCAGCGGCTGGCGAACGTCGGTGCGCAGGTCGGCGCGATGACCCCGGGGCAGTTGGCGGAGTTCGTCGCGGAGAGGCTCGGCTGATGCGCGCGGACCTGCTCGCCCTCACCCCGGACGCGCTGGGCGCGCTGGCCAACCGGGGCCTGGTGAAACGGGCGACCAAAGAGCTCGACGCGGGCACCGGGCCCGAGGTCGAGGTGGCCGGCGACGGCACGGTGACCGGCCGGTTCCCCGACGGCGTGGAGTCGACGCTGCCGCCGGACGTGGCGCTGGACGCGGCCCGCTGCACGTGCGGCGCGCCCGGCGTGTGCCGGCACCGCATCGCGGTCGTGCTGGCCTACCAGCGCACCGGCGAGTCCGCCGCGTTCACCGCGTGGTCGCCGGGCGCGGTCACCGACGAGGCGCTGACCGCGCTGGTCGGCGACCGGGTGCTGGCCGCCGCGCGCCGCGCGCAACGCGCCGGGTACCCGGTGAAGCTGACCCGACCGTCCGCCGAGGACCCGGTGGCGACGGCCGAACTGCCCTCCTGCACGGTCAAGTTCCTGGTGCCCGACGACCTGGGCTACGTGCACACCGACGCGGTCGCGGCGAAGCGCGACGAGGTGCTGGTGCTCGCGGTGTGGGCGTTCCGCGAGGCCGACGAGCGCGGCCTGACCGGGCCCCGGCCCCAGTTCGACGTGGGCGGCGCGCCCGGACCGGCGGCGGACCTCGCGCCCGCGCTCGACCTGGCCGGCCGGCTGTTGCGCGACGGCGCGGTGCACACCACGCCCGTGCTGGACGCGGCGCTGCGCCGGGTGCGGGCCGACCTCGTCGCGGCGGGCCTGCACTGGCCCGCGGCGGCCGTGGACGACCTCGCCGAGCAGATCGACGCCTACCGGCAGCGCAGCGCGCGTCACCACCCGCAGCGGGCGGCCGAGCTGATCACCGAGCTCTACGCCCGGCACCGCGCGACCGGGCGGCGCTCGCAGGTGCTGGGCACCGACGAGGCGGCCGAGACGCCGCTGCGCCGGGTCCGGCTGACCGCGCTGGGCTGCCGGGTGCGCGGCGGCGAGGACGAGCGCACCGCCGAGGTGTTCTTCGCCGACGAGGCGTCGGTGCTGGTGCTGCGGCACCGCTGGCCGGTCGGCGAGGACGAGCACCCGACCGGTCACGACCTGGCGGGCCGCCGGCTGGCCGGCTCCACGCTGGGCGCGCTGGCGGCGTCGACGGTGGTCTCGGAGTCGGCGGCTCGGAGCGCGAGCCGGGTGGTGCGGTTGACGTCGAACCGGGTGTCCCAAACGTCGATCACCCCGGTCGGCCGGTCCTGGGCGCGGCTGCCCGCGACCGTGCTGGAGCAGGACCTGGCCGCGGTCGCCGAGGCGCTGCGCGACCTGCCACCGAGGCTGGTCCGGCCGCGGATCGAGGCCGAGACCGTGCGGGTGGTGCGGATCGGCGAGGTGCGCCGGATCGGCTACGACCCGGGCGCGCAGCGGCTGGACGTCGAGATCGCCGACCCGCACGGCCACCCGGCGACGGTGTCGGCCGTGCACCGGGGCGTCAGCCCGGCGGCGCTGGACGTGCTGGCCACCGCCCTCGCCGACGAGCCGACCCACCTCAGCGGCGCGCTGCGCCGGGTGCGCGGCGGGCTGGTGATCGACCCGATCGCGGTGCTGACGGCCCAGGGCGTCGTCGTGCCGGACCTGGCGGCGGGCGGCGCGGCGACCCTCGACGGCCCCGGCTGGGACCGGCCGGACCCGATCACGGCGGCCGTCGACGACGCCCTGTCCGCCACCGCCGAGGCCGCGCACCGGGGCCTGGACCACCTGCCGGACAGCATCCGCACCCGGCTGTTCGACGCGGTCGCGGGCCTGCGCCGCGTCGGCCTGACCACCGCGGCGGCCACGCTCGACGCCCTGGCCACCACCCCCGACCAGGAAACCTGGCTGACCGCCCAATTCCACCTGCTCACCACCGCCGAAC
This sequence comes from Saccharothrix espanaensis DSM 44229, assembly GCF_000328705.1. Taxonomy (NCBI): domain Bacteria; kingdom Bacillati; phylum Actinomycetota; class Actinomycetes; order Pseudonocardiales; family Pseudonocardiaceae; genus Saccharothrix; species Saccharothrix espanaensis. The sequence continues at coordinate 4,038,020 of NC_019673.1, read as the reverse complement.
TCCGCTGACCTCATCACCCGCCCGCCTCACCGGGACGCCCACCACACCACCCGCTCGCCCACCACACCCGGGCGCGGTCGGGCGAGGTCATTCCGGCGACTTCGCGCGCCAATGAACTCGCCGACCGTGAACTCGCCTTCGAAATTCATTTATGAGCCATCACCTGGCATTCACGGTGCGTGATGAGCAGAGCCCGAACGGTCGACCCCGGCGGTCAAACGGACTCATTTCGCAATAGCGCACTTTCGCCTCATGACCGGCGTCCGGAGCGGTGGTAAGGTCACCCGCAGCACAACCTCTGCCATTCCTTCCCCCACACCGCCCCATTCCGCCGGAAACACCGGCGGCCTTTTGCCGGGAATTCACGTCCCGCAGGAATGCGATTCCGCTCACCTCCCGCCCGTGCCCAGGAGGTAGTCGTGACCGAACCGCCGCCCACCGACCTCCAGGTGGACTTCCCGTTCGACTACGTGGCCCACGTGAGCGGTGAGCGGCGCATCGGCCGGCTGCCCGCACGGGCGCTGGGCACGCCGGTCGCGGTGATCGGAGCGGGCGGCAGCGGACTGACCGCGGCCTACGAACTGCTGCGGATCGGCTGCCGGCCGATCGTCTACGAGGCGGAGACCTCGGCGGCCGGGCCGGGCGGGCGACGGCTCGGCGGCCGGATGTTCTCGCTGCGGCTGGCACCCGACGACAGCGCCGTGGTGGAACTGGGCTGCATGCGGGTGCCCGACTCCGCCAAGCTGCTGCGCCAGTACACCGACCGGTTCGGGCTGCACTGGCTGCCGTTCCGGGACGACTACGCCGCCGGCACCACGCCGTGGACGGTCCTCGACGTCGACGGCGTCACCCGTGCGGTCCGCGAGATCACCGACCTCTACACCGACGACGACCTGTTCCGGCGAGCGCACACCCGGTGGCGGGCCGCGTTGACCCGGGTGGGCCTCTTCGCCCTCCAGGAGGCGGTGGCCGCGCGTGACCTCGACCGGACCCGCCGGCTCTGGGGCGGGTTGGTGGCGCGCTTCGAGCCCTGGACGTACTACCGCTTCCTGCGCGACCCCGACGGCGCGTCGTTGACCTGGGACGAGGCCCGACTGCTGGGCACGGCGGGCGTCGGCACCGCCGCCTGGGACAGCTTCCACGACCTGGGCGTGCTGGAGGTCTTCCGCCTGCTGCTGGCCACCGAGGGCGGCGGCACGGACTACCTGCGCGAGGGGCTCAGCGCGGTGGCCGAGGCGTTCTGGGCGCACCGCACCACCGGGCCGGACGGCACCCCGACCAGCCTCGCCGAGGTCAACAACGGTGCGCCCAGGCCGGGGGTCACGCTGCTGGAGGTCGGCGAGACGGTCGAAGATGGTGTCGTCGTGCACAGCGAGGACGGCCGGGCGGAGCGCTTCCCGGCGGTCGTGTTCACCCCGCAGCTGCACGTGCTGGAGACCTCGGTCGGGGTCCGCCCGCTGCGTCCCGGCGGTGCCGCGCCGTTCGGCGTCCGGATGCGCCGAGCCATCCGCCGGCTCAGCTACTGGCAGTCCGCCAAGACCGCGCTGGTGACCGACACCCCGTTCTGGGCCGGGACCAGCATGGACGGCGTCACCCTCACCGACCGGCTGCCGCGGGCGGCGTACACGATGGACTACGGCGAACCGGCCGGGCCCGGCGGCCGGCGCGCCGTGCTGGTGCTGAGCTTCACCTGGGCCAAGGACGCCATGAAGATCGCACCGTCCACGTTGGACGAACGGGTCGCGGTGCTCACCCGTGAGCTCGGCCGGGTGCACCCCGACCTGGCCGAGGAGCTGGGCCGGCAGGTGGCCGACGGGAGCACCTGCACGATCTCCTGGGAGCTGGAGCGCAACTTCCGGGGCCTGTGCCGGTTCTCCCGGCCCGGCGAGCACCGCTACCAGTGGGACCTGTTCGCGCACTTCATGAAGGACTTCGCGGGCGAGCCCGCGATACCGGGCGAGGCGCCGAACCCGCTGTTCCTCGCCGGCGACGACACCTCGTGGTCGGCCGGCTGGCTCGACCACGCGCTGTCCTCCGGTCTCAACGCGGCCTGGGGGGTGCTGCGCTGCCTCGGTGGCCAGACCCTGCCCGACAACCCGGGTCCCGGCGACGTGTGGGGCGACCACCGGTACCGGCCGGTGACCGCGCCCGACCGCCCGCGACCGGCGGTCGAGGTCGGCGACCGCGCGGACGACCGCCGCGACCGGGTCGTCACCGCCGCCCGGCTGTGGGACGGCGAGCGGATGCGCGCGGGCCGGGAGGCCCGGGTGCTGGTCCGGGACGGCCGGGTGGAGGCGGTGGGTGCCGACGTGGCACCGCCGGCCGACGCGGTCGCCGTCGACCTGGCGGGGCACACCCTGCTGCCGGGCCTGATCGACTGCCACGTGCACGTGCTGGACGACGACCTGAACACCGCCCCGGTCGGCACGCAACTGCTGCGGGCGCTGCCCAACCTGCGCGACCTGCTCGCGGCCGGGTTCACCACCGTCCGCGACCTCGGCACCAGCGACTACCCCGCCGGCGTGGACCTGCGCGACGCCGTGGCCGCCGGGCTCGTGGAGGGACCGCGGCTGGTCGTCGCGCCCAACATCCTGTCCGCGAGCGGCGGCCACGGCGACCGGGAGCCCGTCCTCACCAGCCGGTACGGCCTGCGCGTCGGGACGCTGGCCGACGGTGTGCAGCAGGTGGTCGACCGGGTGCGCGCCCAGGCCAGGGCCGGCGCGGACTGGATCAAGTTCGCCGCCGGCGGCGGCTTCCTCTCCCCCGTCGACAACCCCACCGCCGTGACCTACAGCCAGTCGGAGATCGACGCGCTGGTCGCCGCGGCGACCGACCTGGGTCTGCCGTGCGCCGTGCACGCGCTAAACGACGAGGCGGTCCGCCGGTCCGTGCGGGCGGGTGTGCGCTCGGTCGAGCACGCCAACCTGGCGACTCCCGAGACCTTCGCCCTGCTCGCCCGACAAGGGGTGTTCCTGGTGCCCACCCTGCACGCCGTGTTCCGCTACGTCGACCGGCTCGACGACGACGAGTTCTGGGCCGGGCAGCCCGACTACCGCCGGGCCAAGTTCCGCGCCCTGGCCGAGCCGATGCGGGCCGCCGCGAGCCACCTGGCGGACAGCGAGGTCACGCTCGTCTTCGGCACCGACGCCTGCCCGGTGCCCTACCGCGAGACGTGGCGCGAGTTCACCGCCATGACCCGGGTCGGCATCAGCCCCGGGCGCGCGCTCGCCGCGGCCACCGGTGCCGCCGCCGACCTGCTGCGCCGACCGGACCTCGGCCGGGTGCGGCCGGGAGCCGTCGCGGACCTGGTCGCCGTGCCCGGCGACCCGCTGGCCGACATCGCGGTCATGGGCGAGGTCGACTTCGTGATGCGGGCGGGCGCGGTCCGCACAGCGCGGCCCTGACACCCCACAACCCAGATCCCACCGGACCACAGGAGGCGAAACACCGTGGCGAACGCCACCGAGCTCATCGAACAGCACCAGTCCCGACTGCCGATCCGCGACCAGGTCGACACCAACGGGTTCCTCGCCGCCGCACGGGCCGGCGAGGTCCGCCCGGAGCAGCTGCGCCGCTTCGTGGCGGGCGAGTTCCTGACCCAGGACGCCGAGATGTCCAAGTACGGCAACCTCATCCTCCGCCACCGGCACGAGGTCCCGGCCGCGGTCTTCGCCCACTTGGCGGTCCTGTTCACCGCGCAACGCCGGCTGCTGGCCGACATGGCCGCCGCCGACGTGGGGCTGGACCCCGAGCAGCTGCGCGCCGCCGACCAGCCGCCGGCGGTGCAGGCGTTCAGCCTGAACGAGACGTGGGTGGGCGTCCACGCGGGCCCGGCCGAGGCCGCGCTCGCCGTGCACACCGACTTCCAGCTGTTCGCCCCGGTCGCCACCGAGCTGGTCGACGCGCTGGGCAAGCTCTCCGACGTGCCCGGCTCGGTGGTGACCTACCTGGAGAACTACGCCGAAGAACCCGCGGTGCTGCGGGAACGGCTGGTCGAGGTCGTCGAGCACGGCCTGGCCGGCGGCGAGCCGGAGAAGTGGCTCACCCGCAGTGCCGAGAACGTCCCGGAACTGCTGACCGACTACTGGCGCTACGTCACCGGCTGATCGCGACGCGGCCACCGGCGCTCGCGTGACGCCGTCGCCGGCACCGGGAGCGGTGTCGGCGACGGCGTTGCGGCGCTCGGGGTCAGGGGATGGAGATGCACCACACCTGGGAGCCCATCGGCGCTCCGCCCGCGTAGTCGCTGTGCTGGCCGGGTGCCAGCTTGAACCAGCTGCCCTTGCAGCCCTTCTGGCGGTAGAAGGTGATGAACTTGTCGGTCCGGTTGTACACCGACCGCCCGGCCCACGGCAGGTCGTACTTGCCCGACGCGCTCTGGTGTTTCACCCACTGGTTCCCCTGGCCCTTGGGCTGGGAGTAGGCGCAGACGTGCTTGTTCGGACAGTTCTCGTACCCGCGCTCCTGGGAGATCTCGGCGACCGGGCCGGGATCGGACTGCGCGTGGGCGGCCGGCGCGAGCACCGCGGCCAGGGCCGCCACGGGTAGGACGAGGGCCATGCGGACAGCGTTGCGGAACATCGGAAGATCCTTTCCCTTGCTGCGAAACGGATTCCGGGCGAGGTCCCCCGCCCACCGCCGGCCTACCCGCAGTGGCCCGCCGGTGCCCGGCGGTCCCGGTCCCGACTCGTCCGCTCGCCTGTGCGGCCGGTGACGCACCTGTCATCCGGAGCGGTGCCACCCACTGCTGTGAGTGGCACGCGGTCGCACGTGGGGGCACGAACCCGGTCACGCGCCGAGTCGTCGCCAGGGCATCCCGGCCCACGTCAGGTGAACGGGTGGGATTGCGCCGGGGCGAGGCGCGTCAACCATCCGGGTCAACCAACCCCATCGCGGAACCGCGTCCGTGCGGACTGCGCGAACAGCGCGGACCAGGCGGGCGGCGGTTGCGCGAACCGCGGCCGAACACCCGTCGACCGGCGGTGAAGGGCTGGTGAAGCCCGCTGGAACGGCGCGTTCGCGCTGTTAGCGTGGGTCTCGGGCCGGTACGGGAACGGCCGTGCGGGGAGGAGGCGCTCGTGGTGGGCAACGGAGGTCTGCGCCGGACCGTGGGCGGGCTCGCGGTGGTCGGTGTCGCACTGGCCGTCGCGCCCGGCTCGACGGGCGCGACGGGCGCGACGGGGGTCCGCGTCCCGGCCTTCACCGACCTGGGCACGTTGCCCGGCGACGCCTGGAGCAGCGCGGTCGCCGTCAACGAGCAGGACGTGGTCGTCGGGTCGTCCGGCGCGGGCGGGGCCTACCAGGAGATCGCCGTCCGGTGGGACGCGGACGGCGTGATCGCGGCGCTGGACCCGTTGCCGGGGCACGACCGGTCGGTCGCCAACGCGGTCAACGACGCGGGCGTGGCCGTGGGCCTGTCGGCGGTGTTCAGCTCGCCCCGCGCCGCGGTCCGCTGGGACGCCCGGGGAACCGGCACCGCACTGTCCACTCCGGACGGTTTCACCTACGGCATCGCTTGGGACATCAACAACTCCGGCTCCGCCGTCGGTCACGTCGGCGGAGCCGGCACGCGTGCCGTCCGGTGGGCCCCGGACGGCACCGCGACCCTGCTGCCGCTCCCGCCCGGCCGGACCCAGTCGCTGGCGGGCGGGATCACCGACCGGGGCGTGGTGCACGGCAGCGCGATCGGCGCGGACGGCAACGGCGAGCCGGTGCGCTGGGACCCGGACGGCACGGTCACCCTGCTGCGGGCGCTGCCCGGCGACCGGGCCGCCGGCGTGTCGGCGGTCGGCCGGCGCGGCACGCCGGTCGGCGGTTCGGTCACCGCGTCGCGCTGGTCGCACGCGGTCCGCTGGGACGCCGAGGGCACGCCGGCCGCGCTGGGCGAGCTGCCCGGCCACACGGACAGCCGCGCCGTGACCGTGAACGACTTCGACGTGGCCGCCGGCTACTCGCACCAGGACGCCGGCCCCAAGCGCGCGGTGCGCTGGGACCGCACGGGCGTGGTCACCGACCTGGGTGTGCCGCCCGGGTACGTGCACAGCGAGGCGGTGCGGATCAACAACGCCGGCCAGGTCGTCGGCGTGGCCGAGGACAGCACCGGGCTGCACGTCCGCGCGATCCGCTGGAGCCACGACGACCGGGCCGTCGAACTGCCCGCCCCGCCCGGCACCGCGCGCAGCCGCCCGACCGACCTCAACAGCCGGGGCACGGTGGTCGGCTGCGCCGGCGACCACGCCGCCCGCTGGCGCTGACCGGAGCCGGACGCGCGCACCGCCGGGCCGGCCACCCGAACGGGGGTCGGGCACGGGCTGCGGTGCGGCGTGGTCGGTGCTTGGCTGGTGGGGTGATCCGACCGTCCCAGGCAGGTGCGTGATGTGCCGGTTGTTCGGGCTCTCCGCCGCTCCGCTGCGCGTGCGCGCGACGTTCTGGCTGCTCGAAGCGCCGGACAGCCTGGCCCGGCAGAGCCGGCGCGAGCCGGACGGCACCGGGCTCGGCTGGTTCGACGCCGACGGGACCCCGCGGGTCGACAAGCAGCCGATCGCCGCCTACGCAGACGAGCGGTTCGCCGGCGACGCCCGCGAACGCGAGTCCACCACCTTCCTCGCGCACGTCCGCTACGCCTCGACCGGCGGCCTCGACCCGCGCAACACCCACCCGTTCGAGCAGCACGGCCGGCTGTTCGCGCACAACGGTGTCGTCGGCGACCTCCCCCGCCTCGACGCCGAACTCGGTGACCACCGCGACCTGGTCGCCGGCGGCACCGACTCCGAGCGGTTGTTCGCGCTGATCACCAAGCACGCCGAGGCGCTGGGCGACGTCGGCGAGGGCATCGCCGCCGCCGCGCGGTGGGTCGCCGACACCCTGCCGGTCTACGCGATCAACCTGGTGCTGACGACGCCGACCGAGCTGTGGGCGCTGCGCTACCCGGACACGCACGACCTGTACGTGCTGCACCGCGATCCCCACGGCCGGCACCTGGAGCACGCGAGCGCCGCCGGCCGGATCCGGGTCCGGTCCGGCGCGCCGGCCGAGCACCCGGCCGTCGTGGTCGCCACCGAGCGGATGGACGACAACCCGGGCTGGCAGCCGCTGCTGCCCGGCGAGCTGCTGCACGTCGACGGCGGGCTGGGCACGTCCCGGCGCACGGTCGTCGACCACCCGCCGCGCCACCCGCTGTCCCTGAGCGCGCTCGGCGCGCACGCCGCCGCGTCCCAACGGTGAAAGGCGAGGACCCGTGCCGCTCGACCACCCGCCGGACTCCGGCCGCGACCACGTGTCGGTCAACCCCGTGTTCACCGGCGAGCCCGCCCGGATCCCGCGCAACCGGCTGCCCGACGCCGAGCTGGACGCCGACACCGCCTACCAGGTGGTGCACGACGAGCTGATGCTGGACGGCAACGCGCGGCTCAACCTGGCCACCTTCGTCACCACCTGGATGGAGCCCCGGGCGCGGGCGCTGATGGTGGAGTGCTTCGACAAGAACATGATCGACAAGGACGAGTACCCGCGCACCGCCGACCTGGAGCAGCGGTGCGTGCGGATGCTCGCCGACCTGTGGCACGCGGTCGACCCGGACCACGCCACCGGCTGCTCGACCACCGGCTCCAGCGAGGCGTGCATGCTGGCGGGCCTGGCGCTCAAGCGCCGCTGGCAGCACCGCCGCCGGGCCGCGGGCCTGCCGACCGACCGGCCCAACATCGTGATGGGCGCGAACGTCCAGGTGTGCTGGGAGAAGTTCGCGAACTACTGGGACGTCGAGGCGCGGCTGGTCCCGATGTCCGGTGACCGGTTCCACCTCACCGCCGACGAGGCCGCCGCGCGCTGCGACGAGAACACCATCGGCGTGGTGGCGGTGCTCGGCTCGACCTTCGACGGCAGCTACGAGCCGGTCGCGGAGATCTGCGCCAAGCTCGACACCTTCCAGGCCGTCACCGGGTTGGACGTCCCGGTGCACGTCGACGGCGCGTCCGGCGCGATGGTCGCCCCGTTCTGCGACCCGGACCTGGGGTGGGACTTCACCCTGCCGCGGGTGGCATCGATCAACACGTCGGGTCACAAGTACGGGCTGGTCTACCCCGGCGTCGGCTGGGTGGTGTGGCGTGACGCCCACGCCCTGCCCGACGACCTGGTGTTCAAGGTCGACTACCTGGGCGGCGAGATGCCGACGTTCGCGCTGAACTTCTCCCGGCCGGGCGCGCAGGTCGTCGCGCAGTACTACACGTTCCTGCGGCTGGGCCGGGACGGGCTGCGGCGGGTGCAGCGGTACTCCCGGGAGGTCGCCGCGGACCTGGCCGCGCGGATCGCCGGGCTCGGCGCGTTCCGGCTGCTCACCGACGGCACCCAGCTGCCGGTGTTCGCGTTCACGCTGGCCGAGGGCGAGCGCGGCTACTCGGTCTACGACGTCTCGGCGGCCCTGCGGGAACGGGGCTGGCTGGTGCCAGCGTACCGGTTCCCGGCCGACCGGCAGGACCTGGAGGTGCTGCGGATCGTGGTGCGCAACGGGTTCACCCACGACCTGGCCGACCTGCTGCTGGAGGCGTTGACCGGCGCGCTGCCCCGGCTGCGCGCGCAGACCGCGCCCCGGCACGGCCCGGAGTCCGCGGCCTTCTCGCACGGCGCGGCCACGCCCGGCTCCGCGCCCTGACCGGGGATCAGCCCAGCGCGGCGAGCTTGCGGAGCACCTCGTCGGCCTCTTCGCCGCGTTGCTGCGCCCGGTACAGGGTTTCGGCCTCCTGCCACGCGTCGCGCGCGGCGTCGGGGCGGCCCAGCGCGCTCAGCGACTCGGCCAGCCGGTCGAGGGTGTTGACCGCCTGGTAGGTGTTGCCGAGTTCGCCGTAGAGCGCGACGGCGGCCGTGTAGTGCTCGACGGCGTCCTCGTGGTTGCCGGTCTGGTGGTCGATGAACCCCAGGCTGTCCAGTGTGTCCGCCTCGCCGTCGCGGTCCTGGTGGCGGCGGTGCAGGTCCAGCGCCGCCCGGCACTGCTCGCGGGCGTAGTCGTGCCGGCCGAGGCGGGCCGCGCACCAGCCCACCGCGTTGAGCGCGTCGGCCTCCCACGCCGGGTTGCCGAGCGTGCGGTGGATCGCCAGCGAGGCCTCACCGTGCTCCAGGGCGCGCTGGTCGTCGCCGCGCTGGATCCACGACCAGGTCAGCGCGTGGTGGGTGTGCGCCTCGTCGGCCCGCGCGCCGGTCCGACCGGCCAGTTCCAGCGCCTGGTAGAGGTGGTCCATGGCCTCTTCGGGCCGGTCCACGTCGGCGTTGGCGCGGCCGACGTTGCGGTGGGCCAGGATCTGCGCGGCCGGGTCGTCGAGCCGTTGCGCCGCCGCCAGCGCGTGGCCCCACACGGCGAGTTGGTTGTGCCGGTCGCCCCGCCGGAAGTGGTAGTTGTTCAACGTCCACGCGAGCTGCCACACCACGAGGTCGTCGCCCCGCTCCAGAGCGGCGTCGACGGCGGCCAGCAGGCAGGCGTGCTCGGCGTCGAACCACGCCAGCGCCGCCGTGTCGTCGGTCAGCGCCACCGGCCGGACGTCGTCGGGCAGCGGGTCGAGGTCGATCGGCGTCACGTACGGGTGCAGCAGCAGGTTGCCGGCGTGGCCGGTGTGCAGGTGGAAGGCGGTGAGCCTGCGCAGCGCGGCCCCGGTGTCGAGCTGTTCGGCCTGGTCGACGGCGAACCGGCGGATCAGGTCGTGCATCCCGTAGCGGCCGGCGGCGTCCTGCGCCACCAGCGACGCCTGCTCCAGCTCGCGCAGCAGGGCCCGCACCCGGACCGGCGGCAGGCCGGCCAGCGCCGCCGCGCCCGCCAGGCCGATGTCCGGGCCCGGCGCGACGCCCAGCAGCGCGAACAGCCGCGCCTGCGGCTCGGTCAGCGCCCGGTAGGACCACGAGAAGACCGCCGGCAGGCTGGCTGCCGGGTCGCCGTCGTCCAGCGCGACCAGGCCGAACTCGCGCAGGTCGGCGACCAGCGCGGCGAGCGGGCGGCCATCGGCGGCGTGGCCCGCGATGATGCACAGCGCCAGCGGGAAGCCGCCGCACAGCGCGATCAGCTCGGTCACCGCGGCGGGTTCGGCGGCGATCCGGTCCGCGCCGAGCCGGTCGGTCAGCAGCGCGCGGGCCTCCGGGTCGGCCAGCGTGTCCAGCGGCAGGTGCTGCGCCGAGTGGCCGGTGATCAGGCCCGTCAGCCGGTTGCGGCTGGTCACCAGGACGGTGCAGGAGGTGCCCGGCAGCAGGTCGGCGACCTGGCCGGTGTCGGCGGCGTTGTCCAGCACGACCAGCACCCGCTTGTCGGCCACCAGGCTGCGGAACAGCGCGGCCTGGGCGTGCGGGTCGACCGGGATCTTGGCGGGGTCCGCGCCGAGCGCGTCGAGGAACCCGCGGACCGCCGCGGCGGAGGTGATCGGCGTGCCGTCGGGGCTGAACCCGCGCAGGTCCACGAACAGCTGGCCGTCCGGGAACCGGTCCAGGTTGCGGTGCGCCCAGTGCAGCGCCAGCCACGTCTTGCCGATCCCGCCCGCGCCGGCGATCGCCGAGATCACCACCGTGCCGCCGGACTGGGCCAGCGCCGCGTCCAGCCGGTCCAGCTCGTGGTGGCGGCCGACGAACGGGGCGGGCGCGGCGGGCAGTTGGCGCGGGGTGACCGCGAGCGTGGCGCGGACCGGGCCGGTCAGCGCCGGGTCGCCGTTGAGGATCCGGCCGTGCAGCTCACGCAGCGCCGGTCCGGGGTCGGTGCCGAGCTCGTCCACCAGGCGCGCGTGCAGGCCCCGGTAGTGCTCCAGCGCGTCGGCGGCCCGGCCGGCCCGGTAGAGGGCGAGCAGGTACTGGGCGGCGACCCGCTCGTCCAGGGGGTGCTCGACCACCCGGGCGGACAGCTCGGCCACCAGGCCCGCGCCCTGCCCGAGCCGCAGCCGCACGTCGGTCAGCTCCGACTCGACGCCGAGCCGTTCCTGGCGCAGCCGGTCGCGCTCGCCCGCCGCCCAGTCGCCGTCGAGGCCGCCCAGCGGGTCGCCCCGCCACAGCCCGAGCGCCTCGGTGAGCAGCGCGGCGGCGCGGTCGTCGCCCGCGCGGCGGGCCTGCGCGCACAGCGCGCGGAACCGGTGCAGGTCGACCGCGTCGTCCTCGACGACCAGCGCGTACCCGCCGGACCGGCGGTCGAGCACGACGCCGAGCCGGCGCAGCCGGGACACGTAGCTGGACAGCGTGTCGCGGGCGCGCAGGGGCGGCCGCGCGCCCCAGACCCGTTCGGCGAGCCGGGTCACCGACACGGCCCGGTCGAGGTCGACCGCCAGCGCGGCCAGCACGCACCGCTGCTTGGCGGGCCCGAGGTCCACCCGCTGCCCGCCCACGTGGGCCACCACCTCGCCCAACAGGGCGATCCGAACCTCCATCACCGCTCCCGCACCGAACTACCCGTGTCCGCGTGGATACCGCCGGTGGTCGTCGCCGCGCACCCCGGTTCACTCGAACGGCAGCGCACCGGCACGACCGGCGGCGAATTCTCCGCCCCCGCGCCCGGCGGGCGGCCACCGGGGCGGCCCAGTGGTTCAGACCAGCAGGTCGGTGACCGGGCGGCCCGGCGGCAGCCGGCGCAGCAGGCCGTCCACCACGGCGGCCATCAGCAGTGCGAAGTACGTCTCCGGGGGCACCGCGGGCAGCATCGCCCGTCCCGCGAGGAGGTCGGGGTGGTCCGCCATCGCCGCCGCCGACTCGGCGCGCTCCTCCGGTCCGGACGCGAAGCGGCACTCCTCGGTCGCCGTGAGGCCGAGCGCGACCGTGCCCACGGCTCCGCTGAGCGCGATGGCCGCGTCGGGCCGGTAGCCCCACCCGCCCAGCACCGCGACCTCGTGCGCCAACAGCCGACTGCCGCTGGGTCCGCGCGGGAACACCCGCTGGAGGTAGCCGCCGACACCGGGGTTGGCCAGCGCGAACTCGCGCAGCCGGGCGGCGAAGCGGAGCAGGTGGCCGGCCGCCGACTCGTCCGGGCCGGTGACCAGGTCCAACTCGGCCACGACCGACTCGCCGACCAGCCGTTCCAGCGCGGCCCGGCTCGGCACGTGCCGGTAGACGGCGGTGGCGCTGACGCCCAGCACCTCGGCCACCGCCTGGACCGACAGCGCCGCCAACCCGACCTGGCGGCCGGCCGCCAGCACCGACTCCGCCGTCACCCGGGCGACCCGGCCGCCGGTCTTGGCCCGTTTCGGGGGCGTTGACATCCTGGGGATCCTCCAAGTTAGGGTCCCTACCTTAGAACCGGAGCCGCTGGAGGCGCACGTGGAGAGCACTCATTCGTTCGGCACGAGCGCGTACCTCGACCTCGGTGGCCGCAAGCTGCACCACATGTCCCGAGGCACCGGCGGCCCGGTCGTCGTGTTCGAGTCCGGCCTGGGGTTCTCCCGGTCCACGTGGGGACTCGTGCAGCCGGTCGTCGCGCGGCACGTCCAAGCCGTCGTCTACGACCGCGCCGGCACCGGGCGCAGCGACCCCGACCCGCGGCCGCGCACCCTGGAACACCTCGCCGACGACCTCGGCGCGCTGCTCGACGCCCTCGGCCCCGGCCCGTTCGTCCTGGTCGGCCACAGCTGGGGCGGGGCGATCGTGCGGGTCGCCGCCGCGCGCCGGCCGGACCGGGTGCACGGCCTGGTGCTGGTCGACCAGTCCGACGAGAACGCCGACCTGTACTTCACCCCGGCCGCCGCCAAGCGGTTCGCGCTGACCGCGCGGCTCACCCCGGCGCTGGCCAGGTCCGGGCTGTACAAGCTGCTCGGCGGCCGGCTCGGCCGGGCCCAGCCCGCCGACGTGCTCGCCGACCACCACGCCGAGGACTTCGGCCCGGCCGCCGCCCGCGCGACGGTCGCCGAGCTGGAACCCTTCGTGGCCGAGCTGCGCGCGCTGCGCGAGAACCCGCCGCGGCTGGGCGACCTGCCGGTCACCGTGGTCACCGGCACCCGGCCGACCCGGCTGGACCGGGCGGTGCGCCAGGGCATGAACGACGCCCACCGCCGCACCGCCGCCGCGCTGGCCAACGGCCGGCTGGTGGAGGCCGCCCGGTCGGCGCACCTGGTGCTGTTCGACCAGCCCGACCTGCTGGTGGCCGAGGTCCTGCGACTGGTCCGGAGCTGACCGCTCAGACCGCCGTCAGCAGTTCGCGGCCCCGTTCGCACCACCACGCGTCGAACGCCGGGCTGCACCCCTGACGGGCCGAGTACGCGACCATCACCTGGTGGTGGATCTCCTCGATGTGCTGGGCCACCACCGTGTCCGGCCGGTAGAACAGCCGCAGCTCCTGCCACATCGGGGTGCCCTCGATGGCCCGCACCACGATGCCGTCCGGGCGGTTGCGGCTGGTCGCCAGCGCCGGACCGACCGCGAGCTTGGCCCGCACCAGTTCGAGCAGGGTCGCCAGGCACTGCGGGTTGTGCGGCTGGCGCAGCGTCAGGTCGTGCTCGTGGCACACCTGGCTGAGGTAGGTCCACCAGCGGGTCGCGCCCGGCGGCTCGTCCACCCAGGCGTGGTCGAAGATGTCGGCCAGCGGCACCGGGCCGGACCGGGCGATCGGGTGGTCGTGCGCCATCATCACGAACACCGGCTCCGCCGGGTGCACCACGACGCTGGCCACGCCCGGCGGCGTGGTGAGGCCCGGCAGCGGCGGCCGGTAGACCAGCGCCAGGTCCAGGTCGCCGATCGCCACCTTCTCCACGCTGATCCGCTCGTCGGTGTCCTCCTGCACGCTCACGTCCGCGCACCACGGCTGGTCGCGCAGCCACCGGCTCACCACGACGTGCAGGTAGCCGCAGTAGCCGCCGACCCGCAGCGGGTCCGACGGGCCGCCGCGCCGGGACCACTCGCCCACCCGCTCGGCGATCGCGGACATGCTGTTGAGCACCACCCGCGCCTCGCCCAGCACCTCCGCGCCCAGCGGCGTGGGCAGGCAGCCGTACTCGGCGCGGAAGAACAGCGCGCCGCCGACGCTGTGCTCGATCCGCTTGAGCAGGCCGGACAGCGCGGGCTGGGTCATCCCCAGCAGCCGGGCCGCCCGGGTCAGGCTGCCGGTGTCGTCGATCGCGGCCAACGCGCGCAGGTGGCGTACTTCCAGCTCCACGGGACCTCCGCACTCCCCGCGCAGGCGGCTCGGTGGTCTGGCGACCGTACCGCCGTCCGGCGCGCGCGGGAAAGGGGTCCGCGCCGTCGCGGACCCCTGACCCGGCTTCGTGGTGGGAGCTAGGGCTTGGTCGTCTCCAGGGTGAACCGGCCGGAGCCGCTGTAGGAGCGCACCAGCCAGCGGTACTTGCCGGCCGTGCCGGTGTGGGTGACGGTCTCGGTCGAGTCGGCGCCCGTGCCGGACGCGACCGTGCGCCACGTCGTCCCGCTCTGCTGTTGCAGGTACAGGTCGAAGTCCGTGCCCGCCGGGCCCTTCAGGCAGCCCTTGTGCACGCCCGCCGCGGCGGTGTAGGAGCCCGCCGTCGGCTGGACCGCGCTGCCGCCGGAGGTGAGGTTGCCGGTCGCGGACGTGCCGCAGCCGGGCGGGGTGCCCGGACCGCCGTCGGAGGTCAGCAGGGTGACGCTGTACCGGGTCAGGATCTCCGGCACGGGCTGGAAGTACGTGGTGGCCGCGCCGCCCTTGCAGTCGCCGGACCCGCCGGAGGTCACGCCCTGGGCCTGGCCGTCGGAGATCGCCGAACCGCCGGAGTCGCCGGGCTCGGCGCACGCCGTGGTCTCGATCGCCTGGTAGACCTTGCCGATCTCCGGGCCGTAGTCGACGGTCGCGTTGCGGGACCGGATCGTGCCGCAGTGCCAGCCGGTCGTGCCACCGGACCGGCAGATCGACGCGCCGACCGGCGCCTCCTGCGACCCCTTCACCGCGACCCGGCCGCCGTTGTAGTCGTTGACCGCGCCGACCGGGGTCTCCCCCGCGCCGGTGCGCACGAACGCCATGTCGTCGGTCGGGAAGCTGGAGCCCTCGAACCGGCCGCCCGGCTGGGTCGTGGTCTCGCCGACCTCGCCGCAGTGCCCGGCGGTGATGAACCCGCCCTGCACGGAGAACCCGACCGAGCAACCGTACTGGCTGGTCCAGTACCGGTTGCCGCCGACGACGTCGATCAGCGGGCGCGGGCGCTCCAGGCTCTCGGCGTAGATCACCGCCGCCGGGTCGGCACCGGTGCCGGCGACCCACGCACGCGCCCGGTCCGCCGTACCGGGCGCGTGCTTGACCACGACGGCGTTGGCCGCCGGGTCGGTCTGCCACCCCGGCACGGACGCCGGGGCGCTCGTCGCGGCGCGGTCGAGCAGCACCTTGGCGGTGTCCAGCGCGGCCTCGGTGCGGGTGACGATCCGGGGCTGCGCGCCCCTGGTCCGCACCACCGCGGCGGCGCGGGCGTCGGTGACCGCGACGACGAGCGTGCCGCGGTCGGCGTCGAACCAGCTGCCGCCCAGTCGCGGACCGAGGGCCGCGCGCAGCCCCCGGTCCGCGTGGGCCGCGGCGCGTTCGGCCGCGAGCCGGGCCACCGGGTCGGCGACACCGAGGTCGCGCCGCATCGCGGCGAGCACCGGTTGCTCAGCGGTCGAGGTGTCGCCGAACGCCGGTGGCACCGCCGCGGTGAAACCCCCGACAGTGGTCATCACCGCCAGCGCTACGAGCGGCATACGCAGTCTGGACATGCTGGATCTCCTCGCGGTGCAGGGGACCGCCGAAGGCCGCGCGGCAGGGAGCGCGGCGGAGGAGGGCTGTCGACGGCCCGCCCCGGCGGTTCACCCGAACGTAGTCCGCGCCCGTTGTGGCCGGGGAGATCACAGATCGCCATAGCACCGCGAAACCCCAGGTCCGACCCCACACGGGAGCGCTCGCTGGGTGGCGGGCGATGGCCGCCGGGATGACACCGGCACCGGCCGCCGCCACAATCGGGCGTCGATCACGACCATCGGCGGACGGAGCGACGTGGCCACGTTGAACGACCTGGTCCGGGCCAGGCTGGCGGCACCGAACTTCTGGCACCTCGCCACGGTGAACCCCGACGGCTCGCCCCAGGTGACCCCGATGTGGGTCGACCTCGAAGGCGACCTCGTCATGTTCAACACCGCGCTGGGGCGGGTGAAGGAGGAGAACCTGCGCCGCGACCCGCGCGTCTCACTGTCCTGTGTGGACGCCCAGAACCCCTACGACCGGGTGGAGATCCGCGGTCGGGTGGTCGAGTTCGTGGTCGGCGAGGAGGCCGAGGAGGCCATGGACCGGTTGGCGCGCAAGTACGTCGGCACCGAGCGCTACGAGTGGCGGGTGCCCGGCGAGCGCCGGGTGATGATGCTCGTGGAGCCGACGAAGGTCCGGCACGTGGTGGGCGTCGAACCGTTCCGGCCCGGGGTGCTGGACGATCAGTAGGCTCGGCGGGGTGGAGATCGACGCGTTGCTGGTCCGGCTCACCGCACCCGACGACGACAGCCGGCAGGCCGCCGTCGACGCGCTGGCGGCGGCCGGGGAGGCGGCGTTCGACCCGCTGGTGCGGGTGATCGCGCAAGGCGGACCGGCGGCGACGTGGCGCGCCGAGCGGGCGTTCCACCTCCTCGCCGACGTGCCGCTGACCCGCTACGCCGCCGTGGCCCGGCATCCCAGCCCGGCGGTTCGGCGGTGTGCGCTGTGGAAGCTGGCGATGTCCGGCGACGCCGCCGTGCCGGTCGCCGAAGGGCTGGTGCCGCTGCTCTTCCCCGACGCCGAAGACACCGCCGAAGACACCGCCGCCGACACCAGGAAGCTGGTCCGGTCGACGTTCGAGCACATCGGCCCCGGCCTGGTCCCCGCGCTGCGCCGGGCCCGCCGCACCGCGCCGGGGCGGCACCGGCGGTTCCTGGTGGAAACCCTCGTCGCGGTCGGCGGCTGGGACGCGCTGGACACCGCCGACCAGGCGGTGGTGCGCCGGCTGATCGCGGTGAAGCGGCTGACCGAGGAACCGGCGCGGACGCACGTGTGCGGCAGTTGGTACGCGGTGCGCACCACGGACCAGAGCGCTGTCCTGGCGGCGTTCGGGCTGTCCGACCCGATGCCGGTCACGATGCGGCTGGGCCAGTCGGCGTGGAACCGCGACACCCACGGATCGGGCGAGCACCGGGGGTGCTCACGGGCCTACGTCAGCCCCGCGTTCTCGGGCTGGACCCTGGTGTTCGGCAGGCCGTTGCGCCACGTCGAGCCCTCGGACCGGGCCGTCCGCGAGCTGTGCGCCCGGCTCAGCGCGGAGCACGGCGCGGCCCACTGGTACGGCCAGAGCTGCGGCGACGACTGGAACGCGTGGTGCCTGGCCGAGGACGGCGAGGCCGTCCGGTACTACGACCTCCACCAGCGCGACGCCTGGTTCGGCGGGCCCCACCCGGCCGAGGCCGGGCGGTACCTGCCGCACGAGGACTCCGGCCTGCCGGAGGACTGGGCCGAGGGCATCGCGCTCACCGACACCGACGCCCTGCGCGCCCGGCTGACCCGGCTCGAGCAAGAGCTGGGGCTCCCGGAACCGTGTCACACCGCCGGGATCGCCGGCCGCACGTCGGTCGACCCGGCGTCCTTCGGCCCGGACACGCCGTTCACCGGCCACGGCGTGCTCGCGCTCACCTCGTGCGGGCGCGAGCACGGCGGCCCTCCCGGCGTGCTGGAGATCTGAGCGCTCAGAGCGCCGGGTCGTACTCCTCCGGGTGCACGGTGTTGCTCAGCAACCGGCCGTGCGCGCCGAACGTGAAGTGGGTCGGGCGCTCGCCGGTCTCGTCCAGGCCGAACAGCACGCCGTGCGAGCGCAGCCGGTGCACGTCGCGGTGGTCGGCGACGGTGACCGACGCGCACGGGATGACCTTCTCCCGCCAGGTGAACACGAAGATGCCCGGCCGCAGCTGGTAGACCGAGTTCTCGTCGGTGTCCGCCAAGCCCTTCTCCGGGCCGGACAGGCACTGCCAGGTGTACCAGTGCGGGCTGAGGTAGACGTGCTCGTAGGCGTGCTCGGCGCTGTAGATCCACATCGCGCGGCGGCCGATCAGCGAGCGGGACGGCGCGGGCTCGGTGCCGCGCACCTCGACGTCGCGGATGGTCGCGGCCACGAACTCCTGGGTGACCCGGGGGACGCCGGTCTCGCCGATCGTCGTGGTGACGACCAGGGCGCGGCCGTCCCGCAGGTCGAGGAACAGCGACACCGCTTCCTGCGGCCGGGCCTTCGGGTGGATCTGGGTGTAGTAGAGGCCGTCGTCGACCAGGAACGTCTCGCAGTCGTCCACCCCGTGGTCCCACTCGATCCGGGTCCCGGTGAACCGCGCGGTCAGCAGCGGACCGTCCGGGCCATCCAGCGCGACCTCACGGCCGTGCAGGTCGCCGACCGTGGGCGCCTTGTTCTCGTCGAACCCCGGTGCCAGGCCGTCCAGGGGCAGCCAGGTCGAGGTGTCCGACAGGGTCGATGCGGTTTCGGTCACGTGCGGTCCTTTCTCGACGTGACCGCAGTCTTGCCCCGGCGGGCGGGCCGGTGGAACCGGGCGGTGCGCGGTCGTGCGGCGGCGGACAAGGACGGTGCGTCGACCGACAACCCGGCGCGGCCCGGCCCCGGCCAGGATGGCTGCCGTGGAACTCGGGCTTGCGGGGAAGAACGTGCTGGTCACGGGCGGGGCGTCGGGGATCGGCCGGGCCTGCGCGCGGGCGTTCGCGGCGGAGGGCGCGCAGGTCGTGGCGCTGGACCTGGCACCCGGACCGGACGAGGTGCGCACTCTGCGGGCGGACGTGACCGACGAGCCGGGCCTGGCGGCGGCGGTCGCGCGGGCGGTGGAGCTGCTGGGCGGGCTGGACGTCGTCGTGGGTTGCGCGGGCGTGTCCGGGCCGGTGGGCACGCCGCTGGTGAAGACCTCGGCGGCGGACATGGCGAAGGTGCTGGCGGTGAACGTGACCGGGCAGCTCCTGCTGGCCAAGCACACCTACCCGCACCTGGCGACGGGTGGCGCGATCGTCCTGCTGGCCAGCGACTCGGCGTTCGTGGCCGCGCCCGGCATGGCCCCCTACTGCGCGTCGAAGGGCGCGGTGGTCGCGTTGACCCGCGCGCTGGCCGTGGAACTGGACCGGGTGCGGGTCAACTGCGTGTGCCCGTCTGTCGTGGACACCCCGATGGCCCGCGCGGACCTCGGCGACGCCGCCTTGGACGACGCCGCGTTCCCCGTGCAGTCACCCGAGGACGTGGCCCGGCAGGTGCTGTTCCTGGCCACCTCGCGCACGCTCAACGGACACGCGCTGCTCGCCGACTACGGCTACTCGGCCCGCTCCGGCTTCCCCGCCTGACCCGGGCTCGGCCTGGCCGGGGTTGCGGCTTGCACTGGGCTCAGGCGGGCCCGTCGGTCTTCTTCGCGTCGCGGTCGGCCCCGGTCGGCTCGGGCTCCGGGTCGGACGCCACGACGTCCGGGTCGGGCTCGGACCGCTCGGCGGCGGCGGCGGGGGTGGGGTCGTCCTCCGGGTCGGCGATCCCGAACAGGATCAGCAGCACCGCGCCCACGGTCAGCGCGATGTCCGCGACGTTGCCCACGAACCAGCCGTTGTAGTCGATGAAGTCGACCACGTGCCCGCGCGCGAAGCCCGGCTCGCGGAACAGCCGGTCCAGCAGGTGCGTGGTCGCGCCGCCGAGCAGCAGCGCCAGCGCCAGCGCCCGGCCGAGCGGCTGTGGGCGGATCGCGTAGCGCACCAGCACCACCACGGCCACCGCCGCGACGATGGTGAAGATCCACGTCGAGCCGCTGCCCAGGGAGAACGCCGCGCCGGGGTTGTAGAGCAGCCGCAGCCGCAGGAAGTCGCCGAGCAGCGGCACGGGCGCGCGGTCCACCAGGGTGGCCTCGGCCCAGAACTTGGTGACCTGGTCGACGACCAGGACGATCGCCGCCAGGGCCGCGACGAGCGGGAGGCGGCGGGAGTGGGTGCTGGTCGTCATCGGCGGCGATGGTAGTCCAGGCCCGGTTCACGCCGGGTGAAGCCGTGCTCGTAGGCGTAGATGACCGCGTGCACGCGGGTGCGCAGGCCGAGCTTGGCGAGCACGCGGGCCACGTGCGTCTTGACCGTGCCCTCCTCGATCCACAGCTCGCGGGCGATCTCGGCGTTGCTGCGCCCTTCGGCGACGTGCCGCAGCACCTCGCGCTCGCGGGCGGTGAGCCGGTCCAGCCCGGCGGTCGCGGGCCGGGGGTCCGGCGTGGCGAACCGGCTGATCACCCGGCGGGTGACCTGCGGGTCGAGCAGGCCCCGGCCGCGCTCGGCGGCCCGGACCGCGGCCAGCAGCAGCACCGGGCCGCTGTCCTTGAGCAGGAAACCCGCCGCGCCCGCGCGCAGCGCGCCGAACAGGTACTCGTCCAGGTCGAAGGTCGTCAGCGCGACCACGGTCGGCGGCTCGGGCAGCCCGACCAGCTCCCGGATCGCCGCGACCCCGTCCAGCCGGGGCATCCGCAGGTCGACCACCGCCACGGCCGGCCGCCGCTCCCGCGCCAGCCGGACCGCCTGCGCGCCGTCCTCGGCCTCGGCGAGCACCTCGATGTCCGGCTCGGCGTCCAGCACCAGCCGCAACGCCGACCGCACCGCCGCCTGGTCGTCGGCGATGAGCACCCCGATCACGCCTGCCCCCTCCCCTGTCACCCGGCCTCCACCGGGAGTGTGGCGCGGACCAGCCAGCCGTGCGGCTCGCGGGCCTCGACGGCCACCCGGCCGCCGAGCAGGCGGGCACGTTCGCGCATGCCGCGCAGGCCGTGGCCGTCGGCCGGGAGGTCGGCCGGTGGCGAGCCGGGGCCGTCGTCGGCCACGGCGACCTCCACCGTCCGCCCGTCCTGCCTGATCGTCACGTGCACGCGGCTCGCGCGGGCGTGCCGCACGGCGTTCGTCAACGCCTCCTGCACCAGCCGGTACGCGCCGTGGTCGACCAGGCCGGGCAGCGGGCCGCCGCCGTGGCGCTCGACGGTGACCGGGCACGACGGGGCCGACAGCCGCCCGGCCAGCGCCTCCACCTCGGCCAGCCGCGCGCCGTCGGAGCCGTCCTCGCGCAGCAGGGCCAGCAGCGCGCGCACCTCCCCCAGCGCCGACGACGCCGAGTCGTCGATGGTCGCCAGCACCCGCCGCGCGACCGGCGACGTGTCGCCCAGCACGTGCCGGGCCGCGCCGGCCTGCATCCGGATCGCGGTGAGGTGGTGGCCCACGGCGTCGTGCACCTCCCGGGCGATCAACGTCCGCTCCTCCGCCATGATCCGCACCGCCTCGGCGTCGCGCAGCAGCACGGCCTGCCGCGCGCGGTCCCGGCGCAGCCGCATCGCGTAGCCCACGGCGACCGGGGCGATGCCCATCAGCAGCGCCTGGCTCAACGGGGTGGCGCCGACGCCGATCAGCCGCGGCGGGACGTCCTCCCGTCCGGCGAACCCCACCAGCAGCGGGATCTGGAAGCACACCACGGACAGCGCGAGCACGGTCCCGGCCCGCTGCGGGCGGCGGTAGGCGGCCAGGTAGCACGCGGCGGCCGCGACCAGGCCACCCGACCAGCCCGGCACCGCCAAGCCGCCGACCAGCGCGACGGTGGCCGACACCGCCGCCGCCACGACCGGCGCGCGGTGCCACGCCAGCGGCGCGGCGACCGCGACGCCGAGCGCGACCACCACCGCCGGCGTCGCCCGCGCCCCTTCCAGCCACGCGACGCCGGTCACCGCGACGGCGGCCGACACCGCCGGGACCAGCCTCGTGAGGCGTGCCGGGAAGGTCATGTCGACAGCAGATCACGTGGGCAGGTGCTCACGTGGCGGGGCAGGTGGCGTCGGTCGCCGGCATCGTGCCGTCGAGCAGGTACCGGTGGACGTGCCCGCGCACGCACGGGTTCCCCGACCAGTACAGCGCGTGGCCGCCCTCGACCGGCAGGTACCGCGCCCCGGGCAGTTGCCGCGCGACGTTGCGGCCGTGGCCGGGCGGGGTGACGTGGTCCGCGCTGCCACTGGCGATCAGCACCGGCGGCAGCCCACGCGGCCGGAGCGGGCGCGGCGGGTAGGTCCCGACCCGGGGCAGGCCGGCGCAGTGCGTCGCCGCCGGGTACCACGCGTCGGTCCGGCCGAGCCGGGGCGCGATGGTGTCGCGCAGCCGGTCCGACAGCCGGCGCACCGCCCGGTAGTCGGTCTCGTAGGGGAAGTCGGCGCACATCATCACGCCCGCCAGGTCCGGCCCGATCGCGCCGGGCGGCGGCGGCAGGCGCGGCACGAACCGCGACGCGTCACCCGCGTCGGCCTCGGCGACGGCCAGCGCGAAGCCCGGCCAGTCGCGTTCGTCGCCGACCCTGGCCTGCCCCAGGATGAGCCCGGCGGTGGCCGGGACCGACGCGCCCGGCGCGGGGATCGGCGCGCGTTCGGCGGCGGCGACCACCCGGTCCCAGGTGGCCAGCGGGTCACGGCCGTGCAGGGCGCAGGCGGGCTCCCGGTCGCACCAGCGCGCGAACCGGTGCAGGTTGCGCTCGGACACCTCGGCCTTGGCGACCGTCCACGGGTAGCGGTCGGGCGAGGTGTGGTCCAGCAGGCTGTCCAGGTACATCCGGCCCACGTTGTGGCCGAACAGCTCGGCGTAGACCTGGCCGAACACGGTGCCGTAGGAGTTGCCGTAGTAGTTCAGCCGCCGCTGGCCCAGCGCTACCCGGACGGCCTCCATGTCGTGCGCGACCTGCCACGAGTTCAGCTTGCCCCGCAACGGTCCCATCGCCGCCGCGCACCGGTCGGCGAAGGCCCGGTTGGCGGTGGCGAACCCGTCGTAGGCGGCCCGGTCGGGCGCGCCCCAGTCCAGCGTGAAGGGCACCGGTTCGGGACAGCTCACGCCACCGCTGGCGCCGAACCCGCGCGGGTCGAAGACCACGACGTCGAACCACTCGGTCAGCTCGTCGAGCGCGCCTTCCATCAGCGGCAGGTACTCGATCGCCGGTGCCGGACCGCCGGGGTTGTGCAGCAGGGTGCCCTTCTTCCGGGACTGGTCGCGGGCGGGCAGCCTGGCCAGTCCGAGGTCGATCCGGGCCGACGCCCGGTCGCCCCAGTCCACCGGCACGCGCACCGAACCGCACTGGAGCCCGTCACCGCAGTCGTGCCACTCGACCCGCGGCACGGCGGCGGCGACGCCCTGCACGGCCGTGCCCAGCAGCACCGCCACGACGAGCAGCGCCGCCGCCTTCCCGATCGTGATTCGCATGGGACCAGCGTGGCGAGGGCGTTCGGCGGTGTCGTCTGCCTTTGGACAGATCTTGGGCCGGTGGTGGGCGGGGGGTCAGTCCGCCAGGCCGGCTTCGTAGCCCGCGATGACGAGCTGCGCGCGGTCACGGGCGGCGAGCTTCGCCATGAGGTGGCCGATGTGGGTCTTCACGGTGTGCCGGCCCACGTGCAGCCGCTGCTCGATCTCGCGGTTGGACAGGCCCCGGGTGATCAGCGCCAGCACGTCCCGCTCCCGGGGCGTCACGCCGGCGAGCCGGTCCGGGCGCGGCGCGCGGGCCAGGAAGTCGGCGATCAGCCGGCGGGTCACGCTGGGCGCGAGCAGCGCCTCGCCGGCCGCGACCGCGCGCACCGCGTCCAGCAGGCGGGTGGGCGGGGCGTCCTTGAGCAGGAACCCGCTCGCACCGGCCCGCAGCGCCTCGTGCACGGCCTCGTCCTCGTCGAACGTGGTCAGCACGAGAACCCTTGGCGCAGCGGGTGCCGCGGTGATCCGCCGGGTCGCCGCCACCCCGTCCACCTCGGGCATCCGGACGTCCATCAGCACCACGTCCACGGCCGTCCGAGCGGCCAGCGCGCACGCCTCCCGCCCGGTGCCCGCCTCGCCCACCACGGCCAGGTCGGGCTGGGCGTCGAGCAGCACGCGCACCGTGCCGCGGAACAGCGGCTCGTCGTCGGCGAGCAGCACGCGCAGCGGGTCAGCCGGCACGGCGCGCCCCGAACGGGAGGGTCGCGCGGACCGCGAACCCGCCGCCGGGGCGCGGGCCGGCGGCCACGGTGCCGCCGTGCGGCGCGGCCCGCTCGCGCATCCCGAGCAGACCGTTCCCGGCCGGCCCGACCGGGCCGGTCCCCTCGTCCACGACCGACACCACGACCTGGTCGGCGGCGACGGCGGTGGTCAGCCGGCAGGTCGGCGGGCGGCTGTGCCGGCGCACGTTGGTCAACGCCTCCTGCGCGATCCGGTAGGCCGAGATCCGCACGGCGGCCGGGACCTCCGCCAGGTCGGCGAGGTCGGCGGTCACCTCGACCCCGGCCGTCCGGGCGTCGTCCACCAGGCGGTCCAGCGACGGGGCGACGGCGTCGCGCAGCGGGCCGAGCACCACCCGGACGTCGGCCAGGGCGGCACGGCCGACCCGCTCGATGGTGCGCAGCGCCTCGCCCTGCCCCTCCGGGTGACTGCCCGCGAGGTGCGTGGCGACGGCGGCCTTCATGGTGATCAGGCTCAGGTTGTGGCCGACCACGTCGTGGATGTCGCGGGCGATGCGCAGCCGTTCCTCGGCGACCGCCCGGCCCGTGCGCAGTTCGGCCAGTTCGGCGGCCTGCTGCCGACGGAGGCGCAGCGCTGCGGCCACGGCCCACGTCGCGGCGATCACCACGGCGCAGAAAGTCAAGGCGGACAACGGTGTCGTGGCGAACGACTCCCCGTCGTCACCGGGTGGGACCACCGGCAGCCCCGGCACGGCCCACACAGCAGTCCCCGCGAGGCCCACCGCCGCGAACGCGGCCACCGCGTGCCGGAGTGCGGGCCGGGCGACCGCGACCGGGTAGAGCGCCCACGCGATCGCCACCGCCACGGCCTCGTTCCCGTACCCGACGACGACCGCCATGGCACCGACCACCGCCACCACGACCAGCACCACGTCCGGACGCCACCGCCGCACCACCAACGGCCCGCCCAACGCGACCGCGAACGCCCACGCGAGCAGGCCGTGCTGCGGAGCGCGGAACACCACGAGACACACGACCACCGCTGCGGCGACCACGTCCACCGCGACCCGCTGCCACTCCTTCATGCCCACCCCCCACGCCCGTTCATCCCCGACACGGTAACCGCGGCTCAGCGGCCACACCTCGGACCACGGTCCGATGCGAACGCCCGGCTCGGGATCCGAAACTGCCCTCCGTGCTCCCCTCGATCCTGTCCGCGCTGCTGCTCCTGTCCCCCACGACCGCGCCCGCCACCACACCCGACCCCGCCGCGATAGACCGCGTGGTCGAGGACTACCGCGCCGAAACGGGACTTCCCGGCGCGGCGGTCGCCCTCACGCACGGCACGACCGTCGTACGCGCCGCCGGGTACGGCCGGACGGCGGACGGCGAGGCCGTCACCGAGCACACGACCATGGCCGTCGCGTCGGTGAGCAAGTCGTTCACCGCGCTGGCCGTGATGCAGCTCGTGGACGCCGGCCGGGTGCGGCTGGACGACCCGGTGCGCGACCACCTGCCGGAGTTCGCCCCGGCCGACCCGCGCGCCGGGCGGATCACCGTGCGGCACCTGCTCGACCAGACCTCCGGCCTGTCCGACACGACCTTCCGCCCGTTCAGCGGGCGGGAGGTCGCCACCCTCCGCGACGCCGTCGCCTCGATGCGGGACGCGACCCTGGCGTCGGAACCCGGCACCCGGTGGGCCTACCACAACCCGAACTTCCAGGTGGCCGCCCGGCTGGTGGAGGTGGTGGCCGGCGAGCCGTTCGCCGACTACCTGCGCCGGCACGTGTTCGAGCCGCTGGGCATGGCCGACAGCGCCACCGCCGACACCGAGCGGGACCTGCCGGCCTCCGCGCGCGGGCACGTCCACGTGCTCGGCGCGGCCGTGCCGGTGCCCGAGCCGCCGGCGTTCGGCAACGGCTCCGGCGGCGTGCTGAGCTCCGCGCACGACCTGGCCGCGTGGCTGGTCGCGCAGAACACCGGGACCCCGATCGCGAGCCCGGAGAGCATCGCCGCGACGCACACCCGTTCGGCGGGCTCGTACGGCCTGGGCTGGTTCGTCGGCACGACCGACGCGGGCGCGCCGCTGGTCGACCACGGCGGCGACCTGTTCACCTCCACCGCGTACCAGGCGCTGCTGCCCGCCTCCGGCCACGGGATCGCGGTCATGGCCAACACCGGGACGCAGTACGGCGACGCCCAGGCCCTCGGCGAGCGCCTGATCGCGTTGCTGGAGGGTCGGCCGTTCGCGCCCGCGCCCGGCTCGTACCGGGTCGTGGACATCGTGCTGGTGACCCTTGCGGCGGGCGTGGTCGCGTTGGCGGTACGCGGGGTGGCGCGCGCTCGCCGGCACGCGCGCCGTTCGTGGCTTCGACTGCTGCCGTTGCTGCTGCCGGTCCTGCTCGCGGCGACGATCCACCGGGTGGCGGGGTTCCTGTATCGCGGGCGGGACGTGTCGTGGCGGCAGGTCGCGTACCTGTACCCCACGTTCATGGTGCTGTTGGTGGTGACGGCCACGGCGTGCGTGGTCGTCCTCGCGGCCCGGTTGCTCGCCCGACGCCGTCCGCCTCAGGGCTTCGGGATCGACACCGCCGTGTAGGCCGTGCCGGGGCCCGGCGGTGTGGTGAACCGCCCGTTGGGCAGGTAGAGCCGGTCTTGGAACGCCGCCGCCGTCGTCGGCACGTCGAACCTCGGGTCGGTGACCCGCCGGAGCAGCGTGCCGCTCGCGCCGGCCGCGTCCAGGGCGACCACGGCGACCCGGTTGTCGCGGTTCTCCATGACGTACAACGTGCTGCCCGAGCGCAGCAGCCCGTCGGTGTTGCTCAGCGGGCCACCGGCCACGGCCAGCGTGCGAGCCACCCCGGTCGCCGGGTCGACCCGGAACAGCGTGCCGGTGTTGTGCTGGGCGATGATCAGCGCCCGGCCGTCCGGGGTGGTCTCGATGCCGTTGCCGTTGGTGCCCGACCGGTAGACGATGTCGCCGGTCAGCCGGACGGTCTCGGCCCTGGCGGGCAGCGCGCCGTCCCGGCCGAACGCGAGCTTGTGGACCACGGCGTTCGTGGAGTCGGTCAGCCACGCGGCCTCCGGCGTCAGCACGACGTCGTTGACGAACGAAGACCGCGTGGACAGCCGGTAGGTGGCCAGGGTGGTGCCGTCCCGGGTGTCGATGACGCGGGCGGTGCCGCCACCGCCGCCCGCCACGAACAACCGGCCCCGCTCGTCGACCTTGAGCCCGAGCGCGGCCGTGCCGGCGGTGCCCCGCACGAACGGCTCGCCACGTCCGGTGGCCAGGTCCACGCGGTGGATCGCGCCGGTGCCCATCGAGCCGAAGTAGGCGTGCTGCCCGCTGATCGCGATCCCCTCCGGCCGGAAGCCGTCGGGCAGCGGGATCGTGGTCGGGTACGGCTCGGCGGCCTGCGCCGGAACCGCCCCCGAGGCCAGGAGCGCGGCGCAGATCAGCGCGGTGCGGAACGAGAACATGGTGTGTCCCTTCTCTGGCGCGCCCGATACCAGTCTCGGGCGCGCCGGAGAAGGCCGCAGTACGCCGGCGGGACCCAACGGCTGCGCGCCGCGGCCCACGCCGATCGTCGCTGCCGTGCGGTCAGGGCTCGTCGCGCAGCACCAGCGGGCGGTTGGCCGCCGTGACGCCCACCGCCCAGATGTTGGGCACGACGATCCCGGCGACCGCCAGCAGCCGACCGCGCACCGGGGGCACCGGGTCGGCGATCCACGTCCCGTTCTCGGAGTCGCCGGACAGCCGCACCGCGTACGGCCGCCCGTCCGCGGTGTGCCCCACGGCCAGCGGCGTGCCGTACTCGGAGGTCACCCCGGTGAGCTCGGCCGCCGTCGCGGGCACGCGTTCCCGGACCACCTCGCGGTTGTCCGGGTTCACCCGGAGCACCAGCGGGCGCCGGGCCGACGCGGGCGCGCCGACCGGGGCGGTCCAGCCGACCAGCCGGGCGGCCTCCGAGTTGTGGCCCACGACCTGCTCGTCGTAGCCCGCCCGGCGGGACACGGGCACGTTGGTCCAGGTGCCGCCCGCGTAGCGCAGGACGACCACGCGGGAACCGGACCGGTCGTGGTCGATCCCGTACACGAAGACCTCGTCGCCGCCGCGCGGCGCGACGCCGGTCAGCTCGCTGGAGGTGTCCAGCAGGCCGTCCGGCACCGGCACGCCACGCCACGCGGTGCCGTCCCAGCGCTGCACGACACCGCGCCGCCACTGGGTGCCCGGTACGGTCTCCGCACCGACCGCCCACGCGAGTTCGGGGGCCAGCGGGTCGATCTCCACGGCTTGCAGGGTCGTGGACGTGCCCGCGCGTTCGGCGACGCGGACGCGCTGCCAGCCGTCGGTCCAGCGCAGCGCGCCGCGCCGGCCC
Organism: Saccharothrix espanaensis DSM 44229; assembly: GCF_000328705.1. Lineage (NCBI taxonomy): Bacteria > Bacillati > Actinomycetota > Actinomycetes > Pseudonocardiales > Pseudonocardiaceae > Saccharothrix > Saccharothrix espanaensis. Next base: position 4,009,755 of record NC_019673.1, on the reverse strand, counting down.
ACGGCCCAGCCGCTCTGGGCGTGGTGGACGCGGCCGACGTCCGGGATGGGGACGCGTTGCCAGTCTTCGGCACCGCGCAGGGCGAAGGAGCGGCCGTCCGGCGCTTCACCGAAGGCCCAGGTGCCTTCGGGGCCGGAGGACACGGCGGTCAGGGCGCCACGGGCCTCCACGGGTTGGGTCTGCCAAGGCGAGTCGGCGGCCGTTGCGGGCAGGGGTGTCGCGAGGGTGAGCGCGACCGTCAGGGACCAGATTCGCTTGCGCACCGCGCCATCGTCCCCGTTCGGCGGATCACCGCTCCACGTTTTCGAGCACAATCGAACCTCTGGAGGGTCGATGATCAGGATCGAGCTGTCCGCGCCGGCACTGGCGTCGGCGCGGTTCGGGCTGTCCCCGCTGATGGAGATCGGCACCGTGCTCAACCAGTGGCAGGGCAACCGCGACGCGCGCTGGGCGCGGGCCGCGCGGGACACCGTCGTGCGCCACGACCTGCGGCTGCTGGCCGGTTTCCTGGAGCACGGCGGGTACGTGCCGGACTTCCTCAACCCGCTGCCCGCGGGGTACGACGCCGACGTGGAGCAGGAGTTGCACGCCGTGGCGACGGCCGCGCCGGAGCAGGTGGCCGCCGAGGTCGCCGGGTGGGTGCGCGGGCGACTGCCTTCGGGACCCCGACCGCGCCCGGTGCTGGACTTCCTGGAGCGCGGCGAGGCGCACTTCGCGCACCGGGCCGCCGACGAGCTGGCCCGGTTCTGGGCGGAGTTCCTCTCGCCCCGGTGGCCGGCGGTGCACCGCCGGCTGGAGGCCGACGTCGACCGGCGGGCCCGCACCGCCGCCCGCGAGGGCCTGGGCGCGGTGCTCGGCGGGCTGGACGGCGGGACCCGGTGGGCGGGCGGCGCGCTGGAGGTGAGCCGCCCGTTCGACCGGGACGTCCGGGCGACCACCGGCCTGCTGCTCCTGCCCTCGACGCTGGCGGGCCACGTCGGCGTCGGCGTCGACCCGCTGGGGATCCGCCCGGTGCACCTGGTCTACCCGGCCACGGCGACCGACCACGACCTGGCGGGCGTGCTCGGCCACACCCGCAACGCCCTGCTGCTGGACCTGGAGACCCCGCGCACGACGGCGGAACTGGCCCGCCGGCACCACCTCGCGCAGTCGACGGTGTCCTACCACCTGGGCCGGCTGCACCGGGCCGGCATGCTCACCCGGACCCGGACCGGCACCGCGGTGCGCTACCAGCGGGCCTGACCCGCGCCGGCCCGTCAGGCCGGGCGGCGGTCGCGCCCGTCTGCGCCGACCGGGCGGATCGGGTTAGCATCGCGTGCTCACCGGGGCGTAGTGGAGGCGTGTAGTGGTTCGCGGGTCACCGCAGGTCGACACGTCGGTCGCGGGCGTGGTCGAAGCGCGGTGGGGTGTCCGGCCCGCCGCCGCCATCGCCCGGTACGACGAACCCGGCTGGCAGTGGTCCCCGATCCCGGTCGAGAAGCCCTGCCCGACCTGCGCCGGCCGGTTGTACGGCCTGTACCGGGCGCACCCGCACCGGGGCAAGCAGCAGTTGCAGGCGGCCGTGGTGTGCGCGACCTGCCCGGCGTCGTTCACGTTGCGCGAGTTGCAGCTGTCGCAACGGTCCGTGCTCGGCGAGCTGCGCCCGGAGGCGGTGGCCCGGCGGGCGGCCGAGGACGCGCAGTTGGCGGCGCTCGCCCAGGAGGTCGTCGCACCGGTCCGGGAGCGGCCCGCGCCGGAAACGCCCGTCGAGCCGCCGCCCCCGCGCCGGCGGCCGGCCCCGAAGCCCCCGACAGCGCTCCTTCCAGCGCCCTCTTCAACACCCTCTTCAGCGCCGCCGACGGGGCCGCCTGCCGCGGCTCCCGTCGAACAGCCCCCGGAAGCCGAGCCCGCCGAGGAGGTCGCGCCGCAACCCGCCGCGCGACCGGTCCGGCGGATGTCGACCACGGTCATGGCGGCCCGCATCCGGTCCATCCTGGCCGGCTCCGAGGCGGTCCCGACCGCGCCGGGCGAGGAACCTCCCCTGCTGCCCGCGCACCTGGTCGACGACGTGGGCCCGGTCTGGTGGGCCAAGACCACCGACCCGACGCTCAAACCACCGCCCGGCGTGACCGGCGGACGGGTGATCATGCCCGACCGCGCGGAGTTCGACGGGCTGCGCGCGCTGCTCACCCAGGAGGGCGTCGAGCACCGGTCGGTCCGGTACTGGCTGGAGCAGGAGACGGTGGCCGGCGACGGCGACCACCTCCGGGCCACCGCGTGGCTGTCCGAGGTCGGCGGCATCGTCCCCGACCGCTGCGAACCGGTCGACGGCGACCGGGCGCTCGCCGCGCGGTTGGCCTACGGCCTGCTCTGGGACCTGCACGACGACGCCCCGCGCGACGCGCCCGACCCGACCCCGGTGGACCGGTTCGTGCCCGCCGAGTGGCTGCCGTTCCTGCCGTTCCCGGTGTTCAACCCCGCCCAGGCGCAGGCCGCGCCGCACATCCTCGACGACGACGCGCACCTGCTGATCACCGCGCCCACCGGGGCGGGCAAGACCGCGATCGGCATGCTGGCCGTGCTGCGCACCATCCTCCAGGAGGGCCGCAAGGCCGCCTGGCTGGTCCCGCAGCGCTCGCTGACCGACGAGCTGGACCGCGAGCTGGAGACCTGGCGCGCGCGGGGCCTGCGGGTCGAACGGCTCTCCGGCGAGTACGCGGTGGACGTCGAACGGGTCCGGGCCGCCGACCTGTGGGTGGCCACCACCGAGAAGTTCGAGGCGATCTGCCGGGCCGCGTCGCTGCAAGCCGCGCTCGGCGAGGTCGGCTGCCTGGTGGTGGACGAGATCCACCTGCTCGGCACGCCCGGCCGGGGCGCGCTGCTGGAGGCGCTGCTGGCCCGGGTGCGCGGCGCGGACTCGCCGGTGCGGATCGTGGGCCTGTCGGCGACGGTGTCCAACGCCGCCGAGGTCGCCGAGTGGCTGGAGGCCGACCTGGTGGCGACGACCTGGCGGCCGTCGCGGGTGACCTGGCAGCTGCCGACCGTGCCGGCCGGGTCGGGGTTCGCGGCCAACGCCCGGCTGCGCGAACAGGTCGTGGTCGACCTGACCACCCGGCACACCGCCGACCAGGGCAGCGTGCTGGTGTTCTGCGGCTCCAAGCGGAACGTGCGCTCGACCGCGATGGCGATCGCCGCCGAACGCGGCGCGCCCGTGCACACGGTGGCGGCCGACGACGTCGACGGCCTCACGAAGGTGTGCGCGGACGTCGGCGTCCGGCTGCACTACGCCGACTACGAGCACAAGCACGCCGCCGAGCGCGCCTTCCGGGAACGCCAGGCCGACGTGCTGGTCGCCACCTCGACCGTCGCGGCGGGCGTCAACCTGCCCGCCCGCGCGGTGATCGTGCGCGACACCACGGTCGGCGGCGAGCCGATGGACACCTCGATGGTGCTGCAGATGTTCGGCCGGGCCGGGCGGATCGGCGCGGGCGAGACCGAGGGCTGGTCCTACCTGGTGGTCGACGAGCACCAGCGGGCCGGCTGGCAGGCCCGGCTGGTGGCGGGCTACTCGGTCTACTCCCGGATCCACGAGAGCCTGCCCGACCACGTGCTGGCCGAGGTGCTGCAGGGCCGGATCACCAGCCACGCCGACGCCGAGGCGTGGTGGGTGGAGACGCTGGCCCACGCGCAGGGCGACGACGCGGCGCAGCCGGTGCAGGACGCGGTGGCGTTCCTGGTGGCCGAGGGCCACCTCGCGGCCCGGCCGGACGGTGGCCTGGCGATCACCGACCTGGGCCGGCTGACCGCGCGGATGATGGTGTCCACGCACGCCGGCCACCGACTGCGGTACGCGCTGGGCCTGCTGCCGACGCCGCCGGACCCGGACGCCGCCGAGGACGCGCTGACCCTGGTGCTGTCGGTCGCGGTCCGGGACCTGGCCGCCATCGCGGTGCCCGACCAGGTGCGGACGGCGGTGGCCACCGCGATCAAGGCCGGCGGGCGCACCTCGCAGATCACCCACACCGCGTCGGTCAAGGGCCTGGGCTCGCAGACCACCACCGCGCCGGGCGACCTGGCCCGCGCCGCGCTGCTGCTGGCGGCCCGCTCGCCGCACCTGTTCACCGGCCAGGGCCGGCGGGTCGCCGCGGGCATCCCGCTGTCCACCCTGTACCCGGTGTTCGAGCAGGCCCCGCGCTACCTGTCGTGGCTGGCGGCGCAGGGCGTGCTGGGCACCGTGCACCCGTGGATCGCGATCGTCGCGGCGGACCTGGACCAGCGGGTCCGCTGGCGGCGGCTGGCGCCCCGGCGCGGCGCGGGCCGGCTGCTGTGGCTGTGCGAGCAGATGGCGACCCGGGCCCGGTCGCACGACCTGGTGCCGCGGATGTGGCACTCGGCGGTGGCCCGCGGCGTGCGCTCGCCGGACTGGAAACCCGGCCGGCCGCCGGCGGGCTGCGAACTCGACCAGGCCGGTTACACGGCCCTGCTGCGCGAACGCGCCACCACCGCCGCGCTGACCGCGCACGGCGACCACGCGTCGGTGGCCGGCACCGTCGCCGCGACGGCCGTCCCCTGGCACGGCAAGCACTACGGCCCGCCCACCCCGACGAAGGCCGACACCGACGTCCGCTACCCCGACACGGACACCCCGGACGACCCGGACAAGGGCGTAGCCGTGTTCACCCGCCGAGGCGACTACCGCGCCACGGGCTGGCTGGCCGCCTACGACGCACTGGCGACGGACGACCCACCCCCACCCCCGAAACCGTCCCGCCGGGGCTTGGGCGCACGTTCCTGACACCGCATCACCCCTGGAACTCGCGCCGAGGGCCCGGACGCGTCGGTGCGGACGGCGGGCACCCGGATCGTCGCCCGCCGGCCCGGCCACATGGCCCACCCGGTCGTCAAGAAGGCCGGCGTCATCCCGCACACTCCGCGGTCGACGGACGTCAAATGACGAGCACGACCACGTGCCGTAAACGGTTCGACGGTTCGGTGGCGTCCTGCCACAGTGACCGCTATGGGGAACGTCGAGCTCGTGACCGCGGCGGACGTGCGGCTCATGCAAGGGTTGGCGCAGCGGGTCACCGCCGTGCGGCCGGAGCTGGTGAACAGTGACGCGTCGTACGGCGAGCTGGCCTGGATCTGGGGCAAGGGGCACGCCGAGCACGGCGCGGGCTGGCCGCGTCGGCTGTGGTTCGCCGACGGCGAGCTGGTCGCGTGGGGCTGGACGTACCTCCCGCACCGGTTGCGGCGCAACGACGGGTCGGTCAAGGACGTCACCGGTGCCTACCTTGCCTACCAGGTCCACCCCGACCACGCCGGGCTGGTCGACGAGGTGATCGACTGGTTCGACCGCACGGCGGGGGACGTCGAGCGCACGGTGCTGCCGAGCGCCGCCGACGAGTTCGGCCTGGAGCGGTGGGCGGCGCACGGCTACCGCACCGACCCCGACGCGCTCGGCGACACCGGTTCGTGGACCATGCTCACCGAACGCGACCTCACCGACGTGGAACAGCCCGTGCTGCCCGAGGGGTTCCGGTTCCGCACCGCCGATGAGGCCGGGCCGGAGGCCGCCGTCCAAGCCCACCTCGACGCCTGGGCGCCCTCGACGTACACGGCCGCCGCCTACGAGGGCGTCCGGCGGGTGCCGGCCTACCGCGCCGACCTGCACGTCCTGGTCGAGGCACCGGACGGGACGATGGCGGCCTCCGCGATCATGTGGCTGGACGAGGCGAACAAGACCGTCGAGTTCGAGCCGGTCGGGACGCACCCGGGCTACCGGCGGCTGGGGTTGGGCAGGGCGCTGCTGCTGCACGGGATGCACCTGGCACGGGCGGCCGGGGCCGGGCACGCGACGGTCGCCTGCCTGGGCGCGCCGGGCCACCCCAAGGCGCGCGGCCTGTACTTCAGCGTCGGGTTCCGGGAGTCGGTGCGGGACGTGCCGCTCATCAAGCCCCGGTCCGCGGGCTGACGATCACCGGCAGGCACATCTCGGCGGAGAGCCGGCGGCGGTGACCCGGTAGCGTCGGTGACGTGGAATCCGACGTCGAAGTGGCGATCCGCGCGGCCGTGGCCGGCGCGTCCGAGGTCCGGTCCCGGTTCGGCGGCGAGCTGGAGCGGTTCGCCGAGTCCGGCGTCGACTTCGCCACGTCGGCGGACCTCGCCGCCGAGCGGGCGATCACGGCGGTGCTGGCCGACGCGCGCCCGGCGGACGCCTTCGTCGGCGAGGAGACCGGCGGCACGGTGCCCGGGTCCGGCCGGGTGTGGCTGGTGGACCCGTTGTGCGGCACCGTGAACTACGCCGCGCGCACGCCGTTGGCGGCGGTGAACGTGGCACTGCGGGTCGGGCCCGGGGTGGTCGCGGCGGCGGTCGCGGACCCGTTCAGCGGCGAGGTGTTCTGGACCGACGGCGAGGTGGCGCGGGTGCGGGTGGCGGGCGACGAGCCGCTGCGCCCCGACCCGTCGAGCCGGCTGGTCGACGTGAACCTGGACGTACCGGACCAGGCGGTGCTCGGGATGCTCGCCGACAACGCGTTCACCACCGCGTTCCAGCCCCGCGTGTTCTCCACGACGCTGGCCCTGGCCTGGGTGGCGAGCGGCCGGCGGGCGGCCTACGTGACGGCCGGCGACCTGCGCGACAGCGTGCACTTCACCAGCGCGATCGCGCTGTGCGAGGCGGCGGGCTGCGTGGTCACGGGCATCGCGGGCGGCCCACTGCACACCGGCCCGCACGGCCTCGTCGCGGCAGCCGACCCGGACACCCACACCGCCTTGGTGCAGACCCTCACCCGGCTCTGAAACCCAGGCGTGCCAACACCTTCTCCACAGCTTCGGCCGGTGGGTCGACGGCCGAGTCGACCACCAGGTGCGGCTCGTCCCACGGCTCCCACAGGGACCTCATCCGCTGGACGTGCTCCCACGACACGGTCGGGTGCCAACCGGGGATCCCGCGCGCCCGCCCCTCGACCCGCGTGCGCTGCACGCGCTCGTCCGAGCACACGCACTCCACGCCGACGAACACGCCGCCGAGCTTCGTGGCCAACGCCCGCCAGCGCGACCGGGTCTGCGCGCGGTGCCCGGTCGCGTCCACGATCACGTCCAGCCCCAACCGCAGCTGACGTGCGGCGGCGGCGGTCAGGTTGACCTCGGCCAGCGGAACCGCGTTGTCCTCGCGCAGCACCCCGAACGGCACGAGCGCGCCCAGGTGCCAGTCCATCGAGAACACCGGGGCGCGCAACGGCCACGCCAGCGCTTCGGCGAGCGTGCTCTTCCCGGTGCCCGGGATCCCGGCCACCAGCACCAGACGGGGTGGAGTCGGACGTGGGACGTGCGAAAGGTTCTCGTAGTCGCGGTGCGCCCGTTCCGCCATGACTTCCTGGAGCGTTTCGCGCGCCCGCGCGACCGGCCCGCCCATCATCCGCACCCACGCCAGCACCAGGTGTTCCGGTCGCACCACGATGTCCGACAGCCGCTCGGCCTCCGCGACCGCCGCGGCGAGCAGCGCCGTCCGGTCCACCTCCCCCGGGCTGATTTCCAGCCGTGCGGCCAAGGTGCCCGCGACCTCGTCGGCAATCCGGTCCGGAAGCTCGCGCACCGGTCCGTCCAGCAGGGCGGCCGACGACTCGTGCAGCGGGAGGTCCACCGGGCGAGCCTACGGAAATGGCTTCGCCCCTGGGACCTTCCCCGGTCTATGTTGCCGCGCATGGCCGAAGTCCACGGCACGTGCGATCCGCAGTTCGCCCCCGTCCGCGACGCGTTCGCGGCGACCCTCGACACCGCCGACGTCGGCGCGTCCCTCGCGGTCTTCCGGGACGGCCGGCCCGTCCTCGACCTGTGGGGCGGCCACGTCGACGAGGCCCGCACCACCCCGTGGGAACGCGACACGATCGTCAACGTCTGGTCCACCACGAAGACCATGGCCGCGCTGTGCGTGCTGGTGCTGGCCGACCGGGGCGCGCTCGACCTGGACGGCCCGGTGGCGGCGCACTGGCCCGAGTTCGCCGCGCACGGCAAGGACGCCGTCCTGGTCCGGCACGTCCTCGCGCACACCGCGGGCCTGCCGACGTGGGACCGCCCGATCACCGTCGAGGACCTCTACGACCACCCGAAGGCCGCCGCGCTGCTGGCCGACCAGCCCACCCGCTGGCCCGCCGGCGAGGTCGGCTGCTACCACTCGCTGACCCAGGGCTACCTGCTCGGCGAACTCGTGCACCGGGTCACCGGCCGCAGCCTGGGCGCGTTCTTCGCCGAGGACGTCGCCGGCCCGCTGGGCGCCGACTTCCACATCGGGCTCGCCGCGCACGACCGGGTCGCGCCGATCATCCCCGCCGAGCGCGGGCCCCGGCCGACGCCGACGGCCCTGTTCGACGCCCCGCCGAACCCGGAGATCGACCCCGCCGTGGCGAACACCGAGGCGTGGCGGCGGGCCGAGGTGCCGTCCGCCAACGGGCACGGCAACGCGCGTTCGGTGGCGGCCGTCCAATCGGTCCTGGCCTGCGGCGGCACGATGAACGGCGTGCGCCTGCTCTCGCCGGAGACGTGCGCCAGGGTGCTGGAGGAGCAGTACGCGGGCATGGACCACCAGCTGGGCGTGCCGATGCGGTACGGCCTGGGCTACGCGCTCAGCGGCGACACCTGCTCGTGGGGCGGCTGGGGCGGTTCGCTGGTCGTGGTCGACCCGGGCAACCGGCTGACCGTCGCCTACGCGATGAACCGGATGCTGGAACGCGGCCCGCTCGGCGACGACCGGGGGATGAACCTGGTGCTGGCCGCGTACGGCAGCCTGGGCTGACCGGCGGCACCGGTCGTCCGGCGGCCATGGCACGTTCACCTCGTAGACGCCCTCGTGGGTTACAAAGCGCGCGCCCGTCGTCGAGGTTGGAGGCACCGTGACCCGTACGGTTCGTGTTCTCGCTGGTCTGTTGGCCTGCGGGGTGAGCATGTCGGTGTGCGCGCCGCCCGCCGGCGCGACCGGGACCGAGCGGTTCCAGCGGGTCGACACCATGCCGGTGTTCCGCAACAGCTCGGCCGCCGAGCACACGGCGGCCGAGATCGCTGCCGCGACCGCCGACGGCAGAACGGTCGTCCACACCGACTCGCCCGGCCGCAGAATCGGGTTCACGAAGGTCCGCGACGGCCGGCTCACCCCGGACGGCACGCTGGCCGTGCCCGGCGAGCCCACCTCGGTGGACATCGTCGGGAAGCTGGCCCTGGTCGCGGTCAACACCTCGCCGTCGCGCGCCACGCCGTCCGGTGTGCTGCTGGTGGTCGAGCTGGACGGCCGCGAGGTCGTCGCCACGCACGACCTCGGTGGCCAGCCGGATTCGATCGACATCTCCGAGGACGGCAGGTACGCCGCCGTCGCGATCGAGAACGAGCGCGATGAAGACGTCGACGGCGGCGCGATCCCGCAGGCCCCGGCCGGGTTCCTGACCATCGTGGACCTCAAGGGCGCGCCCGCGTCGTGGGCGCAGCGCCGGGTGGAGCTGACCGGGATCGCCGAGGTCGCGCCGAGCGACCCGGAGCCCGAGTACGTGAGCATCAACGGCCGCGGCCAGGTGGCGGTCACCTTGCAGGAGAACAACCACGTCGCGGTCGTGGACCTGCGCTCGGGCAAGCTGGTCAACCACTTCCCGGCGGGCTCCGCGACCGTGCGCGGCGTGGACACCGCCGACGACGGCCGCATCGACCCGGCGCAGACCATCACCGCGCCGCGCGAGCCGGACGCGGTGGCGTGGCTGGACGACCGCACGCTGGGCACCGCCGACGAGGGCGACTACCGGGGCGGCTCGCGGACGTGGACGGTGTTCGACGCCGCGTCCGGCCGGGTGGTGTTCTCCTCCGGCAACGAGCTGGACCAGGTCGCGATCAAGCAGGGCCAGTACCCGGACGGCCGGTCGGACAACAAGGGCGTCGAGCCCGAGGGCCTGGCGGTCGCCCGGTTCGGGCGGCACAAGTACGCGTTCGTCGGTCTGGAGCGGGCCAACCTGGTCGCCGTCTACGACGTCGACGACCCGCGCCGGCCGAGGTTCCTCCAGGCGCTGCCGACCGGCGTCGCCCCCGAGGGCCTGCTGCCGATCCCGGCGACCGGCACGCTCGTGGTGTCCGCCGAGGAGGATTCGGCCAAGGACGGGATCCGCTCCTCGCTGACGTCCTACCGGCTGACCCGCACGCCGCTGGCGTTGTCGTTGCAGCGCAACCAGGGCACGCCGTCGATCGTGTCCGACAGCATCGGTTTCGGCGCGCTGTCGGGCCTGTCCGGCATCCCCGGTGACCACCGGAACGTCGTCGCGGTCACCGACTCGGCGTACCGGCCGACCCGGATCCTGACCGTCGACACGCTCGCCGCCCCCGCGAGGGTGCGCGCCGAACTCACGCTGACCAAGGACGGCACGCCGGTCGGCTACGACGGCGAGGGCATCGCGGCCCGGCGCGGCGGCGGCTACTGGGTGGCGTCGGAGGGCGACGGCAAGAAGCTGCCGAACCTGCTGGTCGAGGTCGACCGGTCGGGCGCGGTGGTGCGCGAGGTGCCGCTGCCCGCGTCCGTCGCGGCGACCGCGACGAGCAACGGGTTCGAGGGTGTCACGGTCACCGGGCGCGGCGCGTCCGAGCAGGTGTGGCTGGCCGTGCAGCGGGAGTGGAAGGCCGACCAGCCGCGCCAGGCGACGCTGGCCCGGTTCACGCCCGCGACCGGCGCGTGGGCGTTCGCGGCCTACCCGCTCGACGCCGCCCCGGCCGGCGGCTGGATCGGCCTGTCGGAGGTGACCGCGCTGGACGACCGCACGCTGCTGGTGCTGGAGCGGGACAACCAGCGCGGCGACAGCGCGGCCACCAAGAAGGTCTACCGGGTCGACATCGGCACGCTGACGCCTGCCGCGGCGGGTGAGCCGAAGCCGGTGGTGACCAAGACCCTCGCCCGGGACGTGCTGCCCGCGGTGAAGGCGGACGGTGCGACCGCGCACGACAAGGTCGAGGGCATCGCGGTCGTCGGCTACGGCCCGCTGCGCCGGCTGGTCGGTGTGGTGGACAACGACGGGCTGGACGACGCTCCGGGCGAGTCGGTCTTCCTGCGCCTGGGCTGGATCCGCTGACCGGCCCGCCCACCGGGGACACCGATCCCGTGGACACCGACCCCGTAGCCTGGTGTCCTGTCGATCCGGACCACTCCGCGAGGTAGGACGTTGGGACTCTTCACGCTGCCCGAGGCGCGGCACGAGCTGGACCGGCTGCGGCCGGTGCTGGCCGAGATCGTGGCGTTGCGGGCCGACGCCGCCGAGCTCTCGGCCGCGCTGGCCACGGGTGAGAGCACCGGCCTCGGCGGCCTGCCGGAGTTCAAGGCCGCCCAGGCCCGGCTGGACGACCTGATGAGCACCGTGCAGGCGACCGGCGCGGAGCTGAAGGGCTTCGCGCCGCTGCTGGTGGACTTCCCGTCCGAACTGGACGGTGTGCCGGTGCTGCTGTGCTGGCTGGAGGGCGACACCGGCCTGGACTGGTACCACCGCGCCGACCTGGGTTTCGCCGGCCGCCGCCGGCTGCCGTAACGACGGCTTCGGCCCGGCGCCAGGACCCGACCAGCACCACCTCGCCCCGCTGCACCGGTCCCAGCTGGGCGGACCGCGGACCTCGGCCCACTAGGTCGTCGCCGCGGCACGGACGGTTAGCCCAACCCACCGCCGCCATCCGGGTGGATTCACCACTGGAACACGAAGACGTACCAGGGGCCGTCGAGGTGCTCGAACGTGTAGCCGTCGCCGCCGGCCCTGACGTTCGCCGGCGCGCGGTCCGGGCAGTGCGCGTAGCCCGTGGAGTTGAGGAAACCCGCGTCCCGCACGGTCATCAGGACGCACCCAGTCCCCGTGTCCCGCACGGAGTGGGACACGGTGAGCAGCAGGAACGCGCGGTCCGAGGCACGCCCTTCGACCGAGGCCCGGGTCTCGGTCGCCAACGCCTCCAGCGACGACCGGTGCAAGGCGAACGCCGCGTGCTCGGTCACGCCGCTGCGCGCGGTCAGGGCGGTGGCGATCAACAGCAGCGGCACGGCGAGGAACGCCCACAGCCGGGCCAGGTTCGGCCGGCGCGGCACCGGCAGCGCGCGGATCGCGAGCACCAGGAGCACCAGCCACGCGAGGCCGACCACGGCCCAGCACGCGAGCGCGGTCAACCCCATCCCCCAGTACCCGCCGGGCACCGAGCCCGCCCACAGCGTGAGCACGACCGGCACCACCGCGGCCCCGAACGGCAACCAAGGCGAACGCCACCACACACGACCCATGCCACTCCGACGCGCGGACCGCAGGACACGGGACCCCACACCCAGGAAACGTGAGCGGGCTCACACGTCCTGTGGTCCGGTTCGCGGTGTCTTCGGGGTGACAAGGAGTCGACACGGCCCGGAGGTCGTCAGGTCCGCACCGAACCCCGCCCCACCCGCCGTCCTGGTCGCCGCCGTGGGCATCGGGGTGCACGCGTTCAACCACGTCACGATCGTGGTGCAGGACGTCTGGCGGCTGCTCGCCACCCCGGACGCGGCGACCTTCAACCCCGGCACGGTCTACCACCCGATCAGCGCCGTGCTCTACCTGTGGCTCGCGGTGACCGTCCACTCCGGACGGAACTCGGGACGGGTGGCGATCACGGTCCTGCCAGCTTTCCAAGCCGTGGGGCGGTACTTCGTGTTCGCCTCCTACCCGGAGGTGGAGGTGCGCGCCGACCTGGTGACCGGGTGGGCGCTGTCGGCGGTCGTGCTGGGCCTGCTCTGGGCGCCGGCCACGACGCGCGGGCACTTCGGGAAGCGGTTCGCGTGACAGCGGGAGCCGCCGGGGTCGAGGCTGTGGGCGTGGGGTTCGCGGTGAGGTCGTCGGACGACGAGGAGTTCACCGGGTTCGTCCACGCGCGGCTCCCCCGCCTGCGCCGGCTCGCGCACCTGATGTGCGGCGACGCGCACCGCGCCTGATGTGCGGCGACGCGCACCGCGCCGACGACGTCGTGCAGATCGCCATCACCCGGCTCTACGCGCACTGGCGCAAGGCCCGTGCCGCAACGGATCCGGACGCCTACGCGCGGACCGTCCCGGTCCGGGTGTTCCTCAACGAGCACCGCCGCCGCTGGAGCCTGGTGCGCCTGGTCGGCCGCGCGGAGGAGCTGCCGCGCCCGAGCACGCACCTGCCGGACGTGGAGACCCGCGAGGTGGTGTGGTCCGCGCTGCGCCGCCTGTCGCCGCGCGTGCGGGCGGCGCTGGTGCTGCGGTTCGTCGCCGACCTGTCGGTGGCGTGGCCCCGTTGCGTTCCGTCCGACCCGGCACGGACACGACGGTCGACGTCGCACAAGCGATCCGGGAGGGGAAACGCCGTCGCCGCACCAGGAACGCGTTGTCGGCGGTGGCCGCCGCGGTGGTGGTGTGCGTGGTCGTCACGGTGTCGTCCTGGGCGCTGCGGGACCGGGCACCGGAACCCGCGACGACGTTGGACCCGTTGCGGCAGGCGGTGTCCGCCGGGTCGGCGGGCGGGTTCACGCCGGTGGCCTACCGGACGGCGGCCGACCGCCAGGAGATCGCGCTCGGGCTCGCCGACCACCCGGACACGCCGGGCGGCGCGGTGACCCTCTACCCGGCGGGCGGCCACCCCGGCCAGACCGGTCCGGACTGGCGGCCGGCCGGCGACCCCGCGCCGGACGTGGCCGGCCGCGCGGCCGTCTGGTCCGGGACGGACGTGGTGTGGGAGTGGGCCGACCGGGCATGGGCGGTGGTCCGCCTCGACGCCGCCTTCCCGGACCTGCGCGACCGCGCGCACCGGGTGGCGCAGAGCGTTGTCGCGGACGGCCGGCCGGTCACCGTGCCGTTCACCCTCGACCCGGACGTGCCGGTGCGGCTGGTCGCCGTGCGGGTCCCGGTGCGGTCGACCGGCTCACCGGCTGCCGGTGAGCTGGCCGCCGTCGAACTCGCCCGGGGCGGCGCGACGGTGGTCGTCGGCCTGCGGTCCGACGCGCTGCCCGGCCGGGACCTGCCGGCGGACGCCCTGGTGGCGGGCCGGCCCGCGGCGGTCACCGGCGACGGGGTCACCGTGCTCGACCCGGGCGGGCGCTACGGGGTGCGGGTGGCGGTCGGGCACGGGGACGCCGTGGCCGCGTTCGGCGGCATCGCGGGATTGTCCGCGTTGGCGGCCACCGCGGTCCCCGTGCCCGACCCGGCGGATCGGCGGAGCTGGACACCGGATCCGCTGGTCGGCTGACCCCGCGGGGTCAGGCGTCCGGTTGTCGACCGCTCCACGGTCCCCCTGTCGCGGGGTCGTCCGGTAGGGCCGATCTGCGGGTTTCTGCCCCACCGACCCGGTCAGCCCGGCTCGGTGCCCACCGGGCCCGGTCAGCGCGCGGCCGGCCGGCGGGGCGGTCAGTGGTCGCCGGTCCGGAAGCGGTCGAGGACCCGGCGTTCGCGCTTGGTCGGGCGGCCCGCGCCGCGTTCGCGGCGGGCCACCGGCGCGGCGGCGTCCGGCGGCGGGGCGGGCGTGCGGTCGATGAAGCACGTCGCCGCGTCCGCCGCGCCGACCCGCTTCTGGATCACCCGGACCACCTCGACCACCTTCGTGGTGTCGCCGACGCGGGCGCGCACCTGGTCGCCCGGCACCACCACCGTCGCGGGCTTGGCGGGCCGGTCGTTGATCCGGACGTGCCCGCCCCGGCAGGCCGCCGCGGCGTCCGGGCGGGTCTTGGTCAGCCGGACCGCCCACAGCCAGCGGTCCACACGGGTCGACTCCACGCCCTACATCATGCCGCCGACGCGGCCCGCCGCCCCCTCAGGGCGTGCACACCGGCCGCCAGGGTGCCCAGGCACAGCGCGGCGGAGCTGTAGGCGAAGGCCATCGGCACGCCGACGTACACGCCCAGCAGGCCCACGGTGAACCCGCTGCCGGTGCGCAGGCCTCCGGAGGACAGGCCGTAGAGCCCCAGCACGCGCCCCCGGTCGGCGGGCGGGCTGAGCAGCTGCACGACGGTCTGGGTGATCGACATCGACGCCAGGTTGGCCACGCCGCCGACCACCAGCAGGCCCACCGCCAGCGGGTAGCTGCCGGTCAGCGCGAACCCGAGCCCGGTCAGCCCGTAGACGGCGGTGGCGATGATCGCCGTCGGCACGGTCGGCTTGATCCGGCGGGTCACCTCCATCAGCAGCCCGCCGATGACCCCGCCCGCGCCGTTGGCGAACAGCAGCACCCCGTACGCGGTGCCCGCCGCGCCGACGCCCAGCTCCTGGGCGAAGATCGGCATGGAGGTCTGCATCGACGCGCCGATGAAGAACGACCCGAGGCCCGCCAGGACGATCATGCTGATCAGCGTCCGGTTGGACCGGACCTCGCGGAACACCCGCAGCGAGTCGCGCAGGCCGACCCTGGTCCGGGGGTGGTGGTCCCGGGTGTGGCCGGTGAACTTCGTGCGGAACAGGAAGATCGTCAGCGGCAGGTAGATCAGCACGTTGGCGAAGATGCCGGCGGTCGGGCCCAGGCCCAGCAGCAGCGCCGAGCCGACCACCGGTCCGAACAGGATCCCGAGGCTGCGGAACGTCGAGTTGAGCCGGACGGCGCTGGGCAGCTCGTCGTGGCCGACGAAGTCGTGCAGCATCAACTGCTCGGCCGGCCCCCACAGCGCGCCCGCTATGCCGTGCAGCACCAGCAGGACGCACGCCTGCCACATCTGCAACGAGTCGGTGAGGAACAGCACGCCCCAGGCCAGCGAGACCACCATGAACAGCACCTGCGCGGCCTGGATCACCCGGCGGCAGTCGAAGCGGTCGGCCAGCGACCCGAACCACACCGACAGCAGCAGGAACGGCGCCCAGTGGCTGATCACCTGGAACCCGGTCAGCGCCGGCGACTGGAACTTCTCCCACAGCACCCAGTAGGTGATGACGTGCTCGATGTTGTCGGCCATCATCGCCAGGCCGGTGCCGAACAGGTACGGCCGGCAGTCCTTGTTGCGCAGCGCGGCGAACCGCCGGGGCGGCGTGGTCGCCTCGCCGGCGGCCGGGACCGGGTCGGCCTGGTGGGTCGGGACACCGCAGGCGGCGCACATGGATCAGGTTCCTCTCGGTCGCCGCCGCGAGGACGGCCGTTCGCAGCACCGGCGGTGGGGTGGTGGGGGCACACCGGACCGCGCTGCGACCACCGTAAGCACATCGGTGCGGGCGGACTAGGACTGACAGGCACCACGGGGTGTGGGCCGCACTACAGTCCGTGCGGCCCGTGCCCGTCATACCGCCCATGCTCGCGCGTATGCGGCAAACCGCCGGGTCAGTGCCATGCTCCCCGGCCGGGGCCGCTGCGCCGGGTCCCAGCCGAGTTCCCGGTCCCCCGCCACCTGGGTCAGCAGCGGCCGCCAGTCCGGGTGGAGCGCGTCGAGCGCCCACTCCAGCGCGGCCCGTTTGGACGCGACCTGTGCCGTGTGGAGGGTGTAGAGGATCCGGCAGCAGGTGGTCACGATGTACCGCTGCGTCCACGCCACGTCGGCCGGGGCCCACCTGGCGACGTCGGTCAGCACGGTCGGCAGTGCCGCGCGCATCTCGGCCCGCAACGCCTCCGGCGGCACCTCGTCCACCAGGCTCGCGACCGGCGGGCCGTCCAGCGTGATGCCCCGGTTGCGCAGGATCCAGCGGGTGTGCGGGGTGTTGCAGTGGGTGTCGCGGATCAGCACGCGGTGGCCGTGGTCGCAGTACAGCCACGGCACGCCGAGGCCGGCGACCGTGCGCAGGGACGTGACGTCGGCGTAGGAGCCTTCCAGCTCCCCCGCCCAGGAACCGGCCCTGGTGGGGATCTCGTCGTGCAGCGCGCGCAGGCCGGCCTCCGCCGCGCCGGCGGGCTGGGTGGTCGTCGCGATCACGAAGTCGCAGTCGCTGTGCCGGTCGCCCGCGCCCAGGGCGAACGAGCCCTGCAGGTAGGCGCCGACGTAGCTGCCGCCGAGGATGTCGCGGGCCGACCGGACGAAGTCGGCCAGGAGCGCGTCGAGTTCCGCATGTGGTGTGAACAAAACAAGTTCTCCGTACCCGTGGGAGTGTTCGGCTGCCTGCGGGCGCGGCGGGGTGCCGCGCTCAGGCGCGACGGGTGCGGAGTGCGGCGAAGCGGTTCACGCCTGCACGGTACCCCGGAAAACCGGGGGTGCCGGATGACCCGGTCGGCTACCGTCCCCGCCGTGGAGAACGCCTTGCTCAACGTGGTCGACGTGGAGGCCACCTGCTGGGACGGGCAGCCGCCGCCCGGTCAGCCCAGCGAGATCGTGGAGATCGGGCTGACCGTGGTCGACCTGGCGAGCGGCACGCGGGTCGGCAAGCACCGCGTGCTGGTCCGGCCGCGACGCAGCACGGTCAGCGCGTTCTGCACCGAGCTGACCGGCCTGACCCAGGCCGAGGTGGACACCGGGCTGTCGTTCGCCGAGGCGTGCCGACTGCTGGCCACCGAGCACGACGCCGGCACCCGCCCGTGGGCGAGTTGGGGCGACTACGACCGCAACCAGTTCACCCGTCAGTGTCAGGCCACCGGCACGCGCTACCCGTTCGGCCGGGTCCACACCAACGCCAAGGTCGCGTTCACCGCGGCCCACGGGCTGCGCAAGCGGCCCGGGATGTCCCAGGCGCTGGAGATCGCCGGCCTGCCGCTGGAGGGCCGGCACCACCGCGGCGAGGACGACGCGTGGAACATCGCCGCGCTCGTGCTGCACCTGCGCGCCCGCGACGCCTGGCCCGGACCCGGCCGGCCCGAACCGTCCTGACCCCGCCGAGCCGGGCTCGCGGCCCGGCGGTCGTCAGCGGCCCTGCCCTCCGGGCGTCACCACCAGCCGTTGCAGCGCCCCGCGAGCGAGTCGCACAGCCTGAAGTGGACCTTCGACTTGTCGTTGTACGTGCCGGAGTACGCCGAGTTGTGGACAGCCCCGTCCTCCCGGCGCTGGAGGTAGGTGTGAGAGGGCAGCGACGACGGGCCGTTGGTCCACCAGCGGCCGTCGTAGTCGTTGCCGTCCCAGTTCCAGGTCTTGCACAGCGGCAGCGAGCCGCCCGCCGGGCCGGCCAGGCTGGTGCACGCCTGCGCGGCGTGCGCGGGTGACGCGCTCACCAGCGCGCTCACCCCGATCGACACGGACACCGCGAACGCGGCCAGGATCTTGCTCATCACGAGACTCCTCCCCGAGGTCCTTCGTGCCCCGCAGACGCTGCCGGCCGCCCGGACACCCGCGCAAGGCGCTTGCACCGGAGAGCAAGAGCGCTGGTCAGCGCGGTAGCAGCAGGGCCGTCACCTCGACCAGGACCATCACCGCCGTGCCCGCCGCGACCGCCGCCGGCAGCACCGCGCCGGTCCGCCGGCCGCGCCGCCCCTCCTGGTAGCGCCACCGGGCCGCGACCAGCACCACCAGCCCCAGCACGGCCGTCACCCCCATGCCCACCACCGCGAACAGCCCGACCCGGTCGACGGTGAGCCGGGCCAGCACCGCCGACCCGGCGATCATCGCCAGCGCCGTGCGCTGCCACGCCAACGCGGTCCGTTCGTTCTGCGCGCCGCGGTCCACGCGCTAGACCTTCAGCACCAGCACGACGACCGCCGCCACCACGACCCCGGCCACCAGCACCAGCCCCACCGCGAACGACGGCAGCGGCTGCTGGTTGCGCATCGCGCGTTCGCAACTGGCCCACCGCACCCACGACAGGACCGCGCACAGCAGCCCCAGACCGATCAGCAGCAGCGCCAGCACGGTCTCCAGCACGCCCGGCAGCCCCAGGTCGACCGCGTCGACGGCCACCCCGGACGCGAGCAGCGCCAGCGCGGTGCGGATCCACGCCAGGAACGTCCGCTCGTTGGCGAAGCTGAACCGGTAGTCGGGCTCCTCGCCCGTGCCGTAGACGCCGCGCGGCCACCGCGAGTCGCTCATCGCAGCACCTTCCGCGGCACGCCGAACGCCAGCAGCGGCCCGACCACCAGCGAGACCGCGATCCCGGCCAGCACCGTCGACGCCTGGGTGTTGTCCCCCAATGGGCTCTGCGTCGGCAGGAACGCGCCCAGCCCGAACCCGGCCGCCGTCACGACCACGACCGAGACCACCGCCAGCCGCACCGCCTCGACGCGCGGCACCCGGTCCGCCCGCGCGCCCACCGCCAACCCGGCGACCCCGGCCACCAGGTGCTCCACGTCGGCCAGCGAGCCGAGGAACACGAACGACGCCACCACGTAGAGCCCCAGCCCGAGCCGGATCCGGCTGCGCCACGGCTGTGCGAGGGTCGCCGACACGACCGCGCCCACGGCCAGCGCGCCCGCCGAGAACCCGACGTCCACGGTGCCCGCGACGCGGACCGCCCACTCCCAGCCGGTCGCGCGCAGCACCACCAGCAGCAGCACGCTCAGCAGCACCGCGCCGAGGTGCGACACCACGGCCGCGACCACCGCGAACTTCGTCCCGCGCAACCACTCGGCCGCCCCCACGAACAACGCGAACGAGCCGGCCATCGGCAGGTAGGCCAGCGGTACGAACGCCAGGAAAGCGCCGGTCACCGGCGTCCACCAGCGGCCGGCCTCCAGTGCCGGCACCCCGAAGGCGACCTGCCCGTACCACGGCTGGGCCGACGCCTCGGTCCACAGCGCCCCGGTCGCCACCCCGACCACGAGCATCACCGCGACCACGGCCGCGGTGAACGGCATCCTGCGCAGCGCGTCAACCACGGACCGCACGCGACCCGCTCCGGCGGGTCTCCCCCACACTCAGCACAACCGACATACCGCAATTATCGTGCAGCGACCGCCGGCCCGCCCCGACCCGGTCCACCCGCGTCCACTGCGGACGATCGACTGGCGGCCCACCGAGACCTGCGCCACAGTGTCGGTTCCGGTCGGTCTCCCGGCACGCCCGGACCCGGAGAGGAGGCGGGCGCGGTGGCCGACCGCTCCGTGGTCGCCTGGCTGGTGGCGGCGTTCGTGGTGACGTTCCTGGTGACCAGGCTGGTGACCGGGCTGATCCGGGCCGGGCGCGGGCCGTTCCGGGACCTGTCGGTGGGCGGGGTGCACCTGCACCACCAGGTGTTCGGCATCTTCCTGCTGCTCGGCGTCGGCGCGACCGGGCTGGTCTACCGGCCGCAGGAAGGCTGGGCGGACCTCACCGGCGCGCTGTTCGGCGTGGGCGCGGCGCTCACCCTGGACGAGTTCGCGCTGTGGCTGCGGCTGGACGACGTGTACTGGGGTCCCGAGGGCCGCCGGTCGGTGGACGCGGTGCTCGTCGCGCTCGTCGTCGGGCTGCTGATGCTGACGGGCCTCTCGCCGTTCGACCAAGACCCCGAGGACAACCACTGGGTGGCGTTGGCGGTGGTCGCGGTGAACGTCCTCTGCTCGGTCGTGGCGATCCTCAAAGGACGGACGCTGACCGGTGTCGTGGGCCTGTTCGTGCCGGTCGTGGCCCTGGTGGTGGCGCTGCGACTGGCCCGGCCCACGTCGTTCTGGGCGCGCCGCAGATACCCTCGGGAATCACGCAAGATGCTGCGGGCGCAACGCCGGTTCCCGACGGGCAGGCGCAACCGGTGGGACCCGCTGGTCGACCTGTTCGCGGGCCGGCACGACCCGTGAGCGCTCGACCGGAAGCCGACTACGTGGGCGCAGGGTCGCCAACAGATGGTCCCGTGCCGAGCGCACCCGTGATCGTCGGCGCGCTCGCCGCAGCGCGCCTGGTGGCGGCTGGTCGTTCGGCGGCACCCGGGCGAGAGCCGGCGACCAGCGAGGACCGCGCCGAGACAATACGGTTGACCTTCCACGGGGACGCCGGGCTTTCACCGCGGCGACCCCGGTGGACTTGACGGCGCGCCGGCGCTGTCCGGACGTGCGGGGTGCTCCGCCGCCGGCCGGGGACGAGACCGAGGTGCAGGGGTGGATGAACGAGGTGGCCGTACCGACCCAGGCCCTGCCGACCGCGCTGGAGCGGCCGGGGCGGTGACCGGGTTCGAGACCTGGGCGTCCCGCGCGGTCGGCGGCGTGCCCCAGCTGGTGCGCCGGGTCCCGTTCACCGGCGCGGTGGTCTGCGCGCTGGTCCTGGTCGGCCTGGTCAGCCGCACGGTGTGGCGGCCGCTGTGGCGCGAGTCGTGGTTCCACGAGGTCGCCTACGGGGTGCCGGCGCTGCGCGAGGGCAAGGTCTGGACGTTCGTCGTCGGGTGGTTCTTCACCCTCAACCCGGTCCAGTTCGTCGGCGGCGTGCTGCTGTTCGCGGTGCTGGTCGGCGCGTGCGAGCTGCGGCTGGGCACCAAGCGGGCGGCGCTGGTCGCGGTGATCGGCCAGTTCGCCGGGATCACCGGCGCGTCGCTGCTGGTGTGGGCGCTGTCCACGACGTCGTGGACGTGGGCGCAGCACGTGGCGCAGGCCCGTGACGTCGGGTTCACCACCGGCGCGTTGGCGGTCGTCGCGGTCACGTCGGCGACGCTGCGCTCGCCGTGGCGGCTGCGGGTCCGGGCGGCGCTGTGGTTCTACGCGACCGTCGCGTTCCTGTTCGAGGGGACGCTGACCGACGTCTCGCACGGGCTGGCCGTGTTCGTCGGCATGGTCGTCGGGCAGCGGCTGTGGGGCGTCGAGCCGGGGTACGCGCCGCGCACCCGGCGGGAGACCCGGATCCTGGCGTTCGGCGGGATGCTCGCGTTGGTGTTCGTGGAGCTGGTGGTGCTGCTGTTCCCGGGGCACGGGCCGTTCGGCGAGACCTCCGGTGACGCCCTGCCGCTGCTGGACGTGCTGATCGACCTCGTGCTGGTCGGCTTCGTGGCCAACCAGCTGCGGTACGGCAAGCGGTGGGCGTGGTGGGTGGCCGTCGTGCTCGGCGCGCTCAACGTGCTGGGCGCGGCGTTCGCGCTGCTGTTCATCCTGCTCGGCGAACTGCCCGAGGGCGCGCCGGTCGCGCTGAGCAGCGGGCTGCTGTGGCTCGGCGAGCTGGCGCTGCTGCTGTTCAACCGGGGCTCGTTCCGGGTTCCGCTGCGCCGCCGGCTGATCGGCGGGGTCGCCGCCGACGAGCTCAACCTCAGCCGGGCCCGCGGCCTGCTCACCGACGTGGGCGGCTCGACCATGTCGTGGATGACGGTGTGGCCGGAGAACCGGTTCTACTTCACCCTCGACGGGCGCGGGTACGTCGGCTACCAGCGCCACGCGGGCGTCGCGATCGCGCTGGCCGACCCGGTGGTGCCCGCCGGGACGGCCGCCGAGGCGGTCCGCGAGTTCGCCGCGATGAGCGAGCACGGCGGGCTGGTGCCGTGCCTGTTCTCGGTCACCGACGAGGTCGCGCGGGCCGCGCGGGCCGACGGCTGGCAGACCGTGCAGATCGCCGAGGACACCGTCGTGGACCTGCCGGAGCTGTCGTTCAAGGGCAAGAAGTGGCAGGACATCCGCACCGCGCTCAACCACGCCAAGCGCGACGGCCTGGAGTTCCGGCTGGTGCGGCTGGCCGACGAGCCGTTCGCCATCCTGGCGCAGGTGCGGGCGATCTCCGAGCAGTGGGTGGGCGACAAGGGCCTGCCCGAGATGGGCTTCACGCTCGGCGGCGTGGACGAGGCGCTCGACCCGCGGGTGTGGGTCGGCCTGGCGATCGACGGCACCGGCAGCGTGCACGGGGTGACGTCGTGGCTGCCGGTGTTCGGGCCGGGCGGCCAGGTGCGCGGGTGGACGCTCGACGTCATGCGCCGGCGCACCGACGGGTTCCGGCCGGTGATGGAGTTCATGATCGCGTCGGCGTGCCTGGAACTGCGCGAGCGCGGCGCGCGGTTCGTCTCGCTGTCCGGCGCGCCGCTGGCCCGCGGCGGCTCCGCCGACCTGGAGGGCGTCGACCGGGTGCTGGACAAGCTGGGCGGCGCGATGGAACCGCTGTACGGCTTCCGCTCGCTGCACGCGTTCAAGGCGAAGTTCTCACCGCGCTACGAGCCCGTCCACCTGGCCTACCGCGACGAGGCCGACCTGCCGCGCATCGGCCTGGCCCTGCTGCGCGCCTACCTGCCCGACGCCTCCACCCGCCAGATCCTCGCCGCGTCGTTCAGCAAACCCTGACCCCCGCTTCACCGCCGGTCACACCGTCCACAGTGGACGTCCACTGTGGACGGTGCCGGGTCAGGACGCCTGGTCGCCGAGGCCCTCGCGGAACCAGGAGGTCATGTTCTCCTCGGTGCGCGGGAACCAGCGGTTCTCGGTGGCGAAGTCGTCCGGCGTCGGCGGGGTCTGGAACGCCGGCCGCTCGTCGCGGTTGTAGCGGATCTGGTAGCGGAACGGCGGGTCCACGACGTACTCGAAGCCGACCCACGACCCCAGGCCCTCGGCGTACATGCCCTTGCGCAGCTCCTGGAACGACCGCCACACCTCCGGCGGGATCTCCCAGCCGCGCACCGACTTGTCGGCCATCTGGACACCCGCCTCCGCCTGGGTGTGCCGGCCGATCATGTCGGCCCGCAGCACCAGGCGCTGCCAGCCCTCGGGCAGCGTGGGGATCACGGCCCGCGTGATCTCGGCCAGCGCCTGCTGCTGCTCGACGGGGCTGAGCTGCGGCCAGTTCGGCATGGTGTGGAGTCCTCCTAGGACGCGCCCGGTCGGCGGGCGCGGTGCTGGTCCGTCCGCAGCCTACCGCTGCGCTCGCGGGGCTTCCCGCGCTTGCCGGCCTTCCTGCGCTTGCCGGCCTTCCTGCGCTTGCTGGGCTTGCCGTCCTTCCTGGGCGAGCACCGCCGCCTCGCCCTCGTCCAGGAACGCCCGCAGCCACGGCGGGATGTGCTGTTCGGTGCGCGGGAAGACCTCCAGGTCCCGGACGAACGTCGCCGGGTGCAGCGCGGGCCACCACTTCGGGTCCTGGTCGTAGTTGAACGACACCTCGGGCTCCGCACCGCGCCGCAGCACCAGCCGCGCGGAGAACCACGTGCCGCGGTCCTCTTCGTACAGCACGCCCCGCAACTCCTGGAACGCGTCGATCACCACCGGCGACAGCACCACCGTGCCCGGGTCGGCACCCCGGTCGTCCTGCACCGAGACCGCGTAGTCGTAGGCCAGCACCGTCGCGGTGACCGACAGCGCCAGTTCCGACCAGCCCGCCGGGGCGGCCGACGCGAGCGCGTTGGCGGCCTCGGCGACCAGCTCAGCGGCCCTTGAACCGTTCGAGGGGTCCATAGTTCACCTCCGGCTTGTTCGGGAACACCCGTTCCTTGGTGACCACGGAATCCACGATCGGCCGGCGCTGCTCGTCCAGTGTCGGCTGCCCGTCCGGACCGGTCTTGTAGGTGACCTCCTGCCAGCGCATGGTCACCTCGCCCGGCACGCCGTCCGCGTCGCGCTGCATCCGCACCTGGTAGTTGCGGATGTCCTGGCCGGGATCCTCCGAGAAGGTCTTGAGCTGCACCTCCTGCGCCCGCCACGACGCCGCGTTGGTCCAGCCGTCCTTGTAGTTGCCGGAGTTCGACGCCGCCATCTGCGGGTGCATGTTCAGGTACTCGCCGAGCCCGCCGAGTTCGTTGGACACCAGGTGCCCGCCCGCCCACTTGACCCGCGCGTCCTGGGTCTCCTGGTCGGTGCGCGGGCGGTCCGGGGTCTCCGGCGGGAACGCCGCCTCGCCCTCCATCTGGGCCCGCCGCTGCGCGCCCCGCTCCTTCTGGTCGTCGCGGTAGTCCGGGGTCTGCCCGCCGGCCTCCACGTCGCCGGTCATCGAGTCGGTCTGGCCGTGCCGGTCGGTGTGGAAGGTCAGGAACAGCTCGTCGTTGTGGTAGTTCGGCACCCGGTACTGGGCGTCGGGCAGCAGCGGGTGACCGAGGTCGGGGTTGAACCCCGCCCACTTCTGCGCCTCCTTGCCCAGCGGGTTGCCCTCCGCGTCGAGCGCGGTGTTCTGCTTCGAGCCCGGCTCGGCCTCAACCCACTTGACGTTGCCGTGCTCGTCGGTGAAGAACGTCGTCCGGGTGCCGTTCGCGTGCACCACCGGGTAGGCGGTGTACTCGCTGAGCGGGGTGTGGCCGCGCAGCGACGGCGGCACCGGGTCGGGCGTGGTCGGCCGGTGGAAGTCCGGGTCGGCGTTGCCGTCCGGGATCATCGGCCGTTCCTGGTGCGGCACCTGGATCGGCGGGTCGTGCACGGCGATCGGCACCGGCGGGTCCTGCGGCGTCGCGCCGGGCCGGTGCGTGGGCCGGTCCCAGTCCACGAACCGCTCGTGGAACGCCGGGTCGTCGGGGTGGATGACCCGGGTGGGCGGCGGCGGGTCGAACGCCGGGTCGTCGTCGGCGTCGAGACCGTTGTCGCCGTCACCCCGCGCCTGCGCGTCGTCCGGGTCGAGGTCGTGCTTGTCGGCGTCGGGCGTGTCCGGGGTGAACGCGTCGTCGCCCGCCCTGGCCGTGCTGCCGTCGGGGTGGTGGGTGTCCCACTGCCCGTTGGGCGGGATGCGGGGCGTGCGGTTGCCGTTGGCGTCGACGTCGTAGTCCGACGAGAACACCCGGCCCTGCGAGTCGGTCCACGCGGGCTTGGTCGGGGCCAGCACCGGGGTGTCGAGCTCCCGGGACAGCCGGCGGGCGAAGTCGTTGGAGCCCGCGTCGCAGCCGATCAGCCGGATCGGGCGGCCGTCGTAGTCGCCGTTGCGGCGCAGGATGTCCGCGAACTCCTCCGGCGAGTAGGTGTGGTCCCCGATCCGGGCGCGACCGTCCGGCGTGACGTGCACGTCGACGGTGTACCGCCCGTCCGGGTCCGGCCGGACGCGCTGCGGAAGGTCGCCCATGTCGTCGTCGCCCCGGTGGAACGACGTGCCGGCGGGCGTGGACTCGGCGTGCCGGTGGTTCACCTCGTCCGGACCGGGCCGGTCGTGCGGCGCGTTCTGCGGCCCGTCACCGTCCGGCCGGTGGTCCGGATCGCCCTGAGGCCGCCCGTCGTGCCCGTCACCGTGCCGCCCTTGCTCAGGCCGCACCCCCTCCGGCCGACCACCATCGGGTCGGGCATCGGCGGGTCGGGCATCGGCGGGGCGTCCACCGTCCGGGCGCGAGTGGTCCGGGCCTCGGCCGGTGTGCTCGGGCACGCGGGACGGACCGGGCTGGTTGGGCGCGTGCTGGTTCGGCGCGTGCTGGTTGGGTGCGGGGCCTCGGCTGACCAGCGGGGTGTTGCCGGACGGGTTGTGCGTGCCCGGAGGCCTCCCGTTGGGCGGCCCGGCGTTCGGGGGCCCGGCGTGGGAAGGACCCGTGTTCGGCGGAGCGGCGTGCGGGGGGCCCGCGTTCGGCGGACCGGAGTGGGACGGGCCCGCGTGGGCGGGGTTGGTGTTGGACGGGCTCGTGTGCGACGGGCCGGCGTGCGAGGGGTTCGTCGACGACGGGCCGGACGACGGCCGGGGAGCGTCCGGGCTTCGGCCGGTGGGCACGCCCGATCCGAGGTCGCCACGGCTGCCGGGCGTCCCGGTCCAGCCACCGCCACCGCCGGGCCGCGCGCCACCACCGGGAGCGCCACCCGGGCCGCCGCCGGGCGACCCACCTGGCGAGGTGCCGCCGGGAGCGGTGCCGCCAGGCGGGTTTCCTTGCGGCGCAACGGAGTTCGGGTCACGCGGCGTCGAGGCGTGCGGCTGGTCGGGGCGTGCCGGAGCGGCCGGTGCCGCCGCCGTCGAAGTCTGCGTGTAATCGGTCCGCACCGGTCCCGGATTCCCACCAGGCGCGGAGTTCCCGCCCGGACCACCACGGGTCTCACCAACGGGCGCGTGCCCACCGGGAGCAGCGTTGCCCCCAGGACCACCGCGCGTCTCACCGACAGGTGCGTGCCCACCCGGAGGGGAGTTCCCACCGGGACCACCCCGCGTCTCACCGACAGGTGCGTGCCCGCCGGGAGCGGAGTTCCCGCCCGGACCACCCCGCGTCTCGCCGAGTGGTTGGCGGCCGCTGGGCGTGGTCGTTCCGGGTGGCGCGGCGTTCGGGTTACCGCGCGGCTGGTCGGTGTCGGGTGTGCCGGTGCTGTCGCCGCGCCCCGGCCTGGCGCCGGGGGCGCTCGGGGAACCGGGGTCGCCGGAGCCCGGTCGCGGGCTCGTGTCGGTCGGGGTGGAGCCGGACGTGGTCGTGGTGCCGTCACCGGGCCTCGCCGGTCGCGAGTCCCCGGAGTCGCCGTTGGTGCCAGGGGTGCCGTTGGTGCCGGGGGTGCTGTCGCCGGAATCGCCGGGGGTGTCGGTGTCAGTGTCGCCGGAGCCCCGGGTGCTGCCCGACGGGGTGTCGACGTCGGTCCTGCCGGTCTGGAGGAAGCCGCCCCGCTTGATGTTCTTCGGGTCCAGCACGTCCAGCCCGGTCGCCTTGCCCGCGAGCTTCCCGACCACCTTCGCGATCTTCTCGAACACCTCCACCAGACGCCGCAGCATCGGCGAAACCCGCTTGATCGTGTTCAACAGGTCCTTGACGACCTTGGCGATCTTCGCCGCCCACCGCGAGATCGCGGTCACCGCCTGCGCCACGACCACCGGCGTCCCGAACCCCAGGGTGAACGCCGCCTCCAACACCCACGCGATCAACTTGCCCACCAGGTCGGCGATCAGGTCGCGCACCAACTCGCGCACGAACCCCACCACCATGCCCATCATCCCGACGACCGTCCCCACGGTCCCCGCCGCCGACGCCGCCCCCGACAACGCATCACCATGCACCTGGGCGTTGGTCAGGTACGCCGCGGCCGCCGCGCCCTCCCACCCCGCGGTGCCCTTCGCGACAGCCGCCTTGTAGTCCTCCGCGACCTTGCCCAACTCCGTACCGACGTTGCCCCACGTCGTGGAGTACGACTCGATCACCGGCGGATTGCCCGCCAGCCAGTCCAACATGTCCTTCAACGGCTGCACGTGCTCCATCAGGAACGACGCGGCCGACGACATCAACGTCCCGAACGGGTCGATCGCCATCGACGCCGCATCCGCCGCCAGGCCGATCATCCCCAGGCCCGCCTCGACCCAGTTCCCGTCCCGCACCCCGTTGAACGTGTCCATCGCCGACTCCGCCAGCGAAAAACCGGTCGCCCAACCGTTGTCACCCGTACCGGCGTTGAAGACCCCGCCGGGCTCCGCAGGCGGGGCTGCGACCAGGGGGTTCTCCCCGGCCATCAGCCACCCGCCTGGAAGCTGTCGCGGATGGAGTCCTCCATCTCGCGGTACTGGTTGACCGTGCCGCGCACCTCGTTACCGGCGGTCTCCATGGCCTCGACCGCGCCCTGCAACGCCTGGAGCCCCCACGACTCCACCGGGTCGAGCATCATCCGGAACGGCTGGCAGAGGATCCCGTACGCGTCGGTGGGCATCGAGACGGTCTGCGCCGCCTGCACCGCGCCCTCGATCCGCGCGCTCAGATCCGCCAACTGCTTGCTGTGACCGTCCAACGTCCCCGCGACGATCTCGTACCCGGCCATGCCCGTCCCCCGAATCACGTTGCCCACGACGCCCGGCGGTAACCCGGTGCCGTCAGGGTCACTGTATGAATGCTGACGCGGTCACGTCGAGTTCGGTTCCGGTTAACCTGGAAATCGCACGTCAGGGCTCGTGACGCGGATCACTCGCCGGCGAGTTCCGCCGCATTCCGGACAGTTCCGCCGGCGCGCTCCCGCCGGGTCCGGAAAATGTCGGATCCAGTTCCACCGGGGGTCGAAGGACATGGCGCAGAAGTGCAGTCCGACGCTCCCCCGGCGCAGCGCGACTTGACCTGGCGCAGGGCGGTCCGGCCGCGCGGGGTGAGGACCATCCAGACGGTTCGCCGTCTGCTGGACCGCCTGCCTGGTCGGCCCCATGGTCCGGGCCACCGCGGCGGCCGTGGCGGGCTCGTGGTCGACCACGCCGAGCACCTGCCGGCGGGCGCTGGTGAAGCCGGCCGGTCGGACGAACTGCCGGGTTGGCAGGTACCTGTCACAGTTGCGCGGGATCCGGGATCGGGTGCGCCGCCTCGGCCCGCAGACCGTCCAGGATGAACGCCAGGCAACGCCGCCAGGCGTGCGGCGCGCTGTCCATCGACTCCCGGATCACCTGGGACATCCCCCAGGTCAGCGCGGTCAGGTCGGCCAACTCGAAATCGGCCCGCAACTGCCCACCGGCCTGCGCGCGGGCCACGATCCGCTCCGCGTGCCCGGCACCCCGGGCGCACACCTCCGCGACCTCGCCGGAACTCGGGAACCGCCGGGCCAGCGCGTCGTTGAGGCCGTGGTCCTCGGCCTGCAACGCGAACACGCCCGTGAGGAAGCCGACGAACCCGTTCCACGGGTCCGGGTCGGCCAGCGCCGTCTCGGCGATCCGGTCCAGCACGGCCAGCCGCTCCGGGAAGATCGCGTCCTGGAACGCCTGGCGGGTCGGGAAGTGCGCGTAGAGCGTGCCGATGCTGACGCCCGCGCGGCGCGCGATGTGCTCCAGCGGCGCGGCCAGGCCCTGTTCGGCGAACACCTCGGTGGCAGCGGCCAGCAGTCTGGCCCGGTTGCGCGCGGCGTCCGCGCGCAGCGGTCTCGGTTCGGCTGCCATCCGGCCATCATACGAAATCGAGGACACCCTCAGGTTCGTGCTAACGTCGGCACTCCAAGTCGAGGGATGCCTCGACTTCAAGCCCGACGAGAGGACCCCATGTCCACCAGCAAGACCGCTGTCGTCATCGGCGTCGGCCCCGGCCTGGGCATGTCCGTCGCCCACCGGTTCGGCCGCGAGGGGCACGCCGTCGCCCTGATCTCCCGCACCACCACCCGGCACGCCGGCTACGTCGCCGAACTCGCCGCGGCCGGCGTGCGCGCCGAGGCGTTCGCCGCCGACACCCGTGACCGCGCCGGCCTGCTGACCACCCTGGACACCGTCATCGAGCGCTTCGGCGGCGTCGACGTCGTCTACTACGGGCCCGGCGCGGCCGATCTCGACCAGCCCCTCACACCCATCACCGACATCGGCGCGGCCGACGTCCGGACCGCGATGGACTGGCTGTACCCGGCGGTCGACGTGGTCGAGCGCCTGCTGCCGGCGATGCTCGCCCGCGGCTCCGGCTCGCTGCTGTTCGCGGGCGGGCTGAGCGCGGTGCTGCCGATGCCGCCACTGGGCGCGATGGCGCTGACCGCGGCCGCGCTGCGCAACTACGCCCTGACCCTGCACGCGGCACTCTCGGACCAGGGCGTCTACGCGGGCACCCTGACCATCGGCGGGCTCATCGAGCGCGGCGACATCCACCGGGCGGCGCTGGCCGACCCCGCCCGGTTCGGCCCGGCCGTCGCCCGCGCGCTGGACCCCGACGACCTGGCGGAAGCGTTGTGGCGCCTGCACGTCGACCGCGACCGGGCCGAGGAGGTGGTCAACGCGTTCACCTGAGAACGCGGAACCGACCGGCCGGCGATCACGTCTGCGGTGGTGTGGACGGGGACAAGCGGGTCTGGTTGAACTCCGCCGGTGCGCGGGCGTGGACGGTGGCCGGCCTCGCGCTGGCGGCGGCGGTGTGGCACGGGTGGGCGATCACCGTCACCCCGGAGCGGCCGACGTTCTGGGTGATGGTGTTCGCCGACGTGCTGGTGGTGGCCGTGGCCGGCCTGCTGGGGACCTGGTGGCCGCGCACGGCGGTGTTCGGGGCCGACGAGCTGGTGCTCGGCAAGTCCCGGATCCGCTACGACACGATCACCACCACCCGGTTCGGCCACGTCTCGGCCAAGCCGTTCTGGCTGGCGTTCTGGCTGCCGCAGTCGCTGCTGATCGGCGGGCTGCTCGCACTGCGCCGGTCCGACGCGTTCGACCGCAAGGTGGTGGAGATCGACACGCCGGGCGAGCGCTACCGGCTGCGGTGGCGCCACCAGCACCCCTACGAGGAGTTCACCGAAGCCCTGCGGGCCGCCCGCCCGGACCTCGACGCGGTCTACGGCCTCGACGGGCGCGACCGGGCGCTGGACCTGGCGCCGAAGCTGTCGATCGGCGGCGGGTTCCTCGCGCTCGGCCTGTCGGTGTGGGCGCTGTGCACCGTGCTGTTCGGCATCGAGCTGCTGGACCGGTCCACGATCCAGCCGCCCCAGCCGGGCGACGTCGTCTCCGCCCCGATCCGGTCGCTGACCGCGCGCAGCACCGGCTACCCGGACGTGGGCGCGGTGCCGTTCGAGATCACCACGACCGGCTGCGAACGGGAGAACGACGTGTTCCTGGGCCGCTCCCCCGAGGTCGTCTCCATCGCGCTGGACGTCCGGGCCGCCGTGCCCGCGCAGGTCCAGGAGGAGTTCGAGGACCTGCTGCGCAGCGGCACCGGGATGAGCGGGTACATCGGCCGGCTGGACGGCAACAGCGAGGTGCAGGTGAACGTCCCGGAGGACGATCGGCTGTCGTTCCGGTTCACCACGAGCTGCGTCGACGTGGCCGACGAGGCCCGGCTGCGCGACGACCTCCGGGCCCTGGCGACCGCGCTCGGACTGGGTCGCTGACCCGGTCAGACCGTCGGCAGCGCCTCGACCGACGTCCAGCCGGTGTGCTTGGCCGGGTGGTCGTCGCCGGAGGACCGGCCGCGCAGCCGGCGGGCCAGCCACGGTGCCACGTGCTCGCGGTAGTAGCGCGCCTCGGTGGCCAGCTCGCGGGCCACGACCGGGTGTTCCACCGGCTGCGGCGTGGTCGGGTGGCCCAGCGCGGTGAGCACCAGCGCGGCGACCCGGGCGTGGCCGGCCGCGTTGAGGTGCAGCCGGTCCGGTGACCAGTACGCCGCCCGGCGCACCTCGGCGTCGTTGAACGCGTCCACCATCAGCAGGTCGTACCGCCGGGACAGGGCCTTGACCGCGCGGGTCAGCGCGACGCCCCGGCGGTGGACGGTGCGGCCCAGCGGCAGCCGCTGCGACGGGTCCGCGCCGCTGAGCAGGACCAGCCGCACCCCCGCGTCGGCGCACCGGTGCACGGCGTGCTCGGTGAGCCGGACCAGCCGGTCCGCGTCGACGCCGGGCCGCATCATGTCGTTGCCGCCGCCGTTGAGCGTGATCAGGGTGGGCAGCGGGTCCATCGCCAGCGCGAGGTCCAGCTGCCCGGTCACGATCGGCTCCAGCAGCCGGCCCCGGACCGCGAGGTTGGCGTACTGGACCGGCCGGCCGAGCCCGGCCGCCAGCCCCTCGGCCACCCGGTCCGCCCACCCCCGGCACGAACCGTCCGGGCGCTCGTCCCCCACGCCTTCGGTGAAGCTGTCGCCGATGGCCGCATATCGCACTGCTGTGCCCCCCTTGTCCACACCTGCTTGCAGGATATGACGCGGGTCTTGTCTCGTGTTCCGGGTGTGCTGGTTGACGCAGGATGGCACTCATGACACGACGGGGTGACGCGGGAACCGCACAGGCGTGGGCGGCGCTCGGCGGCGGGCCGCCCGCCACTGTGGAGTTCGACCCGGTCCGGAGCCCGCTGGCGGCGCGGCTGCCGGTGCGGGAACTGGCCCGCGCGACGGTCGGCGCGTGCTCGCTGGCCGCCGCCGACCTGCTCGCCCACCGCAACGGGACGCCGCCGCCCCCGGTCCGGGTGCACGAGGGCGCGGTGGCCACCGCGTTCGTCAGCGAACGGCACCTGCGGATCGCGGGCCGGGCCCCGGTGTGGTTCGCGCCGCTGTCGCGGTTCTGGCGCACGGCGGACGGCTGGGTGCGCACGCACGCCAACTACCCGCACCACCGGGCCAGGCTGCTGGGCGCGGCCGGCGTGCCCGACCCGGGTGACGACGACGCCCTCGTGACGCGGGTCGCCGAGGTGTTCGCGACCCGACCGGCCGCCGCGATCGAGGAGGACGTGTCCGCGGCGGGCGGCCTGGCCGTCGCCGTCCGGGGCGTCTCGGCCGAACGGCACCCGCTGGTCGAGACCAGGTCGGTCGGCGGCGGTGAACGCGGCCTGCCGCCCGCCGCCACGCCCGCGTCCGGCGTCCGGGTGCTGGACCTGACCAGGGTGTTCGCCGGGCCGGTCGCGACCCGGACGCTGGCGCTGCTGGGCGCGGACGTGCTGCGGCTCGATCCCCCGGGCCTGCCCGAGGACGGGGACACCCTGAGTGACACGGGGCTGGGCAAGCGGTCGGCGGTGCTGGACCTGGCCGTCGACCGGGACGTGTTCGAGGGGCTGCTGAGCACGGCCGACGTCGTGGTGACCGGCTACCGACCGGGCGCGCTGGACCGGTTCGGGCTCGCGCCGGACGCGCTGCTGGAGCGCCGGCCGGGGCTGGTGGTGGCGCAGTTGTGCGCGTGGGGCTGGACCGGGCCGCGGGCAGGCCGGCGCGGGTTCGACAGCCTGGTGCAGGCGGGCAGCGGGATCGCGGTCGTCGAGGGCGACGACGACCGGCCGGGCGCGCTGCCCGCGCAGGCGCTCGACCACGGCACCGGGTACCTGCTGGCCGCCGCCGTGCTGCGCGGACTGGCCGAGCGCGCCGAGACCGGCGGGCGGCACGTGCGGCTCTCGCTGGCCGGCACGGCGTCCTGGCTGCTGCACGACCTGCGACAGTCCGATGTGGACGATTCCCTTTCCGTTCCGGCGCAGTACGATCCCGCGCCGTTCGTCACCGAACTGGACTCGCCGTCCGGCGCGCTGCGGCACGCCCGGTCCCCGATCGGCTACGACGGCGTGCCGACCGCGTGGAGCCCGCCGAGCCGGTGGGGAGCGGACCGCGCGGAGTGGCTGCGGTGATCGCTCCGCGGAATCCCGAAAACGGTTGTACCGACCTGCCGAATCACCGATCATTGCCGGGAAGCCCGAAAGCCCGAGTCGCTCGGGTCGGCGAGAGGTGACGCGATGCGACCTGCCTACCTGGAACCGCGCACCGACGTACCGGCCCGCGAGGACTGGTCCACCGGCCTGGCGCTCGCCGAACTGCGGATGGTCACCACCGTCCTGGGGGTGGTCGCGGCGGTGTCGGCGGGGGCGGTCGCGGCGCTGGTCCTGTTCGTCCCGGCGACCCCGGGAACCGTGGCGGCGATCGTGCTGCTCGGCCTGGTGGCGCTGTTCTGCTCGCTCGGGCCGGTGATGCGCCCGGCGGAGACCGCGCCGCTGCGGCGGGGCCTGCTCGACGGGCCGTGGCGGCGGGTGGCGGCGACGACGGCGGCCGAGGAGGAGGACGTCCCCGAGGACCGGCTGATCGTGTTCGACGGCGAGACCGTGGTGCTGCGCGGGTTCTTGCAGCAGCCGGCGGAGCTGGTGCTGGACCGGCAGGAGGTGTTCCTGTGCGGGCCCGACGCGCAGGGGCGGGCCGTGGTCCGGATGGCCGGGATGTGCCGGATGGAACGGGTGCGGGTGGACGCGCGCCCGGCGCGGCCCCGCGAACGGCTGCCGCAGGTCTCGGCCCGGCCGCTGGACGACCCCACGGTGGCCCGCGCGGCGCGGGGGTTCCGCTACAACGGGAAGGCCTGGCTGTGGCCCGCGGTCGGGGCCGGGTTGGGCGCGGTGGTCGCGGCGCTGAGCCTGTGGCCGCTGTCGGTGCCGGGCCTGGTCGTCGGCGGGCTCGTGCTGGTGCTCTCCGCGCTGGCCGCCACGTGCTTCGTCCCGATAGGCCGCCTCTACCGGGAAGCCGAGGTGGGTCTGCACGCCGCGCAGACCTGGACGCCGGTCCCGGTCACGCTGTTCCCGTGGGAGCCCCACCGGAGCGTGACCGGGCTGGCCCAGTTGCCCGGCGGCACGGCGCTGGTGCAGTTCCCCCTCCCGGAACTGGACGTGATCGCCAACATCGCCGACACCGGCACGATGTGGATCGCCGGCGGCACCACGGGTGTGGTGGCGGTCGGGCTGCCGAGACTGCCCGTGCTGGGCGTGGCCGTGATCCAGCCCGACCGGGACCGGCCCGAGAACGAGCCGCAGCCGTGGCTGCTGCGCCACCGGGACCCCGGCCTGCGCGAGATCCCCGCCCTGCGCCGCTGACCCGGCCCCAGCCGCCGGCCCGCCGGCTACCGCTGCGGAGCCCAGGCGGTCGCGAAGGCCGCCCACACCACGGGGGCGCAGGCCGGGTCGCCGGTCCGCTCCCAGCGGGTGGCCTGGTCGCGCTGCCACGCGCCGAGTGCGGCGACCGGGTCCGGTGCGGACTGGGCCGCGTCCACCGCGAGCACCGCCCGCTCCAGTACCGGGACGGGTGGGAAGTCGGGCACCAGCGCGGCCAGGCCGGCGTCGGTCGGCAGCGTCCAGCGGGTCGACACCACGTACTCCGCCCCGCCGTGCACCAGGGCCGCGACCAGGCCGGTCGGCTCGGCGAACCGGGCGTCGCCGCCGCTCTCGCAGGCCACCAGCGCGACCCGGTTCGGGATGCGCCACGGCTCGGGCGCGCCCGGTCGGTGCCCCAACGCGATGTCCGCGGCGGTCAACGGGCGGTGCGCGCCCACCAGCGCGGCCCGGCCCGTGGTGTCCGCGCCGCACGACAGGTGCAGCCGCGCGTCGAGACCGTGGCCGCCGGTCGTGACGTGCCCGACGTAGAGCAGCCGCCCGGCGTCGCGCAGCGCGTGTTCCAGCACGTCCCGGTCGATGTCGTCGCGCCGCACGCCGCCGGGCGCATGACCTGCCGCCAGCGCGGTCAGCTCCGGTCCCGGCGGGCCGAGCACCGAGCCCAGGCCGGAGGCGTCGCCGAAGCCCGGCACCCTCGGGTCGAGCACGCCGACCACCGGCCCGTCGTGGGGCGACACCTCGCGCCCCACCGCGTTGCGCACGGTCGCGGGCGGCAGCACGGACACGTCCGCGTGGTGCACGGTCCGCTCGCCGTCGTCGATCCGCAGCGCCTCCCACGGCACCAGCGCCGTCGACGGTGACGGACTGATCCGCAGGTGCGGCCGTCCACCCTCGGTGAGCACCGCGTTCAGCTCGGCCGCGAGCTGCTGCGGCAGCAGCGCGCCGGCCAGCCGGGTGGCCAGTTCCACCTCCCGGTCACGGTCCACCAGCGGGCCGTGGGTGAGCGCACGCACCAGCGCGTCGCCCGCGCTCTCCCCCGCCAGCGGCGACGGGGTCGCGCGCGCCAGGTCGGCCAGCGGCTCCTGCACCAGCGCCCGGGGCAGCACCAGGACGCGCGGCCGGTCGGGCTCGTGCTCCCACCGCCACGACACGTACAGCTCGCCCGCGTCCACGAACTTGACCTGCACCGCTACCACGAGATCACCGCCTGACCCGATCGCACGGGGAACCCGTAACGGCGTTCGGCGACGTCGATCCACCGGTCCAGGGTGGACGGCACGGCCGGGTCGAGCCGCACCCTGGGCGGCAGGGCGAACCCCGCCGCCGGGAACGCCGGGTCCTCCCCCGTGCCCGCCAGGAACGACGCCGCGTACGGCAGGTGCTCCTCCTCGGCCTTCGGCGGCAACGGGAACCGCACGAGTTCGCCGCGCGCGGCCGGGGTTTCCGGGGCGTCCTCGGCCGGGCTGAGCGAGACCGTGCCCGCGATGTGGTCGATGTAGGCCGCGGCCAGCTCGACGTCGCCCACGGCGGCGATCGCCGTGAACGCCGCCCTCAGCGACGGCGCGGCCGCCAGCGCGACCCACCGCTCCCGGACCGGGCCGTGCGGGAACCGCTGCCGCACCGCCTCGGCGGCCAGCGCGCCGGGCAGCGCCCAGTCCAGCGCCCGTTCGCTCAACGCGCGCCGCGCGTCACCGTCCACTGTGGACGCCCAGCGGACCAGTGCGTCCGCCCGCCACCACGCGCCGCCCAGCGCCACGTGCCACAAGCCCGCCCGCCGCGCCAGCTCGACCGCCGCGCCGTACTGCTCGTCGGCCGCCGCGTACTCCCCCAGGGCCTCCAGCGCCGCACCGCGCACCTGGTGGACGGCGATCAGCTCGCCGGGCGTCGCCCAGCCGCCTTCCGCGACGCGATCGAGCATTCCCAACGCCTCGCGGGCCCGGCCGCGCATGATCTCGACCGCGGCCCGCCCGTGCAGGCACACCAGCAGCCGGTGCTGGTCGCCCGCCGCCCGCAGCAGGCCCTCGGCCTCGTCGTAGAGCGTGATGGCGCGGTCGTTGTCCGACGCCAGGTAGGCCAGCCGGGCCAGGCTGAGCACGGCGGTGGCCTGCGCGGCGACGTCACCGGTCGCCTGCGCCAGGTCCCGGCTCAGCCCGAGGTGCTCGGCGCTGCCCGCCCGGTCGCCGGTGCCGTCGGCGATGTCGGCGAGGGTCGCGTGGACGAACGCCGCCAACTGCGGCGCGGACGCGTAGGCCAGGTCGAGCGCCGCCGCGGCCACGTCGGCGGCCTCGCCGAACCGGCCGCCGGCGGCCAGCGCGGCGGCGCGCACCACGAGGATCGGCGGCTGCGCGCCGGCCAGCGCCTCGGCCTCGGCCAGGTCGGTGAGGGCTTCGTCGGACCGGGACACGTGCCGCAGGAGCTGGGCACGCGCCACGAGCGCGGCCACCAGCACGCCCGCCGTGCCGTAGGCGTCGCCGACGCGGTCCAGGACGGTGCGGCCCAGGGTGATCGCCTCGGTGCTCCAGCGCAGCGGGTCGGTCAGGCCGGCGAGGTTGCCCGCCACCGCGGCCCGGCAGACCAGCGCCTCGACCTCGTCGGACCCGACGGTCTCCCGGTAGGCGGCCTCGAACGCGGCCAGCGCGCCCGCCGCGTCGCCGGACATCGCGAGCATCGCGCCCTGGCTGTTCAGGGTGCCGCTGCGGTGCCAGCGCGGGCTCAGCGGCCGCACGCCCTCGGGGCGCTCCACCAGCCGGCCGTACTCGGCGGCCTTAACCGGGTCGCCCGCCGCCTCGGCGATGGCGGCCAGGTTCGCGTGGGTGTGCGCGGCCAGGTGCGGCGCGTGCGCGGCGGCGAGTTCGGCCGAGCGCAACGCCTCCGCCTCGGCCTCGGCGAACCGGCCCTCGGACAGCAGCAGGCAGGCGCGGACGTGGTGCAGCACGACCGTCTCGTGCGGCTGGGCGGTGGCGAAACCCCGCTCGACGTCCTGCCGCGCCTCCTCCAGCCGGCCCAGCTTGAACAGCACGTCCGCGCGCGAGGCGTGCACGACGGCGAGCGCCGCCGGCGCGGCGACGGCCAGCGCGTCGGTGAGCAACTGCGCCGCCCGCGCCTGGTCGCCGGTGGCGTCGAGCACGCCGGCCAGGTTGACCAGGGTCGTCGTCCGCTGGTCCTTGCGGGCCACCTGGGAAGCGGCCTCCAGCGCGGCGATCGCGCCCGCGACGTCACCGGCCTGGAACCGGTGCACGCCCTCGTTGTTCAGCCTCGACCACTTGCTCACCGGCGGCCCGCCAGGCGTTCGGTGAGGGTCGCGTCCGGCGCGTCCGGCCGGGTGCGCGCGTGGGCGATGATCGCCGCCCGCCGGGCCGGGGCGTCGGGGTCGGCGGGCCGGGCGGAGGGGTCGGAGGGGTCGGCGAAGCCCGGGGCGTAGACGGTGAGCCGGCGCGCGGCCGGCGGCAGCAGCAGGACGGTCGGCGGCACGGCGGCGCGGCCGGTGCGCCGACCGAGGTCGTCGGTGCCCTCCAGCGGAAGGTCGACCGGGCCGAACCGGGCCGCGAGCGGCACGTCCGGCCGGGGTCCGCCGGGCACCACGACGTCGAGGAAGGTGCCGCCGCCGCGCCGGACCACGGCCCACCGCGCGTCCGCCGCCGCGTCCACCGCGCCGGCCGGGACCAGCGCCCAGTCGACCGGGTCGGCTCCACTGTGGACGGTCACCCCGTCCACGCCCGCAGCGCCGCCGGCGGCCAGTGCGAACTCGGCGCGGGTGGCGACCGGGGCGGGCAGCACGATCCCGTAGTCCTCGGCGAGCGCGGCCAGCCGTTCGGACAGGCCGGCCACGACCGGGTCGGCGGGCACCGCCGCCAGGGCGCGCGCGGTCGCGTCCTCGTCGTCGAGCAGGTGTTCCACGGCGTTTGTCGCCAGTGCGCGTTCGGCGAGCAGCACCACCGGGTCCAGCGCCGGCACGCCCGCCTCGGCGGAGGCCGGCCACCACGCTTCCAGCCAGGTCAACCGGGCCAGGGTCCGGCCCTCGGGCCAGTCCCGGGCGGTGATCTCGGCGGCGTCACCGAGGATGCCGGCCGCCGCCTGCTCGCCGTAGGCCTCCCACAACCAGTCCGCCGCGCGGGCCGGGTCGTGCACGCGGGCGGCCGGAGCGGCGTCGCCCAGGACGTCCCACGCCAGCACGGCACCCCGTCCTTCGAGCAGCGCGGCACGTTCCGGGTGCGGCCACTCGCCGACCTCGATCCCGTCGGTCCTGGTGATCCTCATCCGGCGGCCCGCCGTTCCAGCGCCGAGCGCAACCGGTCGCGCTGGTCCAGGATCACCGACCGGAGCACGCCGTCGAGCACGTCCCACAGCCCGTCCGCCGGCACTGTCTCCCGACGCAGCTCACGGCCGTGCGTGCGGACCCACAGCCGGCGCAGGTACGCCTCGCGCACGCCGCGCACGTCGGCCCGCACGCTCTCCGGCACCGCCGACGGCATCCGCTGCGCCCGCCGCACGTACGCCTCCCGTTCCCACCGGCCGCGCAACCGGGCCGCCGCGTCGCCGGTCACGTCCCCGGCCAGCCCGGCGACCGCCTCGCGGCCGAGCACCAGCACCACCCGGCCGGCCTCGTCGGCGAGCTGCCACGGCCCGGCCGACCGGGCGATCTCCTGGCGCACCAGCGCCGGCACGTCGGCCAGCGCGTCGCGGTGCGCGGTGGTCAGCGGCACGAACAGCCGTTCCACGATGGACCGGTCGAACGGCTTGGGCAGGCTCTGCTTGGCCGCGGTCCCACCCAGCACCGGCCGGTCGGGACGGTCCCGGTCGGACAGCCCGTGCGCCCGCGCCGCGCCCGGCTCCGCCAGGTCCGCCGCGCCGCGCGTGCCCGCCCGCTGCGCGACCAGCGCGTCGAACAGCGCCGGGTCGGGGTCGGTGGCGCAGGTGGCGAGGAAGTCGCCGGGGCTGGTCGTGCCGGGCTCGACCGGATCGGGGGCGGCGGACCACGCGGCGTCGAGCAGGCGGGTCAGCTCCGGCGCGTTGGCCGGGTCGGTCACGAAACCGCGCAGGCCCGCGACCGTCGGCCCGTCCTGGTCGTGCACCTCGGCGAGCACCGCGCCCGCCCGCTCGGCGGCGTTCGGGCTCAGCCGGGGGTCGCCGTGCACGGTCGCGAGTTCGTAACAGCGCTGGAAGTAGAGGTCCTGCGGGTTGCCGTCGGTGATCCCCGCGCGCCGGCGCGCCTTCTTGAGCACCAGGAACCAGGCGGCGGTCGCGGCCAGCACCGGGCCCGCCGCGACGATCCGGTCGACCAGCGCGTCGGCGTGCTCGGCGGCCACCGCGCCCGCCGCGAACTCCGGGTGCAGCACCGGGCGCAGCACCAGCGGGTCCAGCACGAGCTTGACCGTGCGGGCCAGCGGGCGGCCCGACCCGTTGCCCAGCGGCGCGACCGCGTCGCCCAGCCGCGACCACGCCCGGTCGATCAGCAGCCCTCTCGGCGACGCCGCCCCGACCGTCGCCCGCGCGCCCGTAGTCACCCCGCGAGCCTAGCCGGTCCGACGTCCGCGCTGGTCGGAGGCCGTGCCGGCACCGATCCTGTGATCGGTAGGACGGTCCGGCGGCGCACGCTCGGCACCATGAAGATTCCGCAGCCCGACCCGGTGTACGGGACGCCGCCGCAGTACTACCCGGCCATGCCGTACGGCATGCCGCCGCGCCGGTCGTGGCGCGGACCGCTGATCCCGCTGATCCCGCTGGCCCTGTTCGCCTGCCTGTTCTTCGGCGGCTCCTACCTGGTGGCGTCCGAACCGGACGTCGAGGCCGAGGGCGGCGCGGGCTTCGCCGTGGTCGACGG
Organism: Saccharothrix espanaensis DSM 44229; assembly: GCF_000328705.1. Lineage (NCBI taxonomy): Bacteria > Bacillati > Actinomycetota > Actinomycetes > Pseudonocardiales > Pseudonocardiaceae > Saccharothrix > Saccharothrix espanaensis. The sequence continues at coordinate 3,969,161 of NC_019673.1, read as the reverse complement.
CCGCGAGGCGCTGCTGGTGCCCTACACCCGGCACGGCCCGCGCGGCATGTTCCAGCTGATGTTCCAGGACATGTTCCAGGTGCGGCTGGCCGCCCGCGACACCGGCACCGGCGAACTGCGCTGGGACACCCAGCTGTCCGACGGGATCGTCGGGAACGCCGACGTGCTGGCGGCCGGTGCCCGCTACGCCTACGTGGCCATGGACTCCGGGCTGGTGGTCCTCGACCTGGCCGACGGGGCGAAGGTCGCCGAGGGCGCCGGGATCGAGGGCCTCGGCTCCTCCTACATCGCCGCGCCGTGGGCCTACCGGTTCGACGCGGACAACCGCCGCGTGGTCACCATGGGCGGCGACGGCCGGGTCTCCACGATCGCGCTGGACACCGCCACCGCGACACCGGCCGACCCGGCGACCACCGCCGCGTGGGCGGGGCAGCTTTCCGAGAGCGCCGCGCGCGAGGTCCGGACCAGCACCAGGCCGCAGGCCGAGTACGCCGGCGGGCAGGTCGAGCTGGTCGCCCGGGGCGACGGCGGCCCCGGCCACACCCTGGTCAAACGCGCCCCGGACGGCGACCGGACCGCGGTCGGCGACGCGGTGTTCCAGCAGGCGGGCCTGGTGATCAGCGGCACCGCCCTGGCCGGGGCCGGGTCGGAGCAGGCGCTCGTCGTGCACAACCGCGGCGTCAACGACCCGGCCCGGCAGCTCAGCGCGGTGTCGTTGGCCACCGGCAAGGTCACCGCCACCATCCCGGTCGACAGGTCGTCGTTCACCGCAGTGGTCACCAGCCCGCAGGGCGTCACCGCGATCGGCGTCGGACCGGTCGTGGCCGTGCTGCACCCCGACGGCCGGCTCACCGCTGTCCCGTTCGGCTCCGCCGACTTCTTCGGCAACCCTTCCTGACCGCTTCACCCCCCGACCGCTTGAGTCGCGAAAGGATTCCCGCCATGAAGGTCATCGCCTGGGTCGTGCTCCTGATCAGCCTCGTCCTCACCGCCGCCTACGTCGCCAACGGGCTGACCTCCGCCGACGAGCTCCCCTGGCTCAACGGCTGGATGGCGGGCCCGATGCTGCTGATCTCCGCGGTGCCGACGCTGTTCTCCGTCGCCCGGATGACCAGCGGCATGTCGCTGACCGGCGGCGTGCACAGGACGTTCCACGGCGCGCCGATCGGCATCGGCCGGGTGGTCGGCGTGACCCGCACCGGGCTGACCGTCAACGACCAGCCGCAACTGGACATCCGGCTGGAGATCGACACCCCGGACGGCCACGTGCTGGCCGGCACCGCCCGCCAGCTGGTCGACCTGACCGACCTGGCGGTGGTGCGGGTCGGCGCGACGCTGCCGGTCCGCTACCTGCCCGACGGCCGCGCCGCGCTGGCCACCGACGCCTCGCCGGGCGAGCTCCAGGCCGCGCTGGACCAGGTCCAGCTGGCCCAGGGCCTGGTCACGCCGCAGCAACTGCACATCTCCCGCGCCGGTGTCGACGCGCAGGCCGTGGTGCTGGCCATGGTGCCCACCGGCGAGGTGCGGCACGACCGGTCGATGGTGACCCTGACGCTGCGGGTCACCCGGCCGGACCGGGCGATGTTCGACGTGACCCAGCAGAAGGCGCTGCCCGCCGGCGCCATCGGGCAGCTCCAGCCCGGCGCTGTCGTACGGGTGAAGTACCTTCCGCACGACGAGTCCGAGGTGGTCGTGCTGACCCAGTACGCGCCCTGACCGGACCGGGCGCACCGCCGGGGCGGCGGGGGGCGGCCGCGGCGGCGAGGACAATGGTCCGGAGTCGCTGCGGAGGTGTGGTGGAGTTCTGTCTGCTCGGTGAGGTGGCGGCCCGCTCGACCGGTGGGCCGGTCGACCTGGGGCCGTCGATGCAGCGGTGCGTGCTGGCGGCGCTCGCCGTGGACGTCGGGCGGGTGGTGCCGGTCGGGCGGATCGTCGAACGGGTCTGGGGCAGCGAACCGCCGCCGCGCGCCCGCGCCACCCTGTCCAGCTACATCTCCCGCCTGCGGGCCGCGCTGCCCGAGGCCCCCATCGTGTGGCGCTCCGGCGGGTACCTGCTCGACGTGCCCCGCGAGGACGTGGACCTGCACCGGTTCCGGGCGCTGGTCCGGGCCGGTGACGTCGCCGGGGCCCTGGCGCTGCGCCACGGCGAACCGCTGACCGGGCTGGACAGCGACTGGGCGCGCACCGAGCGGGAACTGCTGCGCCAAGAGCTGCTGGGCGCCGAACTGGACCTGGTGGACGACCGGCTGCGCCAAGGCCGGGGCGAGGGGCTGGTGGCGGACCTCGCCGGGCTGGTCGCCGCGCACCCGCTCGACGAGCGGCTGGCCGGCCAGTACCTGCTCGCGCTGTACCGGGCCGGGCGGTCCGCCGACGCGCTGGAGCACTTCCAGCGGGTCCGGCTCGGGCTGCGCGACCAGCTCGGCGCGGACCCCGGCGAGCCCCTGCGCGAACTGCACCGCCGCGTCCTGGCCGCCGACCCGGGGCTGGACCCCGAGCCCGCGCCGGGCGCCGGCGTGCCCCGGCAGCTGCCCGCCGCGCCGGAACCGTTCGTCGGCCGCCGCGACGAGCTGGCCCGGCTGGACGAGCTGGACGGCACGGCGGTGATCTCCTCCATCGCCGGCGTCGGCGGCATCGGCAAGACGTGGCTGGCCCTGCACTGGGCGCACCACAACGCGCACCGCTTCCCGGACGGGCAGCTGTTCGTCGACCTGCGCGGGTTCGGCCCGCGCGCCGACCAGGTCGACCCGGCGACGGCCGTGCGCGGCTTCCTGGAGGCGCTGGGCGTGGACCGCGACCGCATCCCGGTCGAGCCGCACGCGCAGACCGCGCTGTTCCGCACGACCGTCGCCGACCGCCGGATGCTGCTGGTGGTGGACAACGCCGCCGACACCGGCCAGGTCGTCCCGCTGCTGCCCGGCACCCGGTCGTGCACGGTGCTGGTGACCAGCCGCAGCAGGCTGCCCGGCCTGGTCACCCGGCACGGCGCGCGCCCGGTGCCGCTGGACGTGCTGACCGCGGCCGAGGCGCGGGCGCTGTTGGTGCGACGCCTGGGCGCGGACCGGGTCGACGCCGAACCCGAGGCGGTCGCCGAGCTGATCGCCCGCTGCGGCGGGTTCCCGCTGGCGCTGGGCATCATCGCCGGCCGGGCGCGGTCGACCCCCGGCGCGAGCCTCGCCGCCGCCGCGGCCGAGCTGCGCGACCTGGGCCTGACCGCGCTGGACGACGGCGACCCGGCGGCCAGCCTGCCCGACGTGCTGCGCTGGTCCTACCGGGCGCTGACCGCAGAGCAGGCCGCGGTGTTCGCGCTGCTGGGCATCGCGCCGGGACCGACCACCGACCTGCGCGCGGCGGCGAGCTTGACCGGGCTGCCCACGGGGCGGGCCGCCGCGGCGCTGCGCGGGCTGCACCAGGCGTCGCTGGTCGACCTGGACAGCGCGGGCCGGTACCGGATGCACGACCTGGTCCGCGCCTACGCAGCCGAACGCGCGAACGAGCACCTGTCCGCCGACGAGCGCTCCGCCGCGCTGCGCCGTGCGGTCGACTTCTACCTGCACACCGCGCACGCGGGCGACGTGGTGCTGGACCCGCACCGCAACCCGGTGCGCTTGGAAGACGCCGCGCCCGATTGCGTGCCCGTGTCGTTGGCCGACGACAACGCCGCCCTGGCGTGGTTCGAGGCGGAGCACGCGTGCCTGCTGGCGGCGCAGCAGACGGCCGCCGCCGAGGGCCGGCACCTGGCGGTGTGGCACCTGGCGTGGGCGCTGTCGACGTTCCACAAGCGCACGGGCCGTTCGGCGGACCAGATCACCGTGTGGCAGTCCACCCTCACCGCCACCGAACACCTCGCCGACCCGACGGCGCGGATCCAGGCACACCGCCACCTGGGCCGCGAGTACTCGGTGACCGAACGGCACGACGAGGCGCTGCGCCACCTGCACGCCGCGCTCGAACTGACCGACCAGGACCCCGTCCAGCAGGCCGTGACGCACTGGGCGCTGGCGTGGGCGTGGGAGATGCGCGGCGGCAACCAGCAGGCGCTGGAGCACGCGTTCCACGCGCTGGCGCTGCACGAGCGGATGGACGACCCGATCGGCCAGGCGATCACGCTCAACCAGGTCGGCTGGTACCAGGCCAGGATGGGCGATTTCGAGCAGGCGCGCGAACACTGCGAAGCCGCCCTGGCCCTGCACCGCAAGCACGACAACCGCGACGGCCAGGCCAACACCCTGGACAGCCTCGGCTACGTCCACCACCACACCGCCCGCTACGACGACGCCATCGCCCACTACAGCGAAGCCGTCACCCTGTACCGGGAACAGGGCGACACCTACGAAATCGCCAGCACCCTCAACCGCCTGGCCCAAACCCACGCCGCCCGGGGCGACGCCACCGCGGCCCGCGCCGCGTGGCAGGAAGCCCTCGCCCTCTACCAGTCCCAACAGCGCACGGCCGACGCCGACAACGTCCGCCGCCAACTCGCCGAACCACCCCGCTGACCGGCCACCCACGACAGTCCATCCTGGACAGTCGCCTGCGGGGTTCCCGTCAGCGGCGACCGCTGCCCAGGCAGACGAACGGGCGGCGCAACGGGTCGACGGCGATCGCGTCGGCCAACGCCACCGCCGGCTCGGCACCGGCGGCCAGGTGGCGGTGGTAGTCGTCCATCGCCGCGGCGCACGCCTGGTCCCCGACCCGGCTCAGCGGCGCCACCACCATGTGCGACCCGCTGGCCAGCAGGGCGCTGGCGAAGCCCAGCGGCTCGTCGCCGGGACGGATGCGGCTGAGCGCCAGTTCGCAGGAGGCCAGGACGACCTGGCGCGGCGGGTTGGCCAAGCCCGCCACCTCGTGCGCGTACAGCGGGCCGTCGACCAGTTCCAGCCGGGAGAACAGAGCGTTCTCCGGCTCGTGCACACCGTGCGCGGCCAGGTGGGCGATCTCCGCGCCGTCCAAGGCGTCCAGCACGGCGGCGACCGTCGCGCGGTCGTCGGACAGCAGGGTGGCGGTGGCGTAGTTCGCGCCGAGCTTGTCGATCTCGCCCACGGCGGCCGGCAGGTCGGGACCGCGGGCCAGCACGGTGCGGCCGTCCGGCCGGCGTACGGCGCGATCGGCCGCCAGCCACGCGGTGGCCGACGGCGCGACCACCGTCGGCCGGCCGTGCAGTGAGGGCAGCACGCCCCACGGGACCGCGTAGAGCGCGCCGGTCGGGACGATCACCAGGTCGCGGTCGCCGACCAGCTCCACCAGCGGCCGGACCACCTGCTCGTTGATCAGCTCGGCCTGCTTGCGGGCCGACGCCGCCAGCACGTCGGACAGCTGCCGGGGCAGGTGGTCCGGGGCCAGCGCGTTGAGGTCGGCGTTGAGCATCCGGGCGGCCTCCCCGGCGCGGTCGGCCGACCCCAGCCGGGCCAGCCGCACCTCGGAGCCGACCACGACGACCGCCACCAGGCCCGCCTCCGAGCAGGCGAAGCTGACCAGGGCGCGGTCGCCCAGCTGCGCCATCACCTCGGCCAACGCGGCGACCGGACGCGACCGCCCCCACCGGCCGGTGTGCCAGCCCAGCCGGTTGGCCTCCCGCATCCGCTCGGCGCGGCGGGCGCGCAGCGCGGTGGTCGGGTGACCCTCGTGCTTGGCCTGGTGGATCGACTGGGTGAGGGTGCGGATCTCGGCGATCCGCTCGGCCAGCTCCGGGTTGTCGAACCGGGTCAGCGGCTCGTAGCGGTAGGTCTGCGCGCGGGTGCGCTCCAGCCACGCGAACAGCCGCCGGGGATTGCCGCCGGAGAGCACCAGGTGCACGGCGAGGTCGGACAGGTCCCGGCCGTGCAGCGCGGTGCCGGACAGCAGCTCCAGGCCGCCCATCCGGTCGCGCACGTGGTCGAGGTCGGTCAGCCCGGCCCGGATCTCGGCCAGCGCCGCGGCGGTCCGCCCCCGCGCCACCGCCAACTCGGCCCGGCACAACCGGCGCAACATCCGGTGCTCGATCGGCGTCAACCGCCCCGTCCTGGGCACACCGGCCAGGATCCGCTCGGCCGCGTCGAGCGCCCCGCGCCGGATCTCCAGCCGCACGGCCAACATCCGCGCCAACGCCGCCTGCTCGGCCAACCGCGGCAACGCCAGCCCGTCCGCGAAGTCCAACGCCCGCCGAGCCAACACCCGCCGCGACACAACCCAGGGCGCCTCACCCGCCCCGCCGGCGTCCCCGCCCTCCGACCGGGACTCGCCCTCGCAAGTCCCGTCTCCGAGCGCTTCACCTACAAGCGCTTCGCCTTCGAACGTTTCGTCGGCGGCCAGCGCCACCGCCGTGTCGACGCGCAGCGCGACCAGGGTGGCGTTCGCGACGCACGTCTCGCACCCCCACCGGCGCATCCGCTGCCACGCCGACGCCGCCATGGCCCGCGCCAGGTCGAACTCGCCGGTCATGTACGCCGCGACGGCCCGGTACAGCTCGACGTCGGCCAGGTCGCGGGTGATGCTCTCCTCGGCGCGCAAGGCCGGGAGCACGGTGTCGAGCTGGTTGCCCGCCTCGTCGGCGAGACCGGCGGCCATCAACGCCTGCGCCCGGTGCAGGCCGAGCAGCACGGGGACGTCGAGGTCCTGCGCCCGGTAGGCGCGCTCGCTGCTCTCGTAGCGCCGCAACGCCGCCGGCACGTCGCCGACGCGCAGGTCCAGCCGGCCCAGGGCGTGGCTCGCGTCGGCCGCCCGCGAGGTCAGGCCGTGCTCGGTGGCCAGCGATTCGGCGCGGGTCAGGTCCTGGCGGGCCTGCGCGACCGAGCCGAGCTTGGTGTGCGCGGTGCCCCGGCTCCACAGCGTCTTCACGATCGGCTCGACCAGCCGGGGCTCGGGCGTCCCGGCGGCCAGCCGGCGTTCCTCGTGGTCGAGCGCGCCGTCCAGGACGGCGATGCCCTCTTCGGTGCGTCCGGCGTTGAGCAGCAGCAGGCCCCGGTTGTGCTCGACGCTCCCGCACAGTTCGGCGCTGAGCAGCGGGTCGGTCACCTGGTCGATCAGCCGGCGCACCTCGTCCAGCCCGGCGAGCCCGGCGGCGGGGCCGGCGGTCTCGGCGGTGAGCGCGGCCAGCGTGGACGACAACCGGATTCGCGCCACCAGCCAGTCGGCCCGGATTCCCGGATCGGCCGGATTGATCGCGTCGGCGAGGCTCAACCCCCGCCGCAGATCACGCACCGCCTCGCGGTGTTGACCGGCGCACGACGCGTCGACCCCACTGCGGTGCAACTCGCGCACCTCACGGACGACTACGGCCTCATCGCGAATAACGGTCACAGGCACCTACCTATGACATCACAGAACGCAACCGAACAAAGCCCGCCGGCCGAGGGTCCGGCCGACGGGCGTGGCGATCAGGTGCTGCTGGTCAGGGCTTCGGCGGCGTTTGCACGCAGCCGTTGCCCGAGCACAGCGGGCTCAATTCGCCGTTCTCGTGCGTGTGCTCGTGTTTGTCCTGGTCGAGCTTGCTCTCCTGGCTGTCCGTCCGGGCGTTCGGCGACGCGTTCAGCGGCGCCACCCCACCCTCGGGAGCCTCTTCGCCCAGGAATTCCCGCTCAGTAGTCGTAGACATAGCGATCTTCCTCCCCCTGAGGATCTGCCTAGCCTTCACAACCGACTCAGCACACTGCGCCGAGTCACGTTCAGCGGCCCCTCGTCCGCACGAACAGGCTAATAGTGGCACAACGGAGTAATGATCAGGGAGGAATTTCGCCACTTCGAGTAGCTAACGCGGCATGACATGCGACAACAGCCTAAGCATTCACCCATTCCGGTAAGCCCGCCCCCTGGTCGGAGGCCCTCTGTGACGAAGTGTCGTACGTCACTCAGGATCAGCGACGTTTCCAGAACGGCACCCGCTTCCGGGGCGTGGCAAGCCCCTCCAAGGTGTTGATCGCCTCCGCCAACCGCCGCGCGAACTCGGCCTCGTCCCCAGCCGATCCCCCAGTCGACCCCTCAGCCGATCCCCCAGCCGGCACCGACGCCAACACCGCCGCGAGATCGGTCAGCGCGCTCACCTGCTGCGCGGACTCCCCAGCGGCGGTCCATCCCGGCGCCAGGCGGGTGATCTCACTGGCCAAGCGGCCCAGAGCGGCCTGTGCAGCCCCCAACTCGGTCGCGCGCAGCACCTCAAGCTCCCGCACCACGAACTGGGCCACCGTGACCGCTGGTGCCGCCGGCACGGGGTGCGGTGCCGGCTGCGGCACGGGGTGCGGCAACGGGGACGGTGCAGAAGGCGGTGCGACCGGCGTCCCGGAGGGCGGTGCGGCCGGGGGTCCGGAAGGCGGTGCGGGCGACGGGGCGGGCGGCGGCACGGGGCGGGGTGCGGGCATCGCCGGCCGTGATGGCCCGGTGGCGGCGAGCTTCGGCGCGGGAACGGCCATCTCGGGCATGGCCAAGGCGTCGTAGGACGCCCGCGCCCGGCGAGGCGCGGCGGCCGGCCGTCCCGGTGCGGCGGCGGGCGCGGCACCGAAGCCGCCACCGCCGGCGAACGGGGCGGCCTCCCAGCCCGAGGGCGATTCCACCGGCTGGGTCACCCGGTGGACCTCCCCGGACTCGTTCACCACCCGCGAGTCGACCGCCACGAACGCGGTGAACCGCGACAGCACCCCGAACTCCAGGGACGTCGCCACGATCCGGCGTTCCAGCTCCGCCAGGTCGCCTACGCCCACGACGTACCGGTCTTCCAGGTCGCGCACGCGCGCCCGCGCCCACAGCGCCGGCAGGCCGGGGTTGTCGCTCGACACGGCCTCGACCCGCTGCCGCCACCCGCCGTCACCGGACAGGTCGACCCCGTCCAGCCGTCCCCGGTACCGCCCGGTGACCACCACCGGCGCGCCGTGGAACAGGTCCGGCAGCGGGGCCGGCGCGAGTGATTCGACGTCGAGCCCCTCGGCGAGCACCGCCAGGCCGGTCAGCACCGGCGAGCCGATGCGCCGGTGGATGCCGCGCAGGGCGTCGTCGAGCCGGTCCTCCGACTCGACCAGCTCGAACCGGCCGGCGGTGCCGGCCAGCCGCTGGAGGAACGCCTCGTTGACCGCCCGGTCGATGCCGACCGTGTGCACCCGAACCCCGGCCAACGGGGTCGCGAGTTCGCGCAGCAGCCGGTCCTCGTCACCGACCTGGCCGTCGGTGACCAGGACCAGGACGCGCTCCCGGTCGCCGTCGTGGCCGAGCAGCTCGCCGGCGCGGCGCAGCGGCGCGAGCATCTCGGTGCCGCCCCGGGCGTCGAGCCCGGACAGGAACTCCACGGCGCGGTAGCGGTGCCGGTCGGTCGCCTCGACCAGGCCCGCCGGCAGCGCGGTCGGCGTGTCCACCACGTTGTCGAACGCCAGGACGGCGAACCGGTCACCGGTCGTCAGGCTGTCCACGATCCGGCCGGCCGCCCGCCGCGCGGCCACCATCTTCCAGCCGTGCATGGATCCCGAGCGGTCGAGCACCAGCACGACGTCCCGGCCGCGCGCGGCGGTCTCGGCGCGGGGCGGCAGCACGGTCAGCGCGAACGTCCCGGTTGCGCCGCCCTCGTCCGGCCGGACGGCGAGCGCGGTGCGCACCACTCCGGTGTCGGCGAACGCCAGCCGCAGCAGGAAGTCGCGGTCCACCCGCGCGCCGGGTTCGACCGTCACCCGGAACCCGCGTGAGGTCCGCTCGGTCACGGTCGCGTGCAGGCTCGCCGACGGGGTCGCCGCCGGCAGGCCCGCGGTGTCGACCTCGACCACGACCGAGAGCCGCACCGGGTTGGGGAACCCCGGTAGCAGCACCGGCGGGCTGATCCGGGACGCGTCCGGCACCGCGTCGGTGTCGGCGGCCACGCCGTCCCCGACCTGCCCGCCCGCCAGCGGTGCGCCGGGGATGTAGCGGGGTGCGACGACCAGCGGCAGCCGGTAGGTGGCCGCGTCGTCCTCGTAGGCCAGCGCGCCGGCCAGCGTCAGCCGGACGGTGACCCGCTCGCCGGGCAGGACGTTGCCGACCCGGGTGGTGAACACGCCCGGCCGCTCCTCCTCGGCGATGGCCGCCCGCTTGCCGCCGGCGATGGCCTGGTCGTACTCGGCCCGCGCCTCGCCGCGCTCCTTGAGCACGCCGTCGACCACGCGGTCGTCGGCCTCCATCCGCAGCGCCGTCACCGCGGAGCGGGACGGCAGCGGGAAGATGTAGGTCGCCTCCAGCGGCTCGGCGTGCGGGTTGTGGAAGGTCTGGGTGATCGTCGTCAGCGAGGCCAGCCCGGTGATCGAGGCGCGGACGTCGACTGCTTCCAGCGGCAGGTTGCCGCGGTCGGTGCGCAGGCAGCCGAGGCCGTCGTCGCCGGCGTCGGGCCCGGCGTCGGGCCCGGCGGCGAGCACCTCGATGGGGGTGGTCATTGGTCGTCCTCTCCAGTGGTCGGGGCCAGGCCCAGGCGGGCGAGCAGGTCGAGCAGGGGTGCCGCGGCGGCTTCGATCTCGGCCAGCTCCTCGGCGTCGGGGACCCGCTCGGCGGCGTCGAGCACGACCGTGACACTGTCGTTCAACCGGACGGTCGGCACGACCCTGACAGTGTCACGGCCGGTGCCGGCGGGCTCCGGCGGGGCCGGGGCGACCGCCCGTTCCCGCCAGAAGCCCTCCGTCCGGATCGGCGCGCCGGCCAGCTCCGCGAGCTTCGCGTCCGTCGCGCCCATCATCACCAGTTGGATCTCGGCCAACGAGTGTCCGGAGGCCTGGAGCTTCTTCACCGCGACGATCTGGAGCAGGTGTCTGCGCCCGTAGAGGGCGGTTCTCCCCCGATGGGCAGCAGGCCGGTCGACCAGGCCGATGGTGGTGTACCACCGGATGGCGCGCCCGTTCGGCAGCTCCCGCACCCGGCCGTTGCGCTGCCCGTCGTAGTTCTCGGCCAGCAGCGCGGCGACCCGCTCCGGGAGCTGTTCGATGGTCCACAGCTCGTCACTCACAGGAGCAATGCTGCACCTTGGATCGGACACTGTCAATATTGCAGTGTCAGATTCGCTCGGACGACTGACGACTGCGCACCCGGCGATCCATCTACCTGAAAACCAGCCGGACGGTCAGTGGAACTCGCCGGCGTGCGCCGGTCTTCGTGCGCCGCCGCCGTCGAAAGTGATGGCCGGTAGCGGTCATAAGGGGTGCGCAGGGGTGGGGTGGTCCGTAGCGTTCGTCGGGGTGGGTTGGGGCGGGCATCTCGGTGGGGGACATGGCGGACGTGGGGCAGTTGGTCGGCGGACGCCATCGGCTTGTCGAGGCACTGGACTTCGGTGGCATGGGGCGGGTGTGGCGGGCTCGGGATGAGGTGCTTCAGCTCGACGTCGCGGTCAAGGAGGTGTGGCTGTCTCCTGGGATGTCGGCCGTCGAGAGGGATGAGCGGTTGGCTCGTGCACGGCGTGAGGCGCGCAACGCCGCCGCGCTGCGCGACCACCCGAACATCGTGGCTGTGCACGACGTCGTGACCGAGGACGGCGTGCCGTGGATCGTGATGCGCCTGGTCACGGGTGAGTCGTTGGAGCGACGGCTGGAAAAGGGTGCGTTAGGAGGCGACTCGGCGACCAAGGTGGCCGGTGACCTGCTCAACGCCCTCGAAGCTGCTCACGCCGCCGGGATCGTGCATCGGGATGTCAAGCCCGCGAACGTGTTGCTCAACGACCGTGGGGACGCGCTGTTGACGGACTTCGGCATCGCGGTGCATTCCGCCGACACGTCCATCACCGGCACGGGGACGTTGATCGGCTCGGTGGAGTACATGGCCCCGGAGCGGCTCAACGGCCAGGACGGGTTGCCGGCAAGTGATCTGTACTCGCTCGGGGTGACGCTGTTCCAAGCTGTCGAGGGGTTGTCACCGTTTCGGCGGGATACGCCGACGGCCACGCTCACCGCCGTACTGCTGGAGCCGACGCCGTCGCCGACCCGCGCCGGGCCGCTCGCACCGCTGATCGCGGCACTGTTGGACCGGGATCCGGCGCGGCGACCGTCGATCGTCGGGGCACGGGCGTTGCTGGGATCGCCGACCGGTCCGATTTCCCTGCCGCTGCGGAAGGCGACGAGGAAGTTGGAGGTGGAGGGAGCGAGCCGAGGTGTTGCGGTTCCGGCGATTCCACCGGTTGGCAAGGGGGTTGCGGGGAAGGTGGTGGGGGCGGTGGTGCTTGTGGTTGTTGCGGGGTTGTTCCTGTTTCGTGGGCAGATCATCGATGGAGTCGCCAACGCCATCAGGGGCGGCGGTGGGAGTGGTTCGTCCGCCACGTCCCAGGACTACCGGACGACACAGGACTACTCGACCACCACCGAGACCACCACCACTACGCCGGCGTTCGACCCGACCGACTTGGACCGCGAGTCCACCGACCGCACCCCGCTGACGTCGGCGGGTCTGCTGCCGGAGTCGTTCGTGGATGCCAAGGAAGTCAAGTACAACTTGACCAACGCCAGCACCCGCGCCTGCGTCACCGACCACCTGAGCGACGAGGTGCGGAGCATCCTGGTCGAGTCCGGTTGCCGTGACGCACTGGCCGCGACCTACGTCGACGCGTCGGACCAGATCGTCGTCATGGTGTGGGTGGTTCCCATGGCGGACAAGCAGACGGCGACGACCGCCTACGACGCGTACCGCTCAGGGTCGTGGGGCATCCTGTGCCCGACCACCGATCCCGGCTCCCGGATCTGCGGCACCGGCGGCGACACCGACGCCGCGGTGCAGAGCGGCTTCACCAGCCGCAGCCACCGGTACCTGATCCACACCGCGTCGCTCTACATCAACCTCACCCAGGACGCTTCCGCCGAGCCGTGGCTGCGAGCGGCGGCGGACAAGGCCGCATCGGTCGCCGGGCCCTTGAACTACCCGGGCAACCGGTGACGGCGTGGCGGTCGTGGGCGTTTAAGCTTGTGCTGTGACCGAATCCGGCTCAGTGACCAGGATCGGGCACCACCGGCTGGTCAGCAGGCCCGCGTACCGCCTGATCACGTTGCGGGACATCGACAACGACGCCGGGGTGGGCACCGAGGACGCGTTGCGCCGGTCGTACGCCGATGTCGTGGCGGCCAGCGACTACGAGCTGTTCGTCCAGTGCGTCCAGGATCTGGTGCCGGTCACGGTGGATATCGAGGTGTGGTCCGGCGAGCCCGTGACGGTCGGTGGGTCGCCGGCGCGGGTGTTCACCGTGGAGTTTCCGAGCGGTACGTTCGTGCTCGGCTCCCCCACCGGCGCCGCAATCGACGGAGAACTGCCCGAGGGGCCTGGGTACTACGTCCTCGACGTCGGGTTCCAGGGACGTGAGGGCGACGGCGTCGAGTGTTGCCTGATCCGGTTGTGGCGCACCGGTGACCTGCCCGACGACGACGAGGAGTGGGACTAGCGCCGACCCGACGCCATATCGGGGCGACGCCGCCGAACCGATGTCGTGGACGCGCCCGTTCGATACAGAGGGCTTGCGGGCCTTCGGAATTGTCGAACGTGGCCCGAGCGGTGTGGTCGGGGTGGAATACTCGCCGGCATGATCGAAACCGCGATGATGGCGGGGCACATCGCCGCCCACGGTGTCTGGTCCGTGTCCGAGGGGGAGACGCTGATCCCGATCCTGGCCCACCAGACGGCGGACGGGGAGCGGACGTTGAGCCGCTACCTGTTGGACGACTTGGGCGAAGCGGCTCGGGCCGCGCAGGACGCGTTGTACAGCAACGAGAACGACGCGGTCCGCGCGGTGATCGTCATCGACACCTTCCTGCACTCCGACGACGGCAAGGTGGACGCGCTTGTCGTCGAGGCCGTCCTCTACGGCCCCTCCCCCGTCACGATGAGGGTGGCTGTCCCGTACGTGCCGCTGACCGAGACGACCTCGTTCGCCATCCACCGCCCCAGGTTCCTCGATCTCGTCGGCCTCGACAACCCGGACTTCGACGAGCTGTCCGACGCGTTCTTCCAGGGCGTCAACTCGCACGAGCAGGCCGCGGCGATCTGGACTGCGCACGAGATCAGCGCGTACTGACGCCGTAGACCTTCTGCCGCCCCGCCACGAGCGCGGCGAACGGGCCGGTTGCGGGCCAGGACCCAAAGCCGTCGGCGCATTGTGGCTGTTATCGCGCCAGTGTCCAGCAGTCTGGCACGGCCAGTTGGGCGACGTGAGAGGGTTGTTCGGCGCGCTGCCGGCGTGCCGCCACGCCGAGAGCCATGCCGCACGGGAACGCCAGGGGCACGGGCGTCCGAACGTGTTGCCGGAAGTGACGTCGACCCCACCGAGGTCAGGACGAGAGCGCGTCGAGCGGGGTGCGGGCGAAGGTGGCGACCCGTTCGTGCAGGTCGCTGCGCGCGGCCGGCAGGTGTTGGCGCACGCGCCGCACGGCGAGGACGATCGTGCTGATCCGCAACGGGGGCGGGAGGTCGAGCACGGGCGCGAGCGCTTCGGCCGCACCGGGCAGGTCATGGCGGCGCAGGCGGGCGATGGCCAGGTCGGTGTGCGCGCCGGCGTGCGACCCGAACGCCCACTCGGCGGTCGAGCGGTCCCCGTACGCGGCGACGGCGGCGGTGGCGTACCGCTCGACCGCGACCGCCTCGCCGGTCAGCCAGGTCAGCGCGTTGGCGGCGAAGTGCAGGTGCCGCGACCAGGTGAACGCGCACACGCCGCCGAACTCGTCCAGCTCGTCGGGCCGCACCCGCTCCCAGGCCCGCTCGGCGCGGCGCAGGGCGTCCAAGGTGCGCCGCACGTCGCCGAGCACCGCCCACGCCCGCGCCTCGCTGACCGGGAGCCGCGCGGCCATCGTGCTGCCGGCCCGCTCGGCGAACACCGCGCCGGAACGGGCGTGGCGCAACGCCTCGTGCGGCCGGCCGCACCAGTACGCGACCGCCGCCTGGAGGGCGCGGACGCGGGCCCGCAGGCCGTCGTGGTCGGCGTGCTCGGCGCACTGGAACGCGACCCGGGCGTGCAGCCCGGCGCCCCGGGGGTCGCCGCACTCGTGCGCCGCGCGGGCGAGCATCGCGCCGACGATCCCCGCCAGGAAGTACAGCCGTCGCCGGACGCCGGGGTTGCGGCAGGTGTCGAGCAGCGCGAACGCCGCCCGCTGCGCCTGCACGACGTGCGCCAGCACCTGGTCCGGCGAGACCCGTGGCTGGGCCCGCGCCAGGTCCCGCACGTCCTCGGTGAGCTGGTCGAGGGCGACCGCGCCGGGCAGGTCGTGCGCGGCGAGCACGAACTCGCGGGCGCGGGAGGCGGCAGCGGCGAACAGGTCGGCGGGACGCTCGCCCGCGCGCTCACCCGAGGTCAGCCACAGGTTCCCGATCGAACCGGCCTGCACCGTCGGTCCGTGCGGCTGTCCGTGCAGCTCGTTGCGCACGCCCGGCTGGTCGACCATGCGCGCCAGTCTGCGCTATCACCCGCGCCGGTCCCAGGTCGTCCACAGACCTCACCCGCTCGGACCACAATGGTGTTGGAGGAGCCCCCCAAGCACCCGTGACGCCGCCGAACGCCCGCGCCGGTGGGAGTCGGCCGCAGGAATGGTGACCCCGCCGAGCGGGTGATGATCCGCAGGGCCGTACCGACGTCTTCTGTGAACCGGAGTTCACCGGCACAACGTTCGTAAAGCGGACGATCGTGAATGACGCCGCCGCCGAGCGCACCGGGCGTCGGACGGCGACCATGAGAGCGCGATGGGCGCCGAGGACGGCCGCGAGCGCACCAGCCGATGCCCGGCGAGAGGGAAAAGGGGGCTACCCGCACCTTTCCACTATCAACATATAGCGCACCGGGGGGCTTGCGGCAAGACCCGGGTCGTGCCGCAGAATCGCACGCCGAAGCCGAACCCGTCGAAAAACAGGAGATGTGCAGTGCGAGCACCACCGTCGACGCACCGGACGCGCGCGACCCTCGACCCGTTGTAGGAGCACCTCGGACCGGCCTCACGGCCGGGGCCTGCTCCTTCGCCCAGCGCGGGGGAACTTGACACGAGGTGGAAAATAAAAAGTCGGCGTGTCCTCCACCAGCCACTGGAGTACCCGCCGAACGTAATTCCAGATTAAACGCTGCGAGGGGCATGTGTCAACTCAGGGGTACGACGAGGAACTGCGGTCCGAGCGGGACTACGTGGCCGGGTTGTACGAGCGGCTGGACGCCGAGCGCGCGCGGGTGAAGGCCGAGTTCACCGCCGCGCTGGCGGGCACCGGCGGGACCCCGATGGAGCGGGACGACCAGGTGCGCGCGTCGGCCAAGCAGGTGCGGCGGCTGGAGGTCGCCGACAACGGGCTGTGCTTCGGCCGCTTGGACACCCTGTCCGGTGACCACTCCTACATCGGCCGGATCGGCCTGTTCGACGAGCGGGACGAGTACGAGCCGGTGCTGCTGGACTGGCGCGCCCCGGCGTCCCGCCCGTTCTACACCGCCACCGCCGCGCACCCGGAGAACATGCGCCGCCGCCGCCAGTTCCACACCCGCGGCCGCCAGGTGGCCGACTTCACCGACGAGGTGCTCGGCCGCCCGGACGCCGGCGAGCGCGGTGACGCGGCGCTGCTCGCGGCGGTCAACGCGCCGCGCGGCGAGGGCATGCGCGACATCGTCGCGACCATCCAGGCCGAGCAGGACCGGATCATCCGGCTCGACCACCCCGGCGTGGTGGTGATCGAGGGCGGTCCCGGCACCGGGAAGACCGTGGTGGCCCTGCACCGCGTCGCGTACCTGCTCTACACCCAGCGCGAGCGGATGGAGCGGCACGGCGTGCTCGTGGTCGGGCCCAACCCGGCGTTCCTCAACCACATCGGCCGCGTCCTGCCGTCGCTGGGCGAGTCGGACGTGGTGTTCACGACCACCGGCGGCTTCGTACCCGGTCTGCGGGTGACCGCCGAGGACGGTCCGGAGGCCGTCCGGCTCAAGGGCTCGCTGAAGATCCTCGACGTGCTGGCGGCGGCGATCGCCGACCGGCAGACCCTGCCCGACGACCCGTTGCCGATCACGCTGGGCGGCGTCACGGTGCGGATCGACGCCGAGACCGCGGAGTGGGCACGCGACGAGGCGCGCAAGAGCGGGCAGCCGCACAACGAGGCGCGCGCGGTGTTCACCGAGATCGTCACCTACGTGCTCACCGAGCGGGCGATCGGCCGGATCGGCCGGGGGTGGTTGAAGCGGTCGGACCGCGACACCTGGGAGCGCGTGCGCGGCGACCTGCTCAAGGAGCTGGCGGACGACGAGGTGTTCACCGCCGCGCTGGACGAGCTCTGGCCGGTGCTGACGCCGCAGGAGCTGCTGGCGCAGCTCTACTCCTCCCCCGCGCGGCTGCGCGCGGCCGGCGCGGACCCGGCGCTGGGGCGGGCCGACGGCGAGGCGTGGACGGTCTCGGACGCGCCGCTGCTGGACGAGCTGGTCGACCTGCTCGGGCGGGACAAGGCCGACGACCGGGCGGCCGAGCGGGAGCGCAAGGCGCAGGCCGAGTTCGCCGCCGGCGTGCTGGACGGCTTGGTCGGCCGGCAGGACTCGATGGACGACGAGGACCACCTGTACGCCACGGACCTGCTCTTCGCCGAGGACCTGGCCGACCGGTTCGTCGAGAGCGACACCCGGGACCTGGTCGAGCGCGCCACCGCGGACCGCGACTGGACCTACCGGCACGTCGTGGTCGACGAGGCCCAGGAACTGTCCGAGATGGACTGGCGGGTGCTCATGCGGCGCTGTCCGGGCCGGTCGTTCACGGTGGTCGGCGACCTCGCGCAACGCCGGTCGCCGGCGGGCGCGACGTCGTGGGGCGCGGTGCTGGACCGGTACGTGCCCGACCGCTGGGTGTACCGGTCGCTGACGGTCAACTACCGCACGCCCGCGGAGATCATGGCCGTGGCCGCCGCGCTGCTCGCCGAGTTCGCGCCGGGGGTCCAGCCGCCGGAGTCGGTCCGCGCGTGCGGCGTCCAGCCGTGGTCGCGGCTGGTCACCGAGGACGGGACGGCCGCCGCGATCGAGGAGTTCGTGCGGGACGAGGCCGGCCGCGAGGGCACCAGCGTGGTGATCGGTCCGCCGGGGGTGCCGGGCACGGTGCCCGCGTCGGAGACCAAGGGCCTGGAGTACGACGCCGTCCTGGTGGTGGAGCCGGAGCGGATCCTCGCCGAGGGCCCGCGCGGCGCGGCCGAGCTGTACGTGGCCCTCACCCGCGCCACCCAACGCCTCGGGGTGCTGCACCGCGGGCCGCTGCCGCAGGCGCTGGCCGGACTCGCGGAATCCGGGACTCCCGTGCAAGCCGGGCTGGGGTGAGCCGGCCGGGCCGTCCTTTCGCGGATCGAGCGGAGGGACGGCCCGGCGGCGAACCCGGTGGCCCCGTCACGCGCCACGCCGCACGATGGCCCTGTCCCCGCCGGAACGTTCCAGCGCGGCCGGGGCCCGCGCGCGATCACCGGGCCAGGACCGCCCTGGCCAGCTCGGCGGGTGTTGCCGTGGTGGTGTCGACGGTCAGGTCATAGGCGGTGCCGTGGTCGTGCACCGCGTGGAAGTGGCCGCGGGCCAGGCCGATCGGGTGGGCGCGGACGCGTTCGCGGCGTTCGGCGACCTCCAGCGGGCAGGTGACGCCCACCAGGAGCACGTCGAGGCCCGACAGCGCGGCGAGCCACTCCGGCATCAGGTCCGGGGTCAGCAGCAGTTCGTCGATCACCAGGTCGTCGCCGCCGTGCGCGAACGCGACGGCCGCGGCCCGCGCGGACCGCAGCATCCGGCGGCCGACCTCGCCGTAGCGGATGACCACGGTCGGCTGCCCGTCCGCGTCCCGGCCGGTCCGGTCGTAC
This sequence comes from Saccharothrix espanaensis DSM 44229, assembly GCF_000328705.1. Taxonomy (NCBI): domain Bacteria; kingdom Bacillati; phylum Actinomycetota; class Actinomycetes; order Pseudonocardiales; family Pseudonocardiaceae; genus Saccharothrix; species Saccharothrix espanaensis. Next base: position 3,950,447 of record NC_019673.1, on the reverse strand, counting down.
CGGAAGCCGTCGTGGCTGAGCGGACCGTCCCGCCCGCCGCCCCAGTTCGGTGGCACCAGGCCGAACAGCGTGTCGACGCCCCAGTAGACGAACGGGGTGCCGCTCTCGTCCTGGATGGCCCGCGCCAGGCTGGTCTTGCCCGCGCTCGACGTCCCGTTGAGGAAGATCACCCGACCCGGCGCACCGCTCATCCGGCCACCGTAGCGACCGGCGGGCGCGTCGCGGGCCCGAGCGACCGAGGCGTCTCGCTCGCGGGCCGGCGCCGGTCCTCAGCGCCGGTTCTCAGCGCCGGCAGACCGGAGTCCCGAGCGGGTACGGTGGGATCGTGCAATGACGCCTGCCCGGCCGACGGGCACCGCCTTCGCCTCCTTCGTCACCCGCAGTCGATCCGACCGCCCACGAAGGAGAACCACCCCGTGCACCTCGACATCCCCGACGTGCTGCGCACCTCGCACGACAACCCCGCCGGCCGGGCTTGGCTGGCCGCGCTGCCGCGCCTGGCCGACGACCTGCTCGACCGCTGGGACCTGCGCCCGGACGGTTCCACCCGGCACGGCATGGCGTCGCTGGTCCTGCCGGTCACCCGGGCCGACGGCACGGCCGCCGTGCTGCGGCTCCAGCCCGTCACCGCGGAGTCGGCGGGCACCGCCGCCGGCCTGGAGACCTGGCGCGGCGACGGGATCGTCCGCCTGCTCGACCACGACCCGCGCAGCGGGTCCGCGCTGCTCGAACGCCTCGACGCCACCCGTCCGCTGTCGACCGTCGAGGACGACGACGAGGCGGTGGCCGTCCTGGCCGGGCTGCTCCGCCGGCTGACGTCGGTGCCCGCGCCCGCCGGGATGCGCCGGCTAGTCGACGTGGCCGCCGCGATGCTGGCCGACGTCCCGGCCGCGCTGCCCGTCCTCGCCGACCCGGCCGACCGCGAGCTGGTGCGCTCGTGCGCGGCGGCCGTCGCCGAGGTGCTCGACGAGCCCGGCGACCGGTTGTTGCACTGGGACCTGCACTACGACAACGTCCTTGCCGCGCAACGGGAACCGTGGCTGGCGATCGACCCCGAGCCGTTGGCCGGCCACCCCGGGTTCGACCTCCAGCCCGCGCTGGACAACCGGTGGGAGCACCTGGTCGAACCGCAGCGCGCCGTCCTGCGCCGCTTCGACCACCTGACCGAAACCCTGGAGCTGGACCGCGCCCAGGCCACCGCGTGGACGTTGGGCCGCGTCCTGCAGAACACCCTGTGGGACGTGGAGGACGGCAGGACCGCCGTCGACCCGGTCCAGCGGGCCATCGCCGAAGCGCTGGTCCGCCGTCCGGGTCGACGGTCCGGGGTGGTCGCCCGGGTCAGCCGTTGGGCGTGGTGATCACCGAGAACACCGTGCCCTGTCCGGCGATGCGCTGGTTCAGGTCGGTGATGATGGTCTCGATGGGCACGTAGTTGTTCAGCTCGCCCGCCCAGCACGCGCCGCCGCGGGACTGCTGACTGCCTTCGAGGATGCCCAGGGCGGTGTGGTCGACCTGGCTGAACAGCGGTCCGCCGCTGTCACCGGGGCGGGCGCACAGGTCGGTGTTGATGCCGACGTCGGTGGACAGCACCCGGCCGCAGCGCGTGCCGACCAGGTAGCCGGTGCCCGCGCCGCTGTCGTGCGAGGCCGGGTAGTTCACCACGTTGGAGCCGGACCCGGTGGCGCACACGACCCAGCCGGCCTTGATCTCGGCCAACGCGTGCGTGCCGGTGATGAACTCGTCGGCCGTGGTGGCCTGCTCGCCGCACGGCGTGTCGGCGTTGCTGTCCGCGCCGCCGTTGCGGCAGTACTTGAGCACCCGGTTGCGGCCGGTGTGGCTGCCCAGCCACGTGGTCGCGGTCGCGGTGTCGACGTACTGGAGCGCCGCGTAGTCGTACGGGTAGGAGTTCTTCTCGATGCCGTGCTGCCTGAGCACGCTCGTCCCGTTGTGCTGGGTCGGCGTGTTGTTGGTCTTGGTGGCCATGCAGTGGCCCGCCGTCAGCACCCACGGCACGCCGGGGAAGCCGCCGCCGGTCGAGCGCAGGTTGAACCCGGCCGTGCAGCCGCCCCACGTCGGGGTCTGGCCCGGCTGGGCGTCGCGCTGCATGTCCAGCCGCAGGCCGCCGCGCATCGGCCCGTGGTTCGTGCAGTACAGCGGGTGGCAGAAGCCCCAGTCCACGTTGGGCGTGGCCATCGGCTCCGGCTTGACCAGGGTGCGGGTGGCGACCAGGCCCGCGGGCTCGGCCGCGACGGCGGACCGGGCGCTGTCGGCCTCGACGGCGGCGGCACCGACCCGGCCCTGCTTCTCGGCGGCGACCCAGCCGCGTTCCCACACCACGACCTGGTTGTCGGACTCGCTGACCGCGGGCAGGTAGACCGCGTCCGAGCCCGCCCCGACCTTGGTGGCGATCCGGTCGCGCGCGGCGTTCAGGTCGGCCAGGGAGTACCGCACCGCCTTGGTGCGGACGTTCTCCCGGTCCGGCACCGCCTTCAGGTACTTGTCGGCGTCGGCCGGCCGGGTCATCGCGACGACCAGCACGCCGCCGGCGGCGTGGTCGAGCCACATGCCGCCGTAGGTGGCACCGGCATCACGGCTCAGCGCCTCGTCCAGGCGCGTGGCGTCGTCCTGGAGTTGCAGGCGGCGCAGGGCTTCCTGTTTCGACACGCCGTAGGTGTCGGTCAGGTACTCGACGGACTCCCGGACCGATCCCGGGTCGAGCACGCGGTGCACCTGCGGCGCGGCCGTGGCGGCCGTGACGGCGACCACCGCCGAGGCCGCGACGACCACGAGTGAGGCGAACACAGCCCCCAAGCGTCGTGCTCTACCCACGACATCTCCTCACGTTGACGGGCAACGAACTCAATTAACAACTCGCCGGTACTTCACGGGCGGGTTTGGGGCCGGACCGCCGAACCTGCACAGAACCTCGACGAAATCGTGACTGCGAAGGCTCCGAACGGCATGTATCCGGTGCGCACGGCCGAGCCCGCGCTCCGCCACCGGCAGTAGGGCCACAACGCGCGACAAAGCCGCCCGACGCACCGGGATGCGTTGGGCGGCCGTCGAAACGCCGGAGTCGTCCGATCAGTCGACCGGTGGCCCGTCAGGTCACGCCGACGTCCACTCGTCGTGGTACTCGGCGAACACGGTGTGCAGGTGGTGGCCGATCTTGAGGTAGTCGAGGTCGTCCAGGTTGGCCAGCGACACCCGCACCGACCACTTCGGCCCGTCGAACCCGCCGCCGTTGAGCAGCACCACGGAGGCGTGCTCGGCCAGCCGGAACAACGGGTCGATCGGCTCGTAGGTCGCCTCCAGGTGCCGCGCGAACTCCGCGCCGTACACGCGTTCGGCCTCCGCCAGCAGGTCCAGCTCCAGGTAGTACCCGGCGCGCTGCGGGTCGTCGGCGATCTTCATGCCCGCGCCCTCGACCAGCAGCTCCAACCTGGTCCGCACGATCTCCTGCACGCGCGCCTTGTACGCCTTGCCCTCGTCCTGCATCGCGAACAGCGAGAACAGCCCGAGCTGGACCTGTTGGGGCAGGCTGAGCCCGGCGGTGTGGTTGAGCGCGACCCGCCGGGAGTCCGCGACCAGGCGGTCGATGAACGGGATCTTGTCGGGCCGCAGCGACAACGTGCCGTAGCGGGCGCGCAGCCGGTCCTGCTCCTCCTCGGGCAGGCGGGTGATCAGGTCGTCGATCACGTTGTCGTCGTGCAGGCCGATCAGGCCCAGCCGCCAGCCGGTCGCGCCGTAGTGCTTGGAGTAGGAGTAGACCAGCAGGCTGTTGCGCGGCAGGTCGGCGGCGATGGTGCGGAAGCCGTTGACGAACGTGCCGTAGACGTCGTCGGTCACCACGATCAGGTCCGGGTTGTCGTTGGCGATGATCCCGGAGATCTGGTCGCGCACCCGGTCCGACAGCGCCAGCGACGGCGGGTTGCTCGGGTTCACCAGGCACACCAACCGGATCGACGGGTCGGCGAGCTTGGCGACCTCCTCGGTCGGGTAGCGCCACTGCCGCACCCCCTGCTCCACGAACAGGTCGGCGTGCACCAGCTCCACGTCGAACTGGTACTCGTCCAGGTCGGGGATCTCGATGTACGGGGTGAAGATCGGCACCATCAGCGCGATCCGGTCGCCCTTGCGCAGCACGCCGTTCGCGATCAGCGAGTCGAAGATGTAGCACATGGCGGCGGTGCCGCCCTCGGTGGCGAACAGCTTCAGCCCGGTGTCGGCGGGCCGCCCGTCGAACAGCTCCTGGTGCAGGTAGGCGCGGGCGACCTGCTCGGTGAGCGCCAGCATCCGGTCCGGGGTCGGGTAGTTGTCGGCGGTGATGCCGTCGGTCAGCTCGTGCACCCAGGAGTCCGGGTCGAAGCCGAACCGCTCGGTCCCCAGCCGCACCGAGCGCTCCAGCAGGTCGATGCCGGGCAGGTCGGGGTGGGCCTTGACGAACGCGGCGAACCGGTCGGCGATCCCGGCCTTCGCCGGCATCCCGCCCAGGTTGTCCGCCGTCCAGACGCGCCGGCTCTCGGTCAGCGAGAAGTGGCCCAGCGCGTAGAACGCCTCGCGCGGCCCGGTGGCGATCCAGTTCGGGTTGCCGCGCCCGGCGTTGAGCATCAGCAGCGCGGAGCGGGCCCGCTGGTCGTCGTGGTGGTGCTCGGCCAGGCGGATGAACTCGCCCTTGAGCTCGAACGGGCTCAGCCCGGCCAGCTCCCGCATCTCGGCCCGGGTGACGGACGACTTCGGCATGGCGACGGCCTCTCTGTGCCCCGACGGGTGCGGCTCGGTTCTCAGGGTGGGATCTCAGTGGTGCAGCAGGACGATCACGGCGCCCCAGATGGTCAGCAGCACGTTGCCGACCGCGTACGGGATCGTGTACCCGATCGTGGGGATCTGGCTCTTGGCGGACTCGTTGATGGCGCCGATCGCGGCGGTGGTGGTCTGCGCGCCCGCGAGCACGCCCACCAGGATCGGCATCCGCATCCCGAGCACCCAGTGCCCGACCGCGAACCCGACCAGCAGCGGCACGACCGTGGCGACCGCGCCGAGCAGCAGCAGGCCCCACCCGGCCTGGGCCAGGCCGTTGGTGAAGCTCGGCCCGGCGTTGATGCCGACGACCGCGACGAACAGGCACAGGCCCAGGGTGTCCATGAACCACTGCGCGCCGCCCGGCACGTTGCCGAAGGTCGGGTGCTTCGCGCGCAACCAGCCGAACACCAGGCCCGTGATCAGCGCGCCGCCGGAGGTGGACAGGCTGATCGGCACGCCGCCCGCGTGCAGGGCCGGGATGCCGATGCAGCCGCCCAGGAAGATGCCCAGGCCGACCCAGGTCATGTCGGTGGCGAAGCTGGTCGGCACCGGCTTGCCGAGCTGCTCGGCGGCCGGCCCGACGAGCCGTTGCGGGCCGGTGAGCAGCAGGGTGTCGCCGCGTTCGATCGTCGTGGACAGCCGGAGCGGGAACTTCGCGCCCGACCGGTGCAGCTCGGTGACGTACACGCCGACCATGAACGGTTCACGGCGCAGCTCGGCGAGGCTCTGCCCGAGGTGCGCCTTCGCGCCGGCCACGACGTGCAGGGTCTCGGTCCGGTAGCCGAGCAGCTCGACGTCGTCGGCCTCCGGCCCGATCTCGCGTTCCGGGTCGTAGGCGACGATGTCGCCCCGGATCGCGCTGACCGCGACCACGTCGCCCTCGGCGAGCACGATCCCCTGCTCCTGCGGCAGGATCCTGCCGTCACGCCGGACCCGGGTGAGGTAGATCCGCCGGCCCCGCTCGGCCTGCGCCCGTTCGAACGCCTCGATGCTCTGGCCGACCACGGCCGGGTGCGCGACGGTGTGCGCCCGCAGCACCACCTCGTAGTACCCCTCCCCCACGTCCGGGTCGTCGGTGCCCGCGTCCAGCTCCCGGGCCAGCTCGGCGCTGTCCTTCGCCAGGTCCCGCCCGACCAGCCGGGGCAGGACGTTGGCCAGCAGGATCGCGCACAGGATCGTGCCCAGCGGGTAGGTGACCGCGTAGCCGATGGCCACCAGGTTCTGCTGCTCGGTGACCTGGTCGTGGGACAGGCCCGGCAGGCTGCCGATCGCGTCGCCCGCCACGCCGATCACCGCCGACTGGGTCAGCGCGCCGCCGAGCAGGCCCGCGCTCAGACCCGGCCCGTAACCGAGCAGCACGGCGAACAGCCAGCACACCAGCAGGCCCGCCACGCACACCACGACCGCGAGCAGCACCTGCGGCAGGCCGTCCTTGCGCAGGCCCCGGAAGAACTGCGGGCCCACGCGGTAACCCAGGGCGAACAGGAACATGATGAAGAACAGCGACTTCACCGTGCCGTTGACCGGCACCTCGAACAGCCACCCCAGCGCCAGCCCGGCGAGCAGGCAGCCGGTGACCGAGCCCAGCGCGATCGCCCGGCGCCGGATCCGGCCCAGCAGGAAGCCGAGCGCGACGGTCAGGAACACCAGCAGCTCGGGGTAGGGCCGGAAGATCTCGTCCCGGAGAAAGCTCAAGGTCCCTCCGCCGTTCGTCTACAGAGGACGCCTCCCGGAGGCTAGGTCGAGCCGGCCGCATCCGCGCGGGACGTCCCACGGACAGGTGAACGGCCGGGGCGCTCCTCCGGCGTGCCACGCCCGGTGGGGGCATAGTCCGACCGGGAGGTGCGTGTGGGCACACCGGAGCGGTCCGGCGACGTGGCGACCGCGCACGCCCTCGGCCCGTGCGCACGGGTGCGCCGGGACGTCGCCCGCGCGGTCGTCGCTCCGGCCGGGCGGACGCGCGGCCGGATGTGGTGCGGCTCCCGGCGGAACCCGCCGCGAGCCCGGGAGGAGCCCGCCCCGGCGCGCGGCGACCCGCCCGAGCCGGGCACCGGAGCGGCACGGGTGGCGGGCGGCCCGACCAGCGACGGGCCGCGGCCGGAACTCTCGGGGTGAGGGCGGGGACATGGACTGGGTGCGGGACCTCTTGCAGGCGACACCGGAGATCGCGTTGTTCGTCTGCCTGGCCTTGGGCTACCTGGTGGGCAAGCTGCGGGTCGGGCCGATCCAGCTGGGTGGCATCTGCGGCACGTTGATCGTGGCGCTCGTGGTCGGGTTGTTGGGGGTGTCGCTCAACGACCAGGTGCGGACCATCGCGTTCGCGCTGTTCATCTTCGCCCTCGGGTTCAGCGGCGGCCCGCAGTTCTTCGCCAACCTCAACCGGTCCGGGCTCAAGCTCGGGGTGCTGTCGCTGGTCGAGGCGGTCACCGTGGTGGCCCTGGTGCTGACGCTGGCCTCCGCGCTGGACCTCGACGTCGGCACGGCGACCGGCATCCTCGCCGGTGCCGCCACCGAGTCCGCCGTGGTCGGCACGGCCACCGAGGCCATCGGCAAGCTCGACCTGCCCAGCCAGACCGCGGCGGCGTTGCAGGGCAACGTGGCCACCGCGTACACCGTCTGCTACCTGTTCGGGCTGATCACCATCGTCCTGTTCACCAGCGGCCTGGCACCCGCGCTGATGAAGGTGAACCTGCGCGACTCGTCGCGCGCCCTGCTGCACAAGCTCGGCGGGGACGACGCCGACGAGAACACCACCCCCGCCCTGCCGGGCCTGGTCGGGCGTGCCTACCAGGTCGACCAGGCGGCCGGGCGGACCGTCGCCGAGGTCGAGCGGTCGCTGCCCGGACAGGCCACCGTGCAGCGGGTGAGCCGGGACGGCAGCGACCCCACCCCCGGCCCCGACCTGGTCCTGGCGGCCGGCGACGTGATCGTGGTGGTCGGCGAGCGCGCGGCGCTGGTCGAGGCGGAGAACGTGATCGGCGTGGAGCGGACCCTCCCGGAGAACAAGGCCGCGCTGGAGACCCGCGAGGTCGTGATGACCGCGCCGGAACAGCCGCTGAAGGCGCTGCGCAGCCACGGCGTGTTCCTGACCTCGTTGTCCCGCAGCGAACACCGCATGCCGCTGACCGACTCGACCCCGGTGAAGCGCGGTGACGTGCTGACCGTCGTCGGCAGCCCGTCGGACGTCGAGGACGCGACCAAGCGCATCGGCTACGCCGTCCCGCGCACGATCACCACCGACTTCGTCTACCTGGGGCTGGGCGTCACGCTGGGCATGCTGATCGGCAAGCTCACCCTCCACCTGGGCTCGGTGCCGCTCTCGCTGGGGACGGGCGGCGGCGCCCTGCTGTCCGGCCTGGTGTTCGGCTGGTTCCGCTCCCGCCACCGCGCCGTCGGCAGCTTCCCGCCCGCGGCGGCCACCCTGACCAAGGACCTCGGCCTGGCCACGTTCATCGCCGCCACCGGGCTGGCCGCCGCACCGCAGGCCGGGCCGCTGCTCAAGCAGTACGGGGCGCTCCTGCCGTTCGCCGGCATCGGCATGGTGCTGATCCCCGCGCTGCTGTCGCTCTACCTGGGCCGGCGGCTGCTCAAGATCGAACCGCCGATCCTGGTGGGCGCGATCGCGGGCCAGCAGTGCAGCACGCCGGCGATCTCCGCGGTGACCGGCGTGACCGGCAACTCCGTCCCCCTGATCGGCTACACCGTGACCTACGCGATCTCCAGCATCCTGCTCCCGCTGACCGGCCCGATCGTGGTGGGCCTGATCGGCGGGTGAAGCCCTCGGGGGCGCGGCACTCCCCGGGGGGGTTCCCGGTCAGGCGCGGTCGTGGAGGGTGACGTGGTAGCCGTCGGGGTCGGCGAAGGTGAACGTCCGACCGAACGGGCCGTCGATGGGCGCGGCGACGACGGTGTGGCCGTCGGCGACCAGGGCGTCGTGAATGGCCTGGACGTCGGTGGCGTGCAGCCAGATCGCGGCACCGATGCCGGGCCGGTCGGCGGAGGCGAGGTCGGTGCCCGGCACGACGTCGCGCAGGGCGAACGCGATCAGTTTCGTCTCGAAGACGACGGTGTGCGGGCATGATCCGCTCCCTGCGCGAAGGCAACGGCAGCGCATAGCGCGCGGCGCCACTGCGGCGCGTGCGTGATGCCGGTTGGGGACGAGAACGGAGTTCCGGGCAAGGTCGCGCGGAAGGGAACCTCGTTGGAAGTCCTCGACTACTGCGAGGCGTGGCGCAGGTAATTGGACGGCGACGAGGTCAAGGCGCACGCCCTGGGGCGGCATCCGCATCCTGTGGTGGGCGCGCGCCGGGAAGCTCCTGCAGATCCTGTCCGGCCTAGTCGTCGTGCTCGATCTCGTCGGGCCGGACCGGCTCGCACGCGGAGGGAGCGTCTGCGTCACCGCCACGGCAACCGCCTGCTCGCCGTCCGCGCCATGATCAATGGCAGGACGTATCGGTGGTACTCATCGGCGGCGTCCTGATCGCCGTCTCCGCTTGCCCACTCTCCACGGCGGCGGACGTCAGACCGAAGAGGTGCGTGAGGAGCCATGCGCCCCACCACCAGTTGATCACCGCCCGGGACACGTCCGGCGTGGGGTGCCGGCCTTCCGCGCACTTCCGGAGCAGCGGTCGGCACGGGCTTCGGCGAGAGGGCCTGGAGGACTCGCGACTACCGTGCGTGTCCGGAATTTCGGCGTCGCTCACCTGCGAGCGGGGAAGTGCCCGACTTGCGTTTAAACGCCGGCGAAAGAGCCGGACCGGTGTCGAGCCGCGACTTGCGACCGCCGGCGGCGGGTGCGGAACCCACGCCTGGGCGTGAGGCCGAATCGCAGGTCGCGTGATGGCGGGAACCACCCTGGACGCGGAGCCGGTGTGACACTTTCCGACCTGTTCGGGGCTTTCGCGGTGGGGTCGGCGACGACTCCGGGTGATCCCTGTCCGTGGGGCGCAGACTACCTGATGGTGATCGAACATCGGCCTAACGTCGAAGTCAGGTGCCGATGGAGCGCCCTTATCCAATGAGGAGCACAGAATGTCGATCATCCGACGGGCCCTGTTGATCATCCCGGCTTCCCTCGCGGCCGTCGCGTTGTCCGGAGCCGTCGCCCAGGCCGGAACCGACGACGCCGTCGTCTTCGGCGACGACAACACCGTCACCAACACGCACACGAACAACACCCTCGTTTGGATCGACGACTCGTTCAACAACATCGAGACAGTGGACGTCGAGTGGACCGAGCACAACCACGGCCACGGCCACGGTCACGGCCACGGCGACCACGACGGCGACGACGACTGACCGCTCCCACTGACGCGGCCCCTGGCGATCAACTCGCCGACCGGGGTCGACGAGCGGCTTCCCACGCGGGAAGCCGCTCGTCCGCGTGTCGGCCTCCCGGTGGTTCTCGATCACCGCGTGCCAAGCGCCGGGCGGCGTCCTCGATCGCTCCGGCAGGTACTCGGGGCGGCGCGGCAGCGCCCGTGGCGCGCGGGGATTCGCCGGCCGACGAACCGACCGCCGCGCTGGGATTCGCGGGCCAGGACGACGCTGCCGCAGGCTCACCAGGCGGGGAATTCCGCGTGGATCTCGCCGTCGAACAACTTCCAGTAGAAGGCGTTCATCGTCGCGGCGGCGGGCGCGTGGCGGGTCAGGATCGCGGCCACGACCGGTGGGACGTCGTCCGGGACGTGGCCGGCGGCGCACTGGCGCACGTACTCGTTGCGGGCGACCGGGCCGCCGGTCTCGGGTACCGGCACCCCGCAGACGTCGGTCACCAGCCAGTTCACCAGTCGCATGGCGGCGTAGCCGGCGTCGTGGGTGGCGTGGCGCTCGGCGAAGTCGCGCTCGGCGTCCGACAGGTCGAAGTGCGGCGAGGTCACCAGCCCGAAATCGGTGAGGCAGATCCGTTCCCCGTCGGTGCGCATGTTGCCGAGGTGCCCGTCCATGTGCAGCAGCTTCCGATCGCGCAGGAACGCCACGATCTCCGCGAACTGCCGCTCCACCGCCGCGGCCTTGCCCGCCGGGTCTTCGCTCAGCCAGTCCGTGACCGGCTGCGGGACGTACTCGCAGAACAGCACCAGGCTGTGCGACGCGGCGACCAGCGCTTCGAGCCGGGCCCGCACGGCCGCGCTCCCACCCAGGGCGGTGACGACCGCGTCGACGTCGGCGTGCTCGGCCGCGACCGGCGACCGGCCGGGCAGCACCCGCCAGTGGTAGAGCACCGGGAACGACCGCGTCTCGCCCGCCAGCACGGCGTCGGTGACGACCTCGTTCGCGGCCAGCTCGCGCCACGCGCTGAACCCCGGGCTGACGACGCCGTACTGGCAGTGCACCGGCACGTCGTACAGGTTCGCGGTCGAGCCCGGCGCCGCCAACTCCCGTTCGGTCAACGGGATCCGCTTGACGAACACCGGCACACCGCCGACGTCGACCACCCCCGACCCGCCACCGACACCGACGCTGCCGCCGCGCCCCGCGTCCACGAGGGCCGCTAGCCCGGCATCCCCGCAGGCAGCCAGGAAAGTCGAGAGCTCCTGGTAGCGGGCGTTCTCGGCTGACGTCATGACACCACTGTGCCACCGGACCGCCGGCCGTCGGCGCGACTCGGCCGGGCCGGTGGTCAGGTCAGCGGTGGGGTGCCGGCCGGTGGTCGGCGGTGGTGGGTGGCCTGCTCGTAGTCGAACGCCAGCCCGAGCAGGGTCGGTTCGCTGAACGGCGCGCCCAGCAGTTCGACGCCCACCGGCAGGCCGTCCGGGGTGAAGCCGGCCGGGACGGTCAGGGCCGGGAAACCGGTGTTGGCGGCGAGGGCGCAGGACCGGCCGCCCGGCTGCGGCTGCCCGATGAGCGCGGCCCGCTGCGGGACCGTCGGGTAGACCAGCGCGTCGAGGTCGTTGTCGACCATGAGCGCCCGCAGCAGTCGCTGCGCCTCCGCCCGGCGCGCCAACCGCTGGTGGTAGTCCTCCTGCGGGCCGGTCGAGCGGCCCAGCCGGGCCTTGAGCCGCTCCAGCACGGTCGGCGTGACCTGGCCGGAGGTGACGATGTCGGCCAGTGTCACCAGGTCCGTCGGCGGCTCCAGCCGGGCCAGCGAACGCGGGAACCGGGAGCCCGGGGCGGCCAGGTAGCGGTTGAGGTCGCGCTCGTGCTCGTCGAGGATCACCCAGGACGCGTCCACGGCCGCCATCAGCGCGGGTTGGGCCGGCAGGTCGACGACCGTCGCGCCCTGCGCCGCCAAGTCCCCGGTGGCCGCCCGGACCAGCGCGTTCGTCACCTGCTCCGGGGCCGACGTGCCCAGGTAGTCGGTGAGCACCCCGATGCGGGCACCGACCAGCGCCGTGTCGCGCAGCCCCGCCCTGTAGGTGTGCGGTATCCGTCCGATCGACGCCGTGGTGGACGGGTCGTCCGGGTCGTAGCCGACGGTGGCGTCCAGCACCAGCGCGATGTCGCTGACCGACTTGGCCATCGGGCCGCCGACGTCCTGGGTGTCCGACAGGGGTGCGATCCCGTCGCGGCTGGACAGGCCCAGGCTCGGCCGCAACCCGACCAGGCTGTTGTGCGCCGCCGGGTTGCGTACCGAACCGCAGGTGTCCGACCCCAGGCCGACCGCGCCGAACGCCGCCGCGAGGCCCGCGCCCGTGCCGCCGCTGGAGCCGCCCGGGTAGCGGGCCTGGTCGTACGGGTTGCGGGTCTGCCCGCCCAGCGAGCTGATGGTCTCGATGCCGCTCGCGAACTCGTGCAAGTTGGTCTTGGCCACGACGATCGCGCCGGCCTCCCGCAGCCGCGCCACCTGCTCGGCGTCGTCGGCCGGGCGCCAGTGCCGCAACGCCAGCGAGCCGTTCGACGTGGGCAGGTCGCCGGTGTCGTAGTTGTCCTTGATCAGGATCGGGATGCCGTGCAGCGGGCCGCGCACGTGCCCGCGACGGCGTTCGGCGTCGAGCCGGGCCGCGACGGCGACCGCGCCGGGATCCTCGCGGATGACCGCGTTGACACCGGGTTGGCCGGCATAGGACTGCTCGTAGGCGTCGATCCGCTCCTGGTAGGCCTTGACCAACCCGACCGAGGTGACCCGGCCGTCGGCCAACAGCTCGCCCAACCTCGTGGCGTCCAGGTCCACCACCCAGCGGGCGACCCGGTCACCCACTGCGGCGCCGGTGGCCACGCCCACCGGGAGGATCTGCGTCGCCAGCACGACGACACCCGCCACGAGTGCGGCCGTCCGACTTCGCCGACCGTGCGATCGCCCTGTCATGCCGGTCCCTTCACCACGCTCGGCCTTGCCGGACACAGGGTTCGAGACGCACGGGCCGCCTGCCGGCGTCGCCGGGCCACGACTGTGCCCGCCGATTCTCCGACCGCGCACGCCGTGGCGACTATCCGTCAAACGGGGCGCGTCGGCCGGGTTCCCGGGGTGAATAAGGTGGTTCGCGTGGAACAGGATGCTCGGGCGGTTCTGGCGTCGTCGTTCGGTTCGGCCGCGAGTGCTTATGCCGAGCACCGGCCGGACTACGCGCCGGCGGCGGTGCGGTGGGCGCTGGAGGCCGGTGGCGGGCGGCGGGTGCTGGACCTCGGGGCCGGGACCGGGAAGTTGACCGGGACGTTGGTCGCGCTGGACGTCGACGTCGTCGCGGTCGAGCCTGATCCGGCGATGGTGGCCGAACTGCGGCGGGTGCTGCCGGGGGTTCGCGCCCTGGCGGGCAGCGCCGAGGCGATTCCGCTGCCGGACGCGTCCGTCGACGTCGTGGTGGCCGGGAACGCGCTGCACTGGTTCGACATGGCCGTCGCCGGGCCCGAGATCGCCCGGGTCCTCGCGCCCGGTGGCGTCCTGGCCGGTCTGTGGAACGTCCTGGACGACCGGGTCGACTGGGTCGAGGCGCTCGAACAGGTCGCCGGCAGCGCGGCCATCGGGCCGCGGGACACGCTCGGCAACTGGCGGGCCGCGACGGCCGGCCTGCACCTGCCCGACGCCGGCGTGGCCGCGCGGTTCGGGTCGCCGGAGCAGGCCGAGTTCCCGCACGGGCAGCGGCGCACCGCCGAATCCCTCGTCGCCACGCTCGCGACCCGCGCCGGGGTGCTGGTCCTGCCCGAGCAGCGACGACGGGCCACGCTCGGCCGCATCCGCGACTTCCTCACCGCCCGGCCGGAGACCGGGAGCGGCGAGTTCACGCTCCCGCTGCTGACCGGGGTGCTGCGCGTCCGTCCGGTGTGAGGCGACCGCCGGGTCACCGGGTCCAGTCGGGCACGGTGGGGGCGGCTGCCGGGTGGGCGGCGGTCAGCGGGGGTGCCGAGCCGCGCACGGCGGTCAGCTGGGCGCCGGACAGGCAGAACACGCGGTTTCCGGCCGACCGCGCCCACGTGGTCAGCGCCCGGTGCGGCAACTCGCGTCCGGAGGCGGCCAGCACCACGTTCCCGGCCTGCCGCCCCAGCAGCAGGCCCGGTTGGGCGAGGAGCACGACGTGCGGGAAGACCGCCGTGAGGGACGCCGCGGCGCGCAGCGGCAGGGTCATGTCCGGCGTGGACCACATGTTGCCCAGGTAGAGGCCGCCGGGGCGCAGGACGCGGGCGATCTCGCGCAGGAACTCGACGGCGGCCAGGTGCACCGTCACGGTGCCGCCTTGAAAGACGTCCATGACCACGACGTCGGCCGTGGCGTCCGGGGTGCGCTCGACGCCCGCTCCGCCGTCCTCGACGCGCACGTGGAGGTCCGCGATCGCGTCGAGGGCAAGGTGCGAGCGCACCAGGTCGACCAGGGGGCCGTCCAGTTCGTAGACCACTTGGGGCGACCCCGGACGGGTCGCGGCGAGGTACCTCGCGATCGTGAACCCGCCCCCGCCGACCTGGATGGCCGACACCGGCTGCCCGGCGGGCCAGTGCAGGTCGAGCACCCGGGCGGCCCAGGTCGCGTACGGCAGGTGCAGGTAGGTCGGGTCGGCGAGATCCACATAGGACTGGAGTGCGCCGTCGACCGTGAGCAGCCGGCCCGAGCGGTGGTAGGGGGCCGGTGCGAGCCGCGCCACGCCGAACCTCACCTGGCGCTCCACGGCCTCGGCTGACTCCACGTGGCCACCCTAACAACGCGCGACGGCGCCGGTGCGGCAAACGGGCTGGTCCGGCGACCGTGCGCACGGTCGCCACACCGGTCCAAGGCACTCGCAGGCCCCTTCCACGAGTGGTCGGCAGCACGGTAGTTGAGGAATCAATCAGCGTGGTGGGGCGTTCCACGGGTGTGAAGAAAATCGGTTTCCTGTCCTTCGGGCACTGGTCCGACAGCCCGCACTCGCGGACCAGGACCGCCTCGGACACGTTGTTGCAGTCCATCGACCTCGCCGTGGCGGCGGAGGAGCTGGGCGCGGACGGCGCGCACTTCCGCGTGCACCACTTCGCGCGGCAGCTCGGCTCGCCGTTCCCGCTGCTGGCCGCGATCGGTGCCAAGACCGACCGGATCGAGATCGGCACCGGCGTGATCGACATGCGCTACGAGAACCCGATGTACATGGCCGAGGACGCCGGCGCGGCGGACCTCATCGCCGGCGGCAGGCTCCAGCTCGGCCTGTCCCGGGGGTCGCCCGAGCAGGTGATCGACGGCTGGCGCTACTTCGGCTACCAGCCCGACGAGGGCGAGACCGACGCCGACCTGGCCCGCCGGCACACCGAGGTGCTGCTCAAGGTGCTGCCGGGCGAGGGCTTCGCCCAGCCCAACCCGCACCCGATGTTCCCCAACCCGCCGGGCCTGCTGCGCCTCGAACCGCACTCGCCCGGACTGCGCGACCGGATCTGGTGGGGCGCGGGCTCCAACGCCACCGCCGTCTGGGCCGCCGAGCACGGCATGCACCTGATGAGCTCGACGCTGAAGAACGACGAGGGCGGCGCGCCGTTCCACGTCCAGCAGGCCGAGCAGATCCGCGCGTTCCGCAAGGCCTGGTCCGAAGCCGGGTGGCAGCGCGAACCGCGCGTCTCGGTCTCGCGCAGCATCTTCGCGCTCACCTCGGACCTCGACCGCGCCTACTTCGGCCACGACCGCGACAGCACCGACAAGATCGGCTACCTCGACGCCGACACCAAGGCCGTCTTCGGCCGCACCTACGCCGCCGAGCCCGACGCCCTGGTGGCGCAGCTGGCCGAGGACGAGGCGATCGCCGAAGCCGACACGCTGCTGGTCACCGTGCCCAACCAGCTCGGCGTCGACTACAACACCCACGTGCTCGACAACATCCTCACCCACGTGGCCCCGGCTCTCGGCTGGCGCTGACAGCGGCCCTGACACCGGCCCTGAATCGGCCTGCCCCCGTCACCGCAACGCTGTTCGGGTGGTGGGTCCGCCGCCGTGGCGACGGCCGGGATCGCGGTCGGCCCCGCCCGAGCGAGCAGGGACAGCCCGTTGGGCGGGTGCACCGAGGTGCACCCGCCCAACGGGATCCGTTGCTACTCCTGCTGGTTCGACGTCAGGTGGTCACGAGGGTCCACCGCTGGTTGAGCTGCGTGTTGCCCAGGCAGGTCCACTGCTGGGCCGCCGCCCCGTTGCCCCCGTCGGCGCCGCGGATGTCCAGGCACTTCCCGCTGTGCAGGGCCCGGATGGTGTACAGGCCGCCGCCCGAGTAGTCGATGGACCACCGCTGGTTCGGCTGACCGGCGATGCAGTCCCACTGCCACACGTCGGCCCCGTCGTCCTGCGACACGCCGCTGATGTCCAGGCACTTCCCGCTGTGCAGGGCGACGATGTAGACCGCGCCGCCGCCCGCGTCCCGCAGCGTGAACTGCTGGTTGAGCTGGCCGAACCCGAGGCAGTCCCACTGGTGCGCCCGAGCACCCGTCTCCTGCGAGACGCCCGAGATGTCCAGGCACTTGTTCGTGTGGGCCGCCCTGATGTTGTAGAACAACGTCCCGCGTGCCGCGAGCTCGCCACCGGACGGCCCGGCGACGGTGACCCCTTCGGCCGCCGCGGAGGCGGTGGTGATCGTCGCGCCGGCCAGCAGCGCGGCCGCGAACGTGGCCAACAGTGCGATGATTCGTCTGAGCTGCATGCTTGTCGTTCTCCCCCTGTGTCGCCGGCGCTCACGCGTTGCCGGCGTCGGACGGATCGGCCACCGCGGGGTGCACGGCCACGCCGTCGCGTCCGCTGCGGCTGTGCCGTTCAGGCCGGCACGACGTCGACTATGGCCCGCCGACGATTTCCGGAGCATCCCGAGAACTGGGGGGTTGACACGGGGGAACCGACCCGGCCGGAGCCGGTGCACGCCGACGAGGGGTGGGCCGGCTGTGTGGCCGGTCCACCCCTCGTCGGGTCGTGCTGTCACGCGTTGGCGAGCTTCACGCGTGCTGTTGTGCTGTTACGCGCGGACGGCGTGGTTGTCGCCCTTGGCCCAGGCCGTGGCGTCGCCGCCATTGCCCGCCGGACCGGAGTTGCCGCCCGTGGTGGTGCTGTGGTTGGCCGCGTTGCCGGTGTCACCGGTCGAGCCGGTGTCCCCGGAGTCGCCCGAGCCGACCACCGTGGTCGACTCGTGGCGGGGCGTCCAGCCGTGGTGGTTCCACTTGTCGTGGCCCCACTTCTTGCCGTGGTTCCAGTCGTGGCCGCGGTGGCACGACTGCCCGCCGTGACCGTGTGAGGTACCGGTCACCGCGGTGTTGCCGCCGGTCGCGCCCGAGTCACCGGAGTCACCCGAACCGCCGGTCACGGCCTTGTTCGAGCTGGAGGCGTTGCCGCCCTCGCCCGAGTCGCCACCGTTGCCGGCATTGGCGATCGCCGTGGTGTCACCATCCACACTGGACTTCCCGTGCCGGCTGTGCGACCACTTGTGGGCGGTCGCGGCGTTGTTCGAGCCCTTGGCCCACGTGGTGGCGTCGCCGCCGTCGCCGGCCGGACCGGAGTTGCCGCCGATCGTAGTGCTGGTATTGGTGGCGTTGCCGGTGTCGCCGGTCGAGCCGGTGTCACCCGAGTCGCCGGAGGTGACCGCCGTGTACTTGGCGTCGCCCCAACCCTTGTCGCCCCAACCCTGGTGGCTCCACTGCGAGCCGCCGAGGGAAAGGACGTAGGCGGTGTTGCCGCCGGTCGCGCCCGAGTCACCGGAGTCACCCGAACCGCCGGTCACGGCCCTGTTCGAGCTGGAGGCGTTGCCGCCGTCGCCCGAGTCGCCACCGTTGCCGCCGGTCGCGATCGCCGAGCTGTCGCCCGACGCGGACTGGCCGCCCCGGTTGTCGTGGCCCCACGCCCGGTGCGACCCGGTCGTGTTCGAGCCCTCGGACTTCGCGGTGGCGTCGCCGCCGTCACCCGCCGGCCCGGAGTGACCGCCCGTGGTGGTGCTGGTGTTGGTGGCGTCGCCCGTGTTGCCGGTCGAACCGGTGTTACCCGAGTCGCCCGAAGACACGTGCGTGGTGCACTCGGCCAGCAGGCACACGCCGTACGCGGAGTTGCCGCCCGTGGAACCCGAATCACCGGAGTTCCCGGAATTGCCGCTCACCGCGTTGTTGCTGCTGGAGGCGTTACCGCCGTCGCCCGAATCGCCGCCGTCGCCACCCTGCGCCGCCGCCGAGGTGTCCCCCTGCGCCGACTGGCGGCCACTGCCGGAAGCGCCGTTCGTGCCCGAGGCCACGCCGGCGGCCGAACCGCCGTCGCCGGCCGGGCCGGAGTTGCCGCCCGTGGTGGTGCTGTGGTTCGAGGCGTTGCCGGTGTCACCGGTGGAACCGGTGTTGCCGGAGTCGCCCGAACCGACGGTCGTCTCGCAGCGCGCGAGAACGCAGACGCCGTACGCGGAGTTGCCGCCCGTGGAACCCGAATCACCGGAGTTCCCCGAATTGCCGCTCACCGCGTTGTTGTTGCTCGTGGCGTTACCGCCGTTGCCCGAGTGGCCGCCGTTGCCGCCGGTCGCTGCCGACGTGGTGTCACCCACGACGGAACCGACGACGCCGCCGAGCCCCAACGGGCCGTTGTCGGCCGTGTCCGCGCTCGCCATCGACTGCCCGAGCAGGATGACCCCACCCGAGAACACCGCGGCCAGCAGACCGCGCTGTACGTACCTGTGCATCCGAACCAAACCCTTTCGTCCCTTGTCGTGCAGTGGTCAACTCAGCACCGAAAGGGGTTCTCAGCTCGGATGGCTTCGACCGAACACGTAACACCACGCGACCGGTTCGTGGTGGGCGGAACCCACCACCCAGCCGTGCCGCACGGGGTCGAAGCGCGATTGCGCGGGCAGGTCGGCGACAGCCGCGCCGGAGGCACCGCCACCGCTCGCACTCGCCGTACCCGACGTCCCGGCAACAGCCGGCATGTCGGGACCGGACGGGGCGACGGGGTCGTGCCGCACTGGCGATCCCGGCGTCACGACGGGGGCCTCCACTGGAGGCTCCACCGCGACCGGTTGCGCCGGAAGTGGTTCCACCGGACGCACGGACGGCGCTACCGGACGCGCCACGAGTGGCGTGACCGCGCTGTCGGCCGTGACGGGTTCTTGCACCGCCGGGGGCGTCTCGACAGGTTCTTTGACAGGCACCGGTGCTACCGGCACAGCGACCGGCGGCGCGATCATCGGCGGCGCGGTGGCGGGCGGCGCAGTGACCACTGGCGCAGCGACGGCGGCCACTGTTTCGACCACATCACCGACCACTGGCCCGGTCACCTCCGCCAACGGCCGAGTCACGTCGCCCACGGGCTCGGCGAGCGGTTCCAGCACGTTCCCGATAATCGCGCCGACACCGGAAAGCAGTCCACGATCGGAGGGTGCGCCACGGCTGGAACCGTCGTCAGCGTGCGCCTCTCCCGCTGTCGTCAACGCGAGCAAGCCGAAGCCCACCACCGCGCCGACCAGCAACAACAGCCGCCGCAAGGTCGGTAGTGGGAATCCGGGCGATCCCGCGTTCGTCGTACTCAATGTCATCACCTCCTCTCGTGTCACCAGGAGGTTCGATCCACCAATAGGGCTGGTTCACTCGAAAGTGGACGAATTTCCGCCGCCCAGGTCAACCGGCACATCGAATTTCAAACCTCTGTTCCGGCCGAATTTCCCGGGCCGCGGAGGTTTAGAAGTCGGAACGCAGGACGACACCGCCGTCGGGGTCCAGGACGGTGAACCCGGCGGCGTCGGCGCGGAGCACGGACGTGCTGAGGTTGCAGGACATCGGGGCCGGTCCGGTGCCGACGAACGCGCCGGCGGGGCTCTCGCGGCCGTCGCGGTCGCGGATCACCACCCGGTACGGGCGGCCGCCGGTGAAGCCGGTGCCGTCGAGCTTGATCTCCACGCCCCACGTGTGCGGGACCAGCGCGGCCCGCGCGGACAGACCCGGCGCCGACCGGGAGATCGCGACCGGCTCCAGCGGGACCGACGGGCGGCCCGCGAAGTAGCCGACGCCGCCGGCCACCACCGCGATCAGCACCGCCGCGGCGGCGGCCACCGCCCACCGGGGCACCCGTCGGCGGCGCTCGGCCCGGATGCCGGCCAGCACCGACTCGCCCAGACCCGCCGGGACCGCCACGCGGTCGGCCACCCGGTCCGGGTCGGCCAGGGCCAGCAGCTCGGCGGCCGGGCGCAGGTCGGCCTCCTCGGCCCGGCAGGCCGGGCAGCCGTCCAGGTGCGCCTGCACGGCGACCCGCTCCGGCCCGGACAACTGCCCCAGCACGAACGCGCCCAACGACTCGCGGAACGGGTGGTCGCTCACGGCCGCACCCCCATCTCCTCCAACGCCAGCCGCAACGCCTTGATGCCGTAGTACACCCTGCTGCGCAAGGTGGACTGCGGAACCCCCAGCTCGGCCGCCACCTCGGGGTACGGCCTGCCGCGCAGGTAGGTCTCCACCAACGCCACCCGGTGGTCGGCGCCGATCCGCCGCAGCGCCTCCTCCACCAGCCACCGGTCCAGCGCGGCGTCGGCGAACCCCGCGTCCACCACGACCTCGGCCGGTCGCGGCGACGGGGCGCGACGCGACCGCCGCACGTGGTCGACCACGACGTTGCGCGCGATGGCGAACAGCCACACGCGCAGGCTCGCCAGTTCCCGGTCGAACCGGTCCGCCGACCGCCACGCGCGCAGGAACACCTCCTGCACCACCTCCTGCGCCACCCCGTCATCACCCAACTGCCGCAACGCGAAGCGGTACAGCTCCGGGCCGTGCGCGGCGTAGGCCGCCCGGATGCCGTCCTCCGCGCCGAGATCTCCCCCGCGGCGTCTGCTCATCCGCCCGCCCTTCTCCCGCCAGACGTACGCGGTGGAGCCGGAAAACGTTCGGGTGACCTTCAACAGCACCGGCGCGCCGGTCGTAAACACCGGGCGAACCGTCCACGAGAAGGAGGCGCCCCCGTGCGCACCACCCGCCTGACCGTCCTCGCCGCGGCACTCGCCGCGGCGGCCGCGCTCGTCCCCACCTCGACCGCCGCGGCCACCGGACGCGCCGACGTCCACCTGCTCACCACCGACGGCACGCTCGTCACCGGCTCGTCCGCGCTGCCGCTGCTCGGCCACCACGTCCGGGTGCGCGGGCTGGACCCGCGCGACCGCCTGACCGGCATCGACGTCCGACCCGCCACCGGAGACCTCTACGGCATCGGCAGGTCCGGCAGGCTCTACCGGATCGACCCGCGCACCGGCCGGGCCACCGGCGTCGGCACCCCCGCCCCCGTCGACGCGGCCCCGGTCGGCTTCGACTTCAACCCCGTGGTGGACCGCATCCGGGTGGTCACCGCGTCCGGCACGAACCTGCGCCTGCACCCCGACACCGGGGCCGTCGCCGGCACCGACGGCGCGCTCGCCCACCCGACCCCCGGCGAGGCCCCGAAGGTCGCCGCCGCCGCGTACACCAACAGCGTGGCCGGCGCGACGAGCACCACGCTCTACGTCCTCGACAGCAGCCGCCGCGTCCTGGCGACCCAGGGCACCCGGGCGGGCGTCACCCCGGTGGTCTCCCCCAACACCGGCCAGTTGTTCACCGTCGGCAAGTCCACCGCGTGGATCGGCACCACCAACGGCTTCGACATCTCCGCGGCCGGCACCGCGCTGGCGGCGTCCGGCGGCAAGGTCTACCGGATCGACCTCGACACCGGCCGGACCCGCCTGGTCGGCATCGCCCACCACGAGATCGTCGGCCTCGCCTTCACCTCCTGATCACGCCGAGCCGGCGACCGGTCCCGACGAGGGCCGGTCGCCCAGCGGCCGGGTGCAGGATGGGGCGGTGTACCGCCTGCAAGCCGTCATCGCCGCCGAGCGCGTTCTCCACGACTTGGCAGGCCCCGTCGAGCAAGCCCGGGTCGTCGCGTTGGACGAGCGCTTGTCGCTGCTGCCGATGACCGACGCGTTCTTCGACGCGGTCACCGTCGCCGGAACGCCCCGGGCCGGCCGGGTTCCGGAAAGCGCCCGCCGGGTTCGATCGCGCCCTGGCCGCCTGTTCGGCGCACGGCCCGGTCGCCTACGTCGAGGCCGAGTACTTCGGCGGGACCGGCGAGCAGTCCGCCGTGGTGTGGGACGCCGGGGAGGTGGTCCTGGGCCCCCTCCACCTGGCCGAGCAGGCCGCGATCGGGCTCGGCCGGCACCGCGACACCGAGGACTGGCTGCCACCCACGAGCTGACCCACTCCAGTCGGCCGACGGGTGCCGCGCAGGGCGGTGCCGAAAGCTGCCAGAGGGACCCGCGTGCGCCGACTCCCCGTTACGGTGCCCTCGGGGCCGTGAGGGGGCATCATGGGGAAACTCCACACGCAGGGCACACCGGGCACCGCGCCGGTCGGCGGCGGGCGCGAGTTGTACTACGTGGAACTGCCCGGACCCGACGGGACCGCCGCGCCGACCGTGGTGTTCGAGGCCGGGATGGCGGCGACCCGGTCGTTCTGGGCGCTGGTGCAGCCGCGCGTGGCGCGGTGGGCGCGGGCGGTGGCCTACGACCGGGCCGGGTTGGGGCGCAGTGCGCCGGATCCCGGGCCGCGCACCGTCGACCACCTCGCGGCCGACCTCAACGCGCTGCTCGACCACCTCGGGCCCGGACCGTTCGTGCTGGTCGCGCACAGCGGTGGCGGGCCGGTCGTGCGGGTCGCGGCGGCCGCACGACCGGAGCGGGTGGCCGGGCTCGTCCTGGTGGACACCACCGACGAGGCGTGCGACCTGTTGTTCAACAGGACTTTCCGGCGGGCGGAGCGGGTGGCGCAACGGGCCAGCGCGGTGCTCGCCCGGGTCGGGCTGCTCGGGTTCGCCTTCCGCAAGCAGGTGCGGGCGTTCCCGCCGGACGTGCTCGCCGAGATCCGCGCGGAGGCGTTCACGCCGGCCGCGATGCGCACCAGGGGCCGGGAGCTCACCGCGCTGGTCGCGGCGACGACCGCGTTCCGCGAGCGGCCGCCGGTGCTGCCCGCCGACATCCCGGTCACCTCGATCTCGGGCATGCGCGCGGACAGCGGGATGCCCCGCGCGTTCCGGCTGGCCGCCACCGAGTCGCACCGGTTCCGGGCCGACCGGTCCGCGCACGGCCGGTGGGTGCCGGCGCACGAGTCCGGGCACAACGTCGTGGTCACCGAACCCGGGCTGATCGCCGACGAGGTCCGCCTCCTGCTGGAGCGGTGTCGGGGCGGGAGCGCGCCCGTTTGAGCTCGGAGAAGCCCTCGGTGCCGGCGAGCAGGCGCACGCCGTCCCACAGCAGGCCGGCCGCCTCGCCGCGCGGGGTCGGGCTGACCACCGGGCCGAAGAACGCGACCACCTCGCCGTCCGGGCCGGGCAGGTGGAGCGCGGGCACCCCGAGGTCCTCGCCGACCGGGGCGAGCGCGGCGGCGTTGCCGGCCGCCAGGACGTCGTCCAGCGCGGTGCTCCCGGCGGCGTCGGCGAGATCCGGGGGCAGGCCGACCTCGGCCAGCGCGTCGAGGCTCAACTCCCGGTCCACCGGGCGCTTGTCGACGTGCAGGCGGGTGCCGAACGCGGTGCAGAGGGCTCGCACGACCTCGCCGCCGTGCGCCCGCTCGGCCGCGGCCACCACCCGTGCCGGGCCCCAGCGCTGGTCGAGCCAGGCGCGGTACCAGGGGTCGACCTCCCGGTCTTGGTTGTGCAGGGCGAGGCTGAACACGTGGACCCGGGCGCGCATCGGGCGCACGCCCTCCACCTCCATCAGCCAGCGGGACGTGATCCACGCCCACGGGCACACCGGGTCGAACCACAGGTCCGCCGTCACCACGCTCGGCTCCTTCCGTTGTCGAGGAGGGGACCGTACGTCGGCGATTGGCACCTGACCGAGGGCCGATCAGCCCAGGTGTTCTTGGGCCAATCCCGTTCAGCTGCGGTGGCGGCGCCGCGCCGGACGCCGGTAGCGTCACGCCGGTGACCGGTCGAGCCGTCGATTCCGCGTTGTTGTCCCCGGTGTGGGCGGGCACGGGCGCCCCGCTGTCCGACGAGGCGTGGCTCGCCGCGATGCTGGAGGTCGAAGCCGCGCTGGCCGGGGCCCAGGCCGAACTCGGCGTGGTGCCCGAGGCGGCGGCGCGGGTGATCGCCGACGTGGCCGCCTCGGCGCGGCTCGACGTGGTGGACATCGCGATCCGCTCGCGCGAGGCGGCCAACCCGGTCGTCGCCCTGGTGCGGGAGCTGACCGCCGCCGTCGCCGCGGTCGACCCGGACGCCGCCGACCACGTGCACCGGGGCGGCACGAGCCAGGACGTCCTCGACTCGGCCGCGATGCTGCTCGCCGCGCGCACCCTGCGCCGGGTGGACGCCGACCTGGTCGAGTGCGCCCGTGCGCTGGCGGACCTCGCCGACGGGCACCGCGGCACGGTGCTGGCGGGCCGCACGCTCACCCAGCACGCCGTGCCGATCACGTTCGGGCTCAAAGCCGCCGGGTGGCTCGCGGGCGTGCTGGACGCCTCCGACCGGGTCCGGCGCACCGCCGCCGACCTCCCGGCGCAGCTCGGCGGCGCGGCCGGCACCCTGGCGGCCTACGAGGAGCACGCGGGCGAACGCGGTCACGGCGTGCGGCTGGTCCGGCACTTCGCCGCCCGGCTCGGGCTGCGCGAGCCGGACGCGCCCTGGCACGGCCGGCGGACCCCGCTGCTCGACCTGGGCTGGGCGCTGACCGCCGTGACCGGCGCGCTCGGCAAGATCGGGCTCGACGTGCAGGGCATGTCCCGCACCGAGGTCGGCGAGGTGGCCGAACCCCCGGCGGACGGCCGGGGCGGGTCCTCGGCGATGCCGCAGAAGCGCAACCCCGTGCTGGCCACGCTGCTGGTCTCGGCCGCCCGCACGGTGCCCGCGCAAGCCCTGGTGCTGGGGCAGGCGATGCTGGCGGAGGACGAGCGCGCGCCCGGCGCGTGGCACTCGGAGTGGCAGCCGCTGCGGGAGGCGCTGCGCACCACGGCGGGTGCGGCCCGCACGGCCGTGACGCTGCTGGACGGGCTGGAGGTGTTCCCGGCGCGGATGCGGGCGAACCTGGAGCTGACCGGCGGGGCGATCGTCGCCGAGCGGCTGACCGTGGTGCTCGCGCCGCGCCTGGGCAAAGCCGCCGCGAAGGAGCTGCTCGGCCGGATCTCCCGCGAGGCGGCGGCGGGCGACCGGTCGTTCGGGGACCTGCTGCGCGAGGTCCCGGAGCTGGACGCGGCGGAGGTGGACGACCTGCTGGACCCGCGACACTACCTCGGCGCGTCCGGCGACCTGGTCGACCGGGTGCTCACCCGCCGGCGCGACCACGGTTGAGCACCGCACCGCCGCACGAGGTGCGGAACCGGTTCGACAACCACGCCGGCGTCAGTAGAGTCGTGACCGGAGATCCTTGAGGAGGACAGCGATGAAGCAGAACATCACCTGCCCCTGCGGTGAGCACATCACCGGACAGGACGAGGACGACCTCGTGACGAAGACCCAGCAGCACCTGAAGGAGAACCACCCGGGCCACGACTACTCGCGCGACGAGATCCTCTTCATGGCCTACTGAGCCATCTCGGGCCCGCGCGCCTCTCGCCGCACACTTCCGGGCACACACTTCTGGGGACGAGATCCGGGACACCACGAAGCCGCTCCGCGCGGGCGGGTGTTCCGGTTCGGTCGGGGTCGGCCGCGCGACGCGCACTGGGGCGCGGGTCAGGCGGCGTACCGCCAGAAGTCCCGCATCCACTCCGGTGCGACCGGGCTGTCCGCGCCGACCTGGGTCAGCAGGATGGCGACGGTCCCGGTGGCCGGCACGACGTGCGCGGACGTCCCGGTGCCGCCGACCCAGCCGTAGCGGCCCGGCACGGTCCACGGGTCGGTCACAGCGATGTCGACCGAGCCGCCCATCCCCCACCCCTGGCCCTCCAGGAACAGCGCGCCGATCTCCCGGTGCGCCGGCGTGGTGTGGTCGGTGGTCATCAGCCGGACGGCCTCGGCGGACAGCACCCGACGGCCGTCGGCGACCCCGCCGGCGAGCAGCACCCGGGCGAAGGCGAACCAGTCGTCCGCGGTGCCGACCAGGCCGCCGGAGCCCAGCGGGAACGCGGGCGGCGTGCTCCACTGCCCGTCCGGGCCGTCGGCCGGGCGCAGGACGCCGTCCTCCGCCTTGTAGAACGTGGTGCACCGGCCGCGGTCGGCCTGCGGGACCACGAACCCGGTGTCGGTCATCCCGAGGGGCGCGAACACCCGTTCGGCGAGGAACTCGGGCAGCGACCGACCGGACGCCCTGGCGATCAGCGCGCCCTGCACGGCCGAGGACGTGTCGTAGAGCCAGGACTCGCCCGGCTGGTAGAGCAGCGGCACCTCGGACAGCTCGGCGAGCCACTCGTCGGTCGCCGGGAACGCCTGCGGTTCGCGGCCGTCCTTCTGCACCGCGAACAGCCGGCGCACGGCGGGCAGCGAGAAGTCCGAGGCGAACCCGTGGCCGGCCTGGGAGGTGAGCAGGTCGAACACCGTGATCGGCCGAGCGAGCGGCACCACGTCGTCCAACTCGGACGCCGGCGTGCGCACCACGGCGGGCGCGGCGAGTTCCGGCAGCCACCGGCCGATCGGGTCGTGCAGGCCGACCCGGCCGTCGTCGACGAGCGCGAGCAGGGCGGCGGCGGTGATCGGCTTGGTGATCGACGCGAACCGGAAGATGGATTCGCGGGTCATCGGTGCCGTGCCCGCCACGTCGAGCGCGCCCACCGCGGCGAACTCGACCCGGTCGCCCCGGGCGACCAACGCCACCGCGCCGGGTAGCGCGCCCGAGGAGACGTGCGGTTCCAGGACACCGTGCAAGTCGGTCATCGGACCCTCCCTCGACCCCACGAACGCTAGTCCACGCGAGCCGGCCACGGGCCCGCCGCCGCCAAAATCCACAGTGGACACTGCGACTCGGTCGACGGACCCGTGTAGGCCCGCTCGAACGTGAGCCCGTCGGGCCGCGCCACCTGCGTCGCCACGAACGTGCTGAACCCGACCGCGAACGCGACCGCCGGAACTGGCACCTGATCCACGACAATGCGCGGCATGACCGGAAAAGTCGCTGCGGTACCACCGAGGAATCCCGCCCCGGCTCCACTGTGGAGCGGCCCGCCCGAGCCCCCACCGCGACGGGGGCTCGGGCGTCGCCGGGGTCAGTCCACGCAGCCGTCGCCGGGTTCCTGCGGGGTGCCGGTCGACGGGGTTTCGGTCGACCGGGTGCCGGTCGACGGGGTTTCGGCGGTGAAGTCGGCCACGAAGGCGCGGACGGCCGCCGGGTCGACCAGGAGGACCTGGCCGGCGTCCGGTTGGTCGACCGAGCCGCCGACCGGGATGGTGGCGGTGCGGACCGGGGTGCCGGGGGTCAACCGGTTGGCCAGCTCCAGCACGTTCCAGCCCTCGTCACCGCGGGTCTGCGCGGTGACCACGCCGATCAGCGCGGACAGCCTCGCCGGGTCGCCCATGACGTCCGGGCTCAGGTACTTCCCGGCCAGGGCGCGCAGGACCACCTGCTGGCGGACCACCCGGGTCAGGTCGCCGTCCGGGACGTCGCGGCGTTGGCGCACGAACGCGATCGCGTCGTCGCCGCCGAGCTTCTGCCGCCCGGCGGGCAGGTCCACGCCGGAGAGCGCGTCCTTCGCCGGTGCCTTGAGGCACACCTCGACGCCGCCGACGGCGTCCACCAGCCGGCCGAGCGCGGCCATCTCCACGACGGCGTAGTGGTCGACGCGCACGCCCGTCAGCTGCCCGACGGTGCCCGCCAACGCCTCCGCGCCGGCCCGCGCCCGGTCACCGGTCGCGGCCTCGTAAGCCTTGGCGTAGACCAGGTTCAGCTTGCTCTTGCCGCCGCCGGGGACGTCGACCCACGCGTCACGCGGCAGCGACACCGCGCTCACCGCGCCCGCCGTGACGTGCGCCAGCACCACGGAATCGGTGCGCGGGCCCTCGTCCAAGCCGACCAGCAGGACGTTGCGCGCCGCGACCGGCGGCGCGGCGGGGTCGGTCGGCGCGGCGGAGCGGGAGATCGTCAGCGGCACCACCACGGCGACCGCCGCCGTGGCCACCGTCGCGGCGGCGATCACCCCCCACGGCCGCCGCCGGCGGGCCCGGCCCCGGTGCAGGGCGGCGAGCACGTCCCGGCTGTCCACGGCCTGCGCCGCCTCGGCCGCGACCGCCTCGCGGATGAGCTCTTCCTGGCCGGTCATCGCAGCACCTCCACCGGGGTGTTCTCGTTGGTCCGCAACGTCTTCAGCGCACGGGAGATGTGGCTGCGCACGGTGCCGACCGTGCAGCCGAGCACGGCGGCGATCTCCTCGTCGGAGCTGTCCTCGTAGTAGCGCAGGACGATCGCCGCCCGTTGTCGGCGCGGCAACACCGCGATCCGGGAGCGCATCGCGTCGCGCTCGGCGTGCCGGACGGCGTGATCGGCCACGGTGGGCGCGATCTCGTCCAGCGCGGCGTGCGAGGCGATGACGTCACGCGCGGCCCTGCGCCGCCGCCACGACAGGTACTCGTTGGTCACCATGCGCTTGACGTAGAGGTAGGGCGCGTCCATCACCGCGATCCGGGTCCAGCGGTCCTGCACGCGCAGCAGCACGTCCTGCACGATGTCCTGGGCCAGGTACTTGTCGCAGGTCATCGCCGTGGCGTAGCGCAGGAGCCGATCGAGGCGATCGGCGACGAACCGGTCGTAGCCGTCGGGCACGTCGTTCCTCTCTGCCGAACTGTCGTCCACGCCCCGGAAACCCCGGAACCCACCCCCGACATTGAACGGTGTGACGCGCTTCACGCGATTTCCGGGCGGCGGATGACGACTCCCGGGCGGGGTAGGCGCGGATCGCCGACGACATCGCCGCGCGCACCACCCGGCGCTCGTCGTCGGTGGCGGTGCCGAAGGCGGGCATCGCGGACCCGCCGGCCCCCAGCCCGTCGAGCCGCCCGCACCGGTCGGCGCCGCGCCCGGCCGGGAGGGCGAGCGACCTTGCGCCGCGCCTTCTGTCCACGGCCAGGTCGAAGAGGAGGGAGAACGCGCGCACGACACCAGCCGGCGGGAACCCCGCGCAGCAGCACCGGGCCGGCGCGGTGGAGGCGCGAGCCGGTGACGGGTCCTCCGGGTGCGGGTCCGCGCCCGCACCCGGAGGTCCTGCCGAGCGGTCAGAACTCGCCGCAGCACACGTGCGCGGACCACTCCGGCTCGTGCCACCAGTGGGTGTGGTCGTGGGCGGCGGAGGGCAAGGGCGGCAACGGTTCGGCGTGCGCGGCCACCCGTGCCGCGCGGTACGGGTCGAGCAGGTCCGAGACCTCGTGCAGCACTCCCCCGACCATCACCCGGCGCACCGCCGCGGCGGCCCGGATGTCGGCGAGCGGGTTGCCCGAGACGAACGCCACGTCCGCGTGCGCGCCCGGCCGCAGGGTGCCGATCCGCCCGGTCAGCCCCAGCCACGTCGCCGGGTTGCGGGTCGCGGTGCGCAGCGCCTCCAGCGGGGTGAACCCGCCCGCCACCAGCGCCCGCAGGTTCTGGTGGGTCGCGGTGGCGATGGTGTCCAACGGCGTGTCGGTCCCGCAGATCACCAACCCGCCGGCGCGCTGGATCCGCAGCAGCACGTCCACCCAGCCCGCCAGCACGTCCTTCGACCACGGGGACGCCGGGGTGCCGGCCGCCGCCGCGTCAGCCACGTACCGCTCGTACTCCCACGGCGGGAACAGCACCCGGGTGCGCTCATCGTCCACAAGGGACTTGTCGTCGGCGTAGAGCGCGCGGGCCTGGAACAGGGTCGGCGTGACCGACATGCCGGACTTCGCGAACAGCTCCACCACGTCCTGGTACGCGCGGCCGGTGCGGCTGATCGTGTGCGAGTAGCCCAGCCGGTTGGTCGCGCCGACGTGCTCCATGCCGTCCATGCCGATGTTCGCCGCCGGGTACAGGTAGTGCGACGAGAGCCGCAGCCCGCTCCGGTGCGCCGCCGCCACGGCCTCCCGCTGGAGTTCCACCGGGAGCCGTACGTAGGTCTTGATCATGTCGTAGTCGAGTTCCAGCGCCCGCTTGAGCTCCAGGTCGAGCTGCTCGCGCGAGAGCGTGGGCCGCATGAAGTTGTAGTAGACCCGGGAGCCGTCGATCGCCTCGCCGGTGCCGTAGAACCGGGGCCCCACCAGGGTTCCGGCGGCGAGCGCCTCGCGGGTCTCCACCATCTGGTACGCCGGGTCGCCCGGCGACCGGGTGGTGGTGATGCCGTAGGCCAGCCACGCCCGGCCCTGCCGCGCGCCCCACTGCCGGCCGCGCAGGTGCCAGTGGTTGTGCGCGTCGATCAGGCCGGGGATCGCGACCTGGTCGCGCGCGTCGACCACCCGGTCCCCCGCCGACGCGCGGTGCGGGCGGATCTCCCGCACCCGGCCCTGCTCGACCACGACGTCCACGTCGTGCCGCAGGCCGTCGGACTCGCCGTCCCACACCGCGCCGACGTGCACGATCGTGCGGTCCGGGGCTTTCGGCCGGCGCCAGGTGAAGTCCAGCCGGATCGTGCGCGGCCCGCCGCCGGACAGCGCGACCCGGCGCAGCTTGCCGTTGCACAGGTAGACCAGCGCGTCCGAACCGCTCCACGCGGGCGAGTCGGTCACCTCGTCGGTGACCTGGCGCGGGTCGCCGAGGAACCGGCCGGCCGCGTCGACGGGCACCACCCAGGCGACGCTCTCCACCACGAACGCCAGGTGCCGGCCGTCCGGCGACCACACCGGACCGTCGTCGCCGCGGGTCGCGATCGACCGGAACGGCATCGGTTCGGCGTAGCGCAGCCCGCCGCCGACCAGGTCGACGGTGAGGACCTGGCTGGTGCCCTCGCGGAACCGGCGGGAGAACGGCTTCACCGCGGCCAGCGCGAGCACCCGGCCGTCCGCCGACCAGGTCGGCCGGCCCGGCATGAACAGCGCGGGGGTGACCTGCCGGCGGGTCCCGGCGGGCACGTCGAGCACCCACACCGCGCCGTCGTGGTCGACGTAGGCGATCCGGTCGCCGTCCGGCGCGAACCGGGGCGCGGTCTGCGCGCCCGGCCCGGCGGGCAGCGCCCGGTCCGCGCCGGTGACCAGGTCGCGCAGGCGCAGCGCGGGCACGCCGGTCCGGTCGCTGGAGTACACGATCGACCGGCCGTCGGGCGAGAAGTCCGGGTCGGAGTCGAACCACGCGCCGTCGGTGAGCCGGCGCGGCCGGCCGCCGAGCGCGGACACCAGGTGCACGGCGTTGAGCGCGCGGAACGCGATCCGCGCGCCGTCCGGCGACACCACCGGACCGGCGATGCCCCGCACGTCCCCGGAACCGGCCTGGTCGGGCCGCTGCCGGACCTCGGCGCGGGCGGCGACCGGCAGGGTGGCCTCGAACGGGACGTCGACGACGGTCCCGTCCGCGGCCCGCCTGCGGATCCGGCCGTCGGCCGTGTAGAGCGCGGTGCCGCCGGTCCACGTGGCGGCGAACCCGAACACGTCCTGCCCGGCGGTCAGTTCCCGCCCGCCCAGCACCAGGTCCGCCCGAGCGCCCCGGACCAGCGTGTACGACGGGGTGCCGTCGGGGCCGAAGCTCGCGCCGTACACCCGGCCGCCGGCCGGCGCGGTGACCACGCGGACCCGTTCGCCGGTCGCGACCGTGACCACGTCGACGGCCGTCTCGTTGGCGGTGAACACGATCCGCGCGCCGTCCGGCGACCACCGGGGCGCGGCGGCCTCGTCGGGCGGTCCGGTGATCGCGGTGACCTCGCCGGAGGCGACGTCGAGCACCCAGACCCCGTAGTGCCCGCCCCGGTCGCCGGTGAAGGCGATCCGCCGGCCGTCCGGCGAGAACACCGGTTCCCGGTGGTCGTGGCGGCCCGTGGTGAGCTGCCGGGGCTCGCCGCCGGCGGCGTCGACCCGGTACAGGTGGAAGTTGCCGTCCCGGTAGGACTGGAAGACCAGCGACCGGCCGTCCGGCGACCACGTCGGCAGCGTGGCGTCCTGGAGGTCCCCGGTCAGCCTGCGCGCCGCGCCGCCGGCGGCCGGCAGCACCCAGATCGCCGCCGCCAGGTCGGTGGCCAGCCACGTGCCGTCCGGTGACGACGACACGGAGATGTTCGTGCCCTCCCGCACCACCACCGACCGGCCACCGGGCGCGGCCGGCTCGGCCCGCGCTTCCCCGGCGGCCACTGCACCGGCGGTGCCCGCGACCCCCAGCACGGCCGCCACCTGCCCGGTGCGCACGAGCAGATCCCGTCGTGACAAATCCTGCGCTGCCATCGCTCCCCCAAACGCGGCTCGGTACGACCTCCACCACAGTGCCAGTCGCCGGGCACGGCGGAATGCCCCGTTCGGCCGCACACCATCACACGGCGCACCCACCCTGGCACGGTCCGCCACCGCCGGCACGCCAGGCACGGCGGCCGCTCGGCGCGCGTCGGCTTCGCGTTGCGCGACAGGGGCTCTAGGGTGGTTGCGTCATGGCATCGAACTGGAGCACGGCGGCAGCCCTGGCACACCGGCTCCGCCGCAACCACCTCGCCCAGCCGTCCGCGGCCGGGCCCGCCACCGTGACCGGCGACGTGTGCGCGTTCCAGGCGCAGGCCCCGCTGGCCGCGGAACTGGGGCTGGCCGTGCGGTCGACCCGCCTGGGCCGGGACGCGTTCCACGCGCTCGTCGCCGACGGCACGCTCGTGCGCACGTACGCCATGCGCGGCACCGCGCACCTGCTGGCCGCCCAGGACCTGGGCCTCTACCTGGCCGCCGTGCGCAAGGCCACCCCGACGACGGCGTCCGACGCCGAGCGCAGGCTGCTCGACGCCGCCACCGAAGCGCTCGCCGACGGGCCGCTGCCCCGCGCCGACCTGGTGGCCCGGCTCAAGCGGCTCAGCGGCACCGCCGAGGTGGACGAGACGCTCGCCGAGTTCACGGTCCTGGCCGCGCACGCGGGCGTGCTCGCCTTCGGCCCGCACCAGGACGGCAAGGAGACCTTCGTCCGGGTGACCCCCGATGAGGTGGACGAGGACGCGGCGCTGCACGAGGTCGTGCGCCGGTACGTGCGCAACTACGGCCCGGTGGCGCCGCGCGACCTCTCCCGCTGGCTCGGCGTCACGATCCCCGCCGCGCACGAACTGCTGCACGCGCAGGACGTGGTGGACGTGCTCAACGGCTCGCACGTGCTGGCCGAGGACGCCGACACCCGGCCGGAACCGGTCACCGGGGCGTGGCTGCTGCCCCGCTACGACGCCTGGGTGCTGGGTTCGGGCCAGCGCGAGACGATCGTGCCGGACGAGGTGAAACCACTGCTGCGCCGGCACCACACCGGGCGGGCCGAGGGCGCGTCGGGCGTGCAGGTGGTGCTGGTCGACGGCGTCGTGCACGGCACCTGGCGCGGCACCCTGACCCACCGGACGCTGTCGGTCGAACTCGACCTGCTGACCACCCTCGCGCACGCCCACCGCGACTCGCTGGACCGCGCCGCCCGCCGGCTCGCCGCCCACCACGGCGCGGAGCTGCGGCTCTCCGTCGTCTGACCCCCGTCCCCCACGCGCGGCCGGTCTCGGCGGAGTCGGCCGGGCGACGGGTCGAGCAGCCGGCCCGAACACCCCGTCGGGTGATGTTCCGGGCGGCGCGGCGGGGTGACGCTCGTTGGGGTGAAGGGGCCGGTCCCGTTCGGGCGGGGCCGGGGCGACTCGCTGATACTGGCGGTCCGGGAGCCGTCCGGCTCTCCACGAGCGCGAGGGACGCCGGCAGGACATGGATGCGCTGATCATCTCGCTCGAACTGCTCGTGGTGCTCGGGGCGATCGTGATGGGCACCCGGTCCAGCGGCGTGGCCCTCGGGCTGTGGGGCGGGCTCGGCGTCGGGGTGCTGGTGTTCGTGTTCCGGGAACCGGCCGGCACGCCCCCCGTGGACGCGCTGCTGATCGTGCTGGCCGTGGTGCTGGCCGCGTCGATGATGCAGGTCGCGGGCGGGATCGACTGGATGGTGCGGATCGCCGCCCGGGTGATCTCCCGCTACCCGAGGCAGATCACGCTGATCGCGCCGCTGGTGACGTTCCTGTTCTCGGTCGGCGCGGGCACCTCCAACATCCTCTACCCGCTGCTGCCGGTGATCAGCGACGTCGCCTACCGCAACGGCGAGCGCCCGTCGCGCCCGCTGTCGCTGTCGGTGGTGGCGACCGGTGTCGCGCTGGCGTGCAGCCCGGTCAGCGCGGCGATGGCCGCCATGGTGACGCTGACCGACGTGGACCCGTACCGGTTCGAGCTGATCGACATCGTCAAGGTGACGCTGCCCGCCGCCGTGCTCGGCATCGTGGCGTCGTTCTTCGTCGTGCGGCGGTTGGGCAAGGACGTCGCCGACGATCCGGAGATCCAGGCCAGGGTGGCTTCCGGCGAACTGCCGCCGGCCTCGCCCGGCTCGACCCGGGGCCTGCCCGAGGCGACCCCGACGGGACGGGCGGCGGCGCTGGTGTTCCTGTCCGGCGTGCTGGTGATCGTGGTGCTGGGGCTGTTCAAGGACCTGCGGCCGGAGGACGCGCGCGGGGCCGAACTGGGCATGACGCCGATCATCGAGATGGTGATGTTCGCCGTCGGCACGGTCATCCTGGTCATCGCCCGGCCCAAGGTGGCCGACGTGCCGATGGCCTCGGTGTTCCGCGCGGGCATGGTGTCGGCGATCGCGCTGTTCGGCCTGGCGTGGCTGACCGACACGTTCATCTCCGCCCACCAGGCGCTCGTGGTCGACACGGTCGGCCGGTGGGTGGACGCCGCGCCGTGGATCTTCGCGCTGGGCGTGTTCCTGGTGTGCGTGGCGACCACCAGCCAGTCCACCGCGACCCGGACCATCGTGCCGATCGGCCTGGCCGCCGGGCTCGCGCCGGGGATGCTCGCCGGCATGTGGGGCGGCGCGTTCGCGGGCATCTACGTGCTGCCCACCAACGGTTCGCAGATCGCCGCCGCGAACTTCGACCAGACCGGCAGCACCAAGCTGGGCAGCAAGCTGGTCGACCACTCGTTCTTCGTGCCGGCCGTGGTGCTGGCCGTGACCACGGCCGTGTTCGGTGCCCTGATCGGGCTGCTGATCGGGGGGTGACCCCCGCAGGATCGGAGGACCCATGTCCGCCCCGGTGCTCATCCCGCGCGGGACCCGCTTCACCGCCGAGGACATCACCTTCTACGCCGACCGGGACCGGCGCCCGCTGGCCGAGGCGCTGGCCGCCGCCGACCTGGTGGTGAGCTGCCCGCACGCCGGCGCGGCGATCCCGGCGGAACTGGCGGGGTTCCTGTCGCCGGCGCTGACCCGGCGGCTCCAGTACGACTTCACCGACTGCTCGACCGCGCCCGTCGTGCGGCGGTGGGCCGAGCTGGACCCCCGGGTCGTCGCCGTGCAGAACCCGCACCCCCGGCTGGTCCGGGACCCGAACCGGGCCCGGCCGGACGACCTGGCGGCGGGCCTGCGGGAGGCGTTCGAGCGGGTCCGGGCCGCCGGGCCGGGCGCGCGCGTCGACCTGTCCGGCTGCGACGCGGTGCGCCCGGTGACGTTCTCGTTCATGCCGGTCTTCGTCGGCAGCCCCGACGAGCTGGCGGACGCGCTGGCCGAGGTCGCGGCGGTCGGCGTCGACGTCTACGAGCGCACCCGGGACGACCTGGTCGCCCGCGCCGGGCGCGGCGTGACGTTCCTGTCGTTCCACGACACCATGAACCACACGACCAGGCCGGACGGCGCGGTGGACGTGCCGCGCCCGGAAGCCGACCGCCTGCCGCCGGTCGTCGCCCTGTCCAACCGGGGCGACGCGCACGGCGAGCGGCGGGGCGACAACCCGGTCACCATGCGCCCGGACCTGCTGCGCGCGCTGGCCGACGCGCACCGGGTCGGGTTCGCGGCCGAGCCGGGCGACGTGGCGCTCAACCAGCCCTACCTGGGCAGCAACGAGATCATCCACACCGGCGCGCGGTTCCCGGGCGTCGAGGCGGTGCAGGCGGAGTTCCGCCGCGAGTACCTGCTGGGCCCGGCCGGTGCCGCACACCTGATGTCGCCCGGCACCGACTGGCCGGACCCCGACCCGGCGCGGGTGACCGAACTCGCCCTGGCGTGCAAGGCGAGCTGGGACCACTACCGCGAGAACAGCTCGCCGGAGGTCAGGGCCGCGAGGGCGTGAACGCGGCGACCAGGGCCGTGATCACGCGGACGAGCAGCCACCGGAGTCGCGCGCGCCAGGCGAGGGAACAGCGGAGGAGGCGGCGTCGGGCGGATCGGGGTGGTGCCGGCGGTGTGCGTGCTGTGCGGCGTGCGAGGGGTGAGAGGTCGGTCCGGGCTCGCCGTACCGGGGATCCGGCGGTCAGGACTCGTCGGCGAACGCCAGGCCGCGTTCGGCGAGTTCCTCGCGCAGGATCGTGATCCCCTTCTTGCCCATGCCGTGCAGCTTCAGCAGTTCCTTCGCCGTGGTGGCGGTCAGGTGGTCGTAGCGGGTGTAGCCGTTGAGGAACAGCACGCGCCGGGCGGTCTTCCCGATCCGGTGCGGGAACTCGGTCCCGGGTTCTTCCTCGGCGGCCATGCCACTCCTCGCTGCGCGGACGTCCGGGCACCGTAACACCGGGTTCGCGGTCAGTCGTAGCGGACCGCGATGTCCATCAGGGTGTGCCCCGAGGTCGACGGGTCGAACGTGTCGAGGTTGGTGACGACGGTGACCGACGTCCTCGTGCCGGGGTGGATGCCGTTGTAGGTGCGGAAGCCCGGCATCCCGCCGTTGTGCTCGATGGCCAGGTCCTTGCCGTCCCGCCAGGTCTGCACCCCGTAGCCGTAGCGGACGCTCATCCCGGGCACCGGCACGGTCGGCGCGAGGACGAGGTCCCTGGTCGCCGGGGTGAGCAGCGGCGGGGTGCCGGTGAGCAGGAAGGTGTTCCACCGGGCCAGGTCGCCGGTCGTGGCGTAGAGCGCGCCGGCCGCTTGGAACTCGTCGTCCACCGACGGTGCCGGCGTGGCCGGCCCGACGTAGCCCACCGCGCGGGTCGACGGCTCGGCCGCGGGCCAGTCGATGCCGGAGTCGCCCATGCCCAGCGGGTCGAGCACGGAGGCGCGCAGGAACGCGCCGTAGGTCCGCCCGGACACGTGCTCGATCACCGCGCCCAGCAGGTCGTAGCCGGCGTTGCTGTAGGCCCACGTGCCGGGCGCGCCCAGCGGCCGGGCCAGGATCCGGGCGGCCAGGTCGAGGTGCGACGGCCGGGTGGCCAGCAGCGCCGCCCGCTCCTGCGGCGTGTCCACGACGTTGCGGACCACGCCGGCGGTGTGCGTGATCAACTGCTCGATGGTGACCGCGGACCACGCCGGCGGGCAGGCCGGCAGGTGCGCGCACGCCGCGTCGGTCGCCTTGAGCCGGCCCTGTTCCTGGAGCAGCAGGATGCCGACCGCGGTGAACTGCTTGGTCACCGACGCGACCCGGAACCGGGTGGCCGGGGTGTTCGGCCGGCCGGCGGCGACGTCGGCGGGGCCGAACGCCCGGGAGACCAGCACCCGGTCGTCCCGGCGCACCTCGACCACGCCGCGGAACCCCTGCCGTTCCAGCGGTGCGAGGGCCTGCTCCAGCCGGGCCACGACGTTCGGCGCGGTGGACGGCGGCGCGGGCGGCGTGGTCCCGTCGCCGACGCAGCCGGCCACCAGGGCGGCCCCGCACACCGCGGCGCACACCGCCGCCGCCACGCGCACAACGATCATCGATCCCCCTC
Organism: Saccharothrix espanaensis DSM 44229; assembly: GCF_000328705.1. Lineage (NCBI taxonomy): Bacteria > Bacillati > Actinomycetota > Actinomycetes > Pseudonocardiales > Pseudonocardiaceae > Saccharothrix > Saccharothrix espanaensis. Next base: position 3,912,623 of record NC_019673.1, on the reverse strand, counting down.
GGGAGTCCCCTGGCAGGCAGACATTCTCTCCCGGCCGCGAACGGTCCGACGCGGGCGAACGGAGCAAGCGCGGCGGCCGTCCACCGTGGACTCCCGGGGGTGTTCGCGCAGCAAGAGCGGCGTTATGGCCAGGTGCTATGCCTCCGGCCCAGGTCGGTGGCGCTACCTTCGGGACAGATCGACACCGCCGCCGCAACCGCCACGGCGCCGGGTCGGTGTTCGGGAAGCACGCGTCGAACGAAGGAGCCTGCGTTGTTCCGAGCGAAACTTGTGGCGGCGATCGTCGGGGTGGTCGCGGTCGCCCTGGTCGGCACGCCGACCGCCGTCGCCGCGCCCCAGGACGCGTCCCGGGTCGCGGTGCGCACCATCTACTACGACTCCAGCCGGGCGGCCGAGCTCGCGCCGCTGGTCGACCAGGCCGCGCAGATCTGGAACGCCGGCGTCACCAGCGTCAAGCTGGTCAAGGGGTCGGGCGGGATCACCGCGTCGACCGCGCAGAACGGGGCCGCGCCGGGCATGGCCAGCTGCGTCGGCTGCACCCGGGGCACGATCACCTTCTACCGCAACCAGATCAAGTCCTCGGGCGCGGGTCCGCTGCGCGTGGTGGTGCACGAGTTCGGGCACATCCTGGGCTTGAACCACCCGCAGGACATCGGCAACTGCGACAAGGTGATGGCCGGCGGCCGGTGCGACAACGCGCAGCCGAACGCGCAGGAACTCGCCGCCGTCCAGCGGTTCTGGGCCGCCCGGCCCGGCCTGTCCGGTACCGGGTCCGGCGAGCGGCCGGACGACAGCACGATCTTCGACGCTGCGGCGTTGGCGGGCGTGTAGCGGAGCACGCCACCGGGCCGGCGCGCACACCCAGTGCGCGCCGGCCCGTTTTTATCGGCACGACAAGGCCGTGCCGCGCGGGCTGGCCTGAGAACCATGTCGACGCCCCGAGTCTCCTAGCCGAGGACCCGCTTCCCCACCAGAAGTGCGTCTCCAGCCGACTCCGGAGTGTCATCCCCATGATCACCACACGTGGTCTCGTGCTGCGCGCGGGTGCCCGCCCGCTCGTGTCCGACCTCTCCTGCACCGTCTCCCCCGGCGACCGCGTCGGCCTCGTCGGCCGCAACGGCGCCGGCAAGACGACCCTGCTCGCCGCCCTGGCCGGGCAGACCAGGCCGGCCGCCGGGACGGCCACCGCCACCGGCACGCCGGGCTGCCTGCCGCAGGACGCCCGCGCGGGCGACCAGTCGGTGACCGTCACCGACCACCTGCTCTCCGCCCGCGGCCTGGCCGAGGCGCTGCGCGACCCGCGCGTGGCGGCCGAGGCGATGGCCCATCCGGCGGGTTCGCTGGACCAGGCGCCGGCGGACTACTCCCGTGCGGAGGCGGTGTTCCTGGCCGGCGGCGGGTACGCGGCGCAGGCCGAGGCGGCCCGGGTCGCGGCCGGTCTCGGCCTGCCCGCGCGGGTGCTGGACCAGCCGTTGGGCGAGCTGTCGGGCGGTCAGCGGCGGCGCGTGGAACTGGCCCGCATCCTGTTCAGCGGCCCCGACCGGACGTTGCTGCTCGACGAGCCGACCAACCACCTCGACGCCGACTCCGCCGGGTGGCTGCGGGGTTTCCTGCGCGGCCACGCCGGCGGGCTGGTGGTGGTCAGCCACGACACCGGGCTGCTGGCCGAGGTGGTCAACCGGGTCTTCCACATCGACGCGCGGCGCGCCGCCGTCGAGATCCACAACACCGGCTGGGCGGCCTATCTGGCGCAGCGCGACGCCGAGGACCGCCGCCGCACCAGGGAGCGCGTCAACGCCGAGCGCAAGGCCTCCGCGCTGCACGCGGACCGGATGCGGGCCCGGGTGTCCACCGCCGTGAGCGCCCGGAACATGGCCCGCCGCGCCGACCGGATGCCGGCCGACCTCGAACCCGTGCGCCGCGCGGACAAGGTCGCCCGCATCCGGCTGCCCGAGCCGGTGCCGTGCGGCCGGACCCCGCTCGCCGCGATCGGCCTGGCCAAGTCCTACGGCGGGCACGACGTGCTGCGCGGCGTGGACCTCGCCGTGGAGCGGGGCAGCCGGCTGGTCGTGCTCGGCTACAACGGAGCGGGCAAGACGACCCTGCTGCGGGTCCTGGCCGGGCGGGAGCGTCCCGACGCCGGGCGCGTGGTGCCCGGCCACGGCGCACGTCTGGGCTACTTCGCCCAGGAGCACGACACCCTGGACCCGGAGCGCACGGTCCGCCGCAACCTCGCCGACGCCGCGCCGCACCTGGCCGACGACGAGGTGCGGCACGTGCTGGGCATGTTCCTGTTCACCGGGCGCGACGTGGAGAAGCCCGCGCGCGTGCTGTCCGGTGGCGAGAAGACCCGGCGTCACGGACCGAGGTGCTCACCGCGATCGACCGCTACCCCGGCGCGATCGTCATGGTCACCCACGACGTCGAGGCGATCGACGCGCTGCGGCCGGGCAAGGTGCTCCTGCTGCCGGACGGCGACGAACGCCTGTGGAACGACGAGTACCGGGAACTGGTCGCGCTCACATGACCCGCCGTTCACGGGTTTCGTTGCAGGCCGACGATGTTCAGCAACAGCCGGTCCCGGGCCAAGCCGCCGACCAACGTCCGGATCTGCGGGTAGGTCAGGCGGCCCGGCACCGCCCCCGCGCCGCGCTCGGGCAGGTCCCACGCCGTGACCAGGTGGTTGCCCGCCGCGCGCGGGCGTCGGCCAGGTCGGCGGGCCGGGCGCTGCCGACCTGGCCGCAGGCCCACCTGGGCGACCCGGTCGCCGACGACGTCGCCGCAGTCGGTCACCGCCGGCTCGCCGAACGGGATGCCGAGGAACGCGCAGGGGGTGCGCCGGCCTGGTACGGCGTCGCATTCCCCTGGGCGTTCCGGCGGGGGCAGCGCGCCGTGCTGACCGCCCCGGGTCCGGGACATTTCTGGACTTGCTGGTCCATTTTTTCGCGGGCACGGTGGGGTTCGACCCGCCCTTCGACACCTCCGGGGAGAACACCGATGGACCTGCACCTGACCGGCAAACGCGCGCTCGTGACCGGCTCCAGTTCGGGGTTGGGCGCGGCGATCGCCGCGCTGCTCGCCGCCGAGGGCGCGACTGTGGTCGTGCACGGGCGCGACGCCGACCGGACCGCCGCCGTGGCGGCCCGGATCCGCGACGCGGGCGGCACCGCCGACCACGTCGTCGGCCCGCTGGACTCCGACACCGCGGCCGACGCCGTGGCCGACCAGGCCGGACCGGTCGACGTCCTGGTCAACAACGCCGGGTACTTCGACCTGAGCCGGGACTGGTGGAGCACCACGCCCGACGAGTGGCTGGCCATCTACAACACCAACGTGGTCGCCGGCGTCCGGCTGATCCGCCGCCTGGTGCCCGCGATGCGGGAACGCCGCTGGGGCCGGGTGGTCCAGATCGGCAGCGCCACCGCCGCGCACCCGATCGCGCAGCAGCCGCACTACAACGCCACCAACTCCGCGCGCGAGAACCTGACCCGGTCGCTGGCCCGGGAGCTGCGCGAATCCGGCGTGACGTCGAACCTCGTCGCGCCGGGCGGCATCCTCACCGAGCGGTCCCGCGAGCGGTTCACCGCCGTCGCGGCGGCCAACGGCGTCACCGGGACGTGGGAGGAGGTCGAGCCGGCGGCGGTGCGCCTGCTGGCGCCCAACGACATCGGCCGGGTCGCCCGGCCGGAGGAGGTCGCCGGCGCGGTCGCCTACCTGGCGAGCCCGGTGGCCGACTTCCTCACCGGGGTGACCCTGCGGTTCGACGGTCACTGGTACCACGGCTGAGCGCATCCCCACCGAGCGCCGACTCGCGCATCCGCGCGATGCTCCAGTCGATCGCGGCTTCGAGGTGGTCGGCGGAGCCGGTGGACAGCATGATGGTCACCCCGCCCTGAAGGCCGGTGAGCAACGCCCGCGCGGCGGTCGGCACGTCGAACGCCGGGTCGAGCCGCCCACCGGCCTGCAACGCCCGCATCCCGTCCGCGAGGTAGCCCTCCCACCGCCGCAGCAGACCGTCCACAACGGACCTCGCCCCCGTGCCGGACCGGCCGACCTGGAGGAACAACGAGCCGAGCGGGCAGTTGTCGCCCAGGTCCCGGTACCGCCGCACCACGATGTCGCGCCACTCGTCCCAGGCGGCCCACGTCGACAGGTCGCCCAGGCGCGGCTGCTGGTCGTCGATCACCTGGTCGGCCTCGTGGCGGGCGACGGCCAGCAGCAGCTCGTCCTTGCCGTCCGGGAAGTAGTGGAAGAGCTGGCTCTTGCTGGTGCCGGTCTCGGCGCGGATGTCGTCCAGCGTGGTGTCGGCGACGTTGCGGTCACGCAGCAGCCGCGCCGCGCCGGCCACGATCCGCGCCTTCGTCGCCTCGCCCTTGGGCGTCAACGCTCTGCTCACCCGACCGACGCTAGCCACGCCTCCCGACCACCGGCAAGGCGACCACCACCGACGAACCCCCGGCCAGGTGATCACCACCGCCGGCGGACGGACCACCGGGCCGGGCGGCCGGGTCCTGGTGGCACCCGGTCATCTGTGCTGGTGGCACCCGGTCACCGGTCCGGTGACCGGGGTGGGCGAGCCGTCAGCGCGGGGGCTCGCCGGTGGTCACATCGGTGCGGCCAGGCCGGTGGACTCCCACGTCCGCACGACGTGGCGGCGCAGCTTGCCCGAGCCGGTGCGCGGCAGCGCGGGCACGTACACCACGGTCCGGGGCACCTTGTACGCGGTCAGCCGTTCGCGGCACGCGGCCAGCAGCGCCGAGGTCAGGTCGTCGTCGGACTCGTCGCCCTCGCCGCGCACGACGTAGGCGAGCAGCCCGCCGGAGGTCTCCGCGCACACCACCGCCTCGCGCACGAGCGGGTGCGCCGCGAGCAGGTGCTCCACCGCGACCGGGTGCACCTTGATGCCGCCGACGTTCTCCACGTCGTCCGCCCGACCGGACACCCGCACGTACCCGGCACCGTCCACAGTGGCCAGATCACCGGTCGCCGACCAGCCCGAAGTCCGTTGCGGGGAGCCGTCCGCGCGCATCCCGAGGGTCACGGTCGGGCCGCGCACCTCCAGCCGGCCCGGCACCTCCGGTCCGACCGGCGCGCCGGCCTCGTCCACCACGCGCACCTCGTAGGGCGGCAGCGCGCGGCCGACCGTGCCCGCCCGCCACCCTTGCGGCGCGTTGGAGGTGAACGCCTGGCCGACCTCGGTGGTGCCGATGCCGTTGAGCAGCCGGTCCCCCAGCAGCGCCACCAGCCGCTCCTCCAACGCCGGCGGCAGGACCTCGCCGGCGGTCACCGCCAGCCGCAGCGCTCCGAGCCGGTCGCCCCGCGGGTGGGCGAGCAGCCGCGCGTAGAACGTCGGCACCGAGAACAACGTGGTGACGCCGTGCTCGTCGAGGATCCGCAGCACGTCGTCGGGAGTGGCCGGTTCGGCGTCGAGCACCGCGCGGCAGCCGCTGAGCAACGGGTAGAACAGCGAGTTCCCCAGCCCGTAGGCGAAGTGCATCTTGGACACCGAGTGCACGACGTCCTGCGGCGTGAGCCCGAGCACCGGCCCGCCGAACGCGCGGTGGTAGACCAGCGGGTCGGCGTGGTGGTGCGGGCACAGCCTCGGCGCACCGGTCGTGCCCGAGGTGAGCAGCGCGAACGCCGGGACGTCGAGCCCGCACGGCACCGGGTCGACCGGGTCGCCGACCGGCGGCCCGACGAGCACCGGCACCGGGAACCCGTGCAGCGCGGCGAGGTCCGCCGGCCGGCAGACGACCAGCGCGGGATCGGCGAGCACGACGGCGGCGCGCAGCTCGTCGGGGTGCAGCCGGGGGTTGACCGGGGTCGCGACGGCCCCGATGGTCGCCGCGCCCAGGAACACCGACACGAAGTCCGGGCCGTCGTCGAGCAGCAGCACCACGCGGTCACCCGCCTGGACGCCGCCGGCGCGCAGGCCGCCCGCTACCCGGGCCGCGCCCGCGTACACCTCGGCGTGGGTGACCGCGCCCGCCCCCTCGTACGCCGGGCGGTGCAGCCAGCCGCCGGCCCGCGCGCGGTCCCGCAGCACGCCGACCAGGTTCGCTCTCACCGGGGGCCGCTCGGCCCGGCGTCCACACCGGGGAAGGACTCGCGGACGCAGGCGACCGGGTGCGCCGCGTGCACCAGGCGGTGGCAGCGGACCAGCCCGACCGGGTCGCGGCCGTACCAGAGCAGTTCCCGGCGGTGCGCGACGCGCAGCCGGACCAGCGCGTCGCCGATGCCGGGCTCGGTGCGGCGCACCGCGTCGGAGAACGCCGGTGGCAGCCGCTCGGGCAGCATCACGGTGTCGGCTTCCACCAGCAGTTCGTTGGTGTGGGCGTCGTAGAGCGCGGTCCGCCGGGACAGCGCCGGCGCGCCGGGCGTGGCGTCCAGCCAGCGCCCGGTGTCCGCGTCGAGCGCGACCAGGTCCAGCGACAGCACCTCGACCACCACGGGGGCCAGCCGGTACGCCTCCAGCGCGGTGGTCAGCGTGCCGTCGAGCAGCAGCAACGCGCGCAGCCTGCCGGGCAGGTCGCGCACGTCGATCTCGAGGACGTCCGCGGGTGGGTCGTACCGGCAGCGTAAGTTCCCCGCCGACCTGTTGCTCATCACGTGCGCCTCCTCGGTGGTCACCGTCAACCGGCGGCGGTGGTCGCCGCCGCCTCATCACGCCACCGCACGAGCCGGGCGACGGCGGGACCGAGACCGGCCCACCGGACCAGCCCGCCGCGGGCGGCCTCCACGAAGTCCGCGTACGGCCGGGCCGTCGGCCCGATGTCGATCGACAGCTCGCCGTCGCCGAACACCGTCACCCGCAGCCGCGACCGCGCGGCCGCCGCGGTGGTCTCGATCGCCCCGCGCACCCCGGCCACCGCGACCGTCGCCCGGACCCGGTGCGCCGACACGGTCTTGACCAGGGTGCCGACGTTGCCGCCGAGCACCCGCTCGACGGCGTCGAGCAGGTGCGGCAGGCCCTCGCGGTCGGTGTGCTCCAGCCGCGCGGTGAACCGGGTCGGCGCGCCGATCCGGCCGGCCGCGACCGCCCGGCCCAGCGCCGCCAGCTCCGGGTGGTCCGCCCACGGCCGGACGACCGCGCACCGCCCCTCGGAGGACCGCGCGGCATCGACCAGCTCCGCGTCGTCGGAGATCGCGGCGGGCTCCAGCAGCACGTGCAGCCCGCGGCGCAGCGCGACGACGGCCAGGTCCGGCCGGTGCGAGCCGATCACCACGCCCTCGCACGGCACGGTGTCGACCAGGCGCGCCGCGTCCCGCATCGCCCACGGCACGTCGTGCGCGCGCACGGCGGCCAGCAGCGCCGTCGGGTCCCGGTCGGCGACCCCGACCAGGCGCATGCCCGGCACGGTGCGCAGCGCGAGGTGGGTGGCGGGCCCGCAGTCGACGGCGAGCACCCGCACGTCCTGGGGGCCGGGCAGGGCCAGCGCCCGGTCGCTGGTGAAGAACCCCCGGTCGGCGGCCTGGACCAGCGGCCACACCCGGGGTCGGGACAGGTCGCGGTAGTCCTTGCCGACCGGCGTCCAGTCCAGGTCGGCGGCGGGGTGCCGGGGCCCGGCCGCGAACACCTCCGACCAGCGGGCGCGCAGCACCCGCATGTGCCGCTTCCAGACGCGCAGCTTGTCGTGCCCCACGTGGTTGATCGTGGTGCCCTCGAAGTGCCGCATCGCGACCGTGCCGGCGTAGAGCACCCGTTCGCCCGCCGCGCCCAGCCGGCAGCACAGGTCGACGTCCTCGCACAGCGACACCGGGTCGAACGCCACGTCGAAGCCGCCGGCGCGGCGGAAGGAGGTGCGGCGGACCATCAGCGCCGCGGTCGGGGCCCAGGTCTGCGCGCGGCGCACCCGGTCGGTGTCGGCCACCGGTCGGCCGCGGCCGACCAGCCCGATCCGACCGTCGCCGGTGGAGCCGCCGCCCGCGCACTGCACCAGCCCGTCGTCACCGGGGAACAGCAGCAGCGGCGACACCGCGGCCACCGCCTGGTCGGCCGCGAGTTCGCCGGCCAGCGCCTCGACCACGCCCGGGTCGTCGGCGACCACGTCGTTGTCGACGAAGAACAGGAACTCGCCGCGGGCCGCCTCCGCGCCCGCGTTGCGGCGTTCCGCGCCGCCCCGGTCGTCGGCGAACCGCAGCACGGTGACCGGGCGTTCGCAGGTGCCCGCGAGTTCGTCGAGGTAGTCGGCGGTGCCGTCCTGGGAGGCGTTGTCCACGATGACGAACTCCAGGTCACCGGACGCGCGGGCGAGCGACCCGACCGCCAGCCGGGTGTACTCCAGGCGGTTGCGGACGAGCATGACGACCGAGACCAGGCCCGGCACCACGGTGGGGTTCACGAGTCGCCTTTCACCCACGCCGGTTCGCGCACCCGACGCCGCCCCGGAACTCCCGCCACGCCCGGTGCGTCGCCGCATTCACTTTCGGCGGATCAGCGGTGGATATCCGCAAAACACACATCACGGCAGCATGATCCGCGCTGTTCGGACGAAGCATAGGGGCGCGGGTCCGACAACGCCAGAGCGCACCCGGGCACACCTGGCGGACAGACCGCCGCCGGAAACCCCGGGAGAAACGACGACCCAGCTCACAAGCGCCATCACCGCCGGGTATTCAACAGATGTTATGGCCGATTCGGGCGTAACCGGTGCAGCCGTTCGGACCGCTTTGTCCTCTCCCACCCCGGTCACCCCGGCCCCGGTGGACGCTCCCGACCACGCCGAATGCGGCGACCACCGGGTGGGACCGTCCGGGGCGACACCACCGGGCGCGTCCGCCGCGCGAACCCGGCCGAGATGTCTGATTCCGCGGAATCCGGACCGGCCGCGGCCGGCGTGGCGTCCTCCCGGAATTCACAAACCCGGGTCCGGGCCGATGCCGAACGGCCGGCCGCCGGAATTGGGCCGGCCGCGCCCCCGAGCGCGGCCCGTGGTATTAGGCGCACGCCCGGAAATCGCAGTCCCGGAAACCGCCCGCCGAACAGGTGACCACGGCAGCGCGTGGCGCGCCGCTACCATCGGCGGCGTGGACCCGTTGACACCCCGGTACGGTTCCGGCTCGCTCGCCGATGTCGTCCCGTCCCTGCTCGCCGGTCTGGACGTGCCCGGCACGGCGGACGTGCTCGGCCTGGCCGGACCCTCCCGGGTGTGCCTGCTGCTGGTCGACGGCATGGGTCAGGAACTGCTCGCGGCGTACGCGGCGGACGCGCCCTTCCTGTCCTCGCTGCCGCCGCGCACGATCACCGCCGGGTTCCCCGCCACCACCGCCGCGAGCGTCGCCGCGCTGGGCACCGGCAGGCCGACCGGCGAGCACGGCGTCGTCGGGTGGACCTTCGCGGCGGAGGGCGAGCTGCTCAACGCGCTGTCCTGGCACCGGCACGGCGTGACCGAACAGGTCGACCTGCGGCGGGCGCTGGTGCCCGAGCGGGTGCAGCCGACCAGGACCGCGTTCGAGCGGGCGGCCGACGCCGGGGTCTCGGTCCGCTTGGTCGTGCCGCGCGAGCACGACGGCAGCGGGCTGACCCGCGCGGTGCTGCGCGGCGGCCGGGTGCGCGGCGCGTTCGCGTTGGGCGACCTGGTCGAGCGCACCCTGGAGGCGCTGCACGAACCGGGACGGGTGTTCGTCTACGCCTACCACGCCGACCTCGACGCCTTGGGGCACGTCTACGGGCCGGGCAGCGCCCCGTGGCGGCGGCAACTGGCGTTCGTGGACCGGTTGGCCGAGACCCTGGCCGCGGAACTGCCGCCGGACGCCGCGCTGGTGGTGACCGCCGACCACGGCATGGTCGCGGTGGCCGACCCGGACCGGGTGGACTTCGACAACGACGACCGGCTGCGCGCCGGGGTCCGCCAACTCGGCGGCGAGGCGCGCGCCCGGCACGTCTACGCGCGGGAGGGCGCGGCGGCGGACGTGCGCGCCGCGTGGACGGAGGTGCTCGGCGACCGCGCCTGGATCGCGTCGCGCGAGGAGGCGATCGCCGCTGGGTGGTTCGGCCCGGTGGTGGCCGAGCACGTCCGGCCGAGGATCGGCGACCTGTGGTCGCGGGCCGGGGCTCGCTGGCCGTCGTCCGGTCCGCGGCGGAACCGTTCGTCAGCACGTTCACCGGTCACCACGGCTCGCTCACGCCCGCCGAGCAGCTGGTCCCCTTGCTGGTCGCCCGCCGCTGAACCACAGGCGCTGAACCGTTGGCGCCGAACCGTGGACGCTGAACCGTTGGCGCCGAACGGTGGGCTTCGAACCGTGGGCGCCGTCGACTCGACGCGGACCCGGGACGGCGTCCCACCGGCCGCCGACGACAGGCCGGATGGTCGATTTCCCGCGACCGGCGCGGGCCCTAACGTGAAATGGAGTCACATACCCTGGGGGTGCCCATGATCCGCCGTACCATCGGCTCGGCCGTGCTCGTCACGGCGCTGTCCGCCGCGGCACTGCTCGCCGCCGCGCCCGCGCAGGCCATCCCGGTGTGCAAGGCCGGGTACCAGTGCGACCGGATCTACTACGAGGACAACACCCGCACGACCGTCGTCGGCGGGTCCACCAAGTTCTGCGACGGGTCCACCGAGAACTGGGGCCGCACCTCCCGGTACGTGGCGACCCACCAGGCCCAGTGCAACCCGATCTGATGCACCGCACCGCATCGGGCCTCACGACCGCGCCCACCGGCATCCCGACAGCCCATCGGACCTGACCTCGACAGAGTCCACAGAGGCCCCACACGGGGTCCACATCGGACGGAGCGGTGGCCACCGCCGCCGCGGGCACGGCGACGGTGGACCACCACGGTTTGCGTCAACGCACTTCCCCCTGCGGCAACACCTTGCCGGACACGGCGAATCGCTTCGCTGTGCGCTCTCCGCCGCGCCACGACCAAGATCAGCGGCACGGCGGGATTCCACGCTGTTCGGTCGCTCCACCCCCCGGCATCGAGCGCGTCGCGCGAGACGTTCCGACACGACTCCACCAGTTTATCCAGAACGCCGCACCGGTGCACAAACCCTTTATCCGCAACAATTCCGCACCGCACGGAAACGCGGCCGACAAGGGTGAATACCCGCCCGGGAATGCCACCGGCGAAAATCGCGAACAGTATTCACGGACCGCGCGGTCACGGCCCGCTCACACCGACCGGCTCACGACCGGCGGGCGCACGAACAGCCGGTCGCGCGGTGCGACCTCGGCGGCGGGTCCGGGTCCGAGCGGTAGGTCCACGTCCACCACGACCACGCTCGGCAGGGTGTCGCCGACCTCAGCGAGCACGTCCGCCGCGAAACCGCGCATGGCGCGCACCCGCCGCATGGGCCCGCGCCAGTGTCGTCGACTAAATCCGCCGCCCGGTGCACACCTCGGACATGGCCGGAATCGTCGGCGACGACGATCCGCGCACCACCACGTTTCCGCCGTCACCGGGACAACCGGCGGCGGAAACACGGCGGCGACGAACGCGGTGGTGACTCACGAGGTCAGCCGGGCAGGTCGGTGGACCAGCGGCGATAACCGCCCTGGCCGTACAGCAGCGGGTGGCGGTCGGGTCGCCGGGTGATCCGGAGCACCTCCCCGAACACCACCACGTGGTTGCCGACCACCTGGGTGGGGCCCACCCGGCAATCGGCCACGGCGTGCGCGTCCGCCTCCAGGTGCGGGCCCGCCGCCTCCTGGTCCAGTCGCCACGCCACCCGGTCGAAGCGGTCCGGGTCGCCGGAGGCGAACACCTCCGCGGTCGGCCGCGCGTCCTCGTGCAGCAGGTTCACCGCGAACCCGCCGCGCACCAGGATCGCCGCCAGGGTCGGCCCCGTGGAACGCAGGCAGACCAGCAGCGTCGGCGGGTCGAGGTCGACGCTGCACACCGACGAGCAGGTCATCCCCCACGGGTGGCCGGCGAGGTCGGTCGTGGTCACGACGGCCACCCCGGACGGGAAACCGCGCATCATCGCGCGGAACCCGTCCGGCAGGGCGGCCGATCGCGTACTGGGCTCGGTCATCGGTCCGGCCGGGTCCGCCGGATCAGTGCAGCCGGGCGTGGTACTCGTACTGGGCGGGCAGCCGCTCGACCAGGTGCCGGGCCTTGTCCCGGATGGCGGCGAACTCCTTGCGCGCCGCGGTGTCGTCGGACAGCGCCAACGACGGCGACGGGCGCAGCGGGATCGCGCCGCCGCCGAGCAGGATGCACATGTACGAGTACGGCGGCAGCCCGTGGTAGTACGGGAAGATGTTCTCCGAGTCGGGCAGCTGGACCTTCCACCGCTCCAACCGCTCGGCCAGGCCGTCCGGGATCGCCCGGGTCTTGGTGTCCTTCCAGTACTGCGTGTCGTCGCGCTTCGCCCCGATGTAGTGCAGCACCAGGAACTCCCGGACGCCGTCCATCACGTTCGCGATCGCCGAGTTGTACATGTCGCGCAGCTTCGGGTGCCAGTCCGCGGCCGGGAAGAACTTCACCAGCTGCTCGATCGCGTGGTGGATGAAGAAGATCCCGGTCGACTCCAGCGGCTCCACGAACCCGCTGGACAGGCCGATCGCCACGCAGTTGTTGGCCCACGACTCGCGGCTGCGCCCGATCCGCATCCGGATGTGGTTGGCCTCCACGTCCTCGGCACCCGGCCCGACGAACTCGCGCAGCGTCCGCTCGGCCTCCTCGGGCGAGCAGTAGTCCTTGGCGTAGACGTACCCGGTGCCGATCCGGCCGAACAGCGGGATCGTCCAGATCCAGCCCGCCTCCTGCGCGGTCGCCGTCGTGCACGGCCGCAGGCCGCGGGCCTGCATGTCCAGCGGCACCTGGAGCGCCACCGCGCTGTCGTTGGGCAGGGTGTCCTGGTAGGACTGGAACGGGACGCCGAGCGCCTTGTTGATCAGCAGGCCGCGGAACCCGGTGCAGTCCACGAACAGGTCGCCGTGCAGCTCGCCGTGCTCCTTGGTGACGACGTGGTCGATCCAGCCGCGCTCGTCGAGCCGGACGTCCTGCACCTCGTCGACGATGTGCCGCACGCCCCGGTCCACCGAGTACTTGGTGAGGTACTTGGCCAGCAGCGCGGCCTCGAAGTGGTAGGCGTACGGGAACTGCGTCTTGCCCTGGTGCTCGGACATGGTCAGGCCGACGGGCTCCTCGCCGCCCTCGACGTAGTCCTGCTCGAACAGCCGGCCGTCCAGGTGCCGGGGGCTGCGGCCGGCGTCGCACAGCGACGCGATCACGAAGCAGTCCTTGTCGAACCGGTCGGTCAGGCCGTTCTGCAGCCACCAGTCGGTGAGCGGGAACCCGCCGACCGACCGCATCTGCTCGAACGGGTGGTAGAAGTGGTGCCCCGGTTCCCGCCAGTCCTCGAACCGGACGGCCAGCTTGTAGGTGGCGTTGCAGGCCGGCATCCAGTCCTCCTCCTTGAGGTCGAGGAACTGGAAGAAATGCCGGATGTCGCTGAACGTGGCCTCGCCGACACCGATGGTGCCGATCCGCCCGGACTCCACGAGGGTGACCGAGATCCGGTCGCCGAATGCGGCCTTGAGGTACGAGGCGGTCATCCAGCCCGCGGTTCCTCCACCCACCACGACCACGTTCTGCGGATTCCTGGTGTTCATCCCAACCCTCTCCCCTTTTGAGACCTGGACCGGCCTGCGGACTACCGGCCCGGCCGGGTGGCCGCCCGCGCCCTGCGCGCCGACGGCGGTACAGCGATTGTGCGCAGGGTGGTCGGAGCCATTCGAAAAACCGATGCCTCCGCCGATCCGCCGGGCCGGCGTCATCGCTGGTAGGAGACCCGCCATACTGCGCCGCCATTTCTCGCCCGGGTATTAACCGCAGCGCCTCCGCAGATATATACACGTCGGGCCGGGCCGGCTCAACCTATTCCCCACAAACCGGAATGGGTACCGCAAAGGTCCCCGAATACCGTTCCGAGCGGCGACCGAGCGGCGGGTTGACAGCGGTCCGGAAATGTGCGGGACCGGACTGCGGCCAGGACCTACCCGGGGTGGGCGATACGAATCCGTACCACCCGACCACCGAGCGTCACCGCGCGTTTTCCGGCCCGACCGGCGGCTGATGACCGGAAGGGAAAACAGCCCACGGCCGATATCTGCCGAATGGCCTCTTGGCCATCAGGTCTTCGTATCCCGGCCGAGCGGGGGCCGGCCCGCCGGCGGCGGACCTGGTACTGATCTTTTATTCCACACTGACACCATCGTGAAGATCAACGGTCAGGCATGGGTGCCGCGGTGCTCGGCGACGGTCCGCGCGGCGACCCGGCGCAGCACTTCGGCGGGGTCCTCCCCCGGCGGCACGCCCAGCGCGTCCGCCGGGCTCGTGGCGACCTCCACGGCGACCACCCCTGATTCGGACAGGTGCGGGTGGACGGCCGAACGTACTGCGGCGTCGTAGGAGCCCAGCAGGTCCACCAGTTCCGCCAGCCGACGCGCCTGGGCTTCGCCGGTCGGTTCCGGCGCCGGCCCGGCGAGGGTCGCCGCCACCCGCGCCCGGTGCTCCTCCACGAGCACGGGCACGGCGGCGAGCACCGTCCGCCGGTCGTCCGCCACCGCGCCGGGCACGTCCCGCCGCAGCGCGCGGACCAGGGCGTCGCGCCGGTCGCGGAGGTCGTCGGTCAGCGGCCGGACCGGCGGGGCGAAGGTCGGCAGGCAGTGGCCCACCGCCGTGAAGCCGGCGGGCGCGGTGGCGCGCAGCCGGTCGACCGCGTCGAGCAGGTAGGCGCGGAAGCCGGCCGTCGCGGCGGTCCACTCCACCTCGTCCGTCACGCCGTGGTGGGCGGCGAGCGCGGCCAGCACGCCGTCGGCCGCCGCCGGGCCGAGCGGTTGGGCCGCCAAGGCGCGGGTGAACGCGTCGAAGTCGCGCTCGCGGTGCCGCGCGGGCGATTCGCGGGGCAGCCGGCCCTGGTCGGCGATCCACCGCCACGCTTGGCGGGCGGCGGTGAACACCGGAAGCGTGAACAGTTTCCCGTTGTCCGCACGCCACTCGCGCACGTCGGCGTCGTCGTCCCGGCCGAACGCGGCCCGCGCCGCCGTGAGCGCCGCCGCGCCGTCCGGGGTGAGCAGCCGGCGCAGCGCGGTGTCCTCGGTGAGCCGGCCGAGCACGCGGCACAGCGCCCGGCGGTCGTCGGACCCGGACAGGTCCCGTGCGGCGGCGGCCATCCGCTCCCCCGCCGCTTCGACGGCGTCCAGTTCCCGCAGGCGGTCCCGGCACGCGTACAGCGCGGTCGTCAGCGCCCACGGCAGACCCGCCCGGTCCGCCAGGACCGCGTCCAAGTCGAGCGGTGCCGCACCCAGCGATTCGAGCCGTTGTAACGACTCCCGCTCGGCACGCACCCGCGCGGATCGTTCGCGCGCCGCCCACAGCGAGCCCGACAGCTCCGCCACCAGCCGGTGAATCTCGCGCTCCACGGCCGTCCACCGGGCCACCAGCCCAACGTTGGCCCGGTGGAACTCCTCCATCCAGCCCGTGAGCACCCGGTGCACGTCGGCGGCGGAACGCTCCCGGAAGGGCAGCACGTGCACGCCGGCCTCGGCGACCACCACCAGGCACGGGAGGTGGTCGGAAAGGCCCAGCCGCCGGGCCAGTTCCGGCCCGGCCACCGATTCCGCGGCCGGCCGACCGGCGAAGAACGCGATTCGGACCGGCCCCGCCGAGCGCGCGGTGAGCTCGTCGCCGTAGCGCTCCGGGAATTTCCGGCCCACCGCGGAGTCGTCACCGAGCACGAGCGCGCTCCACCCGAACCGGTCGGTGATGGACCGGGCGTTCTCGTCCAGCCGCAACGCGCGCCGGTGCGCCACTTCCGCGCCGGGAGCGGGGAAAACCATTGGCAGACCTTGGCAATCGCGGCCAGCGGCTGTCAAGCGATCACGCCCCGGTGGTGGACCCCGGCCGGACGATCAGCACCAGCACCCCGGCCGCGACCGCGGTCAACCCCGGATCCGGTGCAGCGTGCGCACCGGGCCGAGGTCGTGGTCGGGTGCGGCGAAGGCGCGGCGCGCGGTGGCCGGGAACGCGCTCGCCGCGACCGTCACCGGCCCGATGGCGACGATGGCGGCGAGCACGTGCAGCGAGAGCAGGAGCTTGGTCACGCGCCCACCCGGTCGGCCGCGCGCCACACCGTGCCCCGGCGCTCGTACTCGAACAGGTCCTCCACGACCAGTGCCGCCGCCGGGTCGATCTCCCGTTCCAGCAGGTACAGCCCCAGGTCCAGGCCGGAGGTCACGCCGGCCGCGGTGACCAGGTCGCCGTCGTCGACGACCCGGGCCCGGACCGGCGTCGCGCCCGCCCGTGCCAGCGTGTCCAGGCCGAGGTGGTGGGTGGTGGCCGGGCGGCCGGTGATCAGGCCGGCCAGTGCGAGCAGCACCGACCCGCCGCACACGGCGGCCGTGGTGACGCCCGGCCGGGCCAGGGACTCCCCGAGCAGCGCGGGCAGCCCGGTGTCCAGCGCGCGGCCCAGCACCGCCGTGACGACCTCGGCCGGCCCGGTCGCCCCCGGCACGACCACCAGGTCCGCGCGGCGCGGGTCCAGCGGCCCGGTGGCGCGCAGGGTCAGGGGTCCCAGCCCGCTCGGCACCTCGCGGGCGCCCTCGGCGGAAACGAGTTCCGCAGTCATACCGCCGGCGGCCAGCACCGCGTACGGCGCGGTCACGTCCAGCGGGTCGAACCCGTCGAACAACACGATCTGCGCGAGCATCGCCGGATCAGTCCTCCCTCGGTTGACGGCGACACCGACGCTAACGACGGCTCCGAACGTCCGGAACTGGCTGGACTGCCACATCCCACCTGATTCTCGCCAACGCCTCTACCTGCACAAACATCCAGACAGCCAGGTCAAAGACTTGGCGTGGAACGGCGGCCAAACTACGTTGTCGCCATGCACACGGTGGCGGTCCTCGCGCTCGACAAGGTCGTCCCGTTCGACCTGTCGACGCCGATCGAGGTGTTCACCAGAACCCGCCTGCCCGACGGCCGCCCCGCCTACCGCCTGCGGGTCTGCGGCGTGACGCCGACCGTGGACGCGGGCGCGTTCGCCGTGCAGGCACCGTGGGGGCTGGAGGCCCTCGCGGACGCCGACACGATCATCCTGCCGGGCACCGCCGACCCCACCGCGCCGGTGCCGCCGGCCGTGCTCGACGCGCTGCTCGCTGCCGCCGCGCGCAACGCCAGGATCGCGTCCATCTGCTCCGGGGCGTTCGTCCTCGCGGCCACCGGCCTGCTCGACGGGCTGCGCGCCACCACCCACTGGGCGGGCGCGGACCTGCTCGCCGCCCGGTACCCGGCGGTCGAGGTGGACCCCGACGTGCTCTACGTCGACAACGGCCGCTTCCTCACCTCGGCGGGCGCGGCGGCCGGGCTCGACCTGTGCCTGCACCTGATCCGGCGCGACTACGGCTCGGCGGTGGCCGCCGACGCCGCCCGGCTGTCGGTGATGCCGCTGGAGCGCGAGGGCGGCCAGGCCCAGTTCATCGTGCACGACCCGCCGCCGGTGCCGCGCGGTTCGGCGCTGGAGCCGCTGCTGGTCTGGATGCGGGAGAACGCGGCCCGCGACCTCACCCTGGCCGACCTGGCGCGCCGGGCCGGCACCAGCACCCGGACGCTCAACCGCCGGTTCCGCGAGCAGACCGGCGACACGCCGGTGCAGTGGCTGCTGCGGGCCCGGGTCCGGCAGGCCCAGCACCTGCTGGAGAACACCGACCACCCGGTGGACCTGATCGGCGCGCGGGCCGGGTTCGGCTCACCCACGGCGTTCCGCGACCGGTTCCGCCGGGTCGTGGGCACCAGCCCGAACGCCTACCGGGCGGCGTTCCGGGCCGGCTGACCTACCCGGTGGTCAGCAACCCCGGCGGCGGTTCCGCGCCCCGCATGGTGTTCAGCGACGACAGCTCGTCGGCCAGCCCGCGACAGCCCCCGCACCTGCCCAGGTGTTCGTCCACGATGGACCTGCGCCGGGGGCGCAGCGCCCGGCGGGCCCAGGTGCCCAGCTCACCCACCACGTGCGCGCAGCCCGGTGGCAGCGGCCGCCGGGTGACGTGGGCGTCGAGGTAGGCGGCCCGCAGCGCCTCGCGGGCGCGGTGGGCGCGCGAGGACACCGCGTTGGGCGAGATGTCCAGCAGCGGCGCGGCGCCGGCCGGCGACAGGCCCAGCACCTCGGTGTAGAGCAGGACCTCGCGGGCGGACGGGGACAGCCGGTCGAACGCGCGCAGCGCGAAGCTGCGTTCCAGCGCTCCTTCGACGGCGCGCTCGTGGTACGGCTGCGGGTCGACGCGCGTGTGCGCCGCCTCGTCGGCCGCCGGGTCGCCGGTCAGCCGCTCCTGCGCCTCGCGGCGCTTGCGGGCCAGCGCGGTGCGGGTGATCGTGGTCAGCAGGTAGGCCCGGAACGACCGGGTCGGCCCGCCGCCCACCAGCAAGACCTCCAGCACCCGCAGGAAGCCCTCCGACACGACCTCGTCGGCCTCGGCCGGGCAGCGGGGCACCAGGTGCCGGGCCCGCGCGCGGGCGACCGCGAGGTGCCGTTCGTAGAGGGGGCTGAAGGCGGACACGGTGCCGGCCCGCACCAACGCCATCAGCCGGTCGTCGTTCGCCGCCGAGTAGTGCCCTCGCGCGACAACTCCCGATGTGGTCACGAGTCAGCCTCGCAAGTGAGCGGTACACCAAAGTAAGGGTTACATGAACGTACCAGCAAGGATGCGCAGAGTGCCAATCCGAGTGCTCAGAGTGAGCACTGCTCGGTGTCCGGGCTACTCCGGGATCGTCAGCGGCGGCAGCGGCAGGTCGGGGTCCAGTTCCAGCCCGGCGGCGCGCAGCACGTCGTCCAGCACGCCCCAGGCCCAGTCCGACAACCGCTCGACCAGTTCGGCGCGGTCCAGTTCGCCGGGCTCGACCGACCACCGGGCGGTGGTCGCCTCGACCATGCCGACCAGCCCGAACGACAGCGGGTCGGCCAGCCGGGCGTCCAGGCCGAGCAGCGCCAGGTAGCCGCCGATCACCTTGCCCAGCAGGCCGCTGATCCGGGCCCGGATGTCGACCGCCCACAGCCGCCGGTCCGGGTCCGCTTCCACCGAGCGGGACACGACGTAGTGGTAGAGCGAGACGTTCTCGGTCATCCACACCACGAACGTCCGCACGATCCGGGTGATGATCTCGCGCGCGCTGCCGCTCGGCCCGGTCAGCACCGGCACCATCTCGGCGATGATCAGCTCCGAGATCCGCCGGCCGACCGCGCCGTAGACGTCGTCGGCGTCGTCGAAGTGGCGGTAGAGCCGGGGGCGGGAGATCCCGGCGCGCTCGGCGATCCGCTCGGTGGACACCCAGGGACCGTGCTCGCCGATGGCCGCCAGCGCCGCCGTCACGACCTCGGCGCGCCGCTTCTCGCGTTGACCCGCCCACCGGGCGGCCCGCCCGTCCACGGGTTTGCCCTGTCCGCCACCGTCCGCCACGGCACTACAGCGTAATGACCGCGCAACCCGAACAAACCGCCGTGACCGCCACCCGCGCGAACGGCCACCGACACCCGCGCGAACGGGAACCCGCCAGCCGGAAAGGCCCGGCTCAGGGCAGTACCGGCGGCAGTCCGAACGACGCGAAATGACGGACGTCGAGAAACGCGTGCACCGTTCGGATACCCGTGTCGGCGAGCGTGAGCACTTGCAGAAAAGCCGCGCGGCGGCACCCGTCGCCATCCGGCGCGTAGGTCGCGAACGCCGGTTGGCCGTTGGCCGCGACCGGTACCAGCCGGGCCTGGCCGGGTCGCACCGGGCAGTGGTGCCGCAGGTGGTGCACGATGTCGTCCCGGCCGCGGTACCAGGCGTCCAGCGGTGGCATCTCCCAGGAGGCGTCGACGGTGAGCACGGCGACGATCGCGGCCACGTCCGCGCGCTCCCACGCCGCCACGTACTCCGCCGGCCGGCGGTTCGCCGCAGCGGGCTCGACCACCTCGTCCCGGCGCGGCGCGACCCGGTCGAGTTGGCCCCGGGCGCGCTGCAACAGGCTGTTCACCGCGGCGGTGCTGGTGTCGAGCATCCGCGCCACGTCGACGGCGGGCCACTGCAGGACTTCGCGCAGCACCAGCACCGCGCGCTGGCGCGGCGACAGGTGCTGCAACGCGGCGACGAACGTCAGTCGGACCGATTCCCTCGTGGTGACAACGGTGCGCGGGTCCACGCCGACCAGCGCGTCGGGCACCGGTTCGAGCCACGGCAGGTCGACCCCGGCCACCTCGGCGGACGGGTCGGCGGCCGGACCCAGCCCCGTCGGCAGCGGGCGGCGGGCCCGGCCCTCCACCGCGTCGAGGCACACGCCGGTCGCGATCCGGTACAGCCAGGCGCGCACCGAGGCCCGGCGCTCGAAGTCGCCGTACGCCCGCCGCGCCCGCAGGAACACCTCCTGCACCAGGTCTTCCACTGAAAGCCGATCAGGCCGATGAGCACCCCCGGTCACCGGTCGATCCGGGCGAACCGCGCGGAAAGGACAGCGATGATCATCCGCGCACCAGACGACCACCCTGCGGCCGGCTCGGCGCTCATGCCGTGCACCCCCTCCCACGGCCACCGCGCCGTTGACGCCGCCGCCCGTGCGGGCGACCGTGTCAACGGCGCAGGTGCTCGGCTACTCGGCGCGCGTGGCCAAGCCGGTGAACGGCGCCAGCAGTTCGTCCACAGTGGACAGCCGCCCGTTCTTCATCACCATCCGCACGTCGGCCAGCTTCGCCAGGTCGCGCGAGGCGTCGCCGCCGGTGAACACCAGGTCGGCCAGCTTGCCCTCCTCGACGCTGCCCAGGTCCCGCTCGACGCCGAGCTGCCGCGCGGACAGCAGGGTCGCGCTCTGCAGCACCGCGAACGGGTCGACACCGTACTTGCCCATCGCCCGCAGGTTCAGGTGCAGGCTGACCGCCATGGTGTCCAGCGGCGCGTCGGTGCCCGCGAGCACCGTCCCGCCGGCGGCCAGCAGCCGCTTGACCACGCCGACCTCGCGACGGGCCTGCTCGGCGTTGCCGTCGAGGAACCCGCACGGCCCGAGCCCCTGCGCGCACAGCACCTTCGCGTGCAGGGTCTGCCGCTCCTGCGGGGTGTACAGGGCGCGGATCCTCGGGTCGTTTTCCATCCCCGGGTCGTCGGCGAGCATCGAGCCGGAGCTGAACAGCGTGGTGCTGAACGGCATCCCCCCGCGCGCCGCCAACTGCACGACGTCGTCGTACACGCCGCCGGCCGACGCGTCGCGGGCGAACGCGAAGCCCCACTTGGTCGGCCCGGCGAGGTGCTCCTTCATGTCCACGCCGTGCGCGATGCCCGGGTACAGGTAGTGCGAGGTGATCGGCACGCCCAGCCCGTGCGCCCGGTCCGCGACCCGGGCCTGCCAGTCGAACGGGAACCGCTCGTAGGTCTTGACCAGGTCGTAGTCCAGTTCGCGGACCCGCGAGAGCTCCAGGCCGAGCTGCCGTTCGCTGCGCACCGGCCGGGCGAACTCCCAGCCGACGCGCGAGCCTTCGAGCATCTCGCCGGTCATGAAGAACCGGGGGCCGGTGCGCGCGCCGGCGTCGAGCGCCTCGCGGTCCTCCACCGCCCGGTACACCGGGTCTCCGGTCGACCGGGTGGTGGTGATGCCGTAGGACAGCAGCAGCCGGCCCAGCCGGTCACCCACGTACTTGGCCCGCATCTCCTGGTGGACGTGCATGTCGACCAGGCCCGGCGTGACGGTCAGCGCGCTCGCGTCGACGTACCGCCAGCCCGCCAGGGGCCGGTCCGGCCGGTGCGGCTCGATGCTCCGGATCCGGTTGTCCACCACGATGATGTCCACGTCGGTGCGCGGCACGGCGTTCTTGCCGTCCCACAACCGCCCGGCCCGGACGACCACCCGGCTGTCGGGCTTGTCGCGGGTGTAGGTGAGCCCGACCGGCACGTCGGTGGGGTGCCCGCCGGTGGCCGTCGTCTTCTTCAACCGGCCGTTGTTCAGGTACAGCAGGGTGTTCCCGGGTCCCCACGTCGGCGCGTCGCTCGCCTCGCCGGTGACCTGGCGGGCCGGGCCGGTGGGCGTGCCGGACGGGTCGACCGGCAGCACGTGGATGGTGCTGTCCATCGAGAACGCCAGCGCCCGGCCGTCCGGCGACCAGACCGGGCCGTCGTCGCCGCGGGTGGACAGCGACGCGAACGGCCCCGGCTCGACGGTCCGGGTGGTGCCGGTGGCCAGGTCGGCGAGCAGGATCTGGTTGCGGTCGGCCGCCGACACGGCCAGCGCGAGGGTCCTGCCGTCGGGCGACCAGCTCGGCCGGCCGGGCGCGTTCAACGGCCCGAGCACCCGGGTGCCCGCCCCGGAGGCGAGGTCGAGGGTCAGGGTCTGGGCGTTCTGGTCCTGGAACGCCAGCGCCTTGCCGTCCGGCGACCAGGCGGGCGCGACCTCCGCGCCGGGCGACGACGTCAGCCGCTGTTCCCGGCGGGTGGCGACGTCCAGCGCGTACAGGTCGATGCTGCCGGCCTTGTCCGAGGCGTAGGCGATCCGGGTGCCGTCCCGCGACCACGCGGGGTCGGACTCGTGGAACCCGTCGCGGGTGAGCTGCTCCGGCCGACCGCCGACCGGCAGCAGCCACAGGTCGTTGAGCGCCTTGAACACCACGGACCCGCCGTCCGGGGACAGCGCCGGTCCGGCGATGCCGCGCACCGGCTTGGGCCGCCTGCTGTCGAAGTCGTGGGCCTTGCGCTCGTAGCGGTCGCGCTTGAGCTGGAAGGTCGCGCTGAACGGGATCTCGCGGGACGCCCCGGTGCTCACCCTGGTGACCGCGATGTGGCCGTTCGCGCCGTAGACGAGTTCGTCGGCGTCACGCCAGCGCGGCGGGAACGGGAACACGTCGCGGTAGTCGCCGACCTGGCGGACCACGCCTGCCTCCGAGACCTGGAGCGTCCGGCCGCCCTGTCCCCCGCGCAGGAACGCGAGGCGCTTGCCGTCCGGCGACCACGAGGGCGCGCCGACGAACCCCGGCCCGGCGGGCACGACCGTGCGCACGGCCCCGGTCGCCAGGTCGACGCTTTCCACCGCATTGCCCTGCACGTAGGCGATCGAACGCCCGTCCGGGTGCCAGGTCGGGTGGGTCTCGGCGGTGGCCGCCGAGGTGATCCGCCGGACCGCGCCGGACCGCACGTCCACGGTCCAGATGTCCTCGCCGCCCTGCCGGTCGGAGGTGAACGCGATCTGCCTGCCGTCCGGCGACCACGCCGGGTACAGGTCGTCGTGCTCGCCGCGGGTGATCGTGCGGGCGTCGGTGCCGTCCGGTGCGACGGTCCGGATGTGGAACATGCCCGCCACGAACGACTGGAGCGCGATCCGGCTCCCGTCCGGGGAGAACGACGGCCAGTACGGGTCGAGGAAGTCCGCGCCGATCGCAGTGGCGGTGCCGCCCTGCGGCGGCAGCGAGAACAGCTGCCCCTGGAGGTCCACGACGAGCGAGCCGTCACGCGGCGACACGGCCACCGCGAGGTTCGTGCCCTCGCTGACGGTCACCGGGACGGTCCGGGGGCGAGGTGCGGCGTTGGTGGCGGAGGTGGTCGCGGAGGTGGCGGAGGTGGTCGCAGTGGTGGCGAGCAGGCAGGCCAGCGCCACGACGCCGAGACGTCGGCGGTGCGCAGTACGCATGTCAGAAACTCCTTGCGCGGTCGCGCTCCCCGCGCCGGGGCTCCGGCGCGGGGGGCGGCGAGGTCAGAGTCCGAACGCGAGCAGGACGTTGCCGTGATCACTCGGGTACGAGGGCCAGTAGCCGGACTGCACGTAGAGCATCCCGTCGGCGACCACCGCGCCGCCGTTGCCGGAGATCGCGCTGCCGCGCCCGGTCAGGCCGTTGACGCCGGCGAAGTCGCGGATCGTGTCGAACTCCCACCGCACCTTGCCGGTGGTCGAGTCGTAGATCCGCATCTTGCCGTCGACGCTGCCCTCGTAGACCAGGCCGGGACTGGTGGTGACGGCCGGGGTGTGCGAGCGCTGGCACACCTGCGGGAACTGGGCCGCGCCGCCGGTGGTGCAGCCGTTCTCCGGGTTGGGCGTCTGCCAGACGATGTCGCCGTTGCCCGGGTCGAGCGCGAACACCGTGCCGGGGTTGCCCCAGTTCGTCGCCATGTACAGCCGCTTGCCGTCGAAGCTGCTACCCCACTGGATGCCGCTCAGGCCGCCGCCGGGCATCGGCTTGGACAGCTGCCGCCGCCACTGCACCGACCCGTTGCGCGCGTCGAACACGTGGAAGACACCGCTCTTCTGGCCGACGCCGACGAACGTGCGCCCGCCGTGCCGGAACAGGGTGGGCGTCGCGCCGATGTCGTAGTCCAGCGCGGTGCCGTCCTTCTGCCCCGGGCAGTAGCCCTCGTTGTCCGGCAAGCCGCACAGCAGCCGCCAGGTGTCGGCCTGGGTGACCTTCTGCTTCCACTTGGCCGCGCCGGTGCGGGCGTCGAGCGCCAGCAGGGTGTCGAAGTCGCCGGTGGTGCCGGAGTAGAGGTTGCCGGTGCCGACGTAGAGGGTGTTGGTGCGCTCGTCGACGACCGGCGAGCTCCACACGCCCGCGCCGGACGGCTCGTAGCGGGTCGCGCCGCTGGGCCACGTGCCGACCGCCTGCGGTTCCGGCGTGGTGAAGTAGCGCCAGACCAGGTCGCCGGTCTCGGCGTCGATCGAGTCGACGTGGCCGCGGAAGGTGCAGCACGGGTAGTTGCGGTCGGGGTTGATGTTCTCGCCGCTGGACGCGCCGACGTAGATCCGGCCGTCGTGGTAGAGCGGGGAGCTGGTGTGCATCCCGGCGACGTGCGGTTCGGTGTCCTTGGACCACGCGAGCCGCCCGGTCCGCTGGTCCAGCGCGTACAACCGCCCGCCGTTGTCGCCGAAGTACACCTTGCCGCGGGCCACGGTCGGCCCGTCGATCACCACGCTCCCCGCGCCCACCGTCGAGAGGTCGAAGGTCCACCGGTTCGCACCGGTCTTCGCGTCCAGTGCGTGGAATTTGCCGTCAGGACTGCCGAAGTAGATCCCGCCGTTCACCACGGCGGGCTGGCTTTTCGCCGGGAACCCGTTCTTCGGATAAGCGAACGCCCACTTGAGCTCCAGTTTACCGGCACTCCACGGCCCGATCCGGCGCTCCGCCGCGGCGAACCGCGAACCGGACTTGTCACCGGTCCAGCCCGGCCAGTCGCCGGGCCGGTGGCCGGGGGTTTCACCGCCGGCGGAGGCCGCGCCGCCGATGAGCAGCGCGACCACGCCGACCACTGCCGTGATGCGATGTTTGACTGTGACCACAGGCCCGTCCACTCCTCTAGGTGGGCGGCCTGGCACCCAAGGTAGCGGGTGCCCGTGGCTTTCTCTTGCGCCAAACCAACTAATTCGCGAAACGAGACGAGCTAACCCCGTTCGGACAAGTAGCGAGCCGCTGTGGCACGCAACCGGGAATGCACCCCGTCAAATACCACAGCACCCGAAAGAATGTCCTTGGGCAGTTTCGCCAACATCGTGTAGTTCGTGTCCACGACGTTGCCGGCGGGTGCCAACCCGGCCTGGCTGACCAATTGGTACGCGTCCAGCGATTCCAGGCCGAGCAGCTCGCCGGTCCACCCGACGAGGTCGTGCTGGCTGATCCGGAAGGCGTCCTCCAGCGGCCGGGCCGAGCCGGTGGACATCAGGTGGGTGTCGCTCTCCAGCCGGGGCCACGGCGTGCTCGCGCCCTTGATCAGGTCGACCACCACGACGGTGGACATGGCGGCCTCCACGGCGGTGCCGCAGACCTCGCCCTCGCCCTGCCGGCAGTGGCCGTCGCCGATCGAGATCAGCGCGCCGGGCACGTTCACGCCGAAGTAGGCGGTGGTGCCGGTGCGCATCTCCGGGGTGTCCATGTTCCCGCCGTGCGCGCCGGGCGTGATGCTCATGACCACCTCGCCGGCGGCGGGCGCGACGCCGACCGTGCCGTGCATCGGGTCCAGCGGCAGTTCCACCCGGAAGTCGCTCGACCGCGCGTTGAACCGGACCACGCCGCGCTCGACGTCCACGTCGTACAGCCAGACGCGTTCGGGCAGGGCGTCGTGCAGCATGGCCGTGGTGTGCGTCGCGGTGAGCGCGCCGAAGTGCGGGAACGTCGTGGACACCGCCCAGTCGCGGGTGGGCCGGATCTCCACGAAGTGCACCGCGACCGTGTCGCCGGGCTCCGCGCCCTCGACGGCGATCGGCCCGGTCACCGGGTTGAGGTAGGGGAACCGGCAGACCTGGCTGGGCAGGTCGGCCACCCCGCGCACCGCGCCGCCGAAGCAGTCCTCGGTGCTCAGCTCCACCACGGTGCCCGGCTTGACGGTCAGCAGCGGCGCGCGCCCGCCGAACGCGTACCCCAGGTCGGTTCGTTCCGGGTGCAGCCCGACGACCTCGATGCTCACTTGCCCTCCTCCTCGTCGCCGGCGATGCCGGCCAGCTCCGGCTTGCGGCCCGCGGCCAGCAGGCCGACCAGGATCACCGCGCCGATGCCGAGCCAGACGAACCCGACGGTCTGCGCGGCCACCTTCGCGTTGATCACCACGTAGGCCAGGATGCCGAACCCGATGACGGGTGCGATCAGGTGCTTCCACCAGTCCCGGCTGCGCCGCCGGATCACGTAGTGCGCGACCACGGACACGTGCAGCACCAGGAACGCGGTCATCGCGCCGAAGTTGACCAGCGAGCTGAGCAGCGTGATGCCGTCCTCGCGGGACTGCATGTACAGGCCCAGCAGCAGGGACACGCCGGCCACCAGCAGCGTGGCGTTGACCGGGATGCGCCGGGTGGGGTGGATCTTGGCCAGGAACTTCGGCAGCTGCCGGTCGCGGGCCATCGCGAACAGCAGCCGGGACGTGGCGGCCTGCGCGACCAGCGAGTTGGCGAAGCCCCAGGACACGGCGGTCGCCGCGGCGGTCAGGACGGCCAGCCAGCCGCCGCCCGCCGAGCGGGCCGCGTCGTAGAACGCGGTGCCGCCCGCGTCGCCGTTGGCGATCAGCCCGTCCGGGTCCTCGACCAGCAGCGAGGCCACCCAGGTCTGGGTGATGAACAGCAGGCCGGTGACGACCAGCGCGGCCACCATGGAGCGGCCGATGGCGCGGGCCGAGTCGCGGTTCTCCTCGGCGAGGGTGGAGATGCCGTCGAAGCCCAGGAAGCTGAGCACCGCGATGGAGACCGCGCCGAAGACCAGCGGCCAGGAGAACGTGGCGCTGTTGAACAGCGGGTCGAAGCTGAAGCCGCGGCCCTTGCCCTGGGTCAGCGCGACGACGCCGACCACCAGGAAGATCGCCAGGATGATCAGCTGGGCGACCAGCATGACCCGGTTGACCTTGGCGGTCATCTCGATGCCGAGGTAGTTGACCGCGGTGTTGAGCAACACGAACGCGATCAGCCACAGCCACACCGGGACGGCGGGCACCAGCGAGTTCATCGCCACGCCCGCGATCAGGTAGAGCAGGCCGGGCACCAGGACGTAGTCGAGCAGGATCATCCAGCCGGCCAGGAAGCCGACCGGGGCGCCGATGCCGCGCCCGGCGTAGGTGTAGACCGAGCCCGCGATCGGGAACGCCTTGGACATCTGGGCGTAGGAGCCGGCGGTGAACAGCATGGCGAGCATGCCGATGGCGTAGGCCAGCGCGACCATGCCGCCGGAGCCCTGGAACACGCTGCCGAAGATGCCGAACGGCGCGATCGGCACCATGAAGATCAACCCGTAGACCAACAGGTCCTTGAACCCCAGGGACCGCCGCAGTTCCTGCGTGTAGCCGTACCGTTCGAGGCCCTGATCCTGCGCCATGCGTCCTCCTGCCGTGCGGTGGTCCGGCGAGCCTAGACACGTTCCTTCCATTTGGAAAGATTCCGTCTGGAAGGAGTTTTCCCGGTCGTGGCCCACCCGACCACATCCGGTCGCCCGCCGGTCACGTCCGGTCGGCTGGTCCGGTGTCGCCCGGCTCAGTCCACGATCAGGTACACCCGGAGGGTGGTGTCGATCAGGACCGGGATCTCCGCGCCGGCCCGGTACCTGGGGTCGTGGCTGTGCAGGGTCACCTCGAACGCGTGCCCACCGGGAACGGCGACCGACAGGACCGCTTTGGTGATCTCCTGCTCCCCGTCGTCGTGCGGACCGGCCTCGACCACCCGCGCGACGGCCGGGCGACCGGTACTGGTCAACCTCGACACCAGGCGCGCGGTCCGGGCGGTGGCGAACACCAGCCCCACCCCGGCGACGCCCAGGAAGGTCATCCCACCGAAGACCAGGGCGTACAGCCACCACGACAGTGGCGGGTCCTCGTCCAGCGCCATCTTGATGACGACCGGTGCCGACGCCGCCAGCACCACGCCGATCAGGTACATGGACCGGCCGCCGGCCTTCTCCGGCCGCACCAGCCGGTACTCACGGCCCACCAGTCGATCGTCACGCCCCATCCCGGCAGGCTAGCGGTGCGCCGCCGGCCGCCGGGCCGGGTCACGGGCGGGCCGGTAGCGGGCGGGCCGGGTCACGGGCCGGTCGGGCGCAGCGGGGCGATCACGGTCAGGTCCAGGCCGTCCGCGCGGGCCAGGAAACCGCCCAGGCGGGGTGGCCCGGACGGCGCGCCCGCCCACGCGCCCCGGTCCGCCGACGCCAGCAGCGCGGCCGTGCCCGCCTGCGCGTCACGCGCGGTCAGCACGTCGGCGCGGGCCAGCGCGGCGGCCAGGTGCACGCCGTCGTAACACCCTTCGGCGTACGCGTCGAGCACCGGGGCACGGCCGCCGAACAGCGCGCGGTGCCGTTCGGCCAGCGCCACGCGGCGCTCGTCGCCCTGCCCGGCGAACGACCGCATCGCCGCGTACAGCTCGCCCGTGTCGTCGCCACCGGCCGCGAGCAGGCCGTTCTCCTCCAGCGAACCGGACAGCCGGACCACCCGCCCGGCCAGCGGCGAGGCGGTGAACACCCGGTTGAACAGCGCCAGGTCCCGTCCCACCAGGCTGAGCAGCACCGCGTCCGCGCGCACCCGGGCCAGCGCGGCGACGATCTCCTCCGCGTCGATCCCCGGACCGGGGAACGGGGTCAGCCGGGTCGCCACCACCTGCGCGCCCAGCCCGCGCACGATCCCCGCCGCCGCCCGGTGCACCGCGCGCGGCCAGATGTAGTCGCTGCCCACCAGCGCCCAGCGGCGCAGCCGGTGGCGGGCCACCAGCCACCGCACCGCAGGCGCGAGTTGGCGGCTCGGCGAATCGCCGAGCAGCACCACGCCGGGTCGCCGCGCGCCGCCCTCGTGCGGCGGGGTGAAGACGTACGGCACGCGCCCGCCCAGCGCGTCCTCCAAGGCGCGGTGCACGTCGCTGGTGTGGAACCCGACGAACGCGTCCACCACCCCGACCAGCCCGGACGCCTCGCGCGCCACCTCGCCCGGCAGCCGGCCCGCGTCGACCAGCACCAACTGCACCTGCCGGCCCGCGACGCCGCCGGCCGCGTTCAGCTCGGTCGCCGCCAGCGACGCGGCGAGCAGCCCGGACGGCCCGGTCAGCCCGAGCGCGCCGGACAGCGGCAGCAGCAGCCCGATCCGCAGCGCGCCGGCGTCCGGACCGGCCACCACCACCTCCAGCCGGTCGCGCAGCACCGCGCGCACGACCGCCGAGGACTCCACGGCAGTCAGTATGCTCGCCGACGAGGCCCCCGGCGAAAGGCTCGTCATGCCTGATCAGCAGCACACCCGCCGCGCGGACCTGGTCGACCTGCTCACCCGCACGCAGCGCGCGTTCGTCCGCGACCTCGGCGCGGTGCTGGAGGAGGAAGGCACGACCGTCGACCAGTGGCGGGTGCTGCGCGCGCTGGCCGCCGAGGAGCGGTCGATGGGCGAACTGGCCGCGGCGCTGGAGATCCCGCACCCCACGCTGACCCGGATCGTGGACGGCCTGGTCGACTCGGCGTTCCTGTACCGCTCGCAGTCCGGCGAGGATCGCCGCAAGGTCTCGGTGCACGTCTCGGAGCTGGGGCTGGCCAAGCTGGACCGGTTGGAGGCGCTGGCCGTCGCGCACGAGCGGGCGCTGGCCGACCGGCTCGGCCCGGACGCCGTCGACGGGCTCGCGGACCTGCTGCGCGACCTGCTCTGACCCGTCCCCGGGAGGAGCCGGCGGAGGTGCTTCCGCGAGCGGATCACCGGGGGTCACGCACCGGGGACGGCGACCTCGCCGGCCGGGGCTCGGACCACCAGCACCCCGTCCAGCAGCCACGCCTCGACGCGGTCCACGTCGACCGGGGGCAGGGTGGCGCAGTAGAGGTACCCGCGACCGCTGCGGACGGTGATGCCGACCCGGGACCTGGGCACCGGCACGCCGTCCGCCGGCAGGTCGTGGTCGTGCACCTCCACGGCCACGTCGTGCGGGCACGCGCCGGGGATGACGGTGGTGAGCAGGTAGGCGTGCGCGGTGACGACGACGTCCACCGACGACGGGCAGGTGTCGTCGGTGGACACGTCCCAGGGACGGCCGAGCGTGCGGCCGACGCGTTCCCACCACAGGTCCATGTCGCGCAGCGGGCCCGCCTGGGCCGGTACGCCCCGACGGACGGTCAGCCGCTCCACGACGCCACCTCCCGGCCGGTGCGGGGCACGTCCAGGCACGGGTACCCGCCCGGCGGCCGGCCCACGCCCGGCCGAACGGGTGAAATCCGCGAGACCGCTCAGTCGGCCTCGGACCGGGCTTCGGGGTCCTCCAGGACGGGCAGCGGGGCGGTGGCCGCCTCGGCCGCCGCTTGCGCGTCCTCCACCAGTTCCGGACCGCCCCACTGGCGGTCCGCCGAGCCCATGCTGTGCTTGCCCATCCGGGTGCTCCCCTCGAAGTCCGCGCATCTGGTACCCACCGCGCGGGCGGTTCACACCTGCCGTGGAATCGGTGCCGGCCATCGCCGCCGAGAAATGCGAAGATTCTTTTCCCATGTCCCAGCTCACCACCGGGGTCCGCGCCGGGTACGCGACGGGCTCCTTCGTCACCGGGGCGTTCGGCACCGTGCCCGGACTGCTCCTGCTGCCCTACCTGACCGACAGCCTGGCCGTGCCCGCCGCCGTCGCCGGGCTGCTGGTGCTCGCGCCCAAGGCGTGGGACGTGCTGTTCAACCCGGTCGCGGGTCGGATCAGCGACCGGGCGGGCGTGCGCCGCCCGTTCCTGCTGCGCGGCGGGATCGCGGTGGCGGTGCTGTTCGCGCTGCTGTTCGCCGGGCCGTTCACGGGCGCGGCCGCCGCCGTGTACGTCGCGCTGGTGTTCCTGCTGTGCGCGACGGCCTACGCGTTCTTCCAGGTGCCTTACGTCGCGATGGCGGCCGAGATCACCGAGGACTACGACGAGCGCACCCGGCTGATGGCGTGGCGGATGGCGTTCCTGGCGTTGGCCATCCTGGTCAGCGGCGCGGGCGCGCCCGCCGTGCGGGACCTCGCGGGCGGCTACTGGGCGGTGGGCGTCGCCGTCGGCGCGCTGATCCTGGTGGGCACGCTGGCGACCGTCGCCGGGACGCGCGGCGTGCCGGTGTCCCGGCGGGTGTCCTCGACCGCCACGCCCCGCGAACTGCTGGCCGCGGTGCGCGGGTCGCGGCCGTTCCGGCTGCTGCTGATCGTGTTCGTGGTGCAGGCCGTCGGGCTGGGCACGATGTTGGCGGGCGTGGACTACTTCGCCCGGCTCGTGCTCGGCGACGGGGGCCTGCAGACCCTGCTGTTCGTCGGGTTCGTCGGCCCCGCGCTGGTGGTGATGCCGCTGTGGCAGCGGGTCGGCCGGCGGCACGGCAAGCGGGTGGGGCTGGTCGCGGCGTCGCTGCTGTTCGCGGCGGCGGTGGCCGGGCTGGGGCTGTCCCGGGCGCTGCCGGTCGCCGCGGTGCTCGCGCTGATGGCCGTGGTCGGTGTCGGGTACGCCGGGATGCAGGTGTTCCCGCTGGCCATGCTGCCGGACGTGATCACCGCGCAGGAACGCCGGGACGGGACCGCCCGCGCCGGCCTGTTCGCCGGTGTCTGGACCGCCGGCGAGACGCTCGGCCTCGCCCTCGGCCCCGGCGTGTACGGCCTGGTGCTCGCGCTGGGCGGCTACGTGGCGAGCACCGACGGCGCGGTCACCCAGTCGTCCGGCGCGGTGCTGGCCGCGCTGCTGGGGTTCACCGCCATACCGGCCGTGCTCGCGGTGGTCGCCCTGCCGCTGCTGCCCCCCGAAGCCACCCCGTCAGCCACCACGTCAGCCACCACGTCAGCCACCACGTCAGCGCCTGCCGGAACGCCACCGGAACCCGACCACGAGGAGACCGCATGACCGCGCCCGACGACGTGCTGGCCGAACTGCGCGCGCTGCGCGCCGGCGACCTGCCGACGCACGGCGGACGCACCCTGGCCTACGTCTACGACAGCGCGGTGCCCGGTCTGGACGACCTGGCCGCCCGAGCGCACGCCCTCGCGTCCTCGGTCAACGGCCTCGACCCGACCGCGTTCCCGAGCCTGCTGCGGCTGGAGAACGACGTGGTGGCCACCGCCGCCCGGCTGCTCGGCGGAACGGCCGCGACGGTCGGCACCGTCACCTCCGGCGGCACCGAGTCGTGCCTGCTCGCGGTGCTGGCCGCGCGCGAGTCCCGGCCGGGGGTCGCGGCCCCGTCGATGGTGCTGCCCGAGACGGCGCACGCCGCGTTCCACAAGGCCGCGCACTACTTCGGCGTGCGGGTGGTCGCGGTACCGGTGGACCCGAAGACCTTCCGCGCCGACCCCGACGCGATGGCCGCCGCGATCACCGACGACACCGTGCTGGTCGTGGTCAGCGCGCCGTCGTACGCGCACGGCGTGGTCGACCCGGTCGAGCCGATCGCCGCCGCCGCACGGGAGCGCGGCGCCCGGTGCCACGTCGACGCGTGCATCGGCGGCTGGATCCTGCCGCACGCCGACGTCGAGCCGTTCGACTTCTCCGTGCCGGGCGTCACGAGCATCTCGGTAGACCTGCACAAGTACGCCTACTGCCCCAAGGGCACATCGGTCCTGCTGCACGCGGACGCCGCGCTGAGGCGCGCGCAGTACTTCGCCAGTGCCGACTGGCCCGGCTACACGATGCTCAACTCCACCACCCAGTCCACCCGGTCCGGCGGCCCGCTCGCCGCCGCGTGGGCGGTCCTGCGGCACATCGGGGACGACGGTTACCGCGACCTCGCGCGGCGGGCGCTGGCCAGTGCCCGGCTGATCCGCGACGGCGTCGACGGGATCGCCGGCCTGCGGGTGCTCGGCGCGCCCGAGTCGACCCTGATCGCGGTGACCGCGACCGGCGAGGACTTCGACGTGTTCACCGTCGCCGACGAGATGCGCGCCCGGAACTGGTACGTCCAGCCCCAGTTCGCCCACCGCTCGTCACCGGCGAACCTGCACCTGACGGTGACCGCCGCGAACGCCGGCAACGAGGACGAACTGCTGGCCGACCTGCGCGACTCGGTGGCGGCGGCGGTCGCCGCCGGGCCGGTCGCGGTCGCGCCCGAGGTGGTCGCCGCGATCGGCGCGCTGGACCCGGACTCGTTGACGCCGCAGGAGTTCGCCGGGCTGCTCGCGGCGGCCGGGCTGGGCGGCGGGGGCGTGCTGCCCGAGCGGATGGCGACGGTCAACGCGCTGCTGGCCGCCGCGCCGCCGGCGTTGCGCGAACGGATCCTGGTGGAGTTCCTGGGCGTCCTGTACTCCTGACATCCACTGTGGACCGCAGACCGGACCCTCGACAACGGACTTGCGCCGGGTCGCGGCCGGTTGCGAGGGTGTCGCCATGGCGCAGTGGCGGGTGTTGTTGTTGGGCGGGGCGTCGGGCAGCGGCAAGAGCGCGCTGTCCTACCCCGTGGCGCGGGCGCGCGGTGCCGCGCTCGTGGAGGTGGACGACCTGGTGGTCGCGTTGCAGAGCATCACCACCGCCGAGCAGCAGCCCGCGCTGCACCACTGGCTGACCCGCTCCGACGCCGGGATGTCGGCGGAGGAGGTCACCGCGGCCCAGGTGGCGTTGGCGCGGGCGATCGAGCCGGCGCTGGCGGCCGTGATCACCAACCACCTGAAGACCGACCTGCCGCTCGTGCTCGAAGGCGACTACCTGCTGCCCGCCTTCTGCGCCCGGTGGACCGGCGGTGCCGTGCGGCCGGTGTTCGTGCACGAGCCGGACGCCGGGCAGCTCGAACGCAACTACGCGAGCCGTGAGCCGGCCGCGGGCGTGCAGCGCAAGCGGGCGGCGGACAGCGCGCACTACGGCGACCGGCTCGCCGCCGAGGCCGCCGGGCTCGGCCTGCCGGTGCTCGCCGCCCGGCCGTGGGCCGACGCCCTGGACCGGCTGGCGCGGGCCGTCGGCGACTGAACCCCGACCCATCACGGCCGGAACAACAGACCGGCGGTCCGTTAGAGTGGGGTCCGTGGAGTTCCGGCGGGCCAGGAGCGCGGAGCAGGTCGAGGTCCGGCGGGCCTCGATCCTGGCCGCCGCCGAGGCGCTGCTCGCCGAGCACCCGCTGGCCGGGATCAGCCTGCGCGAGCTGAGCTGCCGGGTGGGCCTGGCCAAGTCGAACGTGCTGCGCTACTTCGACAGCCGCGAGGCGGTCTTCCTCGAAGTCCTCGACCGGCGCTGGTCGGCGTGGCTGGACGAGGCCGAACCGCTGGTCCGCGGCACCCGGCCGGAGCCCGTGCCGTACGGGCGGGCGATCGCCGCGGCGACCGCGCTGGCCGGCTCGCTGCCCCGGCACCCGCTGCTGTGCGAGCTGGTGGCGAACGCGGCGGGCGTGCTGGAGCGCAACGTCGGGCCGGCGGCGGCGCTGGCGTTCAAGAGCCGGGCGGACGCGCACACCTCCCGGCTGGCCGAGCTGGTCCGGGGCGAGCTGCCGCAGCTCGACGACGCCGCCGCCCGGCACTTCGCCGGCGCGGTCCTGGCCCTCACGGCCGGCCTGTGGCCGCACGCGCACCCGACCGGGGCGGTGGCGGCGGCCGGCGCCGAGCTCGGCCACCCGCCGCCCGCCGAGGCGTTCGCGGCGGCGCTGACCGAGAGCCTGGTCAACCAGCTCATCGGCCTGGTCGTCCGGGCGAGTTGACCCGCGTACGCTGGAGAGACCACCGGTCTTTAACAGCCCCGACCCGCGACGGAGACATCCATGGCCGAGCACTCCCCGACCACGACCGACGCGCCGGCCCGGCCGGGGGCGACCCGGCGGCGGGTGGTGTTCGGGCTGGTCCTGTTCGTCGTGACGAGCCTGCTGTTCTGGGTGCCGTACTTCGGGTTGTTCGCGCCGGGTGCCGAGTGGCCGACGCCGGTGGTGGTGGTCGGCACAGCGGTGTTCGCACTGGGCTACCTCGCCTTCCCGGTGCTGCTGATCCGCTCGCTGGGCAGCCGGCACTCCGACCGCGCCGCCCGGATCGGCTTGCCGCTGCTGGGTGTCGCGTGGATCGCGTTCTCCTGGACCCTGATCACCGACGTGCTGCGGCTCGTGCTCGCCGTCGCGGGCGTGGAGAACCCGTTCCGGGCGCGGTTCATCGCCGTGCTGCTCGCGGTGATCGTGGTGGGGCTGGCCGGGTACGGCCACCACGTGGCGATGCGGGTGCCCAAGGTGCGGCGGGCGGAGGTCGTGCTGCGCCGGCTGGACCCGGCGTTCGACGGGCTCACCGTCGCCGTGCTGGCCGACACCCACTACGGGCCGATCGACCGCACGAAGTGGTCGCAGGGCTTGGTGGCGGCGGTGAACGAGCTCGACGCGGACGTCGTGGTGCACGTGGGCGACATCGCCGACGGCACGGTCGAGCAGCGGCGCGGCCAGTCCACCCCGCTGGGCGGAGTCCGTGCGGGGCACCGGTTCTACGTCTCGGGCAACCACGAGTACCTGAGCAACGCCCAGGCGTGGATGGAACACATGGACGAGCTCGGCTGGACCAGCCTGCACAACCGGCACCGGGTGCTGGAGCGCGAGGGCGCGCGGCTGGTGTTCGCGGGCATCGACGACATCACCGCCGTGCACTCCGGCGAGGAGGGCCACGCCGCCGACCTCGACGCGGCGCTGGCCGGTGTCGGCGCGGACGACCCGGTGGTGCTCCTGGCGCACCAGCCCAGTGAGGTCCGCACGGCGGCGGCTGCCGGTGTCGACCTGCAACTGTCCGGGCACACGCACGGCGGCCAGATCTGGCC
The DNA here is from genome assembly GCF_000328705.1 of Saccharothrix espanaensis DSM 44229. Taxonomy (NCBI): domain Bacteria; kingdom Bacillati; phylum Actinomycetota; class Actinomycetes; order Pseudonocardiales; family Pseudonocardiaceae; genus Saccharothrix; species Saccharothrix espanaensis. The sequence continues at coordinate 3,876,559 of NC_019673.1, read as the reverse complement.
GTTCCACCTCCTGGTCCGCCTCCAGCAGCCGGTGCTGCAGGGTCTGAGCGACCACGGCACCCGGACCAGGCTGTGGACCAGCCGGGGAGCGGGTTTCTGGGGTCCGCCGTTCCGCGTGTTCGCGCCCAACGAGATCTCGCTGCTGACCCTCCGGTCGCGCTGACACCACCCCCGAACGGCTGGTACCCCGCGCCGCCGGGGCGTCGCGTTCGGCGTCCACAGTGGACTCCCCCTGCCCGACCCCGCCCTACCCGCCCGACCCCCGTCGGGCGGGCCGGGCGCATTCCCGCAGTCGGGTCCGGGGTATTTCCGCGACCGGTCGACCACGCCGAGTGACGACCCATAGTCTATTCAAATAGTTCGACGGCCGATCGACAAATGGCCGGTTCGACCGTTTAGTGGATTCCAGTAATGTGCGCCTGACGCGTAGCTTTGACGCCACGGCAACCCCGTCCGCCGACGGAGGGCAGGAGAACGAACGACATGGGCGTCGAGAACGCGGAATCGCGTGAATTCCTGGTCGTGGTGAACACCGAGGAGCAGTACTCGGTCTGGTTCGCCGACCGCGACCTCCCCCTGGGCTGGCGAGCCGAGGGCACCACCGGGACCAGGCAGGAATGCCTGGACCACATCGCGCGGGTGTGGACCGACCTGCGCCCGCGCAGCGTGCGCGACCACCTCGCCGCGCACGGCGGCTGAGCCGGCGGCCCAATTGCGCCACCCGGTAATCCGGGTGGCCCGCCGCTGCCCGGAAATAGCTGCTATTTCCGCGCGCGGACCGACCGGCACATTACTGGGGGAGGCTTTGGTGTACACGGATCCGGCTGTCCGGACCACCCCGGCACTACCGTTGCAACGCGGAATGATCGCGGCCGGCCTGCGCGATCCGGAGGCGGGCACGGACGTCATCCAGTGCGTCCAGCGGTTCACCGGGCCGTTCGAGGCCGGGGCGTACCTGGACGCGTGGCGGGCGGCCGTCGAACGGCACCCGATCCTGCGCACCAGGTTCCGCTGGCGGCCCGACGGCGACGCCGAGCAGTGGGCCGGCCCGGCCGCCGACGTGCCGATGGTCGTCGACGACGCGGTCACCGACGGGTCCGCTTTCGACCTGGCCGGATTCCTCGCCGAGGACCGCAGGGCCGGGGTCGACCCGGTGGGCGGCCCGCCGCTGCGGTTGCGCGTGCTGCCCGGCAACGTCGTGGTGGCCACCTTCCACCACGCGATCCTGGACGGCCGGTCATTGGCCATCCTGCTGTCCGAGATAGACGACGCCTATGCCTCCGGCGGCACCGCGCCGTTCGCGGCGCGCCCCGAGTTCGCCGACTACGCCCACTGGTACGCCGAGCGCACCGCGCCGGAGCACCCGGCCGCCGCCGCCGACCGGCGGTTCTGGGCCGACGAGCTCGCGGGCCTGCCGGAGCCGGGCCTGCTCCCCTTGGAGCACAACGGTTCCGCGACCCCGGTGATGGGCAAGGCCGGGCTCGACCTGTCGGACACCGAGACAGCGGCGGTGCGGGCGCTGGCCGACGCGGCGGGCGTCACGGTGAACACCGTCGTGCTCGCGGCCTGGGGCCTGCTGCTCACCACCCACTCCGGCACCGGCGAGGCGGTCTTCGGGGTGACCCGCGCGGCCCGGCACGGTTCGGTGCCCGGCGCGCAGGAGATGGTCGGCCTGCTGCTGGCCACCGTGCCGCTGCGGCTGCCGGTGGACCGCGACCTCCCGGTCACCGACTGGCTGCGCGACGTCCGCGCGCGTTCGGTCGCCGCCCGCGACCACCAGCTCAGCCCGCTGCCCGACATCCAGCGCGCGGCCGGCCACGACGCGCTGATGCGCAGCCTGGTGCTGTTCGAGCACCGCGAGATCAACACCGTGCTGTCCGCCCGGCCGACCGCGCCGACCGGACGGCACGTGGAGATCCTGCGCAGCCCGAGCTACGCCATGACGCTCTACGCGTTCGCCGAACCGCACCTGAGCCTGCACCTCATCCACGACACCACCCGGTTCCCCGACTGGGCGCCCGACGCCCTGCTCGCGCAGTTCCGCGACCTGCTGGCGGGCCTGGCCGAGGCACCCACCCGGCCGGTCCGCGAGCTGACCGAGCCGCGCGGCGCGGAACTGGTGCGCGTGGTGGAGAAGTGGAACGACACCGCCGTGGAGTACCCGGCGGACTCGACCGTGCCCGACCTGTTCGCCGATCAGGTGCGGCTGCGCCCGGACGCCGACGCGGTGCACGACGGCACCCGCTGGCTGAGCTACGCCGAGCTGGACGCCCGGTCCACCCGGCTGGCGCACGCCCTGGTCGCCCGGGGCGCGCGGCCCGACCAGCCGGTGGGCCTGGCGCTGCCGCGCGGCGCGGACCTGGTGACCGCGATGCTCGCGGTGGTCAAGACCGGCGCGGCCTACCTGCCGCTGGACCCGGGCAACCCGGCCGTCCGCGACGCCGCGGCGCTGGCCGAGTCCGGTACGGCGCTGGTGGTGACCGACGGGAACCGCCCGCTGCCCGCCGGGATCACCGCTGTGCAGCTGTCCGAAGTGGACACCTCGGGAGTGGGCGGACCGGACACGCCGCTGCCGCCGGCCGCGCACCCGCTGGGCGTGGCGTACCTGAACTACACCTCCGGCTCGACCGGCAGGCCCAAGGGCGTGGCCGTGCCGCACCGGGGCGTGGTGCGGCTGGTGACCAACCCGACGTTCGGCCGGTTCGGGCCGGGGCAGACGTTCCTGCACCAGTCGGCGACCGCGTTCGACCTGACCACGCTGGAGGTCTGGGGTCCGCTGCTGACCGGTGGCCGGGTGGTCGCCGCGCCGGACGGGCCGCCGGACCCCGCCGTGCTGGCCGACCTGCTGCGCGAGCACCGGGTGACCGTGCTGTGGCTGACCGCCGGGTTCTTCCACCAGCTCGTCGCGCACGCCCCGGAGGTCCTCGCGTCGGTCGACCAGCTGCTGGCCGGCGGTGACGTGCTCGCGCCCGACGCGGTGCGCGCGGCGCTGGTCGCCCGCAACGGCAAGCCGGTCGTCAACGGCTACGGGCCGACCGAGAACACCACGTTCACCTCGTGCCACGTGATCACCGACCCGCGGCAGGTCGGCGGCACCGTGCCGATCGGCACACCGGTGCAGCGCAGCACCGTCTACGTCCTGGACGACCGGCTGCGGCCGGTCCCGGTCGGCGTGCCCGGCGAGCTGTACACCGGCGGCGCGGGCCTGGCCCGGGGCTACTGGGCGAACCCGGCGCTGACCGCCGCGAAGTTCGTGCCCGACCCGTTCGGCGGCGAGCCCGGCGCGCGGCTGTACCGGACCGGCGACCTGGCGCGCTGGCGGCCCGACGGCGTGCTGGAGTTCCTGGGCCGCGCGGACCAGCAGGTGAAGGTGCGCGGGTTCCTGGTGGAACCGGCCGAGGTGGAGGCGGTGCTGCGGGAGCACGACGGCGTAGCGCAGACCGCCGTGCTGCCCTTCGGCGACGGCGACGCCCGGCACCTGGTGGCCTACCTGGTCGGCGACGCCGACGTGGCCGACCTGCGCCGGCACACCGAGGAGCGGCTGCCCGCCTACCTCTGCCCGGCCCGGTACGTCGTGGTGGCGGCGCTGCCGCTCAACCGCAACGGCAAGGTGGACCGGGCGGCGCTGCGCGAGGTGAAGGCCGACGGCGCGCCGGCCGCCGAGCGGACCCGGCCGGCGGAGGGGACCCCGCTGCGGCTGGCCCGGCTCTGGCAGGTGCTGCTGGGCTGCGACGACGTGCGCGCCGAGGACGACTTCTTCGCCGTGGGCGGCAACTCGCTGCTGGCGGTGCGGTTGGCGTTCCGGGTGCGCGAGGAGTTCGGCGTGGACGTGCCGGTGGCCGACCTGCACCGGGCCCGGACGCTGGCCGCGTGCGCCCAGGTGATCGACCGCGCCCGGTCGGCCACCCCGGGCCAGGGCATCACCCGCCGCGACCGCACCGCCTACCTGGTGCCCGCGCAGCGCACCCCCGAGCAGACCGGCGCGCCGGTCACGACCGCCGACCGGGACGCGGCGACCGCCGACGAACGGACCGTTCAAGACCACCTCGTGCTGCCCCGGGGCACCGGCAACTGGGCCGCGTGGCGGTGGGTGGAGCTGCGCGGGACCGGTTTCGGCATCGAGCCGCTGCTGGCGATCGCGAGCCCGGACGCGGCCCGCGCGGCGGAGGCCGTGCTGGCCGCCGACGACCGGCTCGGCCAGGCCCGCTGGGCGGCGTTCCGGGTGTTGCGCGCGGTGGAGGACCAGGCCGAGGGCGAGCAGCGCTCGGCGCTGCGCAAGATCGGCCGGCTGGTCCGCAAGGGCCGGTTCGCCGAGGCCCGCGACGCGCTGGCGCACACCGCCGAGGTGACCGACGCGCTGGCCGAGGCGGCGCTGGCCGCCGGCGACCACGAGGCCGCGCTCGCCGACTACGCCGCGCGCTTCGAGCAGGGCCGCCGGGAAGCGGCCGGGGTGCTGCACGTGGTCAGCGGCGACCCGAAGTTCCGCGAGGCCGTGGCCTGGCAGAACCCGCGGGCGCTGCAAACCGCCGTCGACGCGCTGCACAAGGCGTTGAGCGGGCTGCGCGACGCCGGCCGCAACGTCGACTACCGGCGGTGGGAGCACACCGTCGTCAGCTACCTTCAGCGGTACTGCGCCAAGAACGACACCATCGGGTTCTTCGGCCCGGTCGGCTGGGCGCGGGTCCGCGACGACGCCACGGCGGCGCTGGTGTCGCGGCCCGGTCCGGGCCTGGTCGACAAGCGCACCACGTACCTGGAGAACTGGGCCGTCCAGCAGTTGGCCGAGACGCTGACCACCGACGACGTCCGGCCGTGGGCGGTACCCAGGCGGATGCCGTTCGTGTCGGTCGTCGGCGACGTGCTGCACGTCCCGCTCACCGAGCCCGTCCGGCTGCCGCCGCTGGAGGCGGCCGTGCTGACCGCGTGCGACGGCCGGCGGCGGGCGCACGACATCGCCGGGCACGTCGGCGCGGACCGCGCGGAGGTGCTGGCCGTGCTGGAACGGCTGCGCCAGGCGCGGCGCATCGCGTGGACGCTGGAGGTGCCGCCGTCCGCCCTGGTGCCGGAACTCGCGTTGCGGAGCCAGGTCGAGGGCATCGACGACCCCGAGGTCCGGCGGCGGGTCGCCGGCGCCGTGGACGAGGTCGTGGCCGGCCGGGACCAGGTCGCCGCCGCCGTGGGCGATCCGGACCGGCTGGTGCACGCCATCGCCGACCTCCAGGAGCGGTTCACCGCGATCACCGGCGCCGCCGCCGTGCGCCGGCCGGGCCTGTTCTACGCGGGCCGCACGCTGGTGCACGAGGAGTGCCGGCGGGACCTGGAGGTCGACCTCTCCCCCGCCCTGCTGGACACCCTGTGGCCGTCGCTGGAACTGGTGCTGGAGGCCGCGCGCTGGTTCACCTGCGCGGGCTCGGCGCTGTACACGCGGGCGCTCAAGGAGGTGTTCCGCGAGCACGCCGGCGGGCGCACGTCGGTGCGGCTGGCCGATTTCTGGATGTGGGCCAACGACACCATCTTCCGGCTGGACGACCGGATGGTCGGTCGGCTGGTGACCGCCCTGCAGGAGCGGTGGGCGACCGCGCTGGGCCCGCACGACCCGGCGGCCCGGCACGTCCGGCGTTCGGTCGCGGACGTGCGGGAGGCCGTGCTGCGGCTGTTCGCCGCACCCCGCCCCGGCTGGCGCGGCGCGGTGCAGCACAGCCCCGACGTGCTGATCGCCGCGAAGGACGCGGACGCGGTGCGGGCGGGCGACTACCAGTGGGTGCTGGGCGAGGTGCACCCCGGCGTGAACACCATGCGCTCGGCGCTGTTCGTCTCGCAGCACCCGGACCCGGTCCAGTTGCACGAGGCGATGCGGCGGGACATGGCCGGGCCGCGCGTGGTGCTGACCACGACCCGGGAGCAGGGCGGCACGCCGCAGCGGCTGGCCGACGCGCTGGTGCTGCCCGAAGACCTGCGGATCGCCTTCGGCCACGACTCGTGCGGACCCGACATCGGCGGCGCGGTGCCGATCGGCGACTTCGAGGTCGTGGACGACAACGGCAAGCTCCGGGCGCGCAGCCGGGACGGGCGCGTGGACCTGGAACTGGTGGAGCTGCTCAGCGAGCAGATCATGGCGCAGCTGGTGCAGAAGTTCCGGCTGCTGCCCTCGGGCGACCACACGCCGCGGGTGAGCCTGGACCGGCTGGTCGTGGCGCGGGAGAGCTGGCAGCTGCCCGCGTCGCGCAGCAGGTTCGCGTTCGCCGCCGACGAGCCGGGGCGGTTCCTCGGCGCGCAGGCGTGGCGGCGGGAGCACGGGATGCCCAGGTTCGTGTTCGTCAAGAGCCCCGTCGAGCACAAACCGTTCTACGTGGACCTGGAGAGCGGTCCTTCGGTCGAGCTGTTCGCGCACGCGGTGCGCGCGTTGGAACGGGAGCAGCCGGATTCGCCGATGGGCGTCGGCGAGATGCTGCCCGGCCCCGACCAGCTGTGGCTCACCGACGCGGCGGGCAACCGGCACACCGCGGAGTTCCGGTTGGTCGCGGTGGACCGGCGGGGTTGGCGCAAGGGAGGAACGCGGTGAGCACGGTGATCCCCGACGGACGCGAGGTATTCCGCTTTCCCGCGTCGTCCGGTCAGCGCAGGTTGTGGCTGCTGGACCAGTTGATGCCCGGTCCGGTGTACAACATCGGCTGGCGGGTGGCGCTGGACGGCCCGGTCGACGAGGAGGCGCTGCACGGCGCGCTGAACGCGGTGGTGGCGCGGCACGAGGCGCTGCGCACGCGGTTCGCCGCCGAGGACGGCGTGCCGGTGCAGGTGGTGTCCGCGGCGCAGCCGGTGGACCTGCCGGTGCGGGACGTGGCCGAGGACGGGCTGGACGCGGTGGTCCGCGACCTCGTCGGGCGCACGTTCGACCTGCACGCCGGACCGCTGCTGCGGGCCGACCTGCTGCGGCTGCCCGACCGGCACGTGCTGGTCCTGGTGCTGCACCACAGCATCGCCGACGGCTGGTCGTGCGCGGTGCTGTTCGACGAGCTGGCCCAGTGCTACGCCGGTGACGGCGGTTCGCTGCCGGAACTGCCGGTGCAGTACCCGGACTACGCGGTGTGGCAGCGGGAGCAGGTCGAGGGCGACGCGTTCGCCGCCGACGCCCGCTACTGGCGGGAGGCGCTGCTGGACGCGCCGACCGTGCTGCCGCTGCCCGGCGACCGGCCCCGGCCGGCGACGCCGAGCGGGCGCGGCGCGGAGCTGCGCCGGGAGCTGGCGGTCGGCGACGGCTCGTTCGCCACGCTGCTGGCGATGTTCCAGTGCGTGCTGCACCGGGTGACCGGGCAGGCGGACTTCCTGGTGGCGACGCCGGTCGCGGCGCGCACCCGGCCGGAGACCGAGGGCCTGGTCGGCTTCGTGACCAACACGCTGCCGTTGCGCGCCCGGTTCACGCCGGAGACGACGTTCGGCGAGGTGGTCGCGGCCGCTGAGGACGCGACCGTGTCCGCGCTGGCCCACCAGGACCTGCCGTTCGAGCAGGTGGTGGACATCGTCGCGCCGCAGCGGACGCTGGCGCACGCGCCGCTGGTGCAGGTCATGTTCGCGGTGGAGCCGCTGCCGGCGGTCCGCAAGGCGGGCGCGGTGTCCATGCGGCCCGAGCCGGTCGCCAACGGCGGGGCGAAGTTCGACCTGTCGCTGACCGTGGAGCGCGACGACGACCGGTGGTTCGGCCGCTGGCAGTACGACGCGGAGCTGTTCGACGAGGACACGATCGCCGCGCTGCACACCGTCTTCGCCACGATCGCCGGGCACGCCGACCGCGCGGTGAAGGTCGCCGAGCTGCCGCTGACCGGCGACACCCCGGCGCAGGAGGTCGTGCGCGGCGGGGACACCGCGCTCGGACTGGTGGCCGCAGCGCTGGCCGCGCACCCCGACGCCGTCGTGGAAACCCTGACCTGCCGGGAGATCGACCGGGCCGCGAACCGGCTGGCGCACGCGCTGCTGGCGGCGGGGGCGAAGCCCGACGAGCCGGTGGCGCTGTGCCTGAGCCGGGGCGAGCCGACCATCATCGGCATCCTGGCCGCGTGGAAGGCGGGCGCGGGCTACCTGCCGCTGGACCCGTCGTGGCCGGCCGAGCGGCTGGCCGCCATGGCCGCCGACGCGCGGATCCCGGTCGTGGTCACCGACGCCCGGTCCCGGGACGGGCTCGACGGACCGGACGGGCCGTGGCGGGAGGTCGACCTGGACACCGCGACCGGCCCGGACACCCCGCCCGACGCGGTGCCGCAGATCCCGGAGAGCCTGGGCTACATCATCTACACGTCCGGTTCGACGGGGCGGCCCAAGGGCGTGCGGGTGACGCAGGGCGGCCTGGCCGCACTGCTGTCCGCGATGGACGCCCTGCTGGGCCTGTCCCCCGCCGACCGGCTGGCGTCGATCAGCACGCCGGCGTTCGACGTGTCGACCGTCGAGATGCTGGTGCCGCTGCTGCGCGGTGCCCGCTTCACGGCGGTGGCCGCCTCGGACGTCGCGGACGGCGCCCTGCTGCGGCAGCGGATCGCCGAGTCCGGCGCGACGGTCGTGCAGGGCGGTCCGGCGAGCTGGCGGATGGTGGTCGCGGCGGGCGGCGTGCCGGCGCACGTGCGGCTGCGGGTGACCGGCGGCGAGGCGCTGACCCGGGACCTGGCCGACGACCTGCAATCCGACGACGCGACCCTGGTCGACGGCTACGGCCCCACCGAGACCACGGTGTACTCGGCGGCGGGCGTGGTGCCGCGCGGCCCCGCGCCGATCCGGCTGGGCGCGGCCGTGGCGGGCACCACGCTGCACGTGCTGGACCCGCTGATGCGGCCGGTGCTGCGCGGGCTGATCGGCGAGCTGCACATCGGCGGCGCGGGCGTGGCCCGGGGCTACCAGGGGCAGCCGGCGATGACCGCGGACCGGTTCCGGCCCGACCCGTTCGGCGCGGGCCGGCTCTACGCGACCGGCGACCTGGTGCGGCTGCGCGCGGACGGCCGGCTGGAGTTCCTCGGCCGCGCCGACCGGCAGGTCAAGATCCGCGGCTTCCGCATCGAGCCCGGCGAGGTGGAGGCCGTGCTGCGCGGTCACGCCGACGTCGCGGACGCGGCGGTGACCACGTGGTCGGCGAGCGCGGCGGACGTGCGGCTGGTCGCCTACGTGGTGCTGCACGACGGCGGGTCGCTCGACGCGGTGCGCCCGCACCTGGCGGCGAAGCTGCCGGACTACATGATCCCGGCCGCGCTGGTGGTGCTCGACGAACTGCCGCGCACCGGGACCGGCAAGACGAACCGGGACGCGCTGCCCGAACCCGAGTGGTCGACCTCGGACGCCGAGCACGTCGCGCCCCGCGACGACACCGAGGCGCGGATGGCCGAGATCTGGCGGGACGTGCTGAGCATCCCGCCGGCCGGGGTGCTCGGCGTGCACGACAACTTCTTCGCACTGGGCGGCCACTCGCTGACCGCGACCCAGATGCTGGCCCGGGTGCGCACCTCGCTGGGCGCGGACCTGCCGCTGGCGGCGCTGTTCTCGGCGCCGACCATCGCGGGCCTGTGCACCGCGCTGGCGGGCGCCGGCCAGGGCCCGCGCGGCCCGGTGCCGCTGCTGGACCAGCTCGACGACCTGTCCGACGCCGAGATCGACCGACTGCTCGGCACCTTGAGCGACGACGACCTGTGAACCAGGCGCGGCACTGTACGGGAGAGGCCATGGAGGACAACGCATTCGGCGCGCCGCCCCACCGGGACCGGTCATGACCGACGCGGTGGTGGTCGGCGCGGGCCTGGCGGGTTCGCTCGCCTCGGTGTACCTGGCGCGGCGCGGGTTCCACGTGCGGGTGCTGGAGCGGCGCGAGGACCCGCGCACGCCCGGCGTCCGGGAGTCGGGGCGCTCGTTCAACCTCGGCATGTCGCAGCGCGCCGCGGTGGCGCTGCGCGAGATCGGCCTGTTCGACGCGCTGGCCCCGGCCACCGTGCCGATGCGCGGCCGGGTCGTGCACCTGGCCGACGGCTCGCTGCGGTTCCAGGCGTACGGCACGGAGGAGGACCAGGTCCTGCACTCCGTGCTGCGGCACGACCTCAACGTGGCGCTGATCGACGAGGCCGAGAAGCAGGGCGTCGAGTTCCGTTGGGGCCACAAGGTCACCGCCGTGGACCGGGAGGGCCCGTCGGTCACCACGGTGAGTCCACAAGGGATGGTCGAGCACGGCGCGGACCTGGTGATCGGCGCGGACGGGGCGTTCTCCGCCGTGCGCGCCCAGCTCGCCCGGGGCGCGCGGACCACTCTGCACCAGGAGTTCCTGGAGTGGGGCTACAAGGAGCTGCTGATCCCGGTCGGCGAGGACGGGCGGCCGCGCACCGAGCTGCGCGCGCTGCACGTGTGGCCGGGTGACGACGGGCTGATCGTGGCGCACCCCAACGTGGACGGCTCGCTGACCGCGACGGTGTTCCTGCCGTTCGAGGGTCCGGGCGGGTTCGCCGGGCTCGACACCCACTCGCGGGTGCGCGACTTCTTCGCCCGCGTGTTCCCGGACACCCTCACCCTGGTCCCGGACCTGGTGGAGCAGTTCCTGGCGCGGGACGTGGCCAGCCTGGTCACCATCCGCACCGAGCCGTGGCACGTGCCGGCGGGCGACCGGCGCGGCACCGTGCTGCTGGGCGACGCCGCGCACGCGGTGTACCCGTTCTTCGGGCAGGGCATGAACGCCGCGTTCGAGGACTGCTCGGTGCTGGACCGGTGCCTGGCCGCCCACCCGCACGACCTGCCGGGCGCGCTGGCCGCGTTCGAGAAGGCCCGCCGCCCGCACACCGACGTGCTGGCGGAGCTGTCCAAGCGGAACTTCGTGGAGCTGCGGGACAAGGTGCGGTCCCCGCTGTTCCTGGCCCGCAAGAAGGCGGACCTGGTGCTGCACCGGGCTTTCCCGCGTTCCTGGGTGCCGTTGTACACGCTCATCACGCACACCACCGTGCCCTACGGCGAAGCCCTGGCCCGCGCACGTCGCCAGGACCGCCTGCTGGGCAGTGTTACCGCCGCGCTGACCGGCGCGGCGCTGGCCGGACTGGCCCGCCGGTCCCGACGCCGCCGAAGCGCAAGGCAGGTGGGATGATGCTGATCCACCCGAACAGACCGGCCCACCCGTTGGTCGAACCGGCGGACTTCGCCGCCGACCGGCTCCCGGACGAGGTCGCCGCCCACGACAAGGCGCTGCGCGCCGTGCACGAGTGGGCCCACGACTACCTCTGCGCGCCGCACCCCGACCTGGGGCGGCGCGGCGACGTGTGCCCGTACACCGGGACGTCGTTGCTCAAGAACCTGTTCTTCCTGTCGGTGCACCCCGGCAAGCCCACCGACCCGGCCGAGCTCGCCGCACTGCTGCGGCACTACCGGGACTGGTTCGCCGAGCTGGAGCCGACCGGCGGGCCGGGCGCGCAGTTCAAGACGGTCCTGGTGCTGTTCCCGGACCTGGTCGAGCCCGGCGACTTCGCGGTGGTGGACCAGACCCAGGAGCTGCTCAAGGTCGAGTACGCCGCCGAGGGGCTGATGCTCGGCGAGTTCCACCCCGGCCCGCCGGACAAGGAAGGGCTGTGGAACGCCGACTTCCGGCCGTTGGCCAGCCCGGTGGCGCTGCTCGGGATGCGGCACATGGTGCCGACCGACTTCCCCTTCGTGCGCGGCGACGACGTCACCCTGTCCGTCTACCTGCGCCTGTTCGGCGACCGCGTCCCGACGCACCTGCGCCGGGACGTGCAGGCCGCCGCCGACCGACTCGCCACGTCCGGGAGCTGACATGACCGACCCCGACGCCGGGTCCGCCGCGCGCAAGCGGGAACTGCTGGCGCACAGGCTGCGCGAGCGCGCGGCGAAACCGGCCGCCTACCCGCTCTCGTTCGGCCAGCAGCGGCTGTGGTTCCTGGACAAGTTCTCGCCGGGCGGCGCGGTCTACAACATCCCGCTGGCGTTGCGCGTGCGCGGGGCGCTCGACCGGGACGCGCTGCGGCGGGCGCTGGACGGCGTGGTCGGCCGGCACGCCGCGCTGCGCACCACCTTCCCGGACTCCGGCGGCGAACCGGTGCAGCTGGTGGCCCCGACCGGGACCGCCGAGCTGGTGGTGCACGAGCTGCCCGACGGCGACCGGGACGCGGCCGCGCAGGTCTTCGCCGACCAGCGCGGGGCGGACGGGTTCGACCTGCACCGGGGTCCGCTGTTCCGGACCTCCCTGGGCCGGTTCGCCGACGACGACCACGTGCTGGTGCTCAGCCTGCACCACATCGTGTCCGACGCGTGGTCGCTGTCGGTGCTGCTGTCCGAGATCGGCGAGGGCTACGCGGCGGCGGTGGCGGGCCGGGAGCCGGAGCTGCCCGCGCTGCGCCTGCAGTACCCGGACTTCGCGGTGTGGCAACGGGACCGGATGGGCGACGAGACCGCCGCCGGCCACCTGGAGTACTGGGCGCGGCACCTGGCGGGCGCGCCGGAGCTGCTGACCCTGCCCACCGACCGGCCGCGGCCGGCGGTGGCAACCTACCGGGGCTCGCTGCACACGACCGACGTCCCGGCCGCCGACCTGGCCGCGTTGGAGGGCCTGGCCCGCGCGCACGGCGCGACGCTGTTCATGGTGCTGCTGGCCGGTTTCGCGGCCCGGCTGGGCCGCTTGGCGGGCCAGGAGGACGTCGTGGTGGGCACGCCCGTCGCGGGCCGCTCGCACGCCGACCTCGAAGGTCTGATCGGGTTCTTCGTCAACACGGTGGCGCTGCGCGCGCACGTGGGCGGCGACCCGACGTTCAGCGAGCTGCTCGGCCGGGCCCGCGCGTCCGCCGTGGACGGCCTGGCGCACGCCGACCTGCCGTTCGAGCGGCTGGTGGAACACCTGAGCCCGCAACGGAGCCTGGGCCACGCGCCGCTGTTCCAGGCGCAGCTCATCCTGCAGAACACGCCGCCGCTGGCGTTCGAGCTGCCCGGCCTGCGGCTGACGTCGCTGACCCCCGACCCCGGGGTGTCCAAGTTCGACCTCACGGTGGCCGTGGAGCACCGCGACAACGGGCTCGCGCTGGGGGTGGAGTACAGCACCGACCTGTTCGACGAGGCCACCGTCGCCGACTTCACCGACCGGCTGGTGGCGCTGCTGGTGGCGGCCGCCGCGCAACCGGACAAGCGGATCTCCGAGCTGGACGCGCTCACCGGCGTGCGGCGCTGGGAGGTGTTGGAGGGCTTCAACGACACCGACCTGCCGCTGCCGGCCGCGACCACCGCGCTCGACCTGATCGCCGCCGACCCGGACGCCATCGCGGTGACCGGCGTCGGCGACCCAGCGCCGGCCAACCCAACGCCGACCAACCCAGCGCTGTCTTGCCCACAGCTGACCTATGGCGAGCTGGACCGGCGCGCCGGCGAGATCGCCGCGCTGCTCCAGCGGCACGGCGTGCGGCGCGGTTCGCTGGTGGCGCTGCACCTGCCGCGCACGCCGGACCTCCTCGCGGCGGTGCTGGGCACGTGGCGGGCGGGCGCGGCGTACGTGCCGCTGGACCCCGGCTGGCCGGGCGACCGGCTGGCGCTGATGCTCGCCGACTCCGGCGCGGCGGTCCTGCTGACCGACCCGGAGCTGGACCCGCTGGCCTTCGACGGTCCGGTGCTCGGGCTCGCCGACGCCGAACCCGCTGTGCCGCACCACACTCCGGTGAGTGGCGAGGACCTGGCCTACGTCATCTACACCTCCGGGTCGACCGGCACGCCCAAGGGCGTCGAGGTGCCGCACCGGGCCGTGGTGAACCTGCTGACGACGTTCCAGCAGCTGTTCGCGCTCACCCCGGACGACCGGCTGGCCGCCGTGACGACGCTGTCGTTCGACATCTCGGTGCTGGAACTGCTCCTGCCGCTCACGGCGGGCGCGGAAGTGCTCGTGGTGCCGGGCGAGACGGCCGGCGACGGCGTGGCGCTGCGGCAGTTGCTGACCGACCGGCGGGTGACCGCGGTGCAGGCGACACCCGCGACCTGGCGGCTGCTGCACGCGGCGGGCGGCGTCCCGGCCGGCGTCACGACCAGGATCAGCGGCGGCGAGGCCCTGCCCCGCGACCTCGCCGACGACCTGCTGTCCGAGGACTCGCTGCTGTGGAACGTCTACGGCCCCACCGAGACCACGGTGTGGTCGGCGGCGGGTCTGGTCGACCCGTCGCCCGCGCCGGTGGTGATCGGGCCGCCGATCGGCAACACCCGGCTGTACGTGCTCGACGCCCGGCTGGAGCCGGTGCCGCCCGGCGTGGTCGGCGAGCTGCACATCGGCGGCCTGGGCGTGGCGCGCGGCTACCACGAGCGCCCGGCGCTGACCGCGAGCCGGTTCGTGCCCGACCCGTTCGGGCGCACCCCGGGCGGCCGGCTCTACGCGACCGGCGACCTGGTGCGGCACCGGGCGGACGGGACGCTGGAGTTCCTCGGCCGGGCCGACCACCAGGTGAAGGTGCGCGGGTTCCGGATCGAGCTGGGCGAGATCGAGGCGGCGCTGCTGACCTCCGGCGAGGTCCGCGAGGCGGTGGTGGTGACCCGGGACGACCGGCTGGTGGCCTACCTGGTGCCGGAGAAGCGCTCCGACGACCTGTGGGTCCGGCTGCGCGCGGAGCTGGCGCTGCGGCTGCCCGAGTACATGCTGCCCGCGACCGCCGTGCTGCTGGACGCGTTCCCCCTGACCCCCAACGGCAAGACCGACCGCAACGCGCTGCCCGAACCGTCCTGGGCGCCGGTCGGCGACCGGGTCGGGCCGCGCGACGCGGTCGAGGAGGTGCTGACCGGGATCTGGCGCGAGGTGCTGGACCTGCCGGACATCGGCGTGCACGACGACTTCTTCGCGCTGGGCGGCCACTCGCTGCTCGCGGCGAAGGCGCTGGCCAGGGTGCACGGCGCGTTCTCGGTGACGGTGCCGCTCGGCCGGATGTTCGCCGCGCCCACCGTCGCCGGGATGGCCGCCGCGCTGGTGGCACTGGACGAACCGGGGCGCGTCGCCGCGGTGGCGGAGCTGCGCGTGCAGCTCGCCGGGATGACCAACGAGGAGATCGAAGCCATGCTCGGGGAGGCACCGTGAAGCGGTTCGCCATGGTGTGGGCGGGACAGCTCGTCTCGGTCATCGGGTCGGCGCTGACCGCGTTCGTGCTGGGGGTGTGGGTCTACCTCGGCACGGGATCGGTCACGCAGTTCGTGCTCATCCAGTTCTGCGCGGTGCTGCCGGGCATCCTGCTCGCGCCGTACGCGGGCGCGTTCGCCGACCGGTACGACCGCAAGAAGATCATGCTGTTCGCGGACACCGGCGCAGGCGTGGTGACGGTGTTCCTGCTGGTCGCCGTCAGCACGGATTCGCTGGCGGTGTGGCAGATCTACGTCGCCTCGGCGCTCACCGCGACGCTGAACTCGTTCCACATCATCGCCTACCAGGCGCTGGTGCCTTCGCTGGTGCCGCCGAAGCACCTGGGCCGGATCAACGGCTTCATGCAGATCACCCAGGGCGTGCAGATCGCCGCGCCGCTGGTGGCGGGTGCGCTGCTGGGCCTGGTGGGGCTGCGCGGGGTGCTGGTCATCGACATCGTGACGATGGTGTTCGCGGTCGGCGCGCTGCTCGCGGCCCGGCTCCCGGTGGTCACCGGTGACGGCGCGAAGGGCGGCGGCCGGGACGGCATCGGGGCCGGCCTGAAGTGGCTGCGCGGCGCACCGGGGCTGTTCACGCTGTGCGTGGTGTTCGGCGTGTGGAACTTCCTGTTCGCCATCGCCGGCGGGCTGGTGCAGCCGCTGATCCTGTCCTTCTCCGGCCCGGCCACGCTGGGCGTGCTGATGGCGGCGGGCGGCAGCGGGCTGTTCATCGGCGGCCTGGTGATGGGCGCGTGGGGCGGCCCGAAGCGCCGCGTCCAGGGCATCTACCTCGGGCTGGGGCTGGGCGGGGTGTTCCTGGTGCTGCACAGCCTCGCGCCCTCGCCGTGGCTGATCGGCATCGCGGCGCCGGCGTTCCTGTTCACGCTGCCGCTGATGAACACGTGCTGCGTGACGTTGTTGCAGACCAAGGTCGACCCGGCGGTGCTCGGCCGGGTGCTCGCGGTGGTGCGGATGATCAGCACGGCCGCGATGCCGATCGCGTTCCTGCTGATCGGACCGCTGTCCGACGGCGTCGCCGAGCCGCTGATGGCCGCCGACGGCGCGCTGGCCTCCACCGTGGGCGCGCTGATCGGCACCGGCGACGGTCGCGGCATCGCGCTGATCTTCCTGGTGGTCGGCGTGCTGATGTTCGCGCTGACCGCCTTCGCCTGGTCGCGCCCGCGGCTGCGGGCCGTGGACGACCTGCCGGACCCGGTGGCCGCGGCGCCGGAAAGGACCCTCCAGTGACCGACTCCGCCGACCAGCGCCAGAAGCTGCTGGACCGCCTGCTCGCGCAGCGCGGTCTGGCCGCCGCCAAGCAGGAGGTGCCGCGCCGGCCCGAGGGCGCGGCCGTCCCGCTGTCGGGCAACCAGCGCGGCCTGTGGCTCACCGGCAAGCTGGGGTTGGACGCCGGCGCGTACGCCATGTTCGCCTCGGTGCGGGTGCGCGGCGACGTCGACGTCGACCGGCTGCGCGCCGCCACGGCGACCGTGGTCGCCCGGCACGAGGCGCTGCGCACCCGGATCGCCGAACGCGACGGCGTGCCCGAACAGGTGGTCTCGCCGGACCCGGTGTTCGACCTGACCGACACCGACCTGGGCGACCGCGACCTGTCCGACGTCGTGATGTCCGAAGTGGACTCACCGTTCGACCTGGAGGCCGGGCCCCTGCTGCGGGTCCGGGTGATCCGGATCGCGCCGGGCGACACCGCCGTGCTGCTGCTGGGCCACCACATCATCTGCGACGAGCAGTCGCTGGCCGTGGTGGCGAGTGAACTCGGCGACGCCTACCAGGGCGTCGCCCTGCGACCGGCGGCGGCGCAGTTCCCCGACTACGCGCACTGGCAGGCCGGGCGGCTGGCCGAGGGCGAGCGGCAGCGGCAGCTCGACCACTGGGCGCAGCGGCTGACCGGCGCGCCGGACGTGCTGGACCTGGCCGCCGACCGGCCGCGCACCCGCAACCGGACCGTCTCCGGGCGCACCCACCGGTTCGTCCTGCCCGCCGGGCTGGCCACCGGCCTGGCCGAGGTGACCCGCGCGCACGGCTGCACCACCTTCGCCGGGCTGCTCGCGGCGTTCTCGCTGCTGCTGGGCCGCCGCGCGGGCGTGGACGACCTGGTGATCGGCTCACCCAGCACGCACCGGCCGTTCCCCGAGCTGGAGGACTCGGTCGGCATGTACGTCACGACGACCGCGCTGCGGGTGGACCTGTCCGGCGACCCGACCGGGGCCGAACTCCTCCGGCGCGCCAAGGCGGTCGCGGTCGACGCGCTCGACCACGCCGAGGTGAGCTTCGACGAGGTGGCCGCGCGGGTCGGGCCGCGCCGCGACCTCGCCCACCACCCGCTGTTCCAGGTGATGCTGGTGCTCGCCCGCGGCGCGGGCGGGGGCCGGTGGGCCGGGATGCCGACCTCGTCGCTGCCCGTCGACCGGGCGACCAGCCGGTTCGACATCACCCTGCACGTCCGCGAGGCCGAGGGCGACTGGGCCGCGCAGTTCGACTACAGCACGGACCTGTTCGAGCCGGACACCATCGCCCGCCTGGCCGACCACTTCCTGGCCGTGCTGGCGGCGCTGGTCGCGCACCCGGACACCCGGCTGTCCGCGCTGGACACCACCGCCGCGGCGGACCGGGCGGCGGCGTGGGCGCTCAACGGCGGGCCGGTCGGGCCGGCCACCGGCGTGCTGGCCCGGATCGCCGAGCAGGTCGCCGCGCACCCGGACACCACCGCCGTGCTGGCGCTGGGGCCGGACGGTGCCGCGACCGCCGAGCTGGGCTTCGCCGAGCTGGACCGCCGCGCGAACGGCGTGGCGCACGCCCTGGTCGCGCGGGGCGTCGGACCGGAGACCCCGGTCGGCCTGGCGCTGCCGGCGGGGCCGGACGCGCTGGTGGCGCTGCTGGCCGTGCTCAAGGCGGGCGGCGCGTACGTGCCGCTGGACCCGGCGCACCCGCCGGCCCGGCTCGCCGGGCTGCTGGCCGACTGCGGCGCGCCGGTCGTGATCGCCGCGCCCGACGGGCGGGACCGGTTCGGCGACTACCCGGGCGTCGTGCTGGACACCTCGCAGGACGCGTTCACCGGGCAGGCCGCCGAACCGCCGGTGGTGGACCTGCCGGCCGGCGGGCTCGCCTACATCATCTACACCTCGGGCTCGACGGGCGTGCCCAAGGGCGTCCAGGTCCAGCACGACACGCTGGCCAACCTCACCCGGGCCTTCGTCGACCTGCACGGGTTCGGGCCGGGGCAGCGGATCCTGATGGTGCCGCCGCTGAGCTTCGACGCGTCGGTGGGCGACGTGTTCCCGGCGTGGTGCGCGGGCGCGGCCGTGGTCGTGCACCCGGAGCCCGCCGCCGTGGACGGCCCGGAGCTGCTGCGGCTGTGCCGCGAGCACCGGCTGACCGCCGTGGACGGCCCGGCCCCGCTGTGGCGGCGCTGGGTGGCCGACCTGGCGGGCGTGACGGAGACCGACGGCCCGCTGCGGGTGATGATGATCGGCGGCGAGGCGGTGCCGCCGCAGGCCGTCGCGGACTGGGCGAAGGCGACCGGCGTCGAGCTGGTCAACCACTACGGCCCCACCGAGGCCACGGTGTGCGCCACCGCCCACCGCACGGTCGACGGCTCCGAGGTCGACCACCGGGCGGCGACCCTGCCGATCGGCCGGCCGCTGGAGGGCGTGCGCGCCTACGTGCTCGACGCCGACCTGCGCCCGTCGCCGGTGGGCGTGCCCGGACAGCTGTACGTGGGCGGGATCGCGCCCGCGCGGGGCTACCGGGGCGACCCGGCGCGCACCGCGTCGGCCTACCTGCCGGACCCGACCGTGCCGGGCGGCCGGATGTACGACACCGGCGACCTGGTGCGGCTGCTGCCCGACGGCACCCTGGAGTTCCTGGGCCGGGTGGACGACCAGGTGAAGCTGCGCGGCCACCGGATCGAGCCGGGCGAGGTGCGCGCCGCGCTGCTCAAGCACCCCGGGCTGGCCGACGCTGCGGTGGCCGTGCGGTCGCAGACCCTGGTCGCCTACGTCGTGCCGCGCCCGGACGAGGACGCGCCGGCGCTGGACGAGCTGCGGGCGTTCTGCGCCGAGCACCTGCCGGAGGCGATGCTGCCCGGTGCCCGGGTGGTGCTGGACGAGCTGCCGCTGACCGCGCACAGCAAGGTCGACGTGGCCGGGCTGCCCGACCCGGACCTGGCGGCCGCGCCCTACGAGCCGGCGCAGACGCCCGTGGAGCGGGTGCTCGCCGAGATCTGGGGTGAGGTCCTCGACGTGCCGCTGGTCGGCCGGCGGGACTCGTTCTTCGGGCTGGGCGGGCACTCGCTGGTCGCCGCCGCCGTGCTCGCGAAGGTCCGCGCGGTGCTCGGCGTCGCCGTGCCGCTGCGCGCCCTGTTCGCCACCGCCGACCTGGCGGAGCTGGCCCGCGTGGTGGAGGAGGCCGCGACCTCGGACGACACGTTCGCGCAGCGGTACCGCACCGGGCTGCCGTCGGCCGACGAGATGTGGGCCGACGCCCGGCCGCCGGACGACATCGTCGCCGAGCACCCGGTGCGCACCGGCCCGCCCGAGCGGGTGCTGCTCACCGGGGCGACCGGGTTCCTCGGCGCGCACCTGCTGGGCGAGCTGCTGACCCGCTCGGACGCCGAGGTGCACTGCCTGGTGCGGGCGCAGTCCCCGGAGGCGGCCGTCGAACGGCTGCGCGGGAACCTGCGCCGGGCGCACATCGACCTACCGGAGGAGCGGCTGGCGCGGATCGTGCCGGTGCTCGGCGACCTGTCGAAACCGTTGCTGGGCCTGGGCCAGGACGGGTTCGACGGGCTGGCCGAGAGCATGGACGCGGTCTACCACAACGGGGCGCTGCTGAACTTCGTGCTGACCTACCGGCAGATGATGCCCTCGCTGGTCGGCAGCACGGTGGACATCCTGCGGCTGGCGACCAGGTACGCCACCAAGCCGTTGCACCTGACGTCCACGCTCGGCGTGTTCCTGGGCACGAACTACCACGGCCGGCTGATCTTCGAGACCGACCGGCCGGCGGACCCGACGGGGCTGGACACCGGCTACAACACCGCCAAGTGGGTGGCCGACATGATGGTCCTGCTGGCCCGGGACCGGGGCCTGCCGGTCTCGGTGCACCGGATGGCGGCGATCGTCGGCGACGTGCGCACCGGCACCGCGAAGACCGAGTCGTACCTGAGCCGGCAGATCCGGACCTGCGCCGCCACCGGCGTCGTGCCGCGCACCACCGACGTGATCGACATGCTGCCGGTGGACCGGCTGGCGGCCGCCATCGCGGGCCTCTCGCTGCGCCCGGACCTGCACGGCCGCGACTTCCACTACTACCGGGCGGACGGCTTCGGCTACCCGGACCTGGGCGCGGTGCTGACCTCGCTGGGCTGGCCCACCGAGGTGCTGGAGTACCCGGCCTGGCGGGCCCGGATGATGGACGCCCCGGACAGCGCGTTCGGCCCGCTGGCCTACGGGCTGACCACGTCCGGCCGGCCGGAGCCCCGGTTCGACACGTCCGCCACCTGGCGCGCGGCGGCCGGGTGCGGCGTGGAGTTCCCGCCCGCCGACGCCGAGATGATCACCCGTCACATCGAGTTCCTGGCCCGCGCGGGCGTCATGCCGGAGAGGTCCTGACATGCCACTGAATCTCCCCCCGGGCGACGGCCCGCCGTCCTTCCCGGACCTGCTGACCGCGGCCGGGTACCGGGCGATGGCGGCGGGGCTGCGGCTGGGCGCGTTCGCCGCGCTGGCCGGCGGCCCGCTGGCCGGGCCGGACCTCGCGGCGAAGCTCGGCACCGACCCGCGCGGCACCGCGCTGCTGGCCGACGCGCTGGTCGCGTTCGGTTACCTGGAGCACGGCCCGGACGGCTACGCCAACACCGCGATGACCGCGAAGTGGCTGTCCGACGACGGGTACAGCCAGGTCGACCGGTTCTGGTCCACGGTGCTGTTCGAGTCCTGGGGCGAGCTGGAGCAGTCGGTGCGCACCGGCCGGCCCGCGCTGGACTTCTACCGCTGGCTGGCCGACCGGCCGGAGACGTTGGCCCGGTTCCAGGGGATGCTGTCCGGGATGGCGTCCTCGATCGTGCCGGAGGCCGTCGAGCTGGTGCCGGTCGGCGATCGGCTGCTGGACGTCGGCGGCGGGCACGCCAAGTACTCGATCGGCCTGTGCGCGGCGCACCCGGGCCTGCGGGCGACCGTGGTCGACCTGCCCGACGCGCTGGCGGTCGGCGGCCGGGCGGTCGCCGAGGCCGGGCTGGCCGACCGGATCACCTTGCGCGAAGGCGACTACGACGAGATCGACCTGGGCACGGGCTACGACACCGCGCTGCTGTTCAACGTGGTGCACGGCCGCACGGCGGAGGCGAACCGCGCGCTGCTGGAACGGGTCGCGGCGGCGTTGAACCCCGGTGGCGCGGTGGTGCTGCTGGAACCGGACGAGCATTCCGACGACCAGGCCACCGACGTGTTCGCGCGGGTGTTCAGCCTCAACCTGTTCCACGGCCAGGGCGGTCAGGTCTACGCTGCCGAGGAGATCGGGTCCTGGCTCGCCGACACGGGTTTCCACGGCACCACAACGCATCCGCTGCGTTCGATGCCCGGTCAGTCGCTCATCGTCGCCCGCACGTCTGCGTAGGGGGAAGCGAAATGCGCTCGCTGGTGGTCGTCGTCGCCCTGTTGCTGACCGGGATTCCGGCCCACGCGAACGCGGCGTTCAGCCTGAAGGTGAACTTCTCGGACCAGGCGACGACACCCCCGGCGGGGTACGTGCGCGATTTCGGCGAGGCGTACGGCACCCGGGCCGGCGGCCACACCTACGGTTGGGTGGCGGTGGGCACGACCACCCCGCTCAGCCTGGTGGGCAACGGGCGCAACCGAGGCACGCCGGACGTGCGGCTGGGCACGTTCGTGCACGCCCAGCTCCCGGCGGGCTCGGCGGGCGTGCCGACCCCGGGCAGCTGGGAGTTGGCCGTCCCCAACGGGGTCTACTCGGTGACGGTCGCGGTCGGCGACGCCGGGACGGCCACCGACAGCACGCACTACGTCGACGTCGAGGACCAGAGCGGGGTCGCGGCGTTCAAGCCGACCGCGTCGGTCAAGCACGCGTCCGCGACGCGGGTGGTCACCGTCGCCGACGGCCGGCTCACGCTCAGCCCGCGCGCCGGGAGCAACAGCAAGTTCGACTACGTGGACGTCGCCGAGGTCGTGGGCGCGGCGGCCCGGCCCTCGGTGCGCACGGTCACGCCCGCGAACCTGGCCACCGGCGTGCCGCCGACCTCCAGCGTGGTGGCCGACCTCCGGCTGCCGGCGGGCGCGGTGGACCCGCGTTCGCTCACCGCCGGCTCGGTGCGGCTGACCAAGGTCGACGGCGGCACGGCGGTGCCCGCCAACGTGATCACCAGCGGCGGCGGCGACGTCGTCAACCTCTCCCCCACCGCGCCGCTCGCGCCGCAGACCCTGTACCGCTTCGACGTGACCGACGCCGTGCTGGACGTGGCGGGCAACCGGTTCCAGCCGTGGTCGTCGGTGTTCACCACCGGGACCGGCGGCGGCACCGGCGCGATCGCGTTCGACAAGGTGGTCGGGGTGGCCACCGGCGCGCAGTTCACCAGCGTCGCGGTCGGGCCGGACGGCCGGCTGTACGCGGCGACGTTCACCGGCCAGATCCACCGGTTCCCGGTCAACGCCGACGGCACGCTGGGCACCGCGACGGTCATCAACACCGTCCGGGCGCACGCCACGTCCGCCGGGCTGCCCGGCGCGCCCAACCGGACCGTGATCGGGCTGGCGTTCGACCCGACCTCGACGCAGCCGGTGCTGTGGGTCACCGACAACTTCGGCGGCGTGGCCGACGCGCCGGACTGGTCGGGCAAGATCGCCCGGCTCAGCGGACCGGACCTGGGCACCTACACCGAGGTCGTCACCGACCTGCCGCGCTCGATCAAGGACCACGAGTCGAACTCGCTGGCGTTCGGCCCGGACGGCGACCTGTACCTGTCGCAGGGGTCGATGAACGCCATGGGCGCGGCCGACACGACGTGGGGCAACCGGTCCGAGCACCTGCTCAGCGCGGCGGTGCTGCGGCTGCACCCGGCCCGCCTGCCCGCGACGCTGCCGGTCAACGTCCGCACCGAGGCCGGCGGCAGCTACAACCCGTACGCCGCGACGGCCCCGCTCACCATCCACGCGACCGGCGTGCGCAACGCCTACGACCTGGTGTGGCACCGCAACGGGCACCTGTACGTGCCGACGAACGGGTCCGCCGCCGGCGGGAACGCCCCGGCGACCCCGACGCCGCTGCCCGCGTCGTGCTCACCCCGCCGGGACGGCCCGTACACCGGGCCCGCGGTCCCCGCGATCACCAACAACCCGAACGCCGAGACCGACTACGTGTTCGACGTGAAGGCGGGCCGCTACTACGGCCACCCCGCGCCGATCCGCTGCGAGTGGGTGCTCGCGGGCGGCAACCCGACCTCGGGCACCGACCCGTTCCAGGCCGCCGCCTACCCGGTCGGCACGCGGCCGGACCGCAACTTCGACCTGGCCGGCACCTACGACGCCGGCCTGCACGCCTCGGCCAACGGGGCGATCGAGTACCGGGGTGGCGCGTTCGGCGGCCGGCTGGACGGCAAGCTGCTGGTGGTGCGCTACTCGTCGGGGCAGGACATCCAGACCTTCGACGTGGCACCGGGCGGCGCGCTGTCCAACCGGACCACCGGGATCACCGGCCTGACCGGCTTCAACCAGCCGCTGGACGTGACCCAGCACCCCGGCAGCGGGCACCTGTACGTGACCGAGCTGGGGGCGGGCCGGATCACCCTGCTGCGCGCCCGGTCCTGACGCCGGGAACCGGAGCGGCCCCGCGCCCGACCACCTGGGGACAGACACCGGGGGTGTGGGATGCGTGGACGCAGGCAGGTCTTGCGGGCAGCGGTCGCCGGAGCGGTCGCGGCGGGCGCGACAGCCGTCACGGCGGGCACGGGAACAGCGGGAGCGGCGGCGGGGTCCGGCGCGGGCGAGCGGGGAGGGCGCGCACGACGGCGGATCGGCATCCTGCTCTACGACCGGATGACGCTGCTGGACGCGGTCGGGCCCGCCGAAGTGCTGTCCCGCCTGCCGGACACGTCGGTCAGCCTGATCGGGCGGCGGCGCGGTGAGGTGCGCGGCGACACCGGGCACGGGGCGCTGGTCGCCGACCTGCGGACCGAGGACGTGGACCGGCTGGACGTGCTGCTGGTGCCCGGCGGCAGCGGCGCGGGCGCGACGGCCGTGGTCCGGCACGAGCCGACCATGCGGTGGATCCGGCACATCGACGCCCGCACCACGTGGACGACCTCGGTGTGCACGGGGTCGTTGATCCTGGCGCACGCCGGGCTGCTGCGCGGGCGCGAGGCCACCACGTACTGGTCCGCCAAGGACCTGCTCGCCCCGCACGGGGCCGTCTACGTGCCCCGGCGCTGGGTCCGGTCGGGCAAGTACGTGACCGCCGCCGGCGTGTCGGCGGGCATCGACATGGGGTTGTGGCTGACCGCCGCGCTGACCGACGACACCACGGCCCAGGCCGTGCAGCTCGCCCTGGAGTACGACCCGCAGCCGCCGTTCGACACCGGCAGCCCGGACAAGGCCGGCCCGGAGCTCCAGCGGCTGGCGCTGGAGCTGGTGGCCCGGTCCCAGCGGTAGGGCCGGGCGGGGAGGCTGCCGGCCGGTCTCCCCCGCAGCGGGCGGCGCGTCCACCGACGGGAGCAGCGCCGGTGGGCGCGGCGGCCCTGTCCCGCCGCCGCTGCTCGGCGGTTCCCGTTGCGCCGCAGACGTTCCCGGCGAGTATCGGAAAGGTGGGGTGATCGAATGTCACCGTAACGGTCGGTGCCCCCCGGCCGATTCCCGCCGTGTACCGGGGCGGTCTGCGCTCCGGAGGGGGAGAGGCCAGACCATGTCATCACCGGGCGCCGCCCGCCACAGATCCCGCGCGGTGGTGGCGAGGGTGGCAGCACTCCTCGTCCTCACCGCCGCCGTCGTCGCCCCACCTGTCGTGTTCGCCCCCGTCGCGGTCGCCGCGCCGTGCGATCCGCCGGTGGCGAACAAGGTCCTCTGCGAGAACCTCGAAGAAGGGGCCCTGGACTGGCAGGTCCCCTCCCGGGACGACTCGATCCTCGGCTACACGACCGACATCAGCGCCACGCCGGGTGGCCAGGTGCAGTTCAAGATGCTCACCAGCGCCCCGTCGTACACGATCGACATCTTCCGCCTCGGGTACTACGACAACCGGGGCGCCCGCTACGTCGACACCGTGCGGCGGAGCACTCCGCAGAGCCAGCCGCCGTGCCTGCGGGACGGTCCCACCGCGCTCAACGACTGCGGCAGCTGGGCGGTCTCGGTCACCTGGAACGTGCCGGCCGACGCGGTCTCGGGCATCTACTACGCCCGCGCGACCCGTGACGACGACGGTCTCCAGAACGAGATCGTGTTCGTCGTGCGCGACGACACCAGCCACTCCAAGATCCTGTTCCAGACCTCGGACTCCACCTGGGTGGCCTACAACCGGTACCGGGGCAACTCGCTGTACTTCGGTGACGGCCCCGGCCAGGGCGGCCAGGCGTACAAGGTGAGCTACAACCGCCCGTACACCGGCGGTGACGGCGACGAGAACTTCATCTTCAACGCCGAGTTCCCGATGCTCAAGTTCCTGGAGCGCAACGGCTACGACCTGAGCTACACCACCGACGTGGACAGCGCGCGCCGCGGGCAGCTGATCAAGAACCACAAGGTGTTCATGGCCGTCGGGCACGACGAGTACTGGTCCAACGAGCAGCGCGCGAACGTCGAGGCCGCGCGGGACGCCGGGGTGCACCTCGCGTTCCTGACCGGCAACGAGATCTTCTGGAAGACCCGCTGGGAGAAGAGCATCGACCCCTCCCAGACCGACTGGCGGACCCTCGCGTCGTTCAAGGAGACCAAGGGCACCCAGAACGACCACCTGCCCGACTGGACGGGCACGTGGCGCGACCCGCGCCACCCCGAGCAGGACGGCGGGCGCCCGGAGAACGCCCTGCTGGGCAACATCTTCTCGGTCAACGGCCGGCGCGACGACTCGCTCCAGGTCCCGGCCGCCTACGGCAGGATGCGCCTGTGGCGCAACACCGACCTCCAGCACCTGGCGTCGGACGCCACCCACACGTTCCAGCCCGGAACCCTGGGCTACGAGTGGAACACGGTCCCGGACAACGGCGAGCAACCAGCCGGTGTCGCGCAACTCTCGCGCACGACGGTGACCATGGACGACGGGCCGTACATCCTCCAGAACCACGGTGACCTGTACGCGCCCGGCACCGAGACCCACGCGCTGACGTACTACAAGCACCCGTCCGGCTCGCTGGTGTTCGGCGCGGGCACGGTGCAGTGGGCGTGGGGCCTCGACGACGAGCACGCGTTCCTCACCAACACCCCGACCTCCGACATCCGGATGCAGCAGGCCACGGTGAACTTCCTGGCCGACATGGGTGTCCAGGCCGGTTCGCTGATGCAGGGCCTCACCCAGACCGGCGGTATCACCGACACCGCGGCCCCCGTGGTCACCTACACCACGGTGCCGACGGTGTCGACCGTGAGCACGCAGTACACGTTCAAGGGCCAGGTCACCGACGCCGCCGGTCAGGTCGCGGGCGTCGAGGTGTCCACCGACGGCGGCGTGCGCTGGCACCCGGCCGGGTGGCAGGCGGGTCAGACCCAGTGGTCCTACAGCTACACGCCCGCCGCGTCCGGTCCCGCGCAGATCCGGGTGCGCGCGGTGGACGATTCGCTGAACCTGTCCACGCCCGTGTCGGCGTCACCGGGTGTCGGGGCGCGCACGTGCCCGTGCGGGATCTTCGCCGACCACGAGAGCCCCAAGACCCCGGACAGCGCGGACGGGTCCGCGCTGGAACTGGGCGTCAAGTGGCGGGCGGGCACCGACGGGTACGTCCGGGGTGTCCGGTTCTACAAGGGCCCCAACAACACCGGTACGCACACCGGCACGCTGTGGGGTCCCGACAAGCGGCAACTCGCCACCGGGACGTTCGTCAACGAGACCCCGTCCGGGTGGCAGACCTTGCTGTTCCCGGTGCCGGTCGCGGTGACCGGCGGCACCACCTACGTGGTGTCCTACCTGTCCCCCACCGGGCACTTCTCGGTCGACACCGAGTACTTCAGCCGCACCTCGAAGTACCTCGAACCGCTGACCGGCCTGCAAACCGGGGTGGACGGCAAGAACGGCGTGTTCCGGGGTGGCGCGGGCTACCCCGAGGCGTCGTCGCAGGACAGCAACTACTGGGTCGACGTGGTGTGGGCGCCGGACCCCGGCCCCGACACCCGCGCGCCCGAGCTGACCGGGACCACGCCGCAGAGCAGCGCGGCCAGCGTGTCGCTGACCCCGACGCTGACCGCGACCTACGACGAGGCCGTGGACCCGAGTTCGCTCCAGTTCACCCTCACCGGACCGGGCGGGGCTTCGATCGCCGGCACGTCCTCGGTGACCCCCAACGGGTTGGCGGCGCGGTTCACACCGACCGACCCGCTGACCCCGGGCACCGGCTACACAGCGTCGGTGCGGGTCCGCGATGCGGCGGGCAACCAGACGGCCGTGCACCCCTGGCCGTTCACCACCGGCGCACTGCGGCCGGCGGCGTGCCCGTGCACGGTGTGGGACGACTTCATCGACCCGGACGTGCTCAGCGCACCCGAGAACACCCCGGTCGAACTCGGCACCAAGGTGCGGTTCAACGGCAAGGGCGAGGTCCTGGGCGTCCGCTTCTACAAGGGCCCCGGCAACGGCGGCACGCACACCGGGTCGCTGTGGTCGTCCACCGGCCTGCTGCTGGCGACCGGGACGTTCACCGGCGAGACCGCGAGCGGGTGGCAGACGCTGACGTTCTCCTCGCCGGTGATCGTGCAGGCGAACACGACCTACGTCGTGTCGTACTTCGCACCGCAGGGCCACTACTCGGCGACACCGGCCTACTTCGCCACAGGCCGGTCGTACAACGCGTTGCGCGCGTTGGCCGGCGGCGTCGACGGGCCCAACGGCGTGTACCGGTACAACAGCACCGGCTTCCCGACGTCGAGCCACAACTCCACGAACTACTGGGTCGACGTGATCTACAAGAACGGGCTCAACGGCGACACCACACCGCCGACGCTCACCACCCGCACGCCCCCGGAGAACGCGACCGACGTCGGGCTCGGGTCGCCGCTGTCGCTCGGGTTCTCCGAAGCGATGGACCCGGCGTCGACGCAGATCTGGCTCACCGACCCCGGTCGCGCGAAGCTCGACGGCACGGTGGCGCTGTCCGGCGACCAGAAGACCGTGACGTGGACGCCGATCGGGGCGTTGAAACCCAACACGAAGTACAAGGCGCACGTGCTCGTCGCGGACGTCAACGGCAACGCGATGACGGACACGGCGTCGTGGACGTTCACCACGACGTCGACACCGTCCTGCCCGTGCTCGCTGTTCAGCACGGCGACCGTGCCGGAAGTGACGGCCGCGCAGGACAACGGCCTGTACGAGCTGGGCGTCCGGTTCACGCCGACGCGCAGCGGCAAGATCACCGGTGTCAAGTTCTACAAGGGAGTCGAGAACACCGGGACGCACACCGGCACCCTGTGGACGCGCAACGGCACGCCGCTCGCGACCGGGACGTTCACCGGCGAGACCGTGAGCGGGTGGCAGACCTTGACCTTCGCCCAGCCGGTGGTGGTCGCGCCGGGCCTGACCTACGTCGCGTCGTACACCGCGCCGAGCGGGCGGTACGCGATCGACGCGGGGTACTTCCAGACCACGGGCGTGGACGCGCCGCCGCTGCGGGCGTCCCAGACCGGGTACGACAACCCCAACGGCGTGTTCATGGTCGGCGGTGGCTTCCCGACCCTGAGCCACCAGGGCAACAACTACTGGGTGGACGTCGACTACGTGCCCGGCAGTGACACCACGCCGCCCGCGCACACCGGCCACACGCCGCTCAGCGACGCCGTGTCGGTGGGCCTGACCAGCCATGTGACCGCCTCGTTCGACGAGCCGATCGACCTGACCAACACCACGTTCGCGGTCACCGATCCCGGCGGCGCGACCATCCGGGGCGAGCTGAGCCGGTCGGTCGACCAGCAGACCGTGGTGTGGACGCCGAACACCGCACCGCTCGCGGGCTCCACCCGTTACACGGTGACGGTGGTGGCGGCGGATGCCGGCGGCAACGTCATGGTGAGCCCGTCGACGTGGTCGTTCACCACGGCGGCGGCGGCAGGCTGCCCGTGCTCGCTGTTCAGCGCGGCCACCGTGCCCACGGTGCCGTCGACCCCGGAGACCGCGGCCTACGAACTGGGGGTGCGGTTCACGCCGTCGGTGAACGGGTTCGTCACGGGCGTGAAGTTCTACAAGGGCAACGACAACACCGGCGAGCACCACGGTTCGGTGTGGTCGGTCGACGGGACGTTGCTCACGACCGGCACGTTCACCGGCGAGTCGAGTTCGGGGTGGCAGACCCTGACCTTCACGACACCGCTGGCGGTCACGGCGGGGACGACGTACATCGCGTCCTACCTGGCGCCCAACGGGCACTATTCGGTCAACGAGGGGTACTTCGCGGGTCGCTCCGTGACGTCACCGCCGCTGACCGCGCCCGCGACCGTCGAGGGAGCGCTCAACGGCCTGTACCGGGTCGGCGCGGGCTTCCCGAACACCAGCCACCAGGGCAACCACTACTGGGTCGACGTGGTCTTCACGACCGGCTAGCCCACCGGCGGCAGGAGGTCCCGACCCCCTGCCGTCCGGCCTACCCCGGGCCCCGCGCCACCTACCGGCGCGGGGCCCGCCCCTTTTTCGAGCGGGCTGGAGCGGAGTTCGCCTGGCTCTGCGGGACGGGACCGCTGGTGGTCGGCTCCAGCGGATGTCGTCGCGCAGCACGGGGAGCCCGGCGACCAGGCGCGCGTGCGGCGCCTCGCCGTCCACCTCACCGTCACCGTCGAACACCTCCGGCACGACAAGGTCGGCCGCCGGGATGCCGCTGTTCTCGACCTTGGCCGCGCCCCAGTCGGACTCGCCCGGGTAGGACGGCAGGAACAGGCTGTCCGCCAGGGTGCCGCCGACGAAGTCCGGGGCGCGCTGCGCCTCCCACCGCCGCGCGACCGCGCGCAGGTCGCCGTGGGAGGCCAGGTGCCTCCAGGTGTGCTTGCCGAACACGACGCCGGCGGTCATGTTGCACCGCTGTTGAGCGGGAAGTTCCCGTCGACGGTCGCGTTCCCGCTGTGCAGGACGTACTCGCCCCCCGGCCGCGACCGCGCCCCTGGGATCATCGCGCCCATGCTGCTGCTCGTGCCCGGCGACGTCCTGCGCCCCCGCCGTCCCGACGACCACTTCGCCGAGGAGGCCGCGGCCGCGCGGGCGGCCGGGATCGAGGTCGCGGTGGTCGACCACGACGCCCTGGGCAGGCCGGGCGGGGCCGAGCGGGCCGTCAGCAGGGTTCCGCCGGGAGCCGACGCGGTCTACCGCGGCTGGATGCTGCGTGGTGAGCACTACGAAACCTTCGCCACGGCGTTGGCCCGGCGGGACGTCACCCTGCGCACGACGCCCGAGCAGTACCGGCGGGCGCACGAACTGCCGAACTGGTACGCCGCGCTGTCGGCCCACACCCCCGCGTCGACGTGGACCACCGGCACCGACCGCGACGCCTTCGACCACGCCCGCCGGGAGCTGGGCCCCGGTCCCGCCGTGCTGCGCGACTACACCAAGTCGATGAAGCACCACTGGCACGAGGCCGCGTTCATCCCCGAACTCGGCGACCGGGACGCGGCCTGGGCCGTCGCCGGCCGGTTCCGCGAGCTGCGCGACGACGACCTGGCAGGCGGCTTCGTCCTGCGCCGCTTCGAGGACTTCGCCTCCGCCGAGGTGCGCACCTGGTGGGTCGACGGCGTCTGCCGGTCGGCCGGCCCGCACCCCGACACCCCGCACGACCTGCCGCCCGCCCCCGACCTAGCCCCGCTCACGCCGCTGATCGCGGCCCTGGCCCTGCCGTTCGCGACGGCCGACCTCGTGCGGCGCGCCGACGGCACGTGGCGGGTGGTCGAGCTCGGCGACGGCCAGGTCAGCGACCGCCCCTCGACCATCACGCCGGAGGCGATGATCACCATGCTCGCCAACGGTTCCCGCTGACAGCGCGGCCCCACGCCTGTGCGGGGCGGAGCGCCGGCCGGTGCCACGTCCGGGACGTGGGCACCGGCGAAGGGTCAGAGCTGGATCCGGCCGCAGCCCCGGGCCACCGGCAGGGCACCGCGGATCTTCTTCGGCTGACCCGCGCCGAGGCCGGCGCGGATCTTGCGCAGGCCCAGTTCGCGGGCCAGCCGGCGGGGTTCGTCGAAGGTGAGGCACGAGTAGAGGGTGCGGCGCGACGGGCCGTCGCCCTCCGGCAGGCCCACCTCGTAGACCTCGATCTCGTCGCGGTACACGAGCAGGCTGACGGCACCTTCCTCCGTGCCCGTGGTGGCGTGCGCGATGTAGACCGACACGCCGTCGCACGCGGCCCACCGGTCCAGCCGGTACTCGGCCAGCGCGGCGTGGTCGGTCATCGCCTTGCGCTTGTTCTGCGCCGCGATCAGGGCGCACGCGCTGCCCTCGTACTCGGCCCACGGCACGACCGTCGCCTCGATCCCGAACTCGACGATCTTGCGCTCCCCCGCCCGGATCGACTGGCGCACCGAACGCGGCACGTCGGCCAGGTCGCCGAGGACTTGCGCCGGGTAGTCGAAGTCCTCGTACTGGACCAGCCACCGCACCGGCCCGAACACGCTGTCCGCCAACGCCTGCTGCCGCTGGTCGAAGTAGCCGAAGAACACCTCGCGGCCGACCAGCTCGTCCCGGCACGCCTCGCCGACCGCCCGCGCCACGCCGGGGTCGGCCGCGCAGCGCAGGCTGCCCCGGATCTCCAGCCGGCCGCCGACCAGCGCGCTCTTCTCCTGCACCGGCTGCTGCCCGTCGGCCCAGTCGCCCGGCCAGTTGACCTGGTCGGACCACTGCGTGCCGTGCCCCAGGAACAGCGGCACGGCGGCGACCAGCCGGCCGCCGTCGCGGGCCAGCACGTAGCGCGCGGTCCAGCGCGGGTCGCCGGTGTGCTGCGCCAGCCGGCCCCGGCTGCCCAGCGCGCCGAGCGTGCCGTCCAGGGCGTGGAACTCCTCCGCGCCGACCTCGTCGAGCGAGTCGGCCACCACCACGTCGACCATCAGCCCGCCCGGTGTTCCAGTGCGGTGACCGACCAGCTGAACCCGGCGCCGCTGGTCGCCAGCAGCACCAGGTCGCCGTCGGCCAGGGCGCCCTCGTCGGCCAGCCCCCGCAACGCGATCAGCGTGTCCGAGCACCCCATGTGCCCGTAGTTCAACTGGTTGAAGACGCTGCGGTCGTCACCCAGGTCGAGCCCGGCGAGCAGCCGCTCCTGCACCTTCTTGTCGTTCTGGTTGACCAGCAGGTAGCGCACGTCCGCCAGGTCCTTGCCGACCAGCTTCAACGTCTCCCACGTCAACGCGGTGAAGTTCTCGACGTAGGTGTCGGCCAGGCCCTTGCGCTTGCCGCGCCGACGGGTGTGCACGCCCGTGTCGTGGTAGTCGCCGACGAAGTAGTCGCACCACTTCGGGTCGGTCCGGGCCGAGGAACCCAGGTAGGCGAAGGAGAAGTCGGTCTCGGCGACCACGGCCGCGGTCGCGGCGTCGCCGAAGTTGAACAGCGCCTTGGAGTCCGGGTCGGCCCGGTCGACCGCGCCGGAGAACCGCTCGGCCGCGACGACCAGCACCCGCTCACCCGCGCCGGGCGTCAGCCCGTCCACCGCCAGCCGCAGCCCCAGGGTGAAGGCGTTGCAGAAGTTCGTCACCTCGAAGCAGTGCGCGCCGGTGACGCCGAGCTCGTCGGCGACCTTGGCGGCCGGCGACCACGCCGGCGAGTCCCAGTAGCCCGCGCCCGCGTAGATCACCCGGCTGATGTCGTCGGGGTCGGTGCCGGTGCGCTCCAGGGCGGTGCCGGCGGCGTCGACCGCCAGCTCCCACGCCTGCTCGTCCTCGCCCAGCACCGGGAACTCGGCGCAGTGCGTGACCTCCAGGATCTCCGGCACCGACACGCCGGACCGCTCGTGCATCTCCTGCACGGTCAGCCGCCCCTGCGGGAACGCCACCGCGAAGTCGACGATCCCGCCACGCCCGGTCACCCGGCCACCGCCGCGCGGCGCAGCTCGTCCAGCTTCACCAGGCCGGAGAGCACCGAGTCGGCGGGCAGCCCGAAGTCGATCAGGCAGGCGACCTCGTCCACGCCGATCGAGCGGAACTGCTCGATCGCCGCCGCCGCCTTGGGCACGGTCCCCAGCAGGCCGAAGTCGAAGTACCGGTCGAACGCGCGCTCGACCATGAACGCGGTGTCCTCGTCGGACAGCTTGGACACGTCGATCTTGCGCCGCCCGTCGAGCTGCGCGTTGAGCAGCAGGTGCAGCGAGCTGCGCATGTAGTCGCTCAGCGGCGCGCGGACCAGCTCGCGGGCGCGGTCCTCGTCGTCGTCCAGGTAGGTGTGGATCATCAGGGCGACGTGCCCCGGCCACCCGTCCGCGCCCGGCCGCTCGGCCAGCGCCTTGCGGTACTCGGTGAGCTTCTCGGCCAGGCCGTCGAGGTCCTGGTCCAGCAGGTGGGTGAGCACGCCCGCGCCCAGCCGGCCGGCCGCGCGGAAGGTCTCCACGCCGCCCGCGCTGGTCACCCACACCGGCAGCTCCCGCTGCACCGGCGGCGGGAAGATCTTGACGGCCTTCGGTTCGCCGACGCCGTTGGTGAAGGTTGCCGACTCGCCGCGCCACAGGCTGCGCACGGTCTCCACGTGCTCCACGAGCAACTGACGGCGGTCCTGGTAGTTCTCCGGCCGCAGCACGTAGTCGTCGGCGTGCCAGCCCGACGCGAAGGACACCCCGACCCGGCCGCCGGAGAGGTTGTCCACCACGGACCACTCCTCGGCGATCCGCAGCGGGTGGTGCAGCGGCGCGACGACGCTGCCCGCCCGGATCTGCACCCGTTCGGTGACCGCGGCGATGGCGGCGCTGGTCACCGCCGGGTTCGGGTAGAGCCCGCCGAACGGGTGGAAGTGCCGTTCGGGCGTCCACACCGCGCTGAACCCGTTGGCGTCGGCGAACTTCGCGCCCTCCAGGAGCAACCGGTAGCGGTCGCCCTCCGCGGCGCTGTCGTTGGCGAAGTAGAACAAGCTGAAATCCACGGTGATCCCTTCCGGACCGATGTGGTCGCTACCGGCGTCTCAGGACTCGGAGTTCGACGTTTCGAGGACGGGCTCGGCCCGCGTGCGCTCGGCCCAGCGCACGACCGGGAGCGCGGCCTGGCCGGCGGCGAGGAACACGGCCGCGCACACCACCCAGCCCCAGCCGCCCAGGCCCACCAGCACCAGCGTGATGGCCAGTGGCGCGACGGTCGTGCCGAGCTTGGTCGACATCTCGAACAGGCCCTGGTACTGGCCGTGGGCGTGCTCCGGCGCGAGCCCGTAGCTCAACGACCACGCCCCGGCGCTGTGCAGCATCTCGCCCAGCACGTGCACCAGCGTGCCCGCCAGCAGCGCCGCGCAGGCCAGCCACACCGCCTGCCCCTCCGAGACGGCGAACAGCACGCAGCACCCGGCCAGCACGATCCCCGACCGCCACCACGCCTTGGTGCCGCCCGGCACGTCGTCCGCGCCCTTGCTCACCCTGACCTGCAACAGGATCACGGCGGCGGTGTTCACCAGCAGCATGACGGTGAAGAACGCGGGCGGCGCCGAGGTGTGCTCGCTGATCCAGATCGGCATGGCGACCACCAGCAGCGCGTCGCTCATCACCAGCACCGCGTTGACCAGTGACACCGCCGCGAACGCCCGGTCCCGCAGCACCGGCAGCTTCGGCCCGGCGGCGGCCTTGGGCGCGGCCGGGACCGACGGCACCCGCAGGAACGCCAGGCCCGACACCACGAACAGCGCGCCCGCCGCGAGGATCAGGCCGATGTACCCGGCCTTGGTGTCCATCAGCAGGCCCAGGCCGCCGGCGACCGCGCCGAGCGACACGCCGACGTTGGCCGTGGCGCGCATGAACGCCAACGCGCGCGCCCGTTCGGCCGACGGCAGCAGCCCGGCCAGCAGCGAGCCCCGGGCGGCGTGCGCGGCGGACTCGATGCCGAGCACCACGGCGGTGGCCGCGACCAGCCCGAAGAACCCGTCCACGAGCGCGTACCCGCAGGCCGCCACGCCCAGCGCCACCATGAGCGTGACGGTCACCGGGCGCGGGCCCCGGACGTCGGCCAGCCGGCCGGCCGGGACGCTGGACAACACCCCGATGGCCGCGCCGAGCGTCAGCGCGAGGCCGACCCGCTCGGCCGGGATCGCCACCACCCTGGTGAAGTACAGCACGCTGATCGACATCAGCACGCCGTGCGCGCAGGTCTTGGCGAGGTTGCTGACCGCCAGCAGCCGCACGATGCCCGGCGGCGGGATGATGTCCTTGAGGAACGACATAGCCGGATGACTCCGCTTCAGTTCGCGCCGGAGGACCCGGCTCCGGACAGGACGGACGCCCGCAGCGCGCCGCGGTCGACCTTGCCGTTGGGGTTGAGCGGGAGCTCGGGGAGGTGGTGCAGCCGGCGCGGCACCATGTGGATCGGCAGGTACTCCCGCAGCCACCGGACGAACCGCCGGTCGGGCACCTCGACGCCGGTGTAGAACGCGACCAGGTCGGGTCCGTCGTCGCCGGGCACGGTGACCACGACCGCCTGGGTGACGCCGTCGTGCCGGGCCAGCGCCGCCTCGATCTCGCCCAGCTCGACCCGGTAGCCCCGGATCTTGAGCTGGTGGTCGAGCCGGGACAGGTGCACCAGCTCGCCGTCCTCCCAGCGCACCCGGTCGCCGGTCCGGTAGTAGAACTCCGGCCGCGGCTCGGTTCCCGTGCACGGTACGTACCGGTCGCCGTCGCGGACCACGAACCGACCGGGGTTGTCGGCCGGGTCGAGGTACCCGACGAACCGCTGCACGCCGCGCACGCACAGCTCGCCGTCCGCCGCCTCGCGGCCGTCCTCGTCGAGCACGACGTGGTCGAGGAACCCGTACACCGGCCCGATCGGGATGGTGCCGTTGGAGGTCGCCGGCCACCGGTCGGGGTCGTCGGGCAGCCGGTACTCGGTGCACGCCACGGTCAGCTCGGTCGGGCCGTACACGTTGTCGATGCGCGCGTCCGGCGCGACCGCCCGCCACAGGGCGGCCTGCCGGACGGTGAGCTGCTCGCCGATGAACACGCTCTGCCGCAGCACGGTGGGCCGCCCGGTCGGCAGGTTGCCCAGGTTGGCACTGACCGACACCACCGACGGCACCGAGAA
Source organism: Saccharothrix espanaensis DSM 44229 (assembly GCF_000328705.1). Taxonomy (NCBI): domain Bacteria; kingdom Bacillati; phylum Actinomycetota; class Actinomycetes; order Pseudonocardiales; family Pseudonocardiaceae; genus Saccharothrix; species Saccharothrix espanaensis. Next base: position 3,840,080 of record NC_019673.1, on the reverse strand, counting down.
CCAGTGCGTGATCGCCTTGTCCACCAGGTAGTCCACCGGCGTCAGCAGTTCTGTCCGGTGTGGACAGACCAGGGTCGCGCCGCCGCCCCACGTGACGAACAGGTCGAACACCGACGGGTCGAAGGTGAGGTCGAACGTGTGCGACACCCGGCACCCCGGCCCGATGCCGAACCGCTCGATGTTGTGCCCCACGTAGGCGGCCAGGTTCCCGTGGGTGATCGGCACGCCCTTGGGCCGGCCGGTCGAGCCCGACGTGAACAGGACGTAGGCCACGTCGTCCGGCCCGACCGCGAGGTCCGGCAGCTCCCCCGCCACGGCGGCGCGCACGTCGTCGTCGGACAGGGTCAGCACCGCGCCCGCCGACGCGCCCAGCACGCCCGCCTGCGCCGCGCCGTTCTCGTCGGCCAGCAGCACGTCCGCCCGTGCCGACGCGCAGATGACCTCGTTGCGGTTCACCGGGTGGCCGGGGTTGACCGGCACGACGACCGAGCCGAGCCGCAACGCCGCCAGGTAGCCGGTGAACGCCGCGAGCGAACGGGACGCCAGCAGCGCCACCCGCCCCGGCACCCGTCCGCCGTTGGCCTCCAGCACGAGGGAAGCGACCGCGTCGACACGGTCGCGCAGCACGCCGTAGGTCAGCACGTCCTCCCCGACCTCCAGGGCCGGGGCGTCGGGCGTGCGCGCGGCGGTGTCGGCGAACCAGCCGTAGAGGCTCGTCATTCGGCACCCCACACGACCAGGTCGGAGCTCTGGCCGGAGAGCACGACCGCGTGCACGGTCATCGTGGTCGGGGCGGGCTTGCGCTCAGTGCGCAGGCCCAGCCGCTCGACGTCCGGGGTCTCGGCGGGCGGCAGGTCCTCGACGCCCGGCACCGGCTCCTCACCGAACCCGGCGAACCGGTAGGCGACCTCCATCATCCGGTTGCGGTCGGTCCGGCGGAAGTCCGCCACCAGGTTCACCCCGGCCGCCGCCGCCTGGTCGGCCAGCCAGTTCAGCAGCACGGTGCCCGCGCCGAACGCCACCACCCGGCAGGAGGTCGCGAGCAGCTTCAGGTGCCACACGGTGTCCCGCTTCTCCAGCAGGACGATGCCCACCGCGCCGTGCGGGCCGAACTTGTCGGTCATGCTCACCACGAGCACCTCGTGGTCCACGTCGGACAGCAGGCCGCGCAGGGTCTCGTCCGAGTAGTGCACGCCGGTCGCGTTCATCTGGCTGGTGCGCAGGGTCAGTTCCTCGACCCGCGCCAGGTCGTCCGCGTCGGCGCGGCGGATCCGCATCTCCAGCCCGGCCGAGCGCAGGAACTCCTCGTCCGCGCCGGTGAACCCGGTGCGCGCGCTCTCCCGGGCGAACCCGGCCTGGTACATCCGCCGCCGCTCGCGCGAGTCGGCGGTGACCACCTCGGGGCTGAACTCGGGCAGCTCCAACAACGTCGTGGCGACCTCGGCCGGGTACAGCCGGACCTCCGGCAGGTGGTGGCCGACCTCGGCGAGCTCCATCGCGGTGTCGTCGATGAACGCCACCGCGCCGTGCGCGAACTGGAGCTTGTCGGCGATCGCCCGCACCGAGGCGGACTTGGGCCCCCAACCGATCTGCGGCAGCACCAGGTACTCGGCCACGCCGAGCTTCTCCACCCACTCCCAGGCGTGGTCGTGGTCGTTGCGGCTGGCCACCGCCTGGAGGATGCCGCGCTCGTCGAGCCCGACGATCACCCGGCGGATCTCCTCGCGCAGGGTCACCTCGCCGTTCTCCAGCAGCACCCCGTCCCACAGGGTGTTGTCCAGGTCCCACACCAGGCACTTGACCGTCTTGACGGGACTGCTCATCTCCGGCGCACCTCAGACTTCCCACAGGGTCACGGCCCAGGCGGCGACCGGGCTGTTGTTGAGCACGAGCACGTGATCGCCCTCCGCCACGCCGCCGCCGTCGATCAGGCGCTGGAGGTTCAGCACGACGTCCATCGCGCCGAGGTGGCCGTGCGCGGCCAGGTTCTCGCCGCAGACGGGGTGGATCGGCAGGCCCAGCAGGGTCTCGTAGAACGAGTACGCCGACGCGGTGACGTTCTGCATCAGCACCGCGGCCACGTCCGGCTTGGCCAGGCCCGCCTCGGCCAGCACCTCGTCGACCATGCGGCCCAGCCGCAACCGGCTGTGCAGGGCCAGTTCGAACAGGTACCGGTCCGGCGAGGCGCACTCCTCGCGCCACTCGTACCAGGGGGCCTGCTTGTAGTCGACCTTGAACAGGTCGTGGAAGGTGCCGTCGGTCTCCATCCGGTGCGCCTTGAGCACCGGCCGGCCGCCGCGCACGACGGTCATCGCGTACGCGCCGTCGCCGATCACGGTGACCGGGTAGCGCACCCGGTCCGCGCCGGTGGGCAGGCTGGCGTGGGTGATCAGCACGCTGCCGCGCGCCGGGTCGGCCAGCAGCAGGTCGCGGGCCAGCGCCCAGGCCGCGCTGGACCCGGTGCAGCCCAGTCCGTCCACGGTGAACGCGAAGGCGGACGCGAGCTTGGTCTCGGCCTGCACCCGGCCGACGTCCGAGCCCAGCAGGACGTCCGGCGAGCGCGGACCGACCATCAGCAGGACGTCCGGGTCCTCGGTCAGGCCGTCGAGCAGGCCCTGGCACGCCGACGCGGCCAGGCCGCCGTTGTCCGCGCCGTCGTACACGCCGACCGTGGCGATCCCGCAGTCCCGCACGAACTTGGCCTGGTCGTGGCCGAGCAGCTCGACCTCGGGCAGCGCGTCGACCGCGACGCGCGCCTCCGGCAGCACGGTGTGGATCCGGCCGATGCCGATGCTTCTGTCCACTGGGGTGAAGTCCTCTGGGTTCATGTCCACCGGGCTCATGTCCACCGGGCAACCGAGTGCCGGGCGAGCAGCAGCTGGCTGATCTCGCTGCTGCCCTCGATGATCTCCATCAGCTTGGCGTCCCGGTACGCGCGGGCCACCACGTGCCCGTCGACCGCGCCCGCCGACGCCAGCACCTGCACCGCCGACGACGCGCCGGCGACGGCCTGGGTGGCGGCGAAGTGCTTGGCGGACACCGCGGCCACGACGTGGTCGGGCGAGCCGCCGTCCCAGAGCCGGGCCGCGTGCTCGCACAGCCGGGTCGCGGCCTGCTCCGCCACGTGCAGCTCGGCGAGGTGCCGGCCGACGAGCTGGTGCTCGGCCAGCGGCTTGCCGAACTGCTCGCGGGTCGCGGCGTGCCGGGCGGCGGCGGACGCGCAGGCCCGCAGCATCCCGACGCAGCCCCACGCGACCGACAGCCGGCCGTAGGTCAGCACCGAGGTCACCAGCCACTCCAGCGGCATCCCCGCGCCGCCGAGCAGGTGCCCGGCGGGCAGCACGACCCCGTCCAGCCGCACCTCGGAGTGGCCCGCCGCGCGGCAGCCCAGCGGGTCGGCCACCCGGGTCACGGTGACGCCCGGCGCGTCGGTCGGCACCAGGACGGCCGCGCCGCCGGCGCCGTACCGGCCGAAGACCAGCACCAGGTCGGCGTACGCGGACCCGGTCACCCACACCTTGGTGCCGGTGACCTCCACCCGGTCGCCGTCGGCGGTGATGGTGGTGCCCATGGCGGACAGGTCGCTGCCCGCGCCGGCCTCGCTGAACGCCACGGCGGCGGTCGCACCCGTGGCGAGCCGGCGCAGGTACTGCTCCTGCTGCGCCTGGTCGCCGAGCTTGCGCACCGCCCACGCCACCATGCCCTGCGAGGTCATCAGGCTGCGCAGCGACGAGCACAGCGCGCCGACGTGCGCGGTGAACTCGCCCAGCTCGGCCATCGTCAGGCCCGGACCGCCGAACCCGGCGGGCACGTCCGGGCACAGCAGGCCGGCCTCGGCCAGCGGGCGCACCACGTCGTCGGGGATCCGCCCCGCCCGGTCCCAGTCGTCGGCCGCCGTCCCGACGGTCGCGCTCACCCGCGCGGCCGCCTCGGCGGCCCGGTCGGCTACCGCGGTCACGCCCGCAGCCTCACTACCAGGTCGGTGATCGCGTCGATGGTGCGGAAGTTGTCCAGCTTGAGGTCCGCACCCTGCACCGCGACCCCGAACGCGGTCTCCACGTGCACCACGAGCTGGAGCGCGAACAGCGACGACACCAGGCCCGACCCGAACAGGTCGAGGTCGGTGGCCACCGCCGACTTGGTCTGCTGCTCGACGAACTCCGCCAGGTTCGCGCGGATCTCCTCCGGGCTGTGCACCTGCTCGGTCGTGCTCACAACGCCCCCTGGTACTCGAAGAAACCGCGGCCGGTCTTCCGGCCGAAGTCGCCGGACTTCACTTTCGCCACCAGCAGGTCGCAGGGGCGGTAACCCTCGTCGCCGGTCCGCTCCAGCAGCACGTGCAGCGAGTCCACGACGTTGTCCAGGCCGATCAGGTCGGCGGTGGCCAGCGGGCCGGTGCGGTGCCCGAGGCACCCGGTGAACGCCGCGTCCACCGCCTCCGGTGCCGCCACGCCGTCCTGCACGATCCGCGCGGCCTCGTTGATGGACCGCTGGAGCACCCGGTTGATCACGAACCCCGGCCCGTCGCCGACGTGCACCGGGGTCTGGCCGAGCGCGGCCAGCAGCCGTTCGGCGGCGGCGATCGCCGCGTCGGCCGAGCGCGGGCCGCGGATCAGCTCGACGGTGCGGATCAGGTAGGGCGGGTTCATGAAGTGCACGCCCACCACGTCCGCGGGCCGCGCGCAGTGCCCGGCCAGCTCGTCGATCGGGATGGCCGAGGTGTTGGACACGACCACCGTGCCGGGCGCGACGACCGCCGTGGCGGCGGCCAGCACCGCCGCCTTCAGCTCGGCCTTCTCGGTGACCGACTCGATCACCGCGAACGCGCCGGCGATCCGACCGAGGTCGGTGGTCGCTTCGAGTTCCCCGTCCGCCACGGCGGCGTCGAAGGAGCCCATCAGCCGGCCGAGCCGGGTCTGGTTGCGGATCGCGGCGGTGGCCTGGTCGAGGGTGGCCTGGTCGACGTCGACCAGGACGACCGGGACGCCGCAGCCCACGGCCAGCGTGGCGATGCCCCGGCCCATCACGCCCGCGCCGAGCACCGCGATCCGGCCGATCGTGTTCTCGCTCATCAGTTCTCGCCCTTTCCGCCGACCAGGTGGCCGACGAGGTCGCGGACCAGTTCGTCGCGCCGCGCCAGGTACTCGATGCCCCGGCGCAGCACCGCGCCGGTCATCTGCGGGTCCAGGCCGTTGCGGGACAGCCACGGCTGCCAGCCGCCGGCCTGCACCGCGAGCTCGTCGCGGTCGTGGCCCTCCAGCTCCAGCAGGGCCGCGGCGGACAGGATCGGGTTGCCCTTCTCCAGCGCCAGCGCGCGCACCCGCTCCTGCCACTGCGCCAGCGGCAGCGGCTCGGTGGCCAGGCCCGCGTTGCCCAGCTGGAGGAACAGGTTGCGCATGCTGATCGCCCGCTCGGCGACCAGGTGGTAGGCGCGGCCGACCGCGCCACCGGACAGCGCCAGGTCCACCACGCCCTTGGACACCATGTCCACCGGCGACATCACCAGCACCCGGTCGTCCTCCGGGTGCGCGCCGATCGCCAGGCCGCTGATCAGCGCGAAGTAGATCAGGTCCTTGTCGTTGCCCGCGCCGGTCTCGCTGGAGGCCATGATCAGCCCCGGGCGGAACACCCGGACCCTCATGCCGTCCTCCTCGGCGCGCGCCAGCAGCCGCTCGCACACCCACTTGCTCACCCCGTAGCTGCCCGCCTCGGGGTCCAGCGCCTGCTCCCTGGTCTCCAGGTAGCGGTTGGCCGACCCCATCGCCGGGCTCGCCGCGGCGAGCGTGGAGATGTAGCTGAAGTCGCGGATACCGCACCCGCGCGCCCACGTCAGCAGGTCCGCCATCGGCAGCACGTTCGCCTCGCGCAGCGTGCGGTACGGCTCGGTGAACACCACCTTGGCCGCGCAGTGCAGGACGTGGCCGACGTTGCGCTCCAGCTCGCCGTCCCGGTAGAGGGCGGCGACCTTCGCCACGTCGGCCAGGTCGCCGGGCACCACGTGCACCCGGTCGGCGTCCGGCTCGGGCAGCACGAACTTGCGCGCCGCCGCCCGCAGCCGGTCCAGCCCGGCCGCCTCGTCCTCGGCCCGGACCAGGCAGTACACCCGGCCCTTGGTGCGCGCCAGCAGTTCGCGCAGCAGGAACGCGCCCAGGTAGCCGGTGGCCCCGGTGAGCAGGAAGTCCTTGCCGCGCGAGCGGGTCGCCGACACCTCGCCCAGGGACAGCCCCAGGTCGGCGTCCACCAACTGGTCGTCGCCCTGGTCGAGGCCGTCGCCCATCTCGGCGTCGGCCGCGCCGGAGGAGTCGCGGTGCGCGTGCACCAGGTCGGCGAGCCTGCGCACGGTGACCCGGCTGCCGCCGGCGCGGTGCACGTTGACCGGGCAGCCCAGCCGGTCCTGGATCTCCAGCGCCAGCTGCATCGCCAGCAGCGACGTGCCGCCCAGCCCGCCGAACGTCTCGTCCAAGCCGATGTCGGCCTTGCCGAACAGGGTGCGCCAGATGCCGAGCAGGGCGTCGGTGACCTCGTCGTCGCCGGCGGCGGCCACGACGGCCGGGGCGGCGGCGCGCGGGGCCGCGTCGGGGGCCAGCGAGAGCCGGTCCAGCGCCCAGTAGCGGGCCCGGGTGAACGGGTAGGTCGGCGCCGGGACGCGGCGGCCGGTGTCGCCGGCGAGCTTCGCCCAGTCGACGGTCACGCCGTGCAGCCACGCCTCGGCGAGGGCCGCTTCCACCTCGTCGCGCTGGTCGGCCGCGTCGGCGGCGAAGGCGTACCGGTTCGCGCCGGCCTCCCCCGTGCCGACCAGCACCAGGAACCGGTCCGCGGGCACCGCCGCGAGGTCGGCGGCCACCACCGTGTCGGCGGGCAGCGCCGAGCGCAGCAGGTCCAGCGTGCCGGCGGGCAGCACGGCGTCCTGCGCGACCACGACGGCCGCCCGCCGGGAACCGCTGCGCAGGGTCTTGACCAGCGGCGGGCGCGGCAGCCGCAGTGCGGCGGCCAGCTTGCCCGGTTCCGCCACCACCAGCCGGCGCTCGTCGAACTGGCGGCGGCCCACGCGCAGGGTGTGCGCGAGGTCGGCCACCGCGACCTCGCCCGACGCGACGTGGTCGGCCAGCGAGCGGGACAGCGCGTCCAGCTCGGTCCGGTTGCGCGCGGACAGCAGCAGGCGCACCCGCTCGCCGGTCGGCGCGGCCGGCCGGGTCGGCGCGGGCGGCGGGCCCAGCACGGCGGCGGCGTTGGAGCCGCCCATGCCGACCGAGTTGACCAGCACGTAGCAGTCGCCGTCGGCCCGGCCTGGCTCGGTGGCGATGGTGAACGGGCTCTCCGCGAGCACCCCGGGCTCACGCGGCCGCTCGAACGACGGGTGCGGCGGCAGCACGCCGGTGCGGGCGATGTTGACCGCCTTGATGAACCCGGCGATGCCGGCGGTGGGGCCGGTGTGCCCGATGTTGGACATCACCGAGCCCAGCCGGCAGAAGCCGGTGGCGTCGGTGGTGGTGCGGATCGCGTCGGTCAGCGCGGCCAGCTCGACCTGGTCGCCCAGCGGGGTCGCGGTGCCGTGCGCCTCGACGTAGCGCAGCTTCTCGCCGGGCAAGCCCGCGACCTGGAGCGCCTTGCCCACCACGCGGGTGATGCCCGCCGTGCTCGGGGCGACGTAGCCGAGCTTGTCCGAACCGTCGTTGCCGACCGCGCTGCCGTGCAGCACGGCCAGCACGGTGTCGCCGTCCGCGAGCGCGTCCGACAGCAGCCGCAGCACCAGCACGCCGACCCCGGAACCGTGGTTGGTGCCGCTGGAGCGGTGGTCGAACGAGCGGCACTGGCCGTCCTCGGACAGCGCGCGCCCCGGCTTGTGCCGGTAGCCCAGCAGCGGTTCCTGCACCGCGGACCCGCCCGCGATCGCGATGTCGCACTCGCCCGCGAGCAGGCTCAGCGACGCGTAGTGCAAGGCGTACAGCGAGGACGAGCACCCGGTCTGGACGCTGACCGCCGGGCCGCGCAGCCCCAGCTTGTACGCGGTGCGCGAGGGCAGGAAGTCGACCTCGCCGCCCAGCGTCAGGTCGAGGTCGCCGACCGCCGCCGCCACGCCCTCCGCCTGTGCCTTGGCGGCGAAAAGCGCTGCGGTGTAAGGGCCCGCGCCGGTACCGGCGAACACGCCGACGGTCCGACGGTCCATGCTCGCGCCGTGCCCGGAGCGCTCCAGCGCCTCCCAGGCGGCTTCGATGAACACCCGCTGCTGCGGGTCGATCAGCTCGGCCTCGCGCGGGGTGTAGCCGAAGAACTCGGCGGCGAACTCCGCCGCGCCGGGCAGCAGCGCGCCCACCTTGACGTAGTCCTCGCCCTGCAACGTGGCCTCGTCCACACCGGACGCGCGCAGCAGGTCGTCGGGCAGCGGGCGCATCGAGACCACGCCGCCGTCGATGTTGGACCAGAACTGCTCGGGGGTCCACGCGTCGGGGAACCGGCAGCCGATTCCGACGATCGCGATCGCGGTGTCGCTCAACCGACACCCCCGCTGCTCGCGGCGGCGCGCCGCTGGGCCAGCAGGGAGCGCGGGCTCGCGTCCGCCACGACGGTGACCGCGGCCAGTGGCTCGGGTTCCGCGACCGGCGCTCCCACCAGGAGTTCGGCCTGCGCCCGGACGGTGCCGTGGTGGAACAGCTCGGAGAGCTTCACCGGCCGGCTCGCGATCGGCTGCAACTCCTCCCAGAGCATGACCAGCAGCAGCGAGTTCCCGCCGCACTCCAGGAAGTTGACCTCCAGCGGGACGTCGTCGGCGGAGTCGCTGCCCAGCACGTCCGCCCAGATCTCCCGCACCCGCACGACGACCTCTTCGTACGCTAATGCCGCTGCGCTCACAGTCCCTCGTCTCCTAGTTCCCCATGGCGTGCGCGCGTGATCGCATGTCGGCGACCACCGCACTGATGTCGTGTCCGGCCAACCCCGCCGCGACGGCGTCGGCGAAGTTCTGGTGCGCCGCGCCCGCGACCCCGGCCGGGTCCGCGCCGGCGGCCAGCACCAGCGCCAGGTCCTTCTCCGCCAGGCCCAGCCCGAACTGCGCGGGCGGCGTCGTGCCGAGCCGGCCGCGCACGCGTTCGGAGAAGCCCCCGATGGCGGACTTGGCCAGCAGGTCCAGCACCCGGTCGTCGGTCAGGCCGAGCCGGTCGCCCAGCGCCAGCGACTCGCCGATGACCGCGAACGCGGAGATCGTGACCAGGTTCGCGACCAGCTTCGCCGCCGCGCCCGCGCCGAGGTCGCCGACCCGGTCCGCGGACCCGAGCACGGCCAGCACGTCCGCGCAGCGCTCCACGTCGGACTCCGCGCCACCGACCAGGATCCGCAACTCCCCGGCGGTCGCCTGCGGGATGCTGCCCACCACCGGCGCGTCGAGCAGCACGACGTCCGCGCGCAGCCGCTCGCGCAACGCCCGTACGGCGTCGGGTCCGATGGTGGACATCTCCAGCAGCACGACGTCCGGGCGCAAGGCGGCCACGGTGTCGTCGGACAGCACGGCGTCTACCGCGTCGGCGTCGCGCAGCATCGTGATGACCACATCGGCGTCACGGACGGCGTCGGCCGGGCTGTCGGCGACCCGCGCACCCCGTTCGCCGGCGGTCGCGCACTTGTCGGGCGTGCGGTTCCACACGGTGGTCGGGTGTCCGGCGGCGACGAGCCGGACCGCCATGGGCACGCCCATGCGGCCCTGGCCGAGCAAGGCGATGGCGGTCACGGCGTCAGTTCCCGGATCTCGGAGGGGTGGGCGTCGGCCTGGGTGCGGGCCTGCGCGCGCAGGCGGTCGCCGTAGTCCATGCGGGAGTTGGGCTTGGCGTACACGCGCTTGACCTCACCGCTGGTCCGCCGCAGGATCGTCAGGCTGTTCTGGGAGAGCTTGTGCGGCTCCACCAGGTTGACGATCTCGAACTCGCGCGGGTTGACGTCCAGTTGCGCCGACAGGTAGCGCAGGAACGCCTCCCCCTGCGGGTAGGTCTTGAGGTAGTGCATGACGACCAGGCCGCCGTCCGGGTCGATCAGGTCCCAGAAGTTGTCGAAGAAGTACAGGCACTCCCACGCGTCGACCCACGCGAAGTCGATCGGCGCGAAGTCCGGCGGGAAGTGCTCGGCGCACTCGCGCAGGTCGGCGTTGACCACCGTGACCAGCTCGTCGAGCCCGAGGTCGCGCAGCACGTCCCACACCCGGGACGACGACGACTCCGGGATGGACAGGTCGTCCACGGCCACCAGCCGCGGCCGGTACGGGGCGTTGTAGAACTCCGGGGCCAGCAGCGCGGGCTCCCCGTACAGCCACTCGTCGTCCAGGTCCGCGTCGCGGTCGAGGTAGGGCCGGGTCTTGGCGGCGAGCGCGGGCGCCTGGGCGCGGACGTCGTCGGCGATCTCGGCCAGCGCCGAGGCCAGGAACGGGGTGGTGTACCCCATCCCGACCTCCAGCACGCGCTGCGGGCGGACCAGCTTGAGCAGCGAGGACAGCAGTGGCGCGACCACCTCGGTGCCCATCGCGGGCACGCGCAGGGTCTCGACGGCGGCCCGGAACCGCTCGTCGGTCGACTTGGCGGGCGGCACGCTCACTCCCCGGAACGCGGCAGCACGGCCATGACCTCGACCTCGATGACGGCCTCGGGCAGGAACAGCGCCGAGACCTCCACCGTGGTGCTGGTCGGCAGCTGCTCGGGGTCGAGGAACCGGCGGCGCACCTCGCCGTACTCGGCACGGGTGCCGATGTCGGTCAGGTAGGTGCGGATGTTGACGATGTCGGTGAACTTCGCGCCGTGGGCGTCGAGGATCTTGCCGATGATCTCGAAGATGCGCTCGGACTGGCCGCGGGTGTCGTGCGGGGCGACCACGTTCAGGTCGTCGTCCACCGAGCACTGGCCGGACAGCAGCAGGATCGTGCTGTCGCCGACCTCCAGCCGCACCACGTGCGAGTAGCGGCCGGGCGGCGGGGCGGGGACGCCGGCGGGGTTGTCCACGGTCTTCTTCATCGGGTGTTCTCCAGGGTGTTGTAGACCAGGTCGCGGGCACTGTGGACGGTCCGCCGTCCGGAGAGGTCGAACTCGTGCACGATCGCGTCCAGCAGCGTCTCGACGACGGCGGCCAGGGCGTCGTGGTCGGGGGCCTCCACCGAGACCAGGTTGAGGTCCTGGGTGCCGAACCCGCCGACCGCGTCGCCGCGCCGGACGAACGGGGTGAACCCGACCAGCCCGGGGACGTCGGCGAGGTCGGCCTGCCGGCAGACCCGGGTGACGACGCCGGCCTCGACCGGCGCGGGCGTGGTGAACTGGAAGTAGATCCGGTCCGGTTCGACCGGCGGGAGGTCGACCGGCTCGCCCAGCGCGAGTCGCGCGCCGACGTCCACCAGGTCGATTCCGGCGGCGTGCCGGGCCAATTCCGGGATGAACCCGCCGACCCGCCCGTTGACCTCGATAATGCGCGGTCCGGCCGGGGTGAGCTTTATTTCCGTGTGCAGAATGCCCGAGTCGACGCCGAGCGCCTTGACCGCGCCGTCGGCCAACGCGCGCACCTCGTCCTGCGCGGTGCGGTCGAGCCGGGCCGGCCAGAATTGGCCGCACTCCCGGAACGGCGGGGCGAGCCGGAGTTTACCGGTGACCGCGAGGTGCGTGACCGCGCCGCGCTGGACCACCGTTTCCACCGAAACGTAGTCGCCCCACGGCTCCGGGACGACGATTCCGGGTAAATACTCCTCCACCACGACCACGCCTTCTTCGGCGATGATCGGGCCGACGATCCGGCGACCGGCGTCGGCATCGCGCACCAGCACGGTGTTGCGACTGGCGACCCCGCGCTCGGGTTTCACCACCACCGGCAGACCGGTCCGGGCGAGCGCGCCCGGCCAGTCGGCGAGGTCGGTCAGCGTGACCGACACCGTCCGGTCGACGCCGGCTTCGCGCAATCGCCTGCGCTGCTCGGCCTTGCCGGTGAACAGCCGGACGGTCCGCGCGTCGTGGAACGGCAGGCCGAGCGCCGCGGCCAACTCCGAGGTCGCACCCAGCATCGGCTCGCTGAAGGTCTGGATCCCCGCCGGTCGGTGGGCCAGCAGCCGGGCCGCCAGGTCCTCCTCGGCCAGGTCGTGGACCGCCAGGCAGGACTCGGCGAACAGCGGGCGCATCCGCCGGGCGTGCTCGGACGGCGCGAGCACCACCAGCAGGGGAACGGAGACCCTGCGCAGGATGTCGACCGGTGAAACAGCACCTTTATCGTAAACAACGACCAAAGACATCGTCAGTCCCCGTGTCCGCGGCTCGACCTACCCCAACGCCCGGGACCCACCCGCGCAACCCACACCCACAACACGCACTTTTATGAGCGCAACACAAATGATCACATATCTCCCAGCCGGCGGTCCCCGGTCGACGTACCCCGGGTAGCACGCTCATTCCCCAGTGAGCAGGCGGGACGCTATCACGGCGGTGAAGAGCGCTACAAGGGTCCACCACGACTGGTCCGAATGGTCGCATCGACGCGGACGATCAGGTCAACCGCGGACTTCGAACAACCGTATTGCGCAATGCCCCGAACTGCGGCAACAGGCCCGCGCATTTCACCGGAACCACACCGAAGATCACTCATGAACTGGCGCCTCGACAGATACCGGAACCTATCGCCGAATCAGCTCGTCCGGGCACCGCCGACCGGATACGCCATCTTTGGGAGATCCACGCCACATTTGCCGTGAACTGTCGGATATAGATCGCACCTGGTGAAGGGCAAACATGGGATGCCTCGGCCGGTGCGGGCCGCGTGACCGTCCTGTCCGGACTCGGCCACCGTCCTGCCCGGACAACGCGGACGGTGGGCGCGCGGGCACCGGCCCGTGCGCCCACCGGACGAGTCGGTCCCGGGCGGCGGGCTCGTTCTTTCCGTCAGGCGGTGGGCGTGAGTTCGCGGCCGGGCAGCCAGCCGTTGGGCAGGTCGGTGATCCGCCACGACGTCACCGACAGGCGGACCGCCCGGATCGGGTACGCCAGGAACGGCGCGGCCTCGGGCACCTTGGCCACCAGCCGCTCGCGCACCCGCGCGTCCCACTCCCCGTCGACCACCTCGGCCACCGCCCGCGCCTGGAGGAACGGCTGCGCCGGGGAGCCGGTCGACACGACCAGCGCCACCACCGGGTTCTCCCGCACCGCGGCCAGCGTCCGACCGCTGTCCTCCAGCACGAGCACCAGGGTGAAGGTGTCGACCTCGGCGAAGTAGACGCCACCCACCCAGGGGCCGTCGCCACCGGACGTGGCCAGGTACATCGACTTGTGCGCGGCCAGCGTGCCGCGCACCGCGGCTTCCACTTCGGACACGGTCGATTCGGTGGTGGACATGGGTGGATCTCCTCGGCGCGGTGTGGTTCGGGAAAGCCCGTCACCGACGTCGGTGACGGGCGGCCAGGTCACCACACAGCCCTGCGGAATCCCTCGATCGAGGAGCCCGACGCGCCAGGACACCACCCGTTCGGACGACTCCCGGCGGAACGCCAAAACGCCCCCCGCCGGTCCACTGCGGACCGACGGGGGGCGTTCTGGCGAGGACTTACAGGTCCTTGAGGCGCGGCACCAGCGGCGCGGCGACCTGCTCCACCCACCGCGCGGGCGCGTCACCCGGCGGCACGAGGATCACCGTGTCGATGCCCAGTTCCGCGTAGTCGGCCACGTCGCGCACGAAGTCGTCCAGCGTGTCGACCTCGGGCGCGGGCCGGTAGGTGAGGGTCTTGTCGATGGTGGCGATGTCGCGCCCGAACGTGTCGCAGTGCCCGCGCAGCACGTCGAGCTTGTGCCGCACCTGGTCCTTGTCGCCGCCGAACAGGTTGCAGGCGTCGGCGTACTGGGCGACCATCCGCAGCGTCTTCTTCTCGCCCCCGCCGCCGATCAGGATCGGCGGCCGGCGGATCGGCTGCGGCGAGCAGAGCGTCTCGGCGAGCCGGTAGTGCTTGCCCTCGAAGGCCCCGTTGTCCTCCGGGTCCCACATCTGCAGGCAGATCCGCAACGCCTCCTCCAGCCGCTCGAACCGCTCGGCCACCGCCGGGTACGGCACGCCCAGCCCGAGGTGCTCGCGCTCGTACCACGCGGCGCCGATGCCGAGCTCGGCCCGGCCGCCGGAGAGCACGTCCACTGTGGACACGATCTTGGCCAGCAGGCCGGGGTGCCGGTAGGTGACGCCGGTGACGAGCAGGCCCAGCTGCACGTCGGTGGTGTGGGCGGCGAGGAAGCCGAGGGTCGTGTAGCCCTCCAGCATGGGGTCCGTCGCCGGCTTGAACCCCTCCATCTGGAAGAAGTGGTCCATCACGGACAACCGGGCGACGCCGGCGGCGTCCGCCGCCTCGGCCACCCGCGCCAGTTCGGGCGCGATGCCGGCCGCACCGGTCGGGACGGTGAATTCGATGACGTGGATTCCCAAGCGCACCCCCGCAGCCTAAGAGCTGGAGCGCACTCCAGCACAAGGGGCGAAGTGGGTCAGTCGGCCGGGCCGCGCACGGTCAGCACGACCCGCAGCACGTGCTCGACCGCCGACGGGAACAGCGCGCCGCGCAACTCGCCCCTGCTGGCCAGGTTGCGGGAGGCGAACTCCAGCACCCGGTCGGAGCCCATCCGCCGGACGGTCAGCGCGGCGACCTCCTCCAGGTCGACCTCCGGGTGGTCCAGGCGGGTCAGGGCGAACTCGACCACCAGTTCCTCGTCGGTCACGCCGGCCCCCTCTCCACTCCACCGAGCCTGATCAACGGCGAGGCGGTCAGCGGGTGCCCTGGCACGCGGTGATCAGCGCGTCACCATCGGTGGCGATCTTGTCCAGCATCGCCAGGAACTGCTCGCCGTCGCCGGTCAGGCCGTGCCCGAGCGCCGTGGTCAGGTCGGTCGCCATGCTCTCCACCGCCGCGCGCACCTCGGTGTTGGTCGCGGCCCGGCCGGCCGCGGCGAGACCGGTCGCCAGGTGCTGCAACCCGGCCACGCCGGAGGTCCAGTCGCCGCTGCGGGGCAGTTCCTTGAACGCGGTGATGCTCTCGATGGC
The DNA here is from genome assembly GCF_000328705.1 of Saccharothrix espanaensis DSM 44229. Taxonomy (NCBI): domain Bacteria; kingdom Bacillati; phylum Actinomycetota; class Actinomycetes; order Pseudonocardiales; family Pseudonocardiaceae; genus Saccharothrix; species Saccharothrix espanaensis. Next base: position 3,825,062 of record NC_019673.1, on the reverse strand, counting down.
CTCCGCGCAGCCCGCGGCGAGCGTGTCGACGGGTGTGGCCGGCGGCTCGGCCGTGGTGGTCGCGACCGTCGTGGTGGTCGCGCCCGCGTCGTCGAACAGGCCGGTCGCGGTGTCCCAGACCTTGCCCGGACCGAGGGCCAGCACCAGCAGCGCGGCGGCGATGATCGCGAAGCCGGTGAACAGCGCGCCGCGCCCGCTGCCGTGGCCGGGCGGCGTCCGCGTGGAGCGGTAGCCGACCTGGGCGGGCGGGTACGCCGCCGGGCGGTGGTCGACCCGGGTCCCGTCGAAGCCGGTCGGCGCGTGGTCGACCCTGGTGCCCGAGCCTGCGGTGACGTCCGGGGCGGCGGTCGTGGAGCGGTGGGCGGAGGCGTCGTAGGCGGGCAGGGACGCGGCGACCGGCGCGGGTAGCCAACGGCCCGGCGACGCGGGCCCGGCCAGTCCGGCGACCTGCGCCAGCACCTCGCCGGGCGACGGCCGTTCGGCGGGCTCCTTGGCCAGGCAGCGCAGCACGAGCGGCCGGATCCGCTCGGGGCAGCCCGCCAGGTCCGGCGGCTCGCCGAGGATCCGGAAGAACATCGCCTCGCGGTTGCCCTCGCCGAACGCGGACCGGCCGGTGGCCGCGAAGACCGCCAGGTGACCGAGCGCGAACACGTCCACGGCGGGCGTGACCGACCGCCCCCGCACCTGCTCCGGTGCCATGAACGCGGGCGTGCCCACGCTGATCCCGGTGCGGGTCAACGACGTGGCCGCCGCGGCGTGGGCGATGCCGAAGTCGATGACGCGGGGCCCGTCCTCGGCGAGCAGCACGTTCGCCGGGGTCAGGTCGCGGTGCACGACGCCGCTCGCGTGCACCGCCACCAAGCCTTCGGCGACGCCGGCAAGCAGCCGGAGCACGGCGGACTCGGGGAACGGCCCGTGCTCGTGCACGGCGTGCCGCAGGGACGGACCGGGCACGTAGGCGGTGGCCAGCCACGGGAGCGCGGCACCGGGGTCGGCGTCCACGACGGGCACCGTGTACAGACCTTGAACGCGTTGGGCCGCCGCCACCTCCTGCGCGAACCGCCGCCGGAACTCCTCGTCCTCGGCGTGCTCGGACCGCACGACCTTGACCGCCAGCGCCCGACCGCCGGGGCTGAACGCGAGGTAGACCCGCCCCATCCCGCCGACGCCCAGCCGGGCCCGCAACACGTACCCGCCGACCTCGCGCGGGTCGTCGGGGGTGAGCGCGGTGAATCCGCCGGACATCCCCACTCCCCCGCCATCACCGGACGTGAACGCTCGACTACTCGCGAAGTGTACGGGCCCGCGCCCCCGTTCCGGGGCCTCTCGACCGAACCCGGCGGACCGCCGTTCGCGCCTCAGGGGCGGGCGATCCCGCGCAGCACCAGGTCGGTGATCATGGTCGTGAAGTCCCGGGACGCCGCGCGGCCCGCCTGGATCGACCACGCCGCCCCGACCACCAGGCCGTAGAACGCGTCGGTCAGCCACGCGGGGGTCAGGTCCGGGCCGAACTCGCCGGTCTCCCGGCCGCGCCGGAACAGCTCCACGATCCGGGCGTCGATGTCGACCCAGGCGTCCGGGCCCTGCCCGGGGTCGATCTCCTGGCTCTGCGAGTAGAGCAGCGCCAGGTACGGGGCGACCGGTTCGCAGGCCGCGACCAGGCGGCGCAGCGCGTCGGCCGCCGGACCCTCGTCGAGGTGGGCGGCGTCCAGCGCCTCGCCCAACTGCTCGACGGCGAGGTGCTCCAGGGCCGTGAGCAGCGCACCGCGCCCGGCGAAGTGGCGGTGCAGCGTGGCGCGGCTGACCCCGACGGCCTTGGCCACCTCGTCCTGGGTGGCGTTGGGACGTCGACCGAGGAAGTCGGCTGCCGCGCGCAGCATCTGCTCTCGACTCATCGTCACGGCGTCAGTGTAGGGCCTCGACCCGGGACCGTCTTGAACGAGAAACCCTCATCTCTCCTGAGACAAAAACGTCTCACACGAGGTACAGTCGGTTCGCGACCGGGACCCGCTCGGCCGCGCGCACCCCCGCGTGCCCGAGTCGAGGACCGAACCCCATGCGCACCACCCCGCTGCCCCGCGCACAGGCGGAGCACCACCGGCCGGCCGGGCGGTGGCCCGCGCTCGGCGTCCTCGTCCTGGCCGTCATGATGGTGGCCGTCAACGGCACGGTCCTCGCGCTGGCCACCCCGTTCCTCAGCGAGGACCTCCGGCCCACCGGCACCCAACTGCTGTGGATCGGCGACGTCTACGCGTTCGTCCTGGCGGGGTTGCTGGTCAGCATGGGCAGCCTCGGTGACCGGATCGGCCGCAAGAAGCTGCTGATGATCGGCACCACGGCGTTCGGCCTGGCCTCGCTGCTGATCGCCTACGCGCCCACCGCCGAGGCGCTCATCGCGGGCCGCGCGGTGCAGGGCATCGCCGGTGCCACGCTCATGCCGTCCACGCTGGCGCTGGTCCGCAACATCTTCCACGACCCGCGCGAGCGCAGCACGGCCATCGGCATCTGGGGCGCGGCGCTGTCCGCCGGTGCCGCCGCGAGCCCGCTGCTGGGCGGCTGGCTGCTGGAGCACTTCTGGTGGGGCTCGGTGTTCCTGATCAACGTGCCGCTCGCCGCGCTGGTCGTGGTCGCCGGTGTCGTGCTGCTGCCCGAGTCGAAGAACCCGGCGCCCGGCCCGTGGGACCTGCCCAGCGTGCTGCTGTCGGTGGTGGGCGTGGTCGGCATCGTCTACGCCATCAAGGAGTTCGCGGTGCACGGCCCGCGCCCGGACGCCGTCGTCGCCGCGCCGGTCGGCCTCGCCGCGCTGGTGCTGTTCGTGCGGCGGCAGGTCGCGCTGCCCTCGCCGCTGATCGACGTGCGGCTGTTCCGCAACCGCGTGTTCACCGGCGTGGTCGGCGCGAACCTGCTGTCGATCTTCGGCCTGTCCGGGTTGATCTACTTCCTCTCGCAGTACTTCCAGCTCGTCCGGGGCTACGGTCCGCTGCACGCGGGCCTGGCCGAGATGCCCGCCATGGTGGCGTCGATGGCGGTGGGCCTGCTCGCCGGGTGGACGGTCCGCCGCACGTCCGTGCGGGTGGCGATCGCCGGTGGTCTGGGGCTGACCGCGGTCGCGATGCTGGTGCCGGCGTTCATCACGCCGACGTCGGGCTACCCCGCGCTGGCCGTGTCGCTGTTTCTGATGGGCGGTGGCACCGGCCTGACCTTCACCGCCGCGAGCGACCTGGTCCTGTCCAGCGTCCCCAAGGAGCAGGCGGGCGCCGCGTCGGCGGTGTCGGAGACCGCCTACGAACTGGGGATGGCGCTGGGCATCGCGGTGCTGGGCAGCCTGGTGATGGGCGTCTACCGGGGTTTCGAGGTCCCGGCCGGCACGCCGCCGGAGGTGGCCGAAGCCGCCGGCCACTCGCTCGGCGGAGCGGTGCAGGCCACCTCGGCCCTGCCCGCCGACCTGGCGGCGACCGTGCTGACCGCGGCACGGGCGGCGTTCACCGACGGCTTGGCCGTCGCCTCGGGCATCGGCGCGGCCCTGCTGTTCGCCGCCACGGCGATGGCGTGGTTCATGCTCAAGCCACGCTCACCCGAGAACACACTGAACACCCCCGCCTGACCCTTGGGTGGTGGCGGTCGAAGCCACCGCGAGCGGGCCCTGCCCTCGGTGGGCCGGCCGAACTCGGCGGGCACCGCGCTCGGCTGCCGGCGCGGCTCAGCCGCGCACGTCGAGGGTGATCTTGCCGCCGCTGTGGCCGGTGGCGCTGTCGTCCTGGGCGCGGGCGGCCTCGGCGAGTGGGTAGGAACGGGCGTGCCGGACCACCAGCCGGCCGGTGGCGGCCAGGTCGGACAGCTCGGCCAGGACGCCGGCGTTCTGGTCGCCCGGTTCGCCGCCGGAGAACGGGATGCCCAGGTCGAACGCGGCCAGGTCGGCCAGGGTGAGGATCCGGTCCTTGCCGCCGCGCAGCTCGATCGAGTCGGGCAGCGCGCCCTTGCCCGCGGTGTCCAGCACGGCGTCGACCTGCCGGGTGACCGCGCGGACCCGCTCGACCAGGCCCTCGCCGTAGCGGACCGGGGTGGCCCCGTAGGACCGGATGACCTCCGCGCTGCTCTCGCCACCGGTCCCGATCACGGTCGCGCCGCGGGCGACGGCGAGCTGGGTGGCCAGGCCGCCCACCGCCCCGGCCGCGCCGTGGATGAGCAGCACGTCGCCCGCGCGGACGTCGAGCAGCCGCAGACCGCGCAGCGCGGCCTCGCCCGCGGCCGGCAGGGCGGCGGCGTCGTGCCAGGTCAGGACGTCGGGCTTGGCCACCACGACGGAGGCCAGCGCGTACTCGGCGTACGAACCGGTCCGCGCCCAGCCGAACACCTCGTCGCCGACGGCGGCCGGTGCGCCGTCGCCGACCGCGTCCACGACGCCGGCCAGTTCCAGCCCCGGCCGGTGCGGCAGGGTCAGCTTCACCACGTCGGCCATCGCCCCACCGCGCAGCTTCCAGTCGAACGGGTTCACCCCGGCCACCCGCACGGCGACCCGCACCTCGCCGGGGCCGGGCTCGGGCAGGTCGACGTCCCGGAGGCGCAGGACGTCGGAGCCGCCGTACTCGGCGAATTCGATGGCGCGCATGGAGGTCCTCTCGACGGGCGGGCGGTGGCGATCATCCTCGCGCGACGCCGCCGACCCCGCGCGGGCGGCCGGGCGCCGGGCACCAGCGCAGCACGCCCCCGGCACGGTCGCCAGTCGACCGGAGCGCCGGCGTTCACAGCGGGGTGAACGGCCGGTGAATGTTCTCGCGCGGACCGCCCGCCGATCCGCCGGCGGGAGCCGGAGGAGCAGTCATCGCTCGTTCCCGCCCCGCCCGACCGGCGGTGAACGATCACAGCGCGGCGGCCCGGGAACCCACCGGCCGTTGTCCGCCGGGGAAACGACGCGCACGGTAGTGCCGAGTCGACCGTCCCGCCGGCGGCCGACCCGCCCGCACATGTCTTCTTCCCCTGCAAGGAGAAAACTCGTGGACCGGAAATCCATCCGACGGGGGCTGCCCTGCCTGCTCGCCGTCGCCGCCGCGTTCAGCGCGTCGGTCGCGTTCCCGTCCCTGGCCACGGCGGCCCCCGCCGACCAGGGCACCCCGCACGGCCTGATCAAGACCGAGGACCACACCGAGGTCCGCGAGATCACGCCGGTGGTCGCCCCGAAGACCTTCAACGCCCTGGCGTCGAAGCGGCTCAACTACACCCAGCAGGTCCAGCAGCAGAACCAGTGGTGCTGGGCGGCGACCGGGGCCAGCATCGAGCAGACCCTCGGCGTGACGGTCAGCCAGACGGCGTTCTGCGCCGCGGGCAAGGGCTCGTCGGGCGGCTACTGCCCGAACCAGCCGGCCCAGATCCCGGAGATCGTGCGCGGCTTCCGGGGCACCGGCTTCAACGCCCAGGACGCCCGGGGCACGATCAGCTTCGCCTCGATCACCCAGCAGATCGACGCCGGCATCCCGAACCTCACCGGCATCTACTGGACCTCCGGCGGCGGGCACGCCGAGGTGATCTACGGCTACGACACGACCAACCAGTCCATCCTCGTCGGCGACCCGTGGCCGACCTACCAGCGCTACCAGACGTGGTCGTACAACCAGTACCGGAGCAACGCCAAGTTCCGCTGGAACGACACCATCGTCAACATCACCAAGGCCCGGTAAGGGGTTGAGGTCGTGATCTGCCGGAAGCTGTCCCTCCTGACCCTGGTCGCGCTCGCCCTGGCGCTGTCCGGCGCCACGGCGTCGGCCGGCGAGGCGATTCCCCCACCCTCTCCGGAGGATTTCGCCGCCGCGCTCGACGCCGCCAAGGCGCCGGCCGCGATCAGCTTCGCGAAGACCAACTTCCGGCAGGTCCACGGCACCGAGCCGGCCGCCGTGACGGTGGCCGACCACGGGGTCGCCGCCTACGTGCTGAACCCCGACTTCGTCCGGGGCGTCCCGGACGCGCCGGCCGGGGTCCTCCAGTACATCGCGGTCACCGCCACGGCGGACGACGGCAAGCGCGTGACCCTGCGCGCCGACCCGCAGGAGACCGGTGGCTGGACCGTGGGCAGCGTCTTCTCCGGCGACGACGAGGAGACGCTGAGCCGACGGCTGCGACGCGGCTCGGTGCTGCTCAACGAACCGCAGATCAACGGCTGGTACGAGCTGGACCAGACCGGGGTGGTGCTGTTGCAGGCGAGCCTGCCGCAGTCGCCGGTCGGCACGTTCGTCCCGATCGCCGAGTACCAGGAGCAGGTGCGGGCCCGGTACGGCGACAAGCTGCCCGGCTCGGACTACCAGAAGGACAAGGGCATCGGGTTCCCCCAGCAGGACGCCGCCCCGCCGGCGGCGACGGCACCGCCCGGGACGACAGGGCTCGGGTGGCCGATCGCCGGCGCGGCGGCCCTGGTGGTGCTCGCGGCGGCCCTGGTCGTGCGGCGGCGCTACTCCCACAGGAAGTCCACGCCCGCGAGCGAGGACTCCAGCCCTTCGAAGTAGGCGCACGCGAAGCCGTTCGGCGCGCACAGCAGGTTCTCGCTGACCGTGGGGGCCAGGCCCTCGTGCGCCCGCTCGACCCTCGTGCAGCGCACCGGCAGCATCGACGGGTCGAAGTACAGCCGGATCAGGTAGTTCCGCATCCGGCCGCGGATCACCCGGTAGAACGTCGGCGCGCGCACCGGCGTGCTGAACGCCAGGAAGAAGCTGAAGATGTGCACGTCGCCCTCGGTGAGCTTGCGGTCGAAGAGGACCTCGAACACCATCCCCGCCGAGGACGGCCGCTTGCGCACCCGCCCGATGCGGCACCCGTCGCCGGCCAGCACCCGGGCGGTGTCGATGTCGGCGTCCGGCTCGCTCTGGTGGGTCACCACGAACCCGTCCGGCCCGGACCGGCGGGCGCGCACCGCCATGGTCGAGGAGATCTCGGCGATCTCGCCGGCGGCGGTCAGCCGCACGTCGTCGAACACCGTGGCGACGTCGAGGTCGGCGTTGCACGGGCTGCCGGACACGCCGTCGAACTCGGCCAGCAGCGCGTCGGTGCCCGCCCAGGTCTCGGTGAGCTCCGGGATCGACGGGACCCGCTGGTCGAGGTCGGCGGTGCGCTGGTGCGGCCCGATCAGCACGACGAGGCTGTCCTCGGGGAGTTGCAGCACGCGTTCCAGCGCCCGCACGGTGTCCAGCGCGCGTGGCACGGTGGGGTGGCGCAGCCCGCGCTGCCAGTAGCTCAGGGTGGACTGGGCGATGGTGATGTCCTGCGATCCGAGGTGGGCCCGCAGCCGGGACAGCGACAGCCCGCGCCGCCGGATCGCCGTCGCCAGCGCGCGGTCGAACGGGCCGTAGCGCAGGGCCTGCGCCAGGTCGGCGGGCGGGACGGGAGCCGGTTGGCCGCCTGCGAGCACTGGAACCTCATGATTCATGGGCGATACCTCGCGCTGCCGCGTCGTCGCAGCCTGAAACCCGGGCTTTACGCACTGTAAGCACGCGCGCGGGGCTCGGCCACCTACCAAAGTCGGGTGCGCCGGTGTCGGGTGTTGCCGGCGAGAACTGGGTGCGCGCCGGAATTCCGAGTCCACCTCACCGATATTTGCCGTGCCGCACAACAGTTTGTCCGGTATGACGGATACGCTCCGCACGGTTGTGACCGCACCAGCCGTCCTAAGTAGATGATCAAGTCGGTGCGTAGTGCCTGCCTCTCCGAGGTTTTCGGGTTTAACAGGTTGAGGACGAAACGACCAACCGTCGCCATGCCTGTCCACACAGGACAGTGCTGGACCTCCGCCCTTCGCGAACCACCGACGTGTCGGATTGTTGAACAATCGGTTGTCGGCCGACTTCACCGGAGCGACGCCGCCGATCGGGGGAACCGGAGGCCGGGCCCGCACGTCGACTGGGAACGGAGCCACCGGCGCACGCGAGGGAGTCATGGACGAGTCGTTCGGCCACTACGTGATCGGTGAGCTGCTGGGGCGCGGCGGCATGGGCGAGGTGCACCGCGCCCACGACACCGCGCACGACCGGGTGGTGGCGCTGAAGCGGCTCTCCCCGGCGCTCGACGACGAGGAGTACCGCGCCCGGTTCCGCCGCGAGGCGCGGATCGTGGCCCGGCTGCGCGAGCCGCACGTCATCCCGATCCACGCGTACGGCGAGATCGACGGCCGGCTCTACCTGGACATGCGGCTGGTCGAGGGGCAGGACCTCGGCGAGCTGTGCGCGGCCGCGCCGCTGTCGCCCGAACGCGCGGTGCGGATCGTCGCGCAGGTGGCCGGCGCGCTCGACGCCGCGCACGCGGACGGGGTCGTGCACCGCGACGTGAAGCCGTCGAACATCCTGGTCACCCCGGACGACTTCGCCTACCTGGTGGACTTCGGCATCGCCCGCGACCTGCTGCCCGGCGGAGCCGACGCGACAGCGTCCGGCGTGCTCGTGGGCACCCTGGACTACATGGCCCCGGAGCGGTTCGCGGGCGGGGTCGTGGACGGGCGGGCGGACGTTTACGCGCTGGCGTGCGTGCTGTACGCGTGCGTCACCGGGCAACGGCCGTTCCCGGCGGACGGGGTGGCGGCGCAGATCTGGGCCCACCTGCACAGCGCACCGCCGTCCGCCTCGCGAACCACCCCCGCGGTGCCGGCGGCGGTGGACGACGTGATCCGGCGCGGCATGGCGAAGGACCCGGCGGACCGCCACCAGACGGCCGGCGCGTTCGCCGCCGCGGCCACCGCCGCCCTGACCGCGCCCCGCCGGACCCGGCCGTCCACACCCACCGGCGGACCGTCCACACCGGCCGGCCAGGTCTCCGGCCCCACCGGGACGCGCCTCGGTCCACCAGCCGACCAGCCCGGACCGCACCGAAGCAGACCGGCACCGCCCATCCACCACTCCGGACCGACGAGCGGACCGCTCCCCCGCCAGTCCGCACCGCAGGTCCCCCCACCCCAAGCTCCGCACGCGTACCAGCCCTCATCACCGAGCGCGGCACGGCGGACGCGCGCGCCGTTGATCGCGGGTGCGGTGGCGTTGGTGCTGATCGTGGGGCTGGTGGCGTGGTCCGCCTCGTACTGGTCGACGGGCAACCAGGCCGGCGCGACGACCACCACGACCCCCGCCCCGACCACCAGCGAGGCCGACGCGACGACCACCGAACGGCAGACGACGACCGACCGGAAGCCCACCACGACCACGCCGCAGGTCAGCGCGGACGAGGTGACCCTCCGGCAACGCCTGCCCGAGGTCTACCGCGACAACGCGTCGTGCGTGACCGACCCCGACCGGGGCACGGGTGCCACAGCGGGCGTCGTGTGCACTCAGGCCGACTCCGCGCACCCGCTGTTCCCGCCCCCGCAGCGCGCGGTGTTCCGGCTGTTCGCCGACCGCGCCGCGCAGGACGCGTTCTTCCAGGGGATCGTCCAGGCCAACGGCATCCCCCGCGACGACGACTGGGGCGGCTGCCGCCCCAAGACCCAGCCGCCGCACTACGCGTTGTACTACCGGGACACCAGCGGGCCGCTGGCCGGCGAGTTCACCACGTGCTTCGTGAAGGACGGCGTCGGCCAGGTGTGGTGGGTGGACACCCGCACGTCCACTGTGGGTGGTCTGCTGTCCAGCGCCGCGACCGGTCCGGACGAGCTGGACAAGCTCGGGTACTGGTGGAACAGCATGATCTTGGTCGCCATGGGCTGACCGGAAACGTTCCCGGCGGCCTAGGCTCGGGGTCCCCGCAGTCACCCCCCAGCCCAGGAAGGCCGGCACATGACCTCCTTCGAGCCGCGCAGCGATCTGGACCTGAACGTGCCGTCCGCCGCCCGCGCGTACGACTACTTCCTCGGTGGCGCGCACAACTTCGCCGTCGACCGCGCCTTCGCCGACCAGGTGCTCCAGATCGCGCCCTCGGTGCCCGCGGTGACCCTGCTCAACCGGGCGTTCCTGCGCCGGGTCGTGCGGTACTGCCTCGACCAGGGCATCCGCCAGTTCCTCGACCTCGGCTCGGGCATCCCGACCGTCGGCAACGTGCATGAGATCGCCCAGCAGGTCGACCCGGCGGCGCGCGTGGTCTACGTCGACTACGAGCCGGTGGCCTACGCGCACGCCAAGCAGCTGCTCTCCGGCAACCCGTTCGCGGCGATCATCCAGGCCGACATCCGCGAGCCGCGGCAGATCCTGGACCACCCGGAGACCAAGCGGCTGATCGACTTCTCCGAGCCGGTCGCGGTGCTGATGGTCGGGGTGCTGCTGTTCATCTCCGACGACGACCGGCCCGGCGACCTGGTCGCCGCCTACCGGGAGCGGCTCGCGCCGGGCAGCCTCGTCGCGCTCTCGCACATCGCCAGCGAACTCGCCCCGCCCGAGCTCCAGGCCGAGGTGGCGCGGCTGGTGCAGGCGTACGCGGCGGCCGACGAGTACGTGTACGTGCGGACCCACCAGGAGATCCTGGCGTGGTTCGACGGCATGACCCTGGTGGAGCCGGGCCTGGTGTGCCTGCCGGACTGGAGCACCGACGGCCGGCCCGAGGACGAGGACAGCGTGGCCCGCCCGCTCGGCTACGGCGGCGTCGGCCGGGTGGGCTGAACCCGACCCGGACGACGGGACGCCCCCGACTCGCGTCGGGGGCGTCCCGGGTCAGGACCGGGGCCGGTGCCGCACTCCCGCACCGGCCCGGTCACGGCCTACAGCCGCTGCCAGAGGGAGGCCACGTTCGGCGGCTCCCAGCCGGTCAGCGAGGTGTGGCCCTGGATGCAGCGGAACGACGAGCCGCCGTAGGTCACCTGCGAACCGGCCGGGTACGTCACGCCCGCCGCCCACGGACCCGTCACGGGCGGGGTGGTGGTCGTGGTCGTGGTGGGCTGGGTCGTGGTGGTGGTGGTCGTCGTCGGGGTGGTCGTCGGGCCGGGGCCACCGGGGCCGACCTGGAGGTCGACGCAGTTGTAGAACGCCATCGCGGTGTCGGCGATGTTCCAGATGGCCAGAAGCTTGATGCGGCCGGTGCGGCCGCCCAGGCTCACGGCGTGCTGGACCGTGCGGCCCGGCTGGCGACCGTGGTCGTTGAACTCGGCGATCTTGCTGCCGCCGACCCAGTACTGCCAGGTGCTGGTGGAGTGGTTGGCCGTGATCAGCCAGTTGAAGGTGACGTTGTCGCCCACCGACGCGGCGGGCCACGCCTTGCGGTCGTCGTTGAGCGGGGCCCACCGGGCGTCGCCGCCGTGGCAGTTCTGCTGCCCCTTCGGGCCTTCCACGCTCGGCGGCTCGTAGATGATGTCGCCGCAGTTGGAGACCTTGCCGGCGGCGCAGTTGGCCTGCCGGCTGGGCGGCGAGGTGATGTAGCCGTGCGCGTTGGCCGTGCCGGCAGACACCACGACGATGAACGGGGCGATGCCCACGCCGGCGAGTACCGCCGCGAGCTTCCGTTTCAGACTCATTGTCCAGCTCCTTCGGAGGAACCCCAAGGGGGGTTTCCCTGGGCAGGGTCCAAATCCGCGGCGACCGGATCGGCCGGCCGCGACCACCCGCGAGAGGGCAGCCGAGGACCGGCAAGTGGTCTAGACCATAGCCGTGAAAGTCGTCCGGGTCAAGATTGCGAAACCCACTGGTCCGACCGGCGCAGACCCCCCTGTTCCACGCGGCTGAGCAGGGATTACGTGGCCCGGGGGAGGGTGCCGGGCGGACGTGCCCGACGCCGGGGTCACGGTCAAGGGTGCCACTTCCACCCAGCGGCCGGCAGCAGTGCGCGGGCGTTAACAGCAGTGTCTTCTTAACCGGGTACCCGCGCGGTGCGGTGGCGTTCCCGGTGCGCGACCACGAACCCGGCGACCGGGAGGCGTGTAACGCGCCTCCCGCGGCGGAAGATCATCCGGGTGACCGACTCCGCCGACCGCGTCATGACGGGAAAGCATTGCCTCCCCTGGAAGTCAGCACCGGCACGTTCCACCCCGCGCGCTTCGACCCCTACGCCGAGGAGGGCCAGGTGGGCGCGAAGGTGTCGCTGGAGTACCAGCCCTCCACCTTCAAGATCAAGAACCTGTTCCCGGACTACCTGCCCGGCTCGCCGGCGGTGTTCCACCTGCTCCAGATCGTGCGCGAGGTCCGGCAGCAGGGTCAGAACCTCGGGGTGCAGCCCGTCAACGGCAACATCGGGTACGCCGAGCGGTGCGTCCCCGGCCACCTCCAGCACGCCGGGTGGGCGCTCGACGTCGACCTGATCACCAAGAAGCCGGTGCGGGCCGCGTACCGGAAGATCGCCGCCGCCCGCAAGGACGCGCTGACCAACCCGGTGCAGCACGCCGCGGACTGCCAGGCCCAGCTCACCGTCGACACCTCGCTGGTCGACGGCACCGTGGGCCCGAGCGGCGTGCTGGCGAGCCTGGACTACCGCTACTCGCAGCAGCGGCTCACCGAGACCATCCCGCTGTTCACCGCCCAGGAGGAGCAGACCGGCGGCAACGCCCTGGTCGTGACCGACTGGAAGGCCGCGCCCAAGCAGACCCGGGCCACGCTGCGGGACAACCCCAGCGCGCCGATCAACTCCGACGTCCTGGGCATGGACTTCCAGACCGCCGTGCTCCTCCAGTACCAGACGAACAACGGCTGGAAGAACAAGTACGTCGTGGTCGTCTCCTGGGGCTGGGCCCGGGACGCGGGCAAGAGCCTGGTCCGGCTCCGGGAGGTCGCCACGCTGACCGACCGGACCGGCCTCACCCCCGAGTTCCTGGCCGCCCGCACCCAGTGGAACGGCCTGAGCGTGACCGACCCGGCCAACCCGAACGCCGGGCTGCACCCGGTGATCCCGATGCCCGACCACGACGTCTGACCCGCCCGACCGCCTGACCGCCCGACGGCGTGACCGGACCGACGGCGTGACCGGCCCGCTTGACCGGACGTCGGGGGCGTGGCCTACACCGTGCACCAGCAGTAGAGCCGCTCCCCCGCGTCGCGGGCCCGCCGCGCGAGGCCGACCAGGTCCACCACGACCTCTTCCAGCCCCTCCGCGCCCGCCAGCTCGTCGGTCGCCGCCCAGCGGACCGACACCGCCGGCACGTCCTCGTCCGGCACCGCCGCCAGCGCGTCACGGGCCGCCGTCCCCAGTTCGAACACCCAGGACTCCGCCGTCGAGGGGTCGGCCGGCCACACCACCCGCGACCCCGCCGTGCCCGGGTCCCACCGCGCACCGCGGACGAGGGCGACGAGCTGCCCGAAGCAGACGACCGGGTCGATCCCCTTCAGCTCGACGCCGTCGAAGGCGCCGTGCTCCCCCAGCGCGCGCACCACGGCCGCCGCGTCGGCGGCGCGGAAGTAGTCGGTCAGCACACCCATCGGTCTCTCCCCTTGGGTTCTCCCCCACAGATTCCTCCACTGTGGTCGGTCACCCCGCAGTAGATCAGACGGCACCGACAACGCCGGGCGGTCAGCCCCCCGTCCGGCCGGACAGGAACGCGTCGACCCGGTCGCCGTCGGGCAGGCCGAGTTGCCGGTAGACCGCCAGCGCCTCGCGCCACGGCCCGACCGCGCGGTCCGCGCACCCCAGCCCCTCCAGCGCGCGGGCCTCCTCGTACCGGTCGCCGATCGCCCGCGCCGCCGCGAGCGCGTCGACGTGGCACGACCGGGCCAGGTCCGGCTCGCCGGCGGCCAGGTGCGCCGCGCCCAGGTTGTTGAGCACCTCGATCTCGATGCCGCGCGCGCCGATCCGCCGGGCCAGCTCCAGCGCCCGCCCGAACAGCTCCAGCGCCTCGTGCGCCCGCCCGCCGAGCCGGTGCAGCTCCGCCAGGTTGCCCAGGGCGCGGGCGGTGCCGCCGGGGTCGGCGAACAGGTCCAGCGCCTCGTGCAGCACGGTCGACGCCTGGTCGAGGTCGCCCAGCCGGGTGTAGACCACGCCGAGGTTGGTCAGCACGACCGCGCGTCCGTGCGCGAACCCGAGCCCGTCGGCGAGCGCGAGCGCCTCGCGGTAGTGCGCCAGCGCCTCCCCGTACCGGCCCAGCCGCTCGTAGAGGTTGCCCAGGTTGTTCAGCGCGCCGGCCTGCCCGAGGTCGTCGCCCGCCCGCCGGCACACGTCGAGGGCCAGCCGGTGGTGGCGCATCGCGTCCTGGTGCAGCCCGAGGCGCAGGTAGGCCACGCCCAGGTGGTAGAGCGCAGCGCCCTCCGCGGACCGGTCGCCCGCCGCCCGCGCCGCGTCCCGCACGTGGCCGAGCACCACCAGGGCGTCGGTGTGCCGGCCGCCCTGGTCGAGGTGGCGTTGCAGGGCCTCGGCCAACCGGGACGTCTCGGCCGCCCACCCCCGCCGGGCGGTGAACGCGACCAGCGCCAGCAGGGACTGCCACTCGGCGTCGACCCACCCCCGGGCCTCGGCGACCGACAGCGGGGAGGACGCCGTCGCGCCGGGGTGCAGGGCGTCCATGGCGTGCCCGGCCGTCACGGTGAAGTGGTCGACCAGCCGGCGCAGGGCGTCGTCCAGGTCGTCGGCGGGCTGTTCCCGGGCGTAGGCGCGGACCAGGTCGTGCATGTCGAACCGGTCGGTGCCGGTCGTCGTGGCGGAGCGCTGGATGAGGTGCGCGCGGACCAGCACGTCGAGCCGGCGGGCGGCCGTCCTCGGGTCCACGCCGAGCAGGGCGGCGGCCGCGGCGGTGCCGATGTCGTGCGCCGGGTGCGCGCCCAGCAGCCGGAAGTCCCGCCCGGCCTCGTCGGTCAGGTGCCGCAGCGACCACGAGAACACCGTGCGCACGGCGGTGTCGGGATCCCCGACGTCGAGCAGGTCGAGACCCTGCACCGCCAGGTCGTCCACGAGGTCGGCGAGGTGCGCGCCCGAGTACGCACCGGACCGGCTGTGGGCGAGGGCCGCGACGATCCGCAGCGCCAGCGGCAGGCCGCCGCAGCGCTCGGCGAGTTCGAGGGCGGCGCCGGACCCGTCGACGTGCCCGCCCAGGTGCGCGCGCAGCAGGTCCAGCCCCTCGTCGGCGGACAGCGGGCGCAGGTCCACCCGCCGCGCACCGGGCCGGACCTGCAGGCCGGCCAGGTCGGTGCGGCTGGTGACCAGGACGAAGCACAGCGGCTCGCCGGGCAGCAGCGGGCGGACCTGGTTGACGTCCAGCGCGTTGTCCAGCACGACCAGCACCCGCTTGCGGGCCAGCAGGCTGCGCAGCCGGGCGGCCCGCTCGTGGGCGTCCGCCGGGATGTCCGGGCCGTCGAGGCCCAGGCTGCGCAGGAAGCCCGCGAGCACCTCGGCCGGGTCGAGCGGCTGCACCGGCGAGTACCCGTGCAGGTCGGCGTACAGGCAGCCGTCCGGGAACCCGGCCACCACCCGGTGCCCCCAGTGCACGGCCAGGGCGGTCTTGCCGACGCCCGCCGGCCCGGCCAGCACCGCGATCGACGTGCCCGCCGCCCGCGCCTGGTCCAGCGCGGCCAGCTCACCGCCCCGGCCGACGAACCCGACCGGGTCGGCGGGCAGTTCGGCGGGCACCGGCACGGCCTTGCGGACGGGCGTCCCGCGCGGGCGCTGGAGGGCGTCGCGGAGGGTGGCCAGCCGGCGGTGCTCGTCGGCGGGCACCCCGAGTTCGGCCAGCAGGTCGTCCAACGCCCCGCTGGAGGGCAGGGTGGTCCCGGCCAGGTAGGCGTAGAGGGTGCTCTGCGAGATCCGCAGCCGCTTGGCGAGGCCCGCGACCTTCACCTGGCCGCGCGGACCGCGCCGCAGCCAGTGCTTCAACTCCCGGCCGAGGTCGGCGGCAGTGCCGGCGGGGTCCTCGGGCATTCCAGGATTTCCAGACTTCTCCAGCGGTGGCGGTTCTGACACTCCACACATGATGCGCTACTGCCCGTACACGAGGCTACTGGGGAGTAAGCCGATGCCGTTCGCACGCACCAGGCCTTTCGCCCCCTGGAGTCGCCCGGCCCCTCGCGGCCGCCGACCTAGCGGAGGACATCCTGTGAAACGTTCCACCCACCGTCGACGCGCGTTCACGCTGGTGCTCGCGCTCTTGGCGACCCTGCTCACCACCGCGGTCGCCACGACCGGGACCGCCGCCGCGCTGCCGGGGTTCAGCTCCGGGCACGGCATCGAGGTCCGCAACGTCATGCAGACCACACCGCGCACCTACGTGGTCAACATCCACACCAACTCGGTGGACACCCGGGCCCTGGCGTGGACCTACCACGACGTGATCATCACGCTGCCGTCGGACTACAACCCGAACGTCGCCTACCCGGTGCTCTACCTCTACCACGGGCGGGCGCAGAGCCCCGGCGCGTGGCACCGCGAGGCGAACATCGAGGAGGTCACCCACGGGTACCCGATCATCACCGTCGCCGCCGAGGCCGGCTGGGCGGGCTGGGGCACGAACTGGGTCAACCAGTCGGCGGGCGCGCAGCAGTGGGACCGGTTCCACCTCGACGAGCTGATCCCGTGGGTGGACCAGAACCTCAACACCATCCAGGCCCGCGAGGGCCGCGCGATCGCGGGCTTCTCGATGGGCGGCTTCGTCGCGATCCGGCACGCCACGCACCGCCCCTGGCTGTTCCGGATGGCGATCGGCATGTCCGGCGGCTACAACCTGGAAGACCAGCGGATGCGCACCGCCGTGACCGCTCCCCTGGTGCAGAAGGGACTCCCGCTCGACGGGCCGTACGGCGCGCCGTGGGACGGGTCGTGGGGCTTCAACAACCCGTGGCACCGGGTGGGCGGCCTGAGCGGCGTGCACACCGTGCTGTACGCGGGCACCCGGCACGACGACCCGCTGGAGCAGCAGGCGCACCGGCTGACCTACGAGTTCCACCAGCACCTGCTGGCCAACGGGATCTCCAACAGCTGGATGGTCGAGTACGACTGCGGCCACTGGATCGACTGCGTGGCGCGCAACGGCATCGGCCGTGAGCTGCCCGTGATGATGGACGTGCTCTGGCACCCGTGACGACGTCCCCCGCCCGGCGGCCCGCACGCGGTCGCCGGGCGGGGCCCGGTCACCGGTCGACCGGCGGCCGCCCGGCTCAGGCCGGGGTGAACTCGACCTGGAGCTCGGCCGGGCCGCGCATGAAGATCCCGCGTTCCTCCGCCCGGGAACCCGGCGCCAAGCGGGCGTCGGGCATCGCGTCGAGCAGGTGGCCCACCGCCACCTCGACCTCCGCCTTCGCCAGCAGCGCGCCGACGCAGAAGTGCCGCCCCAGCGCGAAGGACAGGTGGCGGGCGGCGGCGGAGAACGCGCGGTCGACGGCGAGGTCGGCGCGGAACAGGTCGAACTCGTCGGGGCGGGCGTAGCGCGCGCCGTCCCGGTTGGCCGAGGCGAGCAGGAACGTCACCGTCGCGCCCGCCGGGATCACGCCGCCGGCCAGTTCCACCTCGGCGGCGGTCTGCCGCATGACCATGTGCGCCGGCGGCGTGTACCGCAGCGACTCGGCGAACGCCCGCTCCACCAGCGAGCGGTCCGCGCGCACCGCCGCCAGCTGCTCCGGGTGGTGCAGGAGGTTGCGCATCACCGACCCGACGGCCTTGTCCGTCGTCTCGCCGCCGGCGGTGAGCAGCAGCGAGCAGAACGACTTGACGTCCTCATCCGACATCCGGGTGCCCTCGACCTCCGCCTGGCACAACGCGGACAGCAGGTCGTCGCCCGGGTCGCGCCGCCGTCGCCGGACGATCGGGATCAGGTGGGCGGCGAACTCCTCGCGGGTGCGCAGTCCGTCCTCGGTCACCCGGGGATCGCCGGACAGGTTGCCCAGGAACGCGATCACCGACGTGTACCAGCGGTGGAACCGGTCGTGGTCAGCCTGGTCGAGGCCGAGCACGTCCACGATGACGTTGATCGGGAAGCGGGTGGCGAACTGCGAGATCAGCTCCACCCGGCCGGCGCGCCGGAACCCGTCGACGAGCACCCGCGCGTTGCGCTCGATGACCGGCCGGAACTTCTGCTCCAGCGACGTGCCCCGGAACGCGGGCGCGACCAGCGCGCGGCGCACCGCGTGCTCCCGACCGCCCATCTCCAGCATCGTGCGCCCGTGCACCGGGGCGACCTGCCACTCGTAGTTCTCGTTGGTGAACACCGGGTCCCGCAGGCCCCGTTCGACGTCCTCGCACCGCGACACGAGCCAGCTCCGCGTCGCCTCGTGGTAGAGCAGCGGGGCGCGTTCGCGCAGGACGCGGTAGGCGGAGTACGGGTCGGCGGCGAACTCCGGCGAGAGGATGTCCGGCAGCTCGGTCATCGCCCGAGTCTCGCAGCGGCGGAGACCGTCGGCACTGGCCCAGTCGGGTGTCGTGCGCCCACCGTCGGATGAACCCCGTCCCCGGAGGTGCGGCCGCGTCAGGTCGCCCACCTGCCCGGACGGCTCCCGGCGGACCCGCGTCCGCCCCGGCGCGCGGGCGTGATCCCGGTCGCCGCTTCCACTGTGGACGGCGGTCGCCGGGCGGGTGCGTGGGAGACTGCCACCCATGCGGACCATCCACCTC
Source organism: Saccharothrix espanaensis DSM 44229 (assembly GCF_000328705.1). Lineage (NCBI taxonomy): Bacteria > Bacillati > Actinomycetota > Actinomycetes > Pseudonocardiales > Pseudonocardiaceae > Saccharothrix > Saccharothrix espanaensis. Next base: position 3,806,660 of record NC_019673.1, on the reverse strand, counting down.
ATCGGCATCGGCGCGGGAGACCCCGAGCACATCACCGTCCAGGCGGTCAACCGGCTCAACGAGGTCGACGTGTTCTTCCTGCTGGACAAGGGAGACGCCAAGAAGGACCTGGTGGACGCCCGGCTGGCGATCCTGGAGCGGTACGTCGCGCAGCCCCGCTACCGGGTGGTCCGCGCGGTGGACGCGGACCGCGACCGGACGCCGGCGAACTACCGGGAGACGGTGGCCGAGTGGCACGGGCGGCGGGCAGACCTGTACGAGGGGCTGTTCCGCGACGAACTCCGCGACGGCCAGGTCGGCGCGGTCCTGTGCTGGGGCGACCCGACGCTGTACGACAACACGATCGCGGTGATCGAGGACGTGCGCCGGCGCGGGCACGTCGAGTTCGACTACACGGTCGTGCCGGGGGTCAGCAGCGTGTCGGCGCTGGTGGCGGCGCACCGGATCAGCCTGAACCAGATCGGCGCCCCGGTGCTGGTCACCACCGGTCGCAGGCTGGCCGCCGACGGGTTCCCCGACGACGTGGACGACGTCGTGGTCATGCTCGACGCGCACTGCGCGTTCACCGGGCTGGACGACCCCGACCTGGACCTCTACTGGGGCGCGTACCTCGGCACGCCCGACGAGCTCATCGCGGCCGGGCCGCTGACCGAGGTCGCCAAGACCATCCCGCCGCTGCGCGAGCAGGCCCGCGAGCGCAAGGGCTGGATCATGGACACCTACCTCCTGCGCCGCCGGAAGCGGTGACCGCGCAGGGGTGACCGCCCGGTAGTGCCCGCACTACCGGAGGTGGGGCGTCCGCGAGATTTCGACCGCGCGCCGCCGTCCCTAGCGTTCTCGGCAAGGCAAGAGTGCCTTTACCGAGGAGGAACGTCCGTGGTTTCGAACAAGAGCCGGACCGGAGCCGCCGTGGTGGCCGGAGCGCTGCTCGCCGGTCTGGTCGGCACGGCAGCGGCCGGGTCCGCGCAGGCCGCGCCCGCCCGCGAACCGCTGCGCCAGGCCGTCGGCGAGCTGGTGACGACCGGGATCGCCGGCGTCCAGTTGCGCGTGCACGACCGCCGGGGCGGGTGGACCGGCAACGCGGGCGTGCGGGAGCTGGGCGAGTCGGCCGAGCCGTCGACCACCGGCCGGTTCCGCGCGGGCAGCACCACCAAGGCGTTCACCGCCACCGTCGTGCTGCAACTGGTGGGCGAGGGCAGGGTGGAGCTGGACGAGCCGGTCGCCCGGCACCTGCCCCGCTACGGCCTGGACCGGCGGATCACCGTGCGGATGCTGTTGCAGCACACCACCGGCCTGTTCAACTACACCGGCTCGCCCCGGGCGGACGGCACGATCGAGGCCGGCATCCCCCTGTTCGGCAAGCAGTGGGCCGGCGACCGGTTCCGCACCTACCGGTCCGACGAGCTGGTCCGGTTCGCGCTGACCAAGCCCGCGCTCTTCCCGCCCGGCGAGGAGTTCTCCTACTCCAACACCAACTACCTGCTGGCCGGGCTGCTGATCGAGAAGGTGACCGGCACGTCGTACGCGAGCCAGGTCGAGCGCCGGATCCTCAAGCCGCTGGGGCTGCGCGACACCAGCCTGCCCGGCACGCGGACGGAGATCCCCGGCCGCACCGCGCACGGCTACCACAGCTACCAGGACGGCGGCCGGCTGACCACGGTCGACGTGACCCGGCAGAACCCGTCGTGGGCCGGGCCCGCCGGCGAGATCATCTCCACCACGGCGGACCTCGACCGCTTCCTGGGGGCGCTGCTGGGCGGCCGACTGCTGCCGCCGCGCCTGCTCGCCGAGATGCGCACCACCCGGACGACCTCGGGCAACGACGGCTACGGCCTCGGGCTGGAGGTGCACGAGTTCGCGCCGGGCTGCTTCGGCGTCGGGCACACCGGCGGCGTGCAGGGCTTCACCACCTACATGTACAGCACGCTGGACGGCGCGAAGCGCGTCGCGATGTCGGAGAACCACGGCCGCTACGACTTCGTCGACCCGACCGCGAACCAGAAGATCCGGGACGCCGAGTACAAGGTCGTCGCGGCTGCCCTGTGCGGTTGACCCTGCGCGGTTGACACCGTGCGATTGACACCGTGCGGGTGAGGTAGCAGGTGACGGGCGGGGGCGGTTCCCCCGCCCGCTCAGCCCGCCGGGCTCTCCTCGTGCCGGGTGAGCAGCGCGCGCAGGGCGGCCATCTCGTTGGTCAGCGCGGTGCGGCCCACGCCGGTGATGCGGACCCACGTCTTGGGCCGGCGGCCGTCGTAGCCCTTGTCCACCTGGACCAGGCCCGACTCCTCCAGCACGGTGATGTGCCGGGACAGGTTGCCCGCCGTCAGGTCCAGGGTGGACCGGAGGTAGCCGAACTCGACCCGCTCGGCCTCGGCCGCGATGGTCAGGATGCCGAGCCGGTGGCGCTGGTGGACGACGTCGTCCAGCCCGGTGGTCGGGTGCTGCTCGCTCACCCGGTCCGCCCGGACCTGCTCGTCCACCACTGCCCGACCAGCGCCACCACTCCCCCGATGATCAGCACCGCCCCGGGCAGCACCACGTCCTTGCCGTTGAACAGGAGGTTGGTGTCACGCGGACCGATCTCCCAGTTCAGGCGGTAGAAGATCGTACCCATGTAGGAGATGTTCGCCAGCAGGGTGACACCGGTGAACGCGACGGCGACCACCGTGCACCACGCGCTGCGCTCCAGCACCGCCAGGGTGAGCAGGCCGATGGCGATCAGCATCAGGCCGCCGGTCTTGTCGATGGTGGCCGCGGCGAGGGTCGCGACGACGAGCACGGTGAACGCCACCGCGACCCCGCCCAGCACGCGCCGCCGCCGCGACGGGGCGCGGTCGGCCTTCGACAGCCGCATCGCGACCAGCACCGCGCCGAGCGAGAGCAGCACGAGCGCCACGCTGCCGAACCGCTGCTCCCAGTGGCTGAGCCGGATCGACCGGCCGGTCACCGCGCTGATCAGCGGCACCAGCAGCAGCACCGCCAGCCCGTACAGCGTGACCTGGGCGTAGGCCCGGGTCGACGTCTCCACGCCGACCCGGGCGGCCCGCCACCGGTACCACCAGACGGTGGCCAGGAAGCCCAGGACCAGGACGCCCAGCCAGTAGAGCCCGAGCGCGAGGGGGTGGGCGATCCCCCCGATGAACCCACTGTTGAACACCGCCAGCGGGTCGACCCGGCCGAACCCCGGCACCTCGAACGCGGTGTCGGGCGGCTGGTCCGAGCAACTGCTGACCCGCCCGTCCGGGTGGTGGTCGCAGCGCCTGGTCGGCGAGTTCTCCCAGTCGAACTGCCGCATCAACGGGATCGCGCCGAGCGTGAGCAGCCCGAACACCAGCAGCGGGAACCAGTAGCCCCGCCGTTCCCGCCTGGTCCGTTTGCGCAGGCTGCTCATCTCGTCGAGCAGACCGGCGGTCCCCGCGTCGGACATCGTGCACTCCCCCATGGCCTCTGTGGTGCAGACAGGTTTGCATCACAAACCTGGCGAGGTCAAGGGGCCCGGTCAGCGCCGGGTCACGTGTACCAGGTGGGCGCCGGGATCTCGCCCAGCAACGCGTACCGGCCGATCTCGGCGCGCTTGTGCGGCACCGGGTCGTGCAGGCTGTGCGTGCGGATGTTGCGCCAGAAGATGTCCAGCCCGACGTGGTTCGCGGTCGCCCGCGCCCCGGTCACCTCGAAGATCCGGGTGCCGATCTCCAGCCCGGTCTCGATCGCCCGCTCCTTGGCCGCCGCGATGACCACCGCCGCCTCGCCGCGCTCCCGCTCGGTGACCTCGTCCGGGTGGGCGTTGATCGCCTCGATCAGCCCGGCGGCGCGCTCGGCGAGCGCTTCCGCCGCCCACAGCTTGGCCTGGAGACCGCCGTAGGTCTCCAGGACGTGGAACTCCTCGACGGCGGCGCCCTTCACGTCCACCGCGTACGGCCAGGGCCGGGTGGTGTCACGGGTGTAGGCGGCGGCCACGGCGAGCGCGCCCTTGGCGATGCCCAGGTAGAAGTTGGTGAACACCAACTGGATCAGCGGCACGTTGAGCGTGTTGTAGACCTTCGGGGTGAACTCCTTGTCCACGTACCCGGCCGCCTGCGCCCACGGCACGCGCACGCCCTCGACCCGCACGCCGCCGCTCTCGGTGAGCCGCTGACCGAGGTTGTCCCAGTCGTTCTCGAACACGATCCCGTCCTGCTGCGAGGGCACGATCGCGAAGATGTGCTTCTCGGTGCCCTCCAGCACGCCTTCCAGCACGGTCACGTCGGAGACCTTGCCGCCGGTGGAGAACGACTTGCGGCCGTTGTACACCAGGTCGTCGCCGTCCTCGACGATCAGCAGGTCGTCGTCGCGCGGGTTCACCGCGCCGCCGAAGAACCACCGGTCACGGGTGGCCTGCTCCTCCACGGCGGCGATCTGCTCCGGCGTGGCGACCAGCCGGGCGGCCCAGAACCACAGGTAGTGGTAGCCGATGAGCTGGCCGACCGAGCCGTCCCCGGTGGCGACCTCGCGGATCACCCGGTAGGCGGTCGTCCAGTCCTGCCCGCCGCCGCCGTGCTCGACCGGGCCGAGCAGGGTGACCAGCCCGGAGTCCTTGAGCAGCGCGACTTCCGCGTGCGGGGTGGCCCCGGCGCGGTCGCGCTGCACGGCGTCGGTGGCCAGCAGCGTGGCCACCTCGCGGGCGCGGGTGATCCACTCGTCGGCGGTGGCGGGGGTCGTGGTCCAGGTGTGCTGGGCGGACGTGGTCACGGTCGGACTCCGATCGGCTCGGGGGTGGCGGCGGAGGCGTCGAGGGAGGCTTCGAGGTCGCGGACGACCGGCAGCACGTGCCGGCCGAAGTAGGCGACTTCCTCGTGGTAGTGCAGGAAACCCAGCAGGAGCAAGTCGACACCCCGGCGCTTGTACTCCACGATCCGGTGGGCGATCTGCTCGGGCGTGCCGATCAGCCGGGAGCGGAAGCCGTCGTTGTACTGCACCAGGTCGTCGAACGTCGAGTCGGCCCACATGCCCCTGCGGTCGCCGGTCGAGCCGCCGGCCTGCCGCACCGCGTCGCGGAACCCGTGCACCGCTGGGACGTCGGCCTTGGCGACGATCTCGCGCAGCGTCTCGCGGGCCTCGGCCTCGGTGTCGCGGGCGATCAGGAAACCGTTGAGCCCGAACCGGACCCGGCGACCGCCGGCGGCCGCGGTGACCTCCTCGACCTGCTCGGTGACGCCGTCGAAGTCCTTGCCGTTGCTGAAGTACCAGTCCGACACGCGGCCCGCCATGGCGCGCGCGGCGGTGGAGTTGCCGCCCTGGAAGATCTCCGGGTGGGCGCGGCCGGGCACGGCCAGGGGCTTGGGCTTGAGGTCGAAGCCGCGCAGCCGGTAGAAGTCGCCGGCGAACTCGGCGGGCTCGTCGGTCCAGCTCGCCCGCAGCACCCGGATGAACTCCTCGGAGCGGCGGTACCGCTCGTCGTGCTCCAGCCACGGCTCGCCCAGGGCGGTGAACTCGCCCTTGAACCACCCGCTGACGACGTTGACCGCCGCGCGCCCGCCGGAGATGTGGTCGGCGGTGGCGATGAACTTCGCCAGCACGGCCGGGTGCCACAGCCCCGGGTGCACGGCGGCGATCACCTTGAGCCGCTGGGTGGCCAGCAGCAGGGCGAGGCTGAAACTGGTGGATTCGTGCTGGTAGGCGGCACCGTAGCTGGCCAGGTAGCGAACTTGGCTCAGGGCGTAGTCGAAGCCGTTGTCCTCGGCGAGCACGGCCAGCTCGCGGTTGTAGTCGTAGGACCAGTCGGTCCGCTGCTCGATGTCGCTGACGACGAGACCACCGCTGACGTTGGGCACCCAGTAGGCGAACTTCAGCGGCTCCCGCTCCCGGTGTTCGGGCACGGTGGGACTCCAGAGGAGGTCGACGAACGTGGCACTGTCCGGAGTGGACAGAGCGTGGACGGGGTTGCGGCCTATCGGGGGCAACAGCGCTGAGCGGCCACGCGGACGAAGTCCACGTGCCGGCGCCTGGTCAACACGGTCGTTCGCGGCACGTCAGTCACTCCAACAGGACCACACCGCCGGGTCAACACGGAGTAGCCGGGTTCTCACAGGGTGAACACGGCTCGACACGGTCCGTCACACTGGGGTGTTTCGGCGGTGGTCAGCGGGGTTCGAAGACCACGATCGGGATCACCCGCTCCAGCGCCTCCTCGAAGGCGGCGAACCGGGAGGGCGCGGCGCGGAAGTGCGCCGCCAGCTCCTCGCGCTCGGCACCCTCGGCGATCCGGGCGCGCACCCGGTGCGCCTCGGTGCCGATCTCCACCGAGACCTCCGGGTCGGCCAGCAGGTTGTGGTACCAGGCGGGGTTCGCCGGGAGCCCGCCGTTGCCCGCCGCGACCACCCACCGCTCGCCGACGGTGCGGAAGGTCAGCGGCGTGACCCGCTCGACGCCCGACCGCGCGCCGGTGTGGTGCAGCAGGAGCAGGGTCCGCCCGGCGTGCCGACCACCCACCACTCCCCCGCCGACCCGGAACTCCTCGACCACCCGCCGGTCCCGCTCCCGGTCCTCGTCACCCATGGTTGCCTCCCCGCCGGTACCGGTACCCGCGAAATCCTGACACGCCCCGGAGGCGGGCCGGGCCGCGCGGGCGGCGTTCCCGGCCGGCCGCACCGGACCCGGTCGGACGAGGCGGTCACGATCACCGGGTCGCCTCCCGCACCAGTTCGCGCAGCCACCGGTGCGCCGGGTCGGCGTCGAACCGGGCGTGCCAGAGCAGCGACACCGTCACCTCGGGCGCGGGGAACGGCAGCTCGAACCGGTGCATCCCGGCGCGCAGGACCTCGGTGTAGCGCGCCGGGACGGTGGCCACCAGGTCCGACGCGCGGGCCAGCGCCAGCGCCGCGCCGAACCCCTCCACGACCGTCACGACGTCCCGTCGCCCGCCGGACCCGAAAGCCAGGTCCACCAGGCCCTCGGTGAGCCCGCGCCGCGAGACGTGCACGTGCCGTGCCGCCGCGTACCGGGCGGCGGTCACCTCTGCGGTGCTCAACGGGTGCTCACCGCGCACCACCCCGATGAACCGGTCGGTGAACAGGGGCGTGCTCACCACGTCGGGCAGCGGGGGCTGATCGAGGACGCCGGTGTCCAGGTCGACCCCGTCGGCGCGCAACGACCCCGAGGGCTTCGCGGCCTTCTGGAGGAACCGCAGCCGCACGCCGGGTGCCGCCGCGCCGACCTCCGCGACCAGGCCGGGCCCGAAGCGCTCCACGAACCCGTCGCTCGCGCGCAGCGAGAACGTCCGCTCCAGCGTCGCCAGGTCCAGCCGGGCAGCGGGCCGCAGCACCTCCTCGGCTTCCACGACCAGGCCGCGCACCCGCTCGCGCAACTCCAGGGCGCGCGGGGTCGGCACCAGCCCGCGACCCGCCCGCACCAGCAGCGGGTCACCGGTCGCCCGGCGCAGGCGGGCCAGCGCGCGGCTCATCGCCGACGGGCTGAGCGCGAGCCGTTCACCGGCCCGCGTGACGCTGCCCTCTTCGAGCAGCACGTCGAGCGTGGCCAGCAGGTTCAGGTCGGGTCGGGCCATGCGCCCCAGGCTGCCACACCTGGCGTTCGGTGCACATGTTGCTTGCGATATTTGCGCCTTCCGCCAGGTCGGGAACGGACTTAGCGTCGAGGCGCGCCCCCGAAACACCTGGAGTCCCCATGACGTCGATCGCCCCCGGCAAGACCCGGAGTTGGGCCCCGGCCGCACTGTCGCTGTGCACGGTGCTGCCGTCGCTGGGCACCAGCATCGCCAACGTCGCCCTGCCCGACATCGCCACCGCGCTGGACGCGTCGTTCGACCAGGTCCAGTGGGTGGTGATCGCCTACGTGCTGGCCGTCACGACGGTGGTCGTCGGCGCGGGCCGGCTCGGCGACCTGGTCGGCCGCCGCCGGCTGCTGCTCGCCGGCACGGCGGTGTTCACGCTGGCCACGCTGCTGTGCGGGCTCGCCCCGGACCTGCCGCTGCTGGTCGCCGCGCGGGCGGTGCAGGGGATCGGCGCGGCGGCCATGATGGCGCTGACCATGGCCCTGGTCGGCGAGACCGTCGCGCCGGACCGCACCGGCCGGGTGATGGGCCTGCTCGGGACGATGTCCGCGATCGGCACCGCGCTCGGCCCCACCCTCGGCGGCGTCCTGGTCGCGGGCTTCGGCTGGCGGGCGATCTTCCTGGTCGGCGTGCCGCTCGGGGTCGTCGCGCTGGTGCTGGTCGTCCGGGCGGTGCCCGCCTCCGCACCGGCCGCCGGGCCCCGCCGGTTCGACACGGCGGGCACGGCGCTGCTGGCCGTCACCCTCGGCGCGTACGCCCTGGCGATGACGGTCGACGGCGGGCTGGTCGCGCTGGTCGTCGCCGCGGTCGGTCTCGTGCTGTTCGTCGTGGTCGAGCGCCGGGTCCCGGTGCCCCTGCTGTCCTTGTCGCTGCTGCGCGACCCGGCGCTCGCCGCGAGCCTGACCACCAGCGCCCTGGTCTCGACGGTCATGATGACCACGCTCGTCGTCGGACCGTTCCACCTGGCGCGGGCGCTCGGCCTGGCCCCGGTGCTGGTGGGCCTGGTGATGTCCGCCGGGCCGGTGGTGGCCGCCCTCACCGGGATCCCGGCGGGCCGGGCCACCGACCGCTTCGGCACCGGGACGACGGTCGTCGTCGGGCTCGGCGGCGTGATCGCCGGCACCGCCGCGCTGGCCCTCACGCCCGCCTCCGCCGGTGTCCTGGGGTACGTGCTGCCGCTCGTCGTGGTCACCGCCGGCTACGCGTTGTTCCAGGCCGCCAACAACACCTCGGTCATGAAGGACGTCACCGCGGGCCGGCGCGGCCTGGTGTCGGGGATGCTGAACCTGTCCCGGAACCTGGGGTTGATCACCGGCGCGTCGGTGATGGGCGCGGTGTTCGCCGCCGTCGCCGGCGACGTCACCGCGGCCGGCGCGGCGGAGGTGACCCGGGCGACGCACTGGACGTTCGCGATCGCCTCGGTGGGTGTGGCGGTCGGCCTGGCCGTGGTCGTGTGGGTTCGGGTCCGGTCGCGCCGGCGGTGACCGGGGTCAGCGGCGTCGGGGTTGGCCCAGCGCGGCCGGCGGGGTGTTGCCGGCGGTCGCGCCCTCGGAGTACTGGGGCGTCACGATGAACACGAACTCGTGGACGCGGTCGGCCGCGAGCTCGTGCACCACGTAGGACTCGCCGATGCGGATGCCATGGCGCATCAGCAACTCCTGGTGCACCGGGAACGCGGTTCCGTCGTCGTTGACCGGGTTGCCCAGCACCTCCAGCGCCCACGTGTCACCGCCTACCAGCGCGGGCCGGTGCCGCGCCAGCCAGCGCGCCTCGCGCAGGTAGATGCCGGGCAGCCCGCGCGAGCCCTCCCAGCGGGCCAGGTCGGCCGGGTCGCGGCGGGCCAGCAGGTGGCTCCAGCCGGTGTGGAAGAGCACGGCGTCACCGGGTTCGATCCGGTCGACGCCGCCGAACTCCAGCGCGTCCCTGATGTCCTCCACGGTGATCCGGTAGTTCTCGCGCAGCAGCGGGCGGCCGTTGGCCGCCGGCTCCGCCAGGTCCGCCACCCGACCCCGGGCGAGCTTGACGCCCAGCACGTCGAGCAGCACGCCCCGGGTGACCACCGGTCCGACGTGCTCCGCGCCGAGCCGGGTGGTGCCGTGGCCACGCGCGATGTCCGGCCCGCGCAAGCCGTTGTAGAAGAACTCGGCCGCGCCGACGTGGTTCAGGTTGTCCGTCTGGGTGCCGATCTGGAACGTGGTGGCCAGCGGTTTCGGGCCCTTGGCCGAGAACTCCGCCTCGAAGCGCTCCTCGTGGACGCTGACCCGGTTGCGCCCCAGCGGGTCGAGCGACACCAGGATGCCGCCCTCCTCCTGGAAGCCGGGCGGCGGCGGGTAGCCCCAGATCGTGAGCCGCTGCTCGTAGGTGCGGCGCGGGTCGGTGCGGAACGCCGGGAAGCCGTTCCACAGCAACTCGCCGAGGTTGTAGGTCGTGACGTCACGGCGCGCCCGCAGCAGGCCCAGCGCCGCCGCGGTCTTGGCCGGGGTGACCTCGTTGAGCGCGCCGCGCTGGTCGTCGCGCCCGTACCGGCTGGGTGCCCAGTCGGCCAGGTTCGCCGGGTCGGCGTAGTCGAACGGCACGTCGTCCCACCGCCCGCCGGCGGGCTCGGCGGCGGGCTCGGCTCCGGCCGGTGCCGCTCCGACCAGGCCGGCGGCACTGGCGGCACCGACGGCACCGGCCAACCGGAGCACGTCACGGCGTCCCGCCCGGTGCCGGGCGAGGTAGTTGCGCAGCAGGTCCGGGTTCACGCGGGCGCTCCTTCGGCAGGATGGCTACCCACGACGACTACCGGGTGCGCGGCGGCTCGCGCAACGGAAGTCACCTCAACGCCGAGGACCGAAACGCGCGGGTGGACCGAGCCCGGCGGGCCTGGAGCGGCGGTGGGATCCGAACTCGGGAGGGGTGGCGGTGGACGGAGCACGCGAGAGGACGACCGTGGTGGTCGTGGGTGCCGGGGTCGCGGGACTGACCGTGGCGAACCTGGTGCATCGGAACGGAATCGGCTGCGTGGTGCTGGAACGGCACGACCGGGCGCACGTGGAAGGGCGGCAGCGGGCCGGGGTGATCGACCACGCCGCCGAACAGGTCTACCTCCGGGCCGGGCTGGACGACCTGTTGGCCGGCGCGCGCCGTTCCGGCACGCTGGAGTTCCGGGTCGACGGGGTGCCCCGGCGGTTCGACGCCGCCGCGCACGCGGACGGCCGGGTCGGGCGCCTGATCCCGCAGCAGCTGCTGGTGCGACGGCTGATCTCGACGTTCGTCGACGGCGGCGGCGACCTCCGGTTCGCGGCGCACGACGTGGCGCTGCATGACATCGACGGCGACCGGCCGCACGTCACCTACCGCGACGCGGACGGCGTGCCCCGCCGGCTGGACGCGGACTTCCTCGCCGGGTGCGACGGGTTCCACGGCGTGAGCCGGGCGAGCATCCCGCCGGACGCCCTCACCACCTACCGGCACGCCGACGAGGTCGGGTGGTTCACCGTGCTCACCGATTCGCCGCCGCCGGCGCTCCCGTTGCTCGCGCTGAGCCCGCACGGGTTCGCCGCGCACTTCGGTCGCGGGCCGGCGGCCGGCCGGTTCTACCTCCAGTGCCGGCCCGGCGAGGACCTGGCGGCGTGGACCGACGACCGGGTGTGGCGGCAGTTGCGGCTGCGACTGGCCGACGAGGACCTGGTGGCCGGTCCGATCGTGGCGAAGGCGGTGATCGACGCGCGCAGCTTCGTGGTCGACCCGATGGCGCACGGCAGGCTGTTCCTGGTCGGGGATGCCGCGCACATCGTGCCTCCCCTGGGCGGCAAGGGGATGAACCTGGCGATCGCGGACGCGGGCGTGCTGGCGCGGGCGCTGTCCGCCGCCGTGCACGACGACGACCCGGGCCCGCTGCGCGAGTACTCGGCGACCTGCCTGCGCCGGGTGTGGCACGACCAGGAGTTCTCGCGGTGGCTGGGCGAGGTGGTCTTCCACGGCTCGGACCCGGCCACCGCCGGGCCGTTCCGGTGGCGGCTCGCCCGCGCGCGGCTCGACCGGCTGTTCACCTCACCCGCCGCCGCGCGGGCGTTCGCGGAGTCGACGGCCGGCCCGACCTGATCGGCGATTTGTGGGGTGAACGACCGTCACGGGGCCCCGCCGCCCGCCCCTAACCTGCTCTCACCGGCGCTTCCGCAGGCCGGCGGGTCGGAGGGGACGACCCACCGAAAGTGGTTCCACAGGGGGAAGTTCCACCATCAGGGGAGGACTACGAGATGCGGTTCAACGACATCGGACGGCGGGCGGCGATCGTCGTCGCGGCCGGCACGGTCGCGACGGGTCTGCTGGGCGGCTCGGCCATGGCGGCGGGCGACCCGGCGGGTGAGGTCGAGGTGCTGGGCAACGCGCCGTCGTGCGTCAAGGTGTGGGTCACCAAGGGCAGGATCACCCAGACCGGGCACGCCCTGAACGACTGTGACAAGTCGCTCAACCTGAAGATCGTCTGGGCCAACGGTTCGGACGGCGAGTGCTCCACCGTTCCGGACGGGTGGGAGCTGACCAGTCAGGTGGCCAAGCTCCCGCGCCGGTTCGACGGCGCGAGCACCTGCTGACCACAGGGGGGACGACGGGCCGGTCTCCGCTGGGAGGCCGGCCCGTCGGCGCGTCCGAGGTCCTCGTGCTCGTCGCCTTCGTCGTCGAGCAGCCGGGAGGGAGGCGACAGCCCGGTCAGGGCGGCGCCGAGCCGGGTCGGCACCCGGTCGACACCGGACCCGCTCGAGCCCCGGCGCCTCGGCCACTTCCGCCTGGTGCCGCGCGCTGTCCGGCCGGATCTCCCGTCCGAGTCCGGCCGCACCGGCTCGACGTGGTCCGCCCGCGCGACGCCGAAGTCGACCACGTCGGCGGGCGGTAGGTGATCACCCGTCCGCGTGAGGTCAGGGGTTGATGGCGAGGAACAGGAACGCCGCGAGCAGCACCAGGTGGACGCTGCCCTGCATCCGGGTCGCCCGACCGGGCACCACGGTCAGGACGCTGACCAGGACGGTGAGCGCGAGCAGCACCATCTGGGTCGGCCCGAGGCCGAGCACCAGCGGGCCGTCCAGCCACACCGAGGCGAGCGCGATGGCCGGGATCGTCAAGCCGATGCTGGCCATCGCCGAGCCGTAGCCCAGGTTGAGGCTGATCTGGACCCGGTCGCGGCGGGCGGCGCGGCCGGCCGCGAGCGTCTCGGGCAGCAGGACCAGCAGCGCGATCACCACGCCCACGAACGACGGCGGGAACCCGGCCGCCTTCACCCCGGCCTCGATCGCCGGCGACTCGACCTTGGCCAGCCCCACCACGACCACGAGCGCGACCATCAGCAGCGCCAGGCTGATCCAGGTCTCCTTGGTCGACGGCGGCGACGCGTGCTCCTCGGCATCGGGCTCGCCGTCGGCGGTGACCGGGAGGAAGAAGTCGCGGTGGCGCACGGTCTGGGTCAGCACGAACGTCGCGTACAGGGCGATCGAGGCCACCGCCGCGAAGGCGAGCTGCGAGGTGGAGAACTCCGGTCCCGGCGTGCTGGCGGTGAAGGTCGGCAGCACCAGGCACAGCGTGGCCAGGGTCGCCACGGTGGCCAGCGCCGCGCCGCTGCCCTCCGGGTTGAACAGCGTCACGCCGTAGCGGAACGCGCCGACCAGCAGCGAGAGGCCGACGATGCCGTTGGTCGTGATCATGACCGCGGCGAACACCGTGTCGCGCGCCAGCGACGCCGTGTCCGGCCCGCCGGAGATCATCATCGTGACGATCAGCGCGACCTCGATCACCGTGACGGCGACCGCGAGCACCAGCGACCCGAACGGCTCGCCGACGCGGTGCGCGACGACCTCGGCGTGGTGCACGGCGGAGAGCACGGTGCCCGCGAGCACGATGGCGACGATGGTGACCAGGACCGCCCCGAGGTCCCGTCCCCAGGCCAGCGCCAGCACCACCGCACCCAACACCGGTACCACTTCGGTCCAGGACACCTGACGCAGGCGAGACACGGCGATCATGCCGCCAACCCTGACACCAACCGCTGGACCTCGCATGTCGCGCGCGGTACCACGGGCGCGTCACGGCCGCTGGTCTACGCCGTAGACCAGGTGGGTATACGCTGTAGACATGACGGAGGGGACGACCGCCGGGCGCATGGCGTCGGCGGCACTGGCGATCCTGCTGGACGAGGGCGCGCAGGCGGTGACGATGCGCCGGGTGGCGGCCGACGTCGGCGTGACGCCGATGGCCACCTACCGCCACTACCCCAACCGCGAGGCCCTGCTGCGCACCGCCGTGGACAACGCCGTCGCGGAACTCACCCGGGAGTGGGGCCGGGGCCACGAGGGGCTGGACTTCCCCGCGCGGCTCGACCGGCTGACCGACGACTTCCTGGACTTCGCGCTCGGCAAGCCGCACCTGTACCGGTACGTGGTCACCGAGCGCCGCGAGGAGGCACGGCGGTTCCCGGAGGACTTCCGCACCGGCGGGTCGCCGTCGTTCCGGCCGGTGTTCGAGGCCGTCGAGCAGGCCGTGCGGGCCGGCGTGCTGCGCGCCGACGACCCGCTGGAGACCACGCTCGCCCTCACCACCCCGGTGATGGGCCTGGTGCAGCTCTACCACGGCGACCGGATCTCCATGTCCGCCAACGACTTCCGGGCGCTGTGCAAGCGGACGACCGGGAGGGTGCTCGATGGGTTGCGACCGTGAACCGGTGTGGCGGGTCGCGGCGGCCGTGGCGTGCGGTGCGGTGTTGTTCTTCTTCGGCACGGGGTTCGACCCGGTCCCGGTGTTGACGTGGCTCGCGCCGTTGCCCGTGCTGCTCGTCGCCGCCCGGTTACCGGCGTGGGCCGCGATCGTCGCCGCGTTCCTGTCCTACGCCTTGGGGACGGCCAACAGCTGGGCGTTCCAACTGCGTTCACACGACGAGCCGATGTGGCCGGTCGGGGTCGTGATCAACGTGGGCATGTCGGTGGTGTTCGTGCTCGCGGTGTGGGCGTTCCGCCACCAGGTCCGGCGTCGCCGACCGGTCTTGGCCGCGTTCGCGGCTCCTGCCGTGTGGACCGGGGCGCTGTACGTGGTGTCGGTGACCAACCCGATGGGGTTGATGGGGACTTTCGCCAACCACCAGGCGGACGTGCCGGTCGTCGTGCAGGCCGCCGCCGTGGCCGGGATGTGGGGCGTCGAGTTCCTGGTGGTGCTGCTGCCCGCCGCGATCGCCGCCGCCGTCAGCGCCCGCTCGGCCCCTGCCGCCACGGCGATCGGGCTCGTGGTCCTCGTTCTCGGCGCGAGTGCCTTGCGCCTGGCCGGTGACGACGGGCCGGCGGCGAAGGTCGCGGCGGTCGCGACCAACCAGCGGACGTGGGCGCCGGACCTGGCCACACCCGAAGGCCGGGACTTGGCCGCCGGGTACGCCGCGGCGATCGGCGACCTGCCCGGCGGTCTCGACGTGGTCGTGCTGCCGGAGCAGTCGTTCCGCCCGACCGACGCCCGGCCGGCGGTGCTCGCGGACACGCTCGGCCGGGCCGCGCGCGACCACGGCACCGATGTCGTGGTCGGCTTCGCGCACTGGAGCGGGAACGCGAAGTTCAACTACGCCTTGGTCTTCCCGGCCGACGGCGGAGAACCCCTGCGGTACCTGAAGCACCACGACACGGTCAGTCCCGGGGGCGAGGACCTCCTGCTGCTGCCCGACGGCCGCACGGGCGTGGAGATCTGCTTCGACGTCAACTTCCGCGACCCGAGCCGGGCCTACGCCGCGGCCGGTGCGCGCCTGCTCGCCGTTCCCGCGTCGGACGAGGACGACAACGGGTGGCAGCACAGCAGGATGGCGTTGCTGCGCGGCGTGGAGAACGGTCTGGCGGTGGTCTGGTCGGGCCGGACCGGGACCGTGATGATCTCCGACGATCGCGGGCGGGTCCTCGCCGACGCCCGCACCGGTGGCGCGACACCGTTCACCGCGGTCGTCGCCGACGTCCCGGTCGGGTCCGGCTCGACGCCGTACACGCGCTTCGGCAACTGGTTCGCGTACCTGTGCCTCGTGGTCGCGGTGGGAGTTCTCTTCGTACGGCGACGGGGTATCCGGCGCGCCCCCGAAGAGTCCTGAGTGGACGGTCGGAGGCGCGCCGGGGTGGGATCAGACGGGCAGGGTGAACGCCCAGTGGATCCGGACGGGGCGCTTGGGCAGGCCGTCCTGGGTGTCGCCGGTGATGCCGGCCGCGACGATCC